>CAVDWO010000001.1:0-1236 GCA_963612845.1 Alistipes onderdonkii
GACGTGGCTGCCATCGTCGCCTTTGGCTACGGTGAAAAGGCTCCCAAGAAATTGCAGTTGAATATTCAAAGTATGTCCAACATAGATGTGAAGGTCGAACGGCAGTATTACGCCCCGAAAAAGAGCGTGCCGGATCTGGTCAGCGTAGGAGCGTGGGGCAATAAGGACGGTCTCGATGAGATGATGGGTTTCTATGACGATATGTTCTGGCAGGCCTTTTATGCAGCGTCCCTCTCCCCCAGCTACCTCAATCGTCAGCCCTATGGATTCCTCGTTAAGGATCACAGGATCTATCTGATCCAGCAGAAGGACGCCTACACAGATCAGATAGACGCGGCGCTGGATCTCGGAATCGTTCTGCTCCATTTTTCATCTGTCGCCTCGCAGTGGGTCGGGCAGGTCTTGTGGGATCTTGCCCCTCAGGATGGCTTAGATCTGCCGGACGGGTTCTGCACATCCGCCGTCTATACGATGTAGGAAATATGTTTGACGTTATTCCAACCTCTGCAAGCACATGATTGAAAGGAGACGCGAACTATGAGTGCCATGATCATCAAGTCCAAGGAGTCCATTGATTTGAATTTGACCGCGCATCGCGGGCACTTTGCGACCCGCCACTCGCACAACAGCCACTATCTCGACATCACCCGCATGAAGCATGAATGTACGATGGCTGCCGCTGCCGCGGTAACGCTTTCTGCTCACTATATCTATGAAAAGCAGATAGACACTGTCGTTTGTCTGGACGGCAGCGAGGTCATCGGCGCATTCCTTGCCCGGTCGCTTTCTCAGAAAAACCTCTTTTCTCTGAACAACGAAAAAAATATCTGTGTCGTCACGCCGGAATACGACTCGAACGGGCTTTTGATCTTCCGGAGCAATCTTCTTCCCATGATCGCTCAGAAAAACATTCTGCTTTTGATCTCTACGGTGAATTCCGGGAAAACCGCAGGCAGGGCCCTTGAGTGCATTGAGTACTACGGGGGGAAGATACAAGGCATCGCGGCGGTCTTCAGCGCCCTTGACCGGGTGGATGAAGTCCCCGTGATCAGCCTGTTTTCTCCGGAGGACGTTCCCGGGTATGTGACCAGTTTGGTCAAGGACTGCCCCATGTGCAAGGCAGGGCAAAAAATCGACGCGCTGTCCAACAGCTATGGCTTTTCTCCCCTAAATTGAGGTCTGCGGCGGCTTGCTCTTTCCTGCCGTAAGACAAGGAAAGCGCCCTGATCGGTATCA
>CAVDWO010000001.1:1367-78412 GCA_963612845.1 Alistipes onderdonkii
GGTGTATGCAGTAGGTGTGTCACGTACTGTCGTGACGACGTATGAGAAAAAGGAAGATGCTGTTCAAAAATACATCTTGTATCTGGCTGGAAGTATCAGTATGGAAAACGCAAAAGGCGAGAACTTTTTGTACTGTGAAACACCAGGAATGGCAATAGAAACAGATGCTTTGCCTACGATGACGTTAGATGATGCAGAAAGAGAAAGAGTTCTTAAATTGGGTAGTGCACAGACGAGTGCCTTTACAACGCGGAAAAATCACTATGCTGCAGTTGCGGTGCAGCAGCATTATCTTGTGCTGGAACAATTTGGAGATAACGCATGGGAAAATGTGACCTATACCTTTGAGGAAATTGACCCCGTTGATGGGGTGCTTGGATATCGTATTATTGAAACAGGAGAAAGTATAAGCGCGGCAGAATATGATAAAATCCTTCGCGAATACTGGGACGATGTGGCAGAAAGGGAAAGTGTCGATTATTATGATATCTTCTTGTCTGATGATGACCCGCCGGAAAAAATGGATGATAAGCGAGTTGACCTCATTGTAAAATACAGCGAGGGCATTCCTGTTGAACTCACGACGGTATCAAATGCACAAACCTACCGGGTAAATCTATCCTTTAATGGGAAAAGCGTCTCTGCTCAAGAATTTGAAGATTTCCATGTTATTGTAGATAATCGTAGCGGTGAGTGGACAGTTTTTCAAGGCTTGACCTGGGCGGAGCCGTATCCCGAGATTCCGGATGGCGATTAATGTCAAGATCATGTGGACGCATTAACAAATACAGAATCTCGAAACAGGGGATTTGCAACCAGTGGTCAAAAAAGTTAAAGAGAAGGCTGACAGACATCAGCCTTCTCTTTCTAGTGTCAAGAACTTAAGGTGAAAATGCCGGAGTCTTGCCCAAAAGCGGGAACGCAGGTGCCCCCTCCAATTTGTTTTCATTTATAGCGAAAAATATGGAATCATAGGACGGTCAGTCAGTGTGTTGTAAAAAGGCTTATTCTCCGAGGAGCACGGCTCTGGTCGCTTCCATCTACTGCACCCATTTTTCCTCCAGACTTTCTCCGTTTTCAGAGACGATCCAGCACTCTGGGATATAGCTGGAAATGGAATTTTGTCACGGAATGACGTGGATATCATCCAGATCAAGCGTATACGCGGCAAGAATATACCGCACGAACGCATCCAGATCGAAGTATTCCGGACGCTGCGCACGAAGCGGCTGCAAACCAAATACCGCAGAAACATCTCCACCGGCGCAAATTCGGCTCAGATACTCCTGAAACTCCTCGTCCGACACTGCATACCGCTTGCCGCCCTGCTCAATGTCCACCATCGTGTTATCAGAAAAGCTGTAACCGCTCACTCTGATATAACTTCCATCTTGCAGCCGCGCACTGATCTGATATACCGGCGTCAGTCCGGCATATTTATCGTTACGCTTGCAGTTTTTAACTCCAGCCAGACGGGAGCTTAACTCGCTGATTTGTGCCGAGGTCATTTCAACGGCAACTGGGTCGTCCATATTCCTCATGTCAAAATAATTTGCAGAAACAATGGTGTTGGCTGCCGCATCGAATTGGAATCCGATCGGGTTTGTCAGAAAGTAGACTGCAACCGCAATACAGACAACCGCAGAGGTCAAAACAAGCCAGAAGGCGGGTTTCTTGTAGTTCATCGCAGACTTTACACGCTCCTTTACTCGCACCTCGCCGAAAGCAAGAGGATACGCTGCAATTACACGGCGTTTGATTTAACAAGCTGCAAGCGCTTGCACAAAGCCGTCACTCTGTTCATTGCTCATTCCTTTGGTAACCTTGCGCGAGAAGCTCATCACCGCCCCGGCGGACACGACGCTCAAGGAAGCCAACGACATTATCTGGGATCACAAGCTCAACACCCTGCCGATCGTGGACGGGGACGACCGCCTGCGCTACTTCGTCTTCCGCAAGGACTATGCCGAGCACAAGGAGCACCCGCTCGCGCTTCAGGACGCGGAAAAGCGCTATCTGGTCGGCGCGGGCGTCAACTCCCGCGACTATGCCGAGCGGATCCCCGCGCTTGTCGGGGCGGGGGCGGACGTGCTGTGCATCGACTCGTCCGAGGGCTATTCCGTCTGGCAGAAGAAGGTCATCGACTACGTGCACGCGAGCTACGGCAATGCCGTCAGGATCGGCGCGGGCAACGTCGTAGACCGCGACGGCTTCCGCTTTCTCGCCGAGTGCGGCGCGGATTTTGTCAAGGTCGGCATCGGCGGCGGGTCCATCTGCATCACGCGCGAGACGAAGGGCATCGGCCGCGGACAGGCGACCGCGCTCATCGAGGTCGCGGCGGCGCGGGACGAATACTTCCGCGAGACGGGTGTGTACGTCCCCATCTGCTCCGACGGCGGCATCGTACACGACTATCACATGACGCTCGCGCTCGCCATGGGCGCGGACTTCCTGATGCTTGGGCGTTACTTTGCCCGCTTCGACGAATCGCCGACGAACAAGCTGCTCGTGGACGGCGTGTACGTCAAGGAATACTGGGGCGAGGGCTCAAACCGCGCGCGCAACTGGCAGCGCTACGACCTCGGCGGCAAGACGGGGCTTGCGTTTGAGGAGGGCGTGGATTCCTACGTCACCTATGCGGGACCCTTGCAGGACAACGTCGCCCGCAGCCTTTACAAGGTCAAGTCCACGATGTGCAACTGCGGCGTGACCACGATTCCCGACCTCCAGAAGAACGCGAGGCTCACGCTCGTTTCCGCGACCAGCATCGTTGAGGGCGGCTACCACGACGTGACGCTGCGCTCCACCAGCAAGAGCAATTCCTGACGCCGCGCCCGGCTCGGGAGAGAGAAAAGGGCGCCGAAGGCAAGGCTTTCGGCGCCCTTTTTGTGCAGAATATAAATATATATAATATCTATAAATGATAAGATTATAGATTTTTCATATTTTCACATCTTGCAATTCGGGGCGGAATGTGGCAAAATTACAGTAGCGCACGAAAGCGCGCAATTTTTGCTTCAAAGCATAAAGAAGGAGAAAACCATCATGGAAAACCTGTATTGGGTGAGCCTTGCCGCCAGCGTGATCGCTTTGGTATTCGCGTGGCTGCAAAGCAGAAAGGTCCTTGCATTTTCCGAAGGCACCCCGCTGATGCAGAAGATCTCCCGCGCTATCCGCACCGGCGCGTCCGCGTTCCTCAAGCGGCAGTACCGCACGGTCGCGATCTTTTTCGCGTGTATGTTCGTCGTGCTCTGCGGCATGGCGGCGGCGGGCTTCGTGACGTGGTTCGTGCCCTTTGCCTTCGTGACCGGCGGCTTCTTCTCCGGCCTTTCCGGCTTTATCGGCATGACCATCGCCACGCAGGCGAACTGCCGCACGGCCGCCGCCGCGCAGGAGGGGCTCAACCGCGGGCTCCGCATCGCCTTCTCCGCGGGCAGCGTCATGGGCTTCACGGTCGTGGGACTGGGGCTGCTCGATATCTCGCTCTGGTACGCGGTGATGAAGCTCATCTTCAACTCCTCGCTTGAGGAGATCACCGCCGCGATGATCACCTTCGGCATGGGCGCGTCGTCGATGGCACTCTTTGCCCGCGTGGGCGGCGGCATCTTCACCAAGGCGGCTGACGTCGGCGCCGACCTCGTCGGCAAGGTCGAGGCGGGCATCCCCGAGGACGACCCGCGCAACCCCGCCGCCATCGCCGATAACGTGGGCGACAACGTCGGCGACGTGGCAGGCATGGGCGCGGACCTCTATGAGAGCTACGTCGGCTCCATCACCTCGACCTGCGCGCTGGGCGTGCTGGCGTTCAACCAGATCCCGCAGATCGACCGCGTGTTTGCCGTCGCCATTCCGCTCGTGATCGCGGCGGTCGGCGTGCTGTGCTCGATCATCGGCACCTTCCTCGTCAAGACGAAGGAGGACGCCGACCAGAAGTATCTGCTCCGCGCGCTCGGCCGCGGCACGAACTTCTCCGCGGTCGCGGTCGCGGTCGTGAGCTTCTTCGCCGTGCGCGTGCTGCTCGGCAGCGAGTTCTACGGCCTGTGGCTCGCCATTCTGGCGGGACTGCTCGCGGGCGTGCTGATCGGCCGCGTGACGGAATACTATACCTCCGATACCTATAAGCCCACGCAGGCGCTTGCCGCCAGCAGCGAGACCGGCTCCGCCACCATCATCATCGGCGGTGTGGGGCTGGGTATGCTCTCCACCGCGCTGCCCATCATCATCGTGGGCATCGCCATTCTCGTCGCCTACTTCTGCTCCACGATCGGCTACGCGGGCAACACGGAGCTGGGGCTTTACGGCATCTCGCTCGCCGCGGTCGGTATGCTCTCGACGCTCGGCATCACGCTCTCTACCGACGCCTACGGTCCCGTGGCGGATAACGCGGGCGGCATCGCGCAGATGGCGGGACTGCCCGAGGAGGTGCGCGAGCGCACCGACGCGCTCGACTCCCTCGGCAACACCACCGCCGCGACGGGCAAGGGCTTTGCCATCGGCTCCGCCGCGCTGACCGCGCTCGCCTTTATCGCCAATTTCATTGAAAAGCTCGACGCTGCGGGCGGCGACTACAGCCTGTCGCTCATGGAGCCGACGGTGCTCGTCGGCATCTTCGTCGGCGCGTGCCTGCCGTTCGTGTTCTCGGCGATGACGATGAACGCCGTCGGACGCGCGGCGCAGAGCGTCGTGGTCGAGGTGCGCCGCCAGTTCCGCGAGATCGCGGGCATCATGGAGGGGCAGACCGATCCCGACTATGCCCGCTGCGTGGATCTCTGCTCGCGCGCGAGCCTGAAGGAGATGGTCGCGCCGACGCTGCTGGCGATCGTCTCGCCGATCGTCGTCGGGCTGGTGCTCGGCGGCAGCGGCGTGATCGGTATGCTCTGCGGCTCGCTCGTCACGGGCTTTATCCTCGCGATTTTTATGGCGAACTCCGGCGGCGCGTGGGACAACGCCAAGAAGTACATCGAGGCGGGGCACCACGGCGGCAAGGGCAGCGAGCAGCACAAAGCGGCTGTGGTGGGCGACACGGTGGGCGACCCGTTCAAGGACACCTCCGGTCCGTCCATCAATATCCTCATCAAGCTGCTTTCGATGGTCTCCATCGTGTTCTCCGGCGTGATTGCCGGCTTCCACCTGTTCTGAACGGGAGAAAAGGGGACGACCCGAGAGGGTCGTCCCCTTTTTGTTATACGCCGTGAAAGGCTGCGCAGGTTTTGATCAGGAGGATACTTCCGAAAATGGCGAGCAGTTCCAGCGTTGTTGCGAGCATTAGTCCCGCCTCCTTTCTGTTCTGCCTCCAACATAACAGAAAGGAGATAAAAAGTAAAACTGTTAAATTTGATAAATATTACAAATTTAAGCTGTTTTATTGATCCGTTCGCATCATGGTGACGGTGGCGTCGGCAAGGAGCTTTCGCTCCTCGCTGAAAACGCGAACGTGGACGAGCACCGTCTTTTTCCCGCGCTTGACGGTCTCCGATTCCGCGGTGAGCGCCCCTTCCTTCACGTTGGAAAGAAAGCTCACAAAGGTATTCTGCGTCACGTACTGCCCGCCGTCCGCCATCGCGGTCTGGCTGGCGGCAACATCAACGAGCAGCATCAAAAGCCCGCCGTGGACAAAGCCGACCGCATTGCAGCCCTCCGGGGAGACGGCGGCGCTTACGATCGCGCGCTCGGGCGAGACGGAGCAGATATGAATGTGGTTGTGAGAGAGAAAGCCGTTGCTTTCCTCGTAGCTTCTGAAATCCTCCTGCGTCCGTAAGATCATGGGAATTCTCCTTTCCTTGTGCGCCTTTCAGCCGGAGCATGGAACGGGAGGAGATTGCGTAAGACCCCCCTTCAACGCTTCGGCTGAAAAGCAATATCCGCTCCAAGACGCCTGTGTGTGGAAGCCGGAGCCGCGAAAAGGAGACCGCCGCTCCGGAATGGTCAGGCATTGCTTGGAATGATAGTACTATACATCAGATTTTCGTTCTTGTAAAACCGTTTGAAATGGTGTAAGCTACAAGAAAAAGCTGTAAGGAGGCCGCCGCATGAACTTCGATTCTCTGGAATACTTCTCCGTCCTCGCCCGCGAGCGCAGCTTCACCCGCGCCGCCGAGCTGCTGCACATCACGCAGCAGTCGCTCTCCTCGCACGTTGCGGGACTGGAAAAGGAGCTGAACTGCCAGCTTGTCGTGCGCCGCATCCCGCTGGAGCTGACCTTTGCCGGCGAGACCTTCCTGCGCTACGCGGAGGAGCTGCGCCGCACGCAGCACGCCATGCAGCGGGAATTCTGCGACATTTCGGAAAATCAGAAGGGAGAGCTGCGCGTCGGCATCGCGTTCACGCGCGGGCGCGCGGTCATGCCGCGGCTGATCACGGCGTTCCAGAAGGAGTATCCGAACGTCGAGGTCACGCTGGTCGAGGATTCCAACGACGCGCTGCAAAAGCTGCTGACCGATGGGGACATCGACCTTGCCGTTGCGGAATTTTCCAAGGCACCGCAGGAGGTCGAGCTGTGTGATTTCTACGACGAGAGCATCGTTCTCTGCCTTTCCGATGCGCTGACGGGCCGCTGCGGCATCGACCTTGCCGCACACGAGGCGGCGCTGCGCGTGGGCGATCTGAGCTGTCTGCGGGACTGTCCGTTCGTGCTCGGTCCCGCCGCGGACATCGGCGGGCGCATCGGGCGCGAGCTGCTGCGGCGCTCCGGCGTAAGGCCCATCGTCAAGGCAACCTCGGAGAATATCGAGACGCTGCTGGCGCTGTGCGGGCAGGGCGTCGGCGCTTGCTTCAGCCCGGAAAACCTCGTTCATACCGCGCTGAGCGAGGAGCAGATCGCGCGGCTGCATCTCCTGCATTTCGACAGCGGCGCGTCGTACCCGATCCGCTTCGGCTATCTCAAGCGCTCGTATCAGTGGAGCGTGATCGAGGCGTTTATCCGCATCGCGCGGGAAAACGGCGAGCAGACATGAAGAAACCGGCAGACGCCCGATCGGACGTCTGCCGGTTCTTATTTGCAACAGGGAAGCCGTCAGCGGCAGAGGTAGGAAAACCAGCCCTCGCTGCTGCGCGTCTGCTCGACGGTCCAGCCCGCGGCGGTGAGGGCGCCGCGCACCTCGTCCGCGCGGTCGTCGATGATGCCGGAGCAGAGGAACGCGCCGCCTTTTTTGAGGAGCTTTCCCACTTGCGGGGCGAGAGCGATGATGACGTCCGCGACGATGTTGGCAACGATCACGTCGTAATCGCCGCCGAACTCCCTTTGCAGACCCTTGTCGCCGAGCACGTCGCCCGCGCGGACGGTGTAGTGCGTTCTGTCGATGCCGTTGAGCGCGGCATTCTCATAGGCGACGCCGACGCACTTGTCGTCGATATCGCAGGCGAAGGCGTCCTTCGCGCCGAGCAGCAGCGCGGCGATGGAGAGAATCCCGCTGCCGCAGCCGAGGTCAAGCACCTTTTCACCGCCGCGGATCAGCTGTTCCAGCGCCTGAAGGCACAGGCGCGTCGTCGCGTGGCTGCCGGTGCCGAAGGTAAGACCGGGATTCAGGATCAGCTTCACGCGCCCGTCGTCCTTCGCGCGCTCCCATTCGGGCACGACCAGCAGCCGCTCGCCGATCTCCATGGGCTTGTAGAACTGCTTCCAGTTGTTCTCCCAGTCGGCGTCCTCGACATTTTCCATGCCGAGGATCAGCGGGGCGTACTCGGGGTGCTGCTTTTTGAAAGCGGACAAGCCGACGCGCAGCTGCGCGAGGGCATTGTAGCCCTCCGCACTGTCCTCCAGATAGAAGGTGATGCGGCTCTTGCCGCGCATGGATCTCATCAGCTCGTCATCGACATAGTCCCAGTACTGGCGGTTATTTTCAAGAAAGTCCTTGAAATCGCCCTCCTCGTCGATCATCAGACTGTCGATACCGTGGGCGCTCAAAAGCTCCGTCACAGGCTCGATGCCCGCGGGCTGCGTGTCGAGGTGCAGTTCCAGCCACTTCATCGCTGCGTTCCCACAAAGAACAGCCCCAGCGTGCCGCAGCCGGTGTGCGCGCCGATGACGGGACCGATGAAGTCCGCACGCACGTCGGTGACGTTGAAGCGCTCCTTCAAAAGCTCCTTGACGTACGCGACATAGTCGGGGCAGTTGGCGTGGCAGATGAACACGGGCTGGTTCTTCTCCGGCTCGACGCCGAGCTCAGCCATCTTGTCCACCAGCGCGCGCAGCGCGCCCTTGCTCCCGCGCGCCTTGCTCACGGGGGTGAGACGACCCTCGCTGTCCGTATGCATGACGGGCTTGATGCCGAGCACCGTGCCCGCCAGTGCCGCCGCCGCGCTCACGCGGCCGCCGCGCTTGAGATGGTTGAGGTCATCGACCATGAACCAGTGGCACTGGCTCTGGATAATGGAGCGGACATAGTCCGCCAGCGCGTCGATATCGAGCCCCTGCTCGCGGCGCGCGCGCACCGTGCGGTAGACGAGCATTCCCTGCCCGCGGCAGGCGGAGAGGGAGTCGATGACGATGATCTTCGCCTCGGGGTGCGTTTCGCGCAGATCGTCCGCTGCGATGCAGGCGGACTGGTAGGTCGTGGAGAGGGCGCTCGAAAAGCAGATGCACAGAACGTCCTTTCCCGCGTTCATCGCGTCGGTCATCGCGTCGGTGAACTGACCGACGTTGACCGCGGCGGTCGTACAGTCCGCGCCGTCGGCGATCTTCTGAAAGAACGTCTCGGGGGACATGCCCGCGTGGTCGGGCGTATCGAGGTAGGTCTTGCCCTCCATCGTGAACGACAGCGGCAGGACGGTAATGCCAAGCTCATCGACCTCCTGCTGGTTGAGACTGCAGCAGCTGTCGGTCATGATGATGTAATCGCGCATGGTCGTTTCTCCTTTCAAAGGCTGCGGTTTCTTCATTTTCAACCTTGGGAATCCATATTATACCAGATATTGCCGCAATATGTAAAGGCTTTGTTAAAATTACTTGCCCACGCAGAAGCGCTCGAAAATGCGCGCGACCATGTCCTCGCGCGCGGTGTGCCCCGTCAGCTCGCCAAGCGCGGTCTGCGCCCGCTCGATCTCGGTCAGCGCTGCGTCGGGCGTCAGACCGGAGGAGAGCGCGTCCTTCGCCGCGCGGACGCTTTCCAGCGCGCGTTTGACCGCGTCTGCCTGCCGCGCATTCGTGAGCAGCGCGCTGCCGACATTCGGCGCAGGATAGAGCCTGCGGACAGCGTCCTCAAGCGCATCAAAGCCCGCGAGCGTCACGCTTGAGAGTGGGACGACCGCTTCGGAGCTGCGCCGGTCCCCGTCGGGGACGATGTCCGCCGTGCCGCCGAGGTCGGATTTGGTCACGAGCAGCAGCCACGGCTTGCCGCTCCCCCGCGCAAGGCGGAGCGCGCCGCGATCCGCCTCGTCGAGCGGCTTTGTCCCGTCCACCGCGACGAGAAGCAGCTCGGCGTTCTCCGCCGCCCGGTGCGAACGCTCCACGCCGAGCCTTTCCACGGCGTCGTCCGTCTCGCGCAGGCCCGCCGTGTCGATCAGCCGCAGCAGCACGCCGCCGACCACGGCTTTTTCCTCCACGGTGTCGCGCGTCGTGCCGGGAACGTCGGCGACGATGGCGCGGTCAAAGCCGACAAGCGCGTTCAGAAGCGAGCTTTTGCCCGCGTTCGGCGCGCCGATGATGGCGGTCGCCACGCCGTTTTTGAGGACTCTGCCGCGCGCGAAGGTGCCAAGCAGGTCCGAAAGCGTCCGCTCGCACTGCGCGAGCGCGTCCGTCGTCTGCGAGGGGGAGAGGTCCTCAATGTCCTCGTCGGGGTAGTCGACAACGGCATAAAAGCGGCTGGAAACGTCCAGCAGGGTGCTGTAAACGCTCTCGACCGGGCGGCGCAGCGCGCCGGATAGCTGGGCGGCGGCGTTGCGCGCGCTCTCGGCAGTCTCGGCTTCTATGAGGTCGATGACAGCCTCAGCTTCGGTGAGGTCGAGCCTGCCGTTCAGGAAGGCGCGCTGCGTGAACTCGCCGGGCTTCGCCTGCCGCGCGCCCGCGTTGAGCGCCGCGCGCAGCACCTCGCCGAGCACGACGGGAGAGCCGTGACAGTGGAACTCCGCGCTCTCCTCACCGGTGTAGCTGTGGGCGGCGGGGAAGCAGACCGCCATGCCGCGGTCGAGCAGCGCGCCGTCCGCAGAGCGGACGTCGCCGTAGGTCATGCGGCGCGGCGGCAGCTCCGATACGGGAATACCGCCCGCGGGCGTGAACAGCGCGGCGAGCACGCGCCGCGTCTCCGCGCCGCTGATGCGCACGATGCCGATTGCCGACGGGCTCTGCGCCGTGGCGATGGCGGCGATGGTGTCCATGGCTGACCCTCCTTTTTCTTCCTGCGATATGGGGAGAGTATACCACACGGGAGGGGATTTGAAAAGAGGGGGGGCGCGGCATAGCCGCGTCCCCCTCGTTATTTTTACTCCTACCTATTCTTCTATTCTTACAATGTCCATTGCCGCATTTAGCAATAAACTACAATATGTAGTTATTGTTAACGGAGGGATATTAAATGTACTGTACAAAATGTGGAGCCGAACTTCCTGATGACGCTAAGGTCTGTTCTGAATGTGGAACTGTCCTCAAAGAAACTAAATATTGCCCTTTTTGCGGAAAAGAAATTGACAAAGATTGCGTCGTATGTCCTCAGTGCGGCAAGCAGGTAGGACAGCTAAAGCAGGAACAACCCCAAATCGTAATCAACAATGCTAACACCAACACCAATAACAACAATGTTACTGCAGCCTTTAAGCAAATGAAAGAGTGCAACAAATGGGTAGCATTCTTTCTGTGCCTTTTCCTCGGCTTTATCGGCGGACACAAATTCTATGAAGGAAAAATTGGTATGGGAATTCTCTATATCTTCACCTGTGGTTTACTTGGCATTGGCGTCTTAGTCGATTTGGTTGTTATTCTCTGTAAGCCAAACCCCTATTATGTATAAGATCAAGCGAGGTCAAGAATGACATGAAAGATGAAATTATCATTAAGAAAAAGGACTTTTTCTTTTGCCTTATTCTATTAGGCGTAGCAATCGGATGTTTTATTGGTGGATTTATGACTGCCACCTTGCTCGGTTTTTACCAACTGTAAATAGAAAAAGGACAGGCAGAACCTGTCCTTTTTCTACTTCAATTTAAATTACAGCTGTTCCTTTTCCTTGGCAGCGGCTGCCTGCTGGGCTTCGATCTCGAGCAGGGCATCTTTGCGGGAGAGGTTCCAGCGGCCCTTCTCGTCGATCTCCATGAACTTGACCCAGATCATGTCGCCGACGGTGACGACGTCCTCGACCTTCTCCACGCGCTTCTTGTCGAGACGGGAGATGTGGACAAGACCGTCCTTGCCGGGGGCAATCTCGACGAACGCGCCGAACTGCATCAGGCGCACGACGCGGCCATAGTAGAGTTTGCCGACCTCGGGCACGAAGACGATATCGTCGATGCACTTCTTGGCGGCGTCGCACGCGGCGGCGTTGGCGGAGGCGATGTGAATGGTGCCGTCGTCGTCGATGTCAACCTTGGCACCGGTATCGGCGACGATCTTCTGAATGACGCTGCCGCCCTTGCCGATGACCTCGCGGATACGGTCGGGGTCGATGTGCATGGTGAGCATCTTGGGCGCGTACTGGCTGACCTCGGCGCGCGGCTCGGAGATGCAGGGCAGCATGATCTGGTCGAGGATCTGGACGCGCGCGTCGTAGGTGATCTCGAGGGCGTTTTTGATGATAGCCATGGTCAGACCGTCGTTCTTGAGGTCCATCTGAATGGCGGTGATGCCCTTCTTCGTGCCGGCGACCTTGAAGTCCATCTCGCCGTGGAAGTCCTCCACGCCCTGAATGTCGATAAAGGTGGTGAAATCGTCCCCGTCCTGAATGAGACCGCAGGAGATGCCCGCGACGGGCGCCTTGATAGGCACGCCCGCGTCCATCAGCGCGAGCGTGGAGCCGCAGATGGAACCCTGAGAGGTCGAGCCGTTGGAGGAGACGACCTCGCTCACGACGCGAATGGCATAGGGGAACTCGTCCACCGAAGGGATGACGGGCAGGAGCGCACGCTCGGCGAGCGCGCCGTGGCCGATCTCGCGGCGGCCGGGGCTGCGGGCGGGCTTGGCTTCGCCGACGGAGTAGCCGGGGAAGTTGTAGTGGTGCATATAGCGCTTCTCGGTCTCCTCCCAGATGGTATCGAGCTTCTGGTTGGCGGAGAGCGTGTCGAGCGTGCAGACAGAGAGCACCTGCGTCTGCCCGCGGGTGAAGAGCCCGGAGCCGTGGACGCGCGGCAGGACGCCGACCTCGGCGTCGAGCGGGCGGATCTCGTTCTTCGCTCGGCCGTCAACGCGGTGACCTTCGAGCAGCCACGCCTTGACGATCTTCTTCTGAAATTTGTAGGTGATCTCGTCGAGGAATTGGTCCATGTCGGGGTGGGAGTCGAGATACTTCTCGTGCCAATGCTCGATCATCTCGTTCCAGCGCGCCTCGCGGACGTTCTTATCGTCGGTATCCATCGCGGCTTTGGCCTCGTCCATGAAGCTCGCGACGATATCGTCAAACAGCTCCTGATCGAAGGCGGCGTGCGGATAGTCGAACTTGGGCTTGCCGATCTCGGCGACCATGCGGTTGATGAGCTCGACCTGCTTCTGATTCTCCTTATGGGCAAGCTCAATGGCTTTATACATGGTGTCGTTATCGACCTCGTTCGCACCTGCCTCGATCATGACGACCTTCTTGCCGGTGGAGACGACGGTAACGTCAAGGTCGGAGACCTTACGCTGCTCGCTCGTGGGGTTGAGGACCAACTCGCCGTCCACAAGACCGACCTTGAGCGCGCCGACGGGGCCGTTCCAGGGGATATCGGAGATGGCGAGCGCGGCGGAGGTGCCGATCAGGGCGGCGATCTCGGGCGAGCAGTCGTGATCGACGCTCATCACGGTCGCCATGATGGACACGTCGTTGCGGAAGTCGTAGGGAAAGAGCGGGCGAATGGGGCGGTCGATGACGCGGGCGGTCAGGATACCTTTTTCGCCGGGGCGGCCCTCGCGGCGGTTGAACGAGCCGGGGATACGGCCGACGGAGTAGAGCTTCTCCTCAAAATCGACGGAGAGGGGGAAGAAGTCGATGCCGTCGCGCGGACGGGCGGAGGCGGTGGCGCAGACGAGCACGCGGGTGTCGCCGTAGCCGACCATGACGGCGGCGTTGGCAAGCTCGGCGAGCTTGCCGACCTCGAGCGTCAGCGGACGGCCGGCGAGCTCCAGCTCGTACTTATGGTAGTGGGGGAACTGCCGCTTGGTGATGATGGTAGACATTGTCGATCTCCTTTTTTGTAAAATCCCGCATGGGAGCCGACCGTTTAGCACTTGAAAAAACGGCGGGGGGGGCCGCCGCTTTTTCAACTGCTAAAGCGTAGCGGACTCTCATGCGCGCGGGGAAAAGCACAGGGGCGGAAGTGTGAAAGAAGGGTGGTGCGCGCATACACACCACCCTGTTTTCAAACTTACTTACGGATACCCAGCTTGGCGATCAGGGTACGATAGCGCTCGATATCCTTCTTCATGAGATAGTCGAGCAGGCTGCGGCGCTTACCGATCATCTTATACAGACCGCGGCGGGAATGATTGTCCTGCGGGTGCTGCTTGAGGTGCTCGGTGAGCTGGGCGATACGCTCGGTCAGGATAGCGACCTGAACCTCGGGCGAGCCGGTGTCGTTCTCGTGGGTGCGGTTGGCTTCGATGATAGCGGTCTTCTGGTCTTTGAGCATCATAGTGTTTATCCACCTTTCATAAATTCTCCCAACACTGAGCGGCGGGTCGGTGAGCCCTCCACGCCCCAAGTGCGGGAATATGCGCGCTGCGCGTGCTTACATATCATAGCACAGCTTTTTTTCGTTGTAAAGAAAAACCTTTGGAAAAGGCGCGGAAAAATGCGGCTGCGCGTGCGCTTTTTGAAGAAAAACGTCAGGCGGGTCAACGACCCGCCTGACGATAGGGGCAAAAAGGACTGCTTACTGGAGCTTGCCAGCCTTGACACCGGCGAAGTATTCCTTCGACAGCTTGATGACGACCGGGCTGAGCAACAGGACTGCGATCAGGTTGGGGATCGCCATGAGACCGTTGAGGGTATCGGAGATATCCCAGACGAGCTTGAGGTCGGCGACCGCACCGGCGATGCAGACGAGGCAGAAGATGATCTGATAGGGGATAATGACCTTGGAGCCGAGCAGGAACTCCGCGCAGCGGGTGCCGTAGAGCGCCCAGCCGAGGATCGTGGAGGTGGCGAACAGCAGCAGACCGACGGCGAGGATGATCGCGCCCGCCTTGGGACCGAACACACTGGCGAAGCCCTTGATGGTGGTGGCGGCACCGGCGACGTCGTTGTTGCCGTAGTTGCCCTCGGCAGCGCCGGAGCAGAGGACGACGAGCGCGGTCAGCGAGCAGATGACGATGGTGTCCATGAAGACCTCAAAGATACCGTAGAGACCCTGTTTGACGGGGTTCTTCTCGGAGGTGGCGGCGTGCGCGATCGGCGCGGAGCCGAGACCGGCCTCGTTGGAGAAGACGCCGCGGCCGACGCCCTTGGTGATGGCGAGGCGCATCGTGACGCCCACCGCGCCGCCGACGACGGCGGAGGGGTTGAACGCGCCTTTGAAGATGGAGGCGAAGACGGCAGGGATCGTGCTCGCGTTGGCGATGACGACGATCAGCGCGCAGACGATGTAGATGATCGCCATGAAGGGAACGAACAGCTCGGTGACCTGACCGATGCGCTTGAGACCGCCGATGAGCACGAAGCCCACGAACACGGCGACGATGATGCCGGTGACGAGGGCGATGGTGTGCTTGGACTCAACAGAGGCGGGGTTGAACGCCTGCGCCACGGCGTTGACCGAGTCGGCGATGGAGTTGATCTGGGCGATGTTGCCGATGCCGAACGCGGCGATGGCGCCGAAGATGGAGAAGGTGACGGCGAGCCACTTCCACTTGGGACCGAGACCGTTTTTGATGTAGTACATCGGACCGCCGCACCAGTCGCCCTTTTCGTTGCGCTCGCGGTACTTGACCGCCAGCGTGACCTCGGAGAACTTGGTACACATGCCGAACAGAGCCGAGACCCACATCCAGAACACGGCACCGGGACCGCCGAGGACGATCGCGCCGGTGACGCCGGCGATGTTGCCGGTGCCGACCGTGGAGGCGAGCGCCGTGGAGACCGCCTGGAACGGGGTGACCTCACCCTCGCCCGCTTCATGCTTTTCGAAGATCTTGCCGAGCGTGTTCTTCATGGCGTGACCGAACTTGGTGAACTGGGGAGCGCCGGTGCGGAACGTCATATAGACGCCCGTGCCGACCAGCAGCGCCAGCATGATCGGACCCCATACGAAGCTATTGATCGCGCTGTTGACGGCAATCAAATTTTCCATACATTTTCCCTCTCTAACATTCACAATTTATGAAATATTCCTTGAAAATATTTCATATGCTCAGAATAGCAAATCACACCCGTGCTGTCAACGGCTAAAGTGCCGTTTCTCAGCATGAAAATTTGTTGAGATTGTATATTTTATATATGTTATATTTTTAACGGAGAAACTTTTTGTGCATATTACCAATTATGGCGGGGATCTGACCGTTTTCTTGGCGGAATTTTGGCGGCGCGGCGGGAAAGACTCCGACAAAAAGCTCCCGTTCCGCCGGAACGGGAGCGCTGCCGGTTTATTGCTTTTCCAGACTGTACGGGTCCCTGCCCGCGGCAAACTCGGAGATCATCTCCGCCGTCAGCGCGACGCCGTTGTTGATGAAGGTCTCCCGCAATTCCTTTCGGCTGACCCACGCGCCGTCCGCCAGCTCGAAATTGTCGAGATGAATGGTATCGTCGTCGCCGTCGAGCCGGCACCAGAAGCCCATCATGATATTGCCGCTGATGCCCCAGGGCTGGCAGCGGTAGTAGCGCAGGTCCCTGACCCTGAGCCCGACCTCCTCCATCACCTCGCGGTGGACGGTCTGCTCGAAGCTCTCGGCAAACTCGGTGAAGCCGGCGATCAGCGCCGTGCGCTGCGCGCCGGGGCGGTTGGCATACTTCGTGAGCAGCAGGTGATCCCCGTGCGTCACGGCCACGATGACCGACGGGTTGATGCGCGGGAAGATCATGTTGCCGCACTTCGGGCAGCGCATCATGCGCTCGTTCACGTCGTGGACGAGCTTTTCCCCGCAGCGGCCGCACCAGCGCGTGTCGCGGTACCATGAGCACAGATGCCACGCGCTGACCGCGGCGTAGGCGAGCTCTTTGGGCTGCTCGGTGCGGAAGAGGGCGATGTCGCGGTAGGAATAGCCCTCAAGCGCGCGCTCGGTCTCGTCAAAGAGCAGGTAATACTCCCGCCCGTCAAGTTCAAAGAGGTAGGTGAACGCCCCGTCCGGCTCCGCAAACAGCGAGCGCGGCGGGAACTTCAGCCCGTTGCCGTCGATACGGCACAGAAGGTCGCGCCCGCGGAACTGCACCACGGCGCTGCTCTTTTTCGGCACGGCGTTCTTTTTCCACTCGTTGTAAAGATGCTTCGGCTCGATATCCTGGATCATGTCGGCGTTCCTCCCGCTGATTTTGTCGGATCGGGGAATATTCTACAACGGGGGAGCGCTTTTTTCAAGCCCCTCTCATTCCTGAATGACGCGCTCGGCTTCGAGCGCCTTGATCTTCTTTTTCGTGCGGCGCAGACCGATCGGGCAGTCGATGAGCCCTGTGATGCAGGCGAACAGAAGCAGAACCCCCCAGAACAGGAGCAGGGCTTGCGCCGTGCTGAAGCTGACCGGAGCCGTGCCCGCGTGCGGTCCGATCACGCGCGCTCCCATCAGCGTTGTCAAAACATTCATCAGCATCATGCTTCCATAGAAAAAGCTCAGTATCAGTCCCCGTCGCAGATAGCGCACGGCTTTTTTCTGCTGGGCGATGCGGGAGTCCAGATCGGAGTACAGCTCGAACGGCGTGCCGTCCGCCCTTTTGCGCAGGATCAGAAGGTCACCCACGCCGCCGACGTCTTCGATGCCGAACTCCGCAAGTTCCGCCGCGTAGACAAGGCGGTCCATGCCCGCCTCCATCACCTGCACGCGGTACTCGTATTCGTTCGCCGCGCCGCGGCGGTATGTGGAATGGAACGAGCCGAAATGCTCCAGAAGCCAGCCGTCTTGCGCCCTGCGGTTTGCCTGCTCCTCGATCCGCTCGGGATCGTAGGCGTAGCTTATCAGATGCGGTACGATCTTCCTGCTTATTTTCATGGTGCGTTCTCCTTTCTCAGTTCCAGCTTTCCGTCAGCGCGTCGCCGCTGCGGGTCAGCTCGTGCAGGCGCGCAAGCTCCGCGCGCACGGCGGCGCGGCCGTTGGGCGTGAGCCGGTATTCCTTCCTGCGCCCCTCGCCCTCGTCGCCGAGGGCTTCGATCCAGCCGCGCTCGGTGAGCGTGGAAAGCGCGCCGTAGAGCGTGCCTGCCGCCAGATGCACGCGCCCGCCGCTGAGCTGCGCGACGTTCTGCATGATGCCGTAGCCGTGCAGGGGCCGGTCCAGCGAGAGCAGGATATAAAAGACCGCTTCGGTCAGCGCGGCGGTACCCATGATACATCTCTCCTTTCGGCAGGCGATATATCGGCTAACGATATATCGCCTGCCGATAAGATAGCATACTTCGGGAGAGCTGTCAACAGAAAAAAGCGGGGAACGCAACTTGCGTTCCCCGCCCTTGTCCGGCAGGCTCAGAGTCTTGTGATGACGGGCAGCACCATGGGGCTGCGCTTCGTCGCTTTAAAGAGGTAGCTGCTCACGGCGCTGCGGATCGCGCCCTTGAGCTCGGCGGTATCGCGCCCGCGCCTGCCGCGGAAGCCCTCCGCCGTGGACATCGTGAGGTTGCGCAGATCCTGCAGCAGCTCCTCGGAGTCCTTGACGTAGATGAAGCCGCGGGTGATGATCTCGGGCTCGGCGAGCAGGTCGCCGTTCTGCGCGCTGACCGGCAGCACGACGACGACCATGCCGTCCTCGGCGAGGTGCTTGCGGTCGCGCAGCACCACCGCGCCGACGTCGCCGACGCCGTACCCGTCCACGAACACCTCGCCCGCGGGTACGCAGCCGGGCACATGCTTCATCGAGCGCGCGCCGATCTCGATGGCGTCACCGTTGTCGCAGATGACGATGTTCTTGCGATCCATGCCCATCTGGAGGGCGAGATTCTTATGGATCTGGAGCATACGCTGCTCGCCGTGTACGGGAATGAAGTACTTGGGCTTTACGAGCGCGTGAATGATCTTGAGCTCCTCCTGGCAGGCGTGACCGGAGACGTGGAGCATGTCCGCGCGGTCGTAGATGACCTCGACGCCCTTGCGGAACAGCTCGTTGATGACGCGCGAGACGGTATTCTCGTTGCCGGGAATGGCGCTCGCCGAGATGATGACGCGGTCGCCGGGGCCGACCTCGATCTGCTTGTGCTGGGAGAACGCCATGCGGTACAGGGCGGACATCTCCTCGCCCTGCGAGCCGGTGGTGACGATGACCTGCTTTTCCAGCGGCATCGACTTGATCTTATTGATATCGACCACGGTGTTTTTCGGCGGCTTCATGTAGCCAAGATCGGTGGCGACCTTGGTGACGTTCTCCATGCTGCGGCCCGTGACGGCGACCTTGCGCCCGCACTCCGCCGCGGCGTCCATGATCTGCTGGATACGGTGGACGTTCGAGGCGAAGGTCGTGACGATGATGCGCTGCTTGCAGCCCTGGAAGAGGCGGTTGAACGTCCTCCCGACGGTGCGCTCGCTCATCGTGTAGCCCGGGCGCTCGACATTCGTCGAATCCGCGAGCAGCGCGAGGACGCCCTGCTTGCCGAGCTCGCCGAAGCGGGCAAGGTCGATGACCTCGCCGTCGATGGGCGTCGAGTCAATCTTGAAGTCGCCCGTGTGGACGACGGTGCCGAGTCCCGTGTGGATGGCGAAGGCGACGCTGTCCGCGATGGAGTGGTTCACGTGGATAAACTCCACGCTGAACTTGCCCGCCTTGACGGTCATGCCGCTCTCCACCGTGACGATCTTCGTCGATTTGAGAAGACCGTGCTCCTCGAGCTTGAGGCGGATCAGCCCCGCCGTCAGGCGCGTGCAGTAGATGGGGATATTGATCTTCTTGAGAATGTAGGGGACGGCGCCGATGTGATCCTCGTGCCCGTGGGTGATGAACATACCGCGGATACGGTTCCTGTGCTTGACGAGATAGCTCACGTCGGGAATGACGCAGTCGATGCCGTACATATCGTCGCCGGGGAACGCCATGCCGCAGTCGACGACGATGATCTCGCCGCCGTACTCGTACACGGTCATGTTTTTGCCGATCTCATTGAGACCGCCGAGGGGAATGATTTTTAACTGTTCAGCCAATGCTGGATCAACTCCTTTTGATGTTTTTCGGGTGGGTCCGGATCAAAAGGACGCAACGCAGAAGAGACGTCCGCGCTCGCGCTTCGCCCTGCTTCACGAAGCGGTTTGCGCCTGCGGCGTCCTGCTTTTGACCGTATGGACTTGTTTATTCAAACCGCGGGAAACGCGGTCAAAACCCTGCTGCGGAGCGGCTGACGGAGCAGCCGGAGCGCTGTTTGAAACGTATTATAGCATACTTTGCGCGGAAAGTATACCATATTTTTTGTCGATGCGCAAAAATTTAATGTTTTTGTTGTGCCGCGGGGCAGTCCTGTGATATAATACACTGAACTATTATCTTCCGGCTATATTTAGCTTCAGAGAGAACGGGAGGAGGAGCCCATGAAGAACCGCAGGATCAGCAAGCTGGTGGAGCCGAGCTTACGGCTTTATTTTCTCGTCGGCTTTCTTTTCGCAGCCGTCACGGCGCGCGTGAGCGTCCCGCTGGCAGCGTGCGAGGCGGCGGCGATGGTGTCTCTCTGGTGGTATTTCCGGCATACGGCGCAGAAGCGGCGCGAGAGCATCCGCCGCTATATCGACGACGTGACCGACGATATGACCACTGCCGACAAGGCGTCGATGCTCTCGGCACCGTTTGCGATGATGGTCTTCCGTCCCGACACGCAGGAGATACTCTGGAGCAACGACAGCTTTTTGCAGCTCACCGGCGTGCAGGAGGACGTTTTCGACAACCGCATCACCGACGTGCTGCCGGAGTTTCCGACGCACTGGCTGCTGGAGGGAAAGAGCGAGTGCCCGGATACGGTGATGATGAACGGGCGGCACTTCCGCGTGTTCGGCAATCTGAGCCATCCCTCCGCCTCCCGACGCGGCGGGGCGCAGAGTCTGCTGGCGACGACCTATTGGACCGACGTGACCGAGCAGGACGCGCTGCGCGAGGAAAACGAGCGCCGCCGCCCCATCGTTTCGGTCATTATGATCGACAATTACGAGGAGCTGACGAAAGCCGGCAGCGAGGCCTCGCGCAGCGCCGTGCTTGCCGCCATCGACGAGAAGCTGAACGACTGGCTCAAGGATTCCCACAGCCTGCTGCGGAAATTCGACCGCAACCGCTACCTGCTCGTGGCGAGCGAGGAGGATTACGAAAAGCTGCTGGAGGGGAAGTTCTCCGTGCTCGATGCGGTGCGCGGCGTCGTGACCGAGGACGGCGTGGCGGCTACGCTCTCCATCGGCGTGGGCAAGGACGCGGAGGAATACGAAACGCTCTACCAGAACGCCATGCTCTCGATCGAGATGGCGCTCTCGCGCGGCGGTGATCAGGTCGTCGTGCGCAACCGGCTCGACTTTGAGTTTTACGGCGGCAAGACCAAATCCACCGAAAAGCGCACGAAGGTCAAGTCCCGCGTGATGGCAAACGCCCTCGGGGAGCTGATCTCCGATGCGGGGCAGATCTTCGTTATGGGACACCAGCACGCGGATATGGACGCGGTCGGCGCGGCGGCGGGCATCTGCTGCATCGCGCGCAAGCGCGGCAAGAAGGCGCAGATCGTCATCGACACGGAGGACAACGTGGCGAAGCCGCTGCTTGACAAGCTCTCGGCGCTGCCGGAATATCAGAATGCGTTCATCAGCGGCAGCGACGCTTTCATTTCCCTGCAGCAGGGGGCATTGCTCGTGGTGGTGGACACCAACCGCCCGGACTTTGTCGAATCCCAGCAGCTTCTCGACGCCTGCAACCGCGTGGCGGTCATCGACCACCACAGAAGGGCGGCGAGCTACATCGAATCCGCCGCGCTCAACTTCCACGAGCCGTATGCCTCCAGCGCGTCGGAGCTGGTGACGGAGCTGCTGCAGTATCTTGCGGAGCCGAGCGATCTGCTGCGCGCAGAGTCGGAGGCGCTGCTCGCGGGCATTGTGCTCGACACGAAGAATTTCACCATGCGGACGGGCGGGCGCACCTTTGAAGCCGCCGCGTTCCTGCGCCGCGCGGGGGCGGACACCGCCGACGTGCAGCGCCTGTTCCAGAGCGATCTTGCCGGCATGGTCGAGCGCTACGATATTATCCGCCACGCGGAGCTGGTACACGGGGATATCGCCGTCGCCGCCGTGGAGAAGGAGATCGACCGCGTGACCGCCGCCAAGGCAGCCGACGAGCTTTTGACGCTCTCGGGCATCCATGCATCGTTTGTGATCTTCAAGCACGGCGAGGGCGTGAACCTTTCGGCGCGATCGCTCGGCGAGATCAACGTGCAGTTCATCATGGAGAAGCTCGGCGGCGGCGGGAACTCCACCACCGCGGGAGGTCAGGTGCCGGACGGCACGGTGGACGCGGTGCGCGAGCAGCTGCTCGCCGCGATCGACGATTATATGGAAGAATAAATATCCTACAAGGAGGAAAACGATATGAAAGTGATCTTAACACAGGACGTGCGCGGACAGGGCAAGAAGGGGCAGATGATCGACGCGGCAGAGGGATACGCCAGAAACTTCCTGTTGCCGCGCAAAATGGCGGTCCCCGCGACCGCCGACGCGATCAACACCATGAACCTCAAGGAAAAGGCGCGCCGCGCCGAGGAAGCGGCGAACCGTCAGGCTGCCGTGGAGCTGGGTGCCGCGCTCAAGAATGTGACTGTCCGGCTTACAGCCAAGGGCGGCAAGGAGGGCAAGCTCTTCGGCGCGATCACCGGCAAGGAGATCGCGGAGGCGCTGCTCGCGCAGCACAAGCTCGACGTGCCCAAGCAGAAGATCGTGCTCGACGAGCCGATCAAGGCGTTCGGCAGCTATGAGGTCAAAGCCAAGCTGGGCTACGAGGTCAGCGCAAAATTCACCGTCAGCGTGACGGAGGAATAAAAGACCGCCGATTTCAGCGAAAGGAGGGCGGCGCATGGACGACGTCTTTTACCGCCAGATGCCCCATTCCCTTGAAGCGGAGCAGTCCGTGCTCGGCTCGATGCTCATTGATGCGAACTGCGTCAAGGACGTGATGGAGCAGCTCCGTCCCGATGATTTCTACCTGCGGCAGAACCGCGAGATCTTCGAGACGATCTACTCGATGTTCGTCTACTCCAAGCCGATCGACGGTGTGACCGTCGCGGGGGAGATGGAGAAAAACGGCACCTACGACGAGGCGACCACGCGCGCATATCTTGCCCAGCTCATGGACGTGACGCCCACGAGCGCCAACGTGATGGAATACGTTGGCATCGTGCGAGACAAGGCGCTGCTGCGCGCGCTCTATACCGCCGCGGGGGAGATCTCGTCCCTCGTGCAGGACGGCGCGGGCGAAGCCGCAGGCGTGCTTGAAGCTGCCGAGCAGAAGATCTACGCCGTGCGCCGCGGACGCAGCGCGCAGAACATGACGCCGATCGGCGTTGTCTTGCAGGGCGTGCTCGACCATCTGAGCGAGCTGAGCGCGAACGGCGGGAAGACGCTGCCGGGGCTTTCGACGGGGCTGGGCGCGCTGGACGACAAAACGAACGGGCTCAACCGCTCCGACCTCGTGCTGCTTGCCGCGCGCCCCGGCATGGGCAAGACGAGCATGGCGCTCAACATGGCGCTCAACGTCGCGCGCTCAAGCGGCAAAGCCGTTGCGATCTTCTCGCTTGAAATGTCGCGCGAGCAGCTCGTGACGAGGATACTGTCGAATCAGGCAACGGTGGAAAACCAGCGGCTCGTCACGGGAAACCTGCGCGAGGCGGACTGGGTGAGCATCGCCAACGCTGCCGCCGTGCTCTCGGGGCTGAACATTCTGATCGACGACAATCCGCTGCTGACTGTGGCGGACATGAACGCCAAGTGCCGCCGCATCGACGATCTGGGTCTTGTCGTGGTCGATTATTTGCAGCTGATGACCTCTGCCGGCGGCAGCAGGAGCTACAGCGGCGAGAACCGCCAGCAGGCGGTGAGCGATATGTCGCGTATGCTCAAGATCATGGCGAAGGAGCTGCAGGTGCCGGTGCTGTGCCTGTCGCAGCTCTCGCGCGCGAACGAAAAGCGCGACGATAAGCGCCCTATGCTCTCCGACCTGCGCGAATCCGGCGCGATCGAGCAGGACGCGGACATCGTGCTGTTCCTCTACCGCGACGACTATTATCACGAGGACTCCGAAAAGCACAACATCGCCGAATGCATTATCGCCAAGAACCGCCATGGCGAGACGGGCAAGGTCGAGCTTGCGTGGTCGCCGCAGTATACCACCTTCTCCTCCATCGACCGCTACCATGAGGAGGAATGAGCTGAAGGACGCGCGCTCGCTCTGCGCGGAGTATCTTGACGCCGCACGCCCCGTCCTCGCCGCTGTGTCGGGCGGGCTGGACTCGATGTGTCTGCTGCATTTCCTGCGCGCACAGGGCTATGATGTCTCCTGCGCGCACTTCAACCACAGGCTGCGCGGTGAAGCCGCCGATGAGGACGAGCGCTTCGTGCGCGCGTGGTGCGGAGAGAGGGGAATCCCTTTCTACTCCGGCAGCGGCGATGTGCGCGCCTGCGCACGGGAGAGCGGGCGGAGCATCGAGGAGGCTGCGCGCCTGCTGCGCTACGGCTTCCTGCGGGAGACGGCGCGCGCGCTCGGCGCGCAGCTCGTGTTGGCGCACCACGCCGACGACAACGCCGAGACGGTGCTGCTGAATCTTGTGCGCGGGACGGATCTGCGCGGGCTGTGCGGTATGCGCCCTTGTCAGGACGGGATCGTCCGCCCGTTTTTGGGGCAGTCGCGCGCGGAGCTGAGCGCCTACGCGGAGACGCACGGTATTCCCCACCGGGAAGACGCCACGAACGCCGATCCGAGTGCCGCCGCGCGCAACTATCTGCGCCTTGAGATCCTGCCCCGGCTGCGAACGCTCAATCCCCGCTCGGGCGAGCACGTCGCGCGTACGGCGCGCTCGCTTGCCGCGCTGGACGACGCGCTCGAACGGGAAGCGGACGGCTGCGCCGCGTACCTCCGTGTGGGGAAGGACGGCGTATCGCTGCCGCTGGAGACGTTCCGTGCGGCGGGAGAGAGCGTGCAGCCGCGGATACTTCTCCGTATGGCGGACGCCGCGGGCATCGGGCGAAAGGACATCGGGCGCAGGCAGCTCGAAGCGATCCTTGCGCTCACGAGGAGAAACGATCACGCGGAGCGCCGGTTCTCGCTGCCGCGAGGCGCGTCGGTGCGCATCGCGGACGGGGAACTGACGCTGAGTGTGCTGCCCGCGCCGCCGGAGAGCGCGGCGCTGTTCCCGAATACGCCGCGCCGATGGGGAAATTTTGAGTTGACGCTGCTGCCCGCTCCCGACGGGGAGGGGCTTTTGCTCCGCTCGCCGCACCCGGGCGAGACGGTCACGGTCTCCGCCTGCGACGCGGGCGCGTATCTGCGCCTTGCGGACAGCAACGGCGCGCGCAGCGTCAGGCGGCTGTGCCTTGACCGGCATATTCCGCTCTCCGAGCGGGACACGCTGCCCGCGCTGTATGTGGACGGGCGGCTCGCCGCCGTCTGGCGGCTGGGGACGGACGTTTCTTTCGCTCCGGACGGGGAGGCGTGCTTTGTCCGTGTTGCGGAGATTCTCTGAGCGCTCCGCGGCAGACCGTGCCGCGAAGAAGATAAATTAAGATAAGGAAAGTTGAGAAAGAGGCACTATGGCAAAGAGCAACATGGATCAGGATATCCTGAAGGTACTTTATTCCGAGGAGCAGATCAAAGCGCGCGTGCAGGAGATGGGCGATGCGCTCTACGAGCGGTTCAGGGACAGAAATCCTCTGTTTCTCGGCGTGCTCAAGGGCAGCTTTATCTTCATGGCGGATTTTGTCCGCGCCTGTCAGATCAAAAGCGACGTGGAGTTCATCGCCGTGTCCTCCTATCAGAACGCGACGGCGTCCTCCGGCGTGGTGCAGATCACGCACGACCTCCAGCAGGACATCACGGGAAGGGACATTATCGTGATCGAGGATATCCTTGACTCCGGCAATACGCTCTACTTCTTGAAAAACTATTTCATGACCAAGGGCGCGAGCAGCGTTACCGTCGTCACGCTGCTCGACAAGCCCGCCCGCCGCGCCAAGCCCATCAAGGCGGATCTCGCGGGCTTTGAGGTGCCCGACGAGTTCGTCGTCGGCTACGGGCTGGACTATGCGCAGAAATACCGCAATATGCCCTATATCGGCGTGCTGAAGCCCGAGGTCTACACCAAGGGCTGAGCCGCGGCAAGGAGGAGACCTACTTGACACAGCAAACGAAACGAACCGGACTGATCCCCTATCTGCTGCTCCTGCTGGTGCTGGTCGGCGCCTACGGTTTTACGAACAGACCTGCGGAGGCGGAGCCGTCCTACGCCGAGGTGCGCGAGTTATTCGAGCAGGAGAAGGTGCAGTCCTTTACTGTGACGGATACGACGCTGCGCCTGACGCTCCGCGAGGCGGTCGACGGCAGGACGGAGCTCACCAAGGACCTTTTCAGCTTTTCACTATTTTATGAAGACCTCGGCGAGCTGATCGAACAGCAGAAGGCGGCGGGTATCATCGAGGACTATGATATCTCCGCCGACCACTCCATCAACTATATCGCCATGTTCGCGCCCTATGTGCTGGCGGTTCTCGGCATTTTTGCCATCTGGTACTTCCTCTCCGTCCGCTCCGCGGGCGGCGGGGGCGACCGTATGGCGAAATTTGGCACGGCGTCGTTCAAGACCGGCGGGGACAACAAGCGTCCCACGACCTTTGCCGACGTTGCCGGCGCAGACGAGGAAAAAGAGGAATTGCAGGAGATCGTCGATTTTCTGAAGGAGCCGTCGAAGTTCATCGACCTCGGTGCGCGGATCCCCAAGGGCGTGCTGCTCGTCGGACCTCCGGGCACGGGCAAGACGCTGCTCGCCCGCGCGGTCGCGGGCGAGGCGGGCGTGCAGTTCCTGTCGATCTCCGGCTCCGATTTTGTGGAGATGTACGTCGGCGTCGGCGCGAGCCGCGTGCGCGACCTTTTTGAGCAGGCGAAGAAGTCCGCCCCCGCGATCGTTTTCATCGACGAGATCGACGCCGTCGGCCGTCAGCGCGGTACGGGGCTCGGCGGCGGACACGACGAGCGCGAGCAGACGCTCAACCAGCTGCTCGTCGAGATGGACGGCTTCGGCACGAACGAGGGCGTCGTCGTCATGGCGGCGACCAACCGCGCCGATATCCTCGACCCCGCGCTGCTGCGCCCCGGGCGCTTCGACCGGCAGGTCTATGTGGGACTTCCTGATATCCGCGGGCGCGAGGAGATATTGAAGATACATGTGAAAAACAAGCCGCTGGCGGAGGACGTTGACCTCTCCTCCGTGGCGCGGGGCACGTCCGGCTTCACGGGAGCGGATCTCGAAAACCTCTCCAACGAGGCGGCGCTGCTGGCAGCGCGCCGCGGCGGAAAGCTCATCACGATGGCTGACTTCTCCGAGGCGGAGATCAAGGTCATCGCGGGACCGGAGAAGAAAAGCCGCGTCGTGAGCGAGCACGAGCGTAAGCTCACCGCCTATCACGAGGCGGGGCACGCCATTGTGATGCACGCTTTGCCGACGCACGATCCCGTACACCAGATCACGATCATGCCGCGCGGCGGCGCCGGAGGCATGACGATCTCGCTGCCGACAGAAGACCGCTCGTATCAGTCCAAGCGGTATATGGAGGAGCAGATCGTTTCGCTCCTTGGCGGGCGCGTGGCGGAAAAGCTGATGCTCGGCGACATCTCGACCGGCGCGTCGAACGATATACAGCGCGCCTCGCAGCTCGCGCGCAAGATGGTCACGGTCTACGGCATGAGCGACAGGCTCGGTTCGATCTCGTTTGAATCCGGGCATGACGAGATATTCATCGGCCGCTCGATGGCGCAGGCAAAGCCGTATTCCGAGCAGGTCGCCGCGCTGATCGACGAGGAGGTCAAGGGCATCATCGACCGCGCTTATGAGCGCTGCGAGGATATCCTCTCGCGCGAGGAGAAATATCTCGTCACCGTGGCGGAGTTCCTGCTCGCGCACGAGACCATGAGCGCGGCGGAATTTGAGGCTGTTTTTGCGCAGGAGGGCGCATAGCTCCCGCGGAAGGACGGGAGGACTCGTCATTTTCTCCGAACGGGAGAGACGGGGACTGTGCATATTGACAATAAGCAGGTGTCTTTTCTTCACAAACAAAACGGGTGCGGAGACTCCGCACCCGTTTTGTTTGTCTTTGAGCAGCGGACAGATGGCTTGTATATAAGGAGAAGTTTTTTCGGCGGCTGTCCGGAAAGGCTTGAAAAATTGGCATTTTTGTTTCTTGCGGCAGCGGGAGGGATAGAGTAATATATAGATTATCGCAATAAGTGCGAAGAGAAAAGGAGGACTAATCATGAAAAAGTTTCTTGCAATGATGCTTTCGCTCGCCATGGCGCTTTCCCTCGCTGCCTGCGGCAGCAGCGACACGCAGGACGACTCCGGCAGCGGAAGCGGCGATAAGGTCGTCAAGATCGGCGTATTCGAGCCGCAGTCCGGCGATAACGGCGCGGGCGGCAAGCAGGAGATCCTTGGTATGCAGTATGCCAATTCCCTGACGCCGACCGTTGAGATCGGCGGCGAGACCTATCAGGTCGAGCTGGTCTATGCCGACAACGCTTCGTCCAATGATAAGGCGCCCACCGCCGCCCAGACGCTGATCTCCAGCGGCGTGTCCATCGTTCTCGGCTCTTACGGCTCCGGCGTGTCTATCGCCGCGGGCGATACCTTCTCCGCCGCGGGCGTGCCCGCCGTCGGCGTTACCTGCACCAACCCGCAGGTCACCTCCGACTGCGACGTGTACTTCCGCATCTGCTTCCTCGACCCGTTCCAGGGCACGGTGCTGGCGAACTACGCCAAGAGCGAGCTCGGTGCGACCAAGGCGTACTGCCTGTCCAAGCAGGGCGACGACTACTCCGGCGGTCTTGTGAACTACTTCGTGCAGGCCTTCGGTGCGGAGAACTGCGTGCAGGAGACCTTCCCCGAGGGAACTTCCGACTACTCCACCTACATCACCAACGCCCAGAATCAGGGCTGTGACGTCTTCTTCTCCCCCGTCTCCACCGAGGCTGCCGCGCAGATCATCGCCAAGGCGAGCGATCAGGCGCTCGGTATGCCCATTCTGGCGGGCGACACGTGGGATTCTAACGTCATTCTGGACGCTGCCAAGGGCACCGATGTTGACGTTCGCGTGACGACCTTCTATCAGGAGGGCGCCGATCCCGAGTTTGACGCCGGCATCAAGGCGTGGATCTCCGGCGACGACAAGAACCTTGCCAATAACGGCGGCAACGACGAGCTGGCTGCGGTCACGGTCATGGGCTTCGATGCTTACTACTTCGCGCTCGAAGCGATCAAGGCTGCCGGTACGACCGACCCCGCGGCGGTGCTCGAGGCTCTGCCGAATGTGACGCTCAGCGGCGTGACCGGTGAGATCGCACTCGACGAGACCGGCGACGCGATCCGCGACAGCGCGGTCGTTAAGCAGTGCAACACCGAGACGGGGACTTGGGACTTCGTCACGGTCGCCACCGTCGGCTGAGACTGAACGACTGAGAAAAACCGGTGCTGGCGGGAGCATGCTCCCGCCAGCCGCCGCATTTTCTTTCGGGCCGCATCGAAAGGACCCCGCCGCGCGAGGGAGGCTTTCGATGCGGTCGGAAAATAAAAAAGGGAGGAATCTTTCATGGATCTCATGAGCACCGTCCTGCCGTATCTCCTGTCGGGGATTTCGGTGGGCGGACAATATGCCCTGATCGCCATCGGCTATACGATGGTTTACGGTATCCTGCGCCTGATCAACTTTGCCCACGGCGACGTGTTCATGGTCGCGGGACTGCTGATGGTCTATCTTGCCGCGGCGATGCCGCTCTACGCCGCTATTCCGCTGATGATCGCGCTGACGGTGCTGCTCGGCTTCACGATCGAGCGCGTAGCCTATAAGCCGCTGCGCACCGCGCCGCGTATGTCCGTCATGATCTCCGCCATCGGCGTGAGCTATCTTTTGCAGAACCTTGCGCTCTACATCACCGGCGGTCTGAACAAGAACTACCCCCAGATCCCGTGGATCTCCGATAAGATCACCGTCTTCGGCGCGACCACCACGCGCGTGACGGTCATCACCCCGTTTTTGACGATCCTGCTCGTCTTTGCGCTTGTTATGCTCATCAATCACACGAAGATCGGCATGGCGATGCGCGCGGTGTCGCGTGACTTTGAGACCGCGCAGCTGATGGGCGTGCGGATCGACGCCGTGATCTCCGTCACGTTCATCATCGGCACGTTCCTCGCCGCCGTCGGCTCGCTGCTGTTCTTCTCGAACTATCCGGGCATCGTGCCGACCTCCGGCAGTATGCCGGGACTGAAGGCGTTTGTCGCGGCGGTATTCGGCGGCATCGGCTCGGTCCCCGGCGCGGTCGTCGGCGCGTTCATCATCGGCATCTGCGAGAGCATTGTCAAGGGGCTTGATACGATCCTGCTGACGCAGAGCGCCATCGCCGAGCAGCTCGATCTCTCGACGTTTTCCGACGCGGTGACGTTTATTATCCTCATCGTCGTGCTCGTCTTCAAGCCTACGGGTCTGTTCGGCGAGAAGCAGACGGATAAGGTCTGAGAGGGGAGGGCGCATCATGCTGAACAAAGAACAACAGAAGCGGCAGAACATCATCTCCTTCGTTGCCGTGCTCGCTTTCCTCGCGCTCGTGTTCGTGCTCGACCAGGTAATCAAGCCGACCGACCGGATGTCCATGCTGCTGACGGTGCTGCAAAAGGGCTCGGTCTATGCCCTTGCCGCCGTTTCGATGAATCTGCTCAACGGCTTTACGGGGCTTTTCTCCCTCGGACACGCGGGCTTTATGCTCATCGGCGCGTATACCTACGCGATCTTTTCCATTCCATCCGGAGCGAGAGACACGGTGTACCAGTACTTCACCGCCGCGGTGCGCATCTCGTTCCCTGAGCTGCTGGGCGATGCGCTCGGTCCCGTGGGGACGGCGCTGGGCGTGACGGTCTCGGTACTGCTGGCGGGACTTGTGGCAGCGGTATTCGCGTACCTGATCGGTCTTCCGGTGCTGCGGCTCAAGAGTGACTATCTTGCCATCGCTACGCTCGGCTTTGCCGAGATCATCCGCGCTATCTTCCAGTGGAAAAAGCTCGGGCCCATCACCAACGGCTCAAACCTGCTCAAGAGCTTTGCGCGCATCAACACATTTAAGCTGACGGTCGGCGATACGACGCTGAGCCTTTCGACCTTCGTACCCGTGCTGATCGCCACGGTCTGCATCGCGCTGATCGTGCTGCTGGTGAACTCTACCTACGGCCGTGCGTTCAAGGCGATCCGCGACGACGAGGTCGCCGCCGAAGCCATGGGCATCAACCTTGCCAAGCACAAGATGCTCTCTTTCTGTACGAGCTGCTTCTTTGCCGGCGTTTCCGGCGCGATGATGGCGATGGTGCTCTCCATCGCGCAGGCGAACAACTTCAAAGCCGCCATGACCTACGAGATATTGCTGATGGTCGTGCTCGGCGGCATCGGCTCCATCTCGGGCAGCGTGATCGGCGCGCTGCTGTTCATCTCGGCGTCCGAGTGGTGGCTGCGCGGGCTGGATATGGGCGAATTCCTCGGCATCAAAGCGCCCGACGTGTTCCGCAACGGCTTCCGTCTGGTCGTGTTCTCGATCATTATTATGATCGTAGTGCTCTTCTTCCGCAAGGGTATCATGGGAGACCGTGAGCTGCCGGAGGTGCTGCGCGCGCTCCGTGCAAAGCTCGCCGGTCATAAGAAAAGCGCAAAGGAGGCGGCAAAATGAGCGAAGTGAAAAGCGTTCTGCGCGTTGAGGACGTGACGATGCAGTTCGGCGGCGTCGTCGCCGTGGACGATTTGAACCTCGACGTGAACGAGGGCGAGATCGTTGCTCTGATCGGACCGAACGGCGCGGGCAAGACCACCGCCTTCAACGTCATCACCGGCGTCTACCAGCCCACGAACGGCGCGGTCAGCTTTCTCGGCGAGCCGATCATTCGAAACCACCCGCAGGGCAAGATGAAAAAACAGTACAAGGGCGCGCTGGCTGACAAGTATCTGCACGAGAGCGTCCTCGCGCCCACGCCGGACAGGATCACCAAGCTCGGCATGGCGCGCACGTTCCAGAATATCCGCCTGTGGAAGACGCAGACAGTGTTCGACAATATCCTGATCGCCATGCACTGCCGTGCGACGAGCAGCTTCCTCTCCGCGACGTTCCGCATGAACAGCAGGGAGGAGGAAGCGCAGCGCGCCGAGGTCACGGAGCTTTTGAAGATCGTCGGGCTTGAGACTGAGGCGAACGAGCTGGCGACGAGCCTGCCCTACGGCAAGCAGCGCCGGCTGGAGATTGCCCGCGCGCTGGCGGCGCAGCCGAAGCTGCTGCTGCTCGACGAGCCTGCCGCCGGCATGAACCCGCAGGAGACCGACGAGCTGACCGCTTTCATCTCCCGTATCCGCTCGGAGCTGGGCAAGACCATTCTGCTCATCGAGCACCACATGGATCTTGTTATGGACTGCGCGGACCGCATTTATGTGCTGGATTTCGGCAAGCTGATCGCGCAGGGCACACCCGCGGAGATCCAGAGCAACCAGCGCGTGATCGACGCTTATCTGGGGGTGGACGAAGATGCTTAAGATCGAGAATCTGCACGTTGCCTACGGCGGCATCAAGGCGCTGCGCGGCATCAGCATGGAGGTGCCGGACGGCAAGATCGTCACGCTCATCGGCGCCAACGGCGCGGGCAAATCGACCACGCTGCGCACGATCTCCGGTCTTGTCAAGGCGAGCGAGGGCCGCATCCTCTGGAACGGCGAGGAGCTGCTGGGCAAGCCGATCGACAAGATCATCTCCGCCGGTATTGCCATGTCGCCCGAGGGGCGGCGCGTGTTCGCCGACCTGACGGTGCTGGAAAATCTCAAGATCGGCGCATATCTGCGCAAGGATAAGGAGGGGATCGAGCAGGATATCCAATGGGTATACGAGCTGTTCCCGCGCTTGCAGGAGCGCAGCTGGCAGCTTGCCGGTACGCTCTCGGGCGGCGAGCAGCAGATGCTGGCGGTCGGCCGCGCGCTGATGTCGCGTCCGAAGCTGATGATGCTCGACGAGCCTTCGCTCGGTCTTGCGCCGCTGGTGGTGCAGGATATCTTCGCCATTATCCGCGAGATCAACCGCCGCGGCGTGACCGTGCTGCTGATCGAGCAGAACGCAAACATGGCGCTCAAGATCGCCGACCTCGCCTACGTTATGGAGACGGGAGAGATCACACTCTCCGGCACGGGCGCGGAGCTGCTCGAAAACGAGCAGGTCAGGGAAGCGTACCTTGGGAAAAAGCGCAAGTAAGACAAAGCAAAATCCCCCTCTCTTTTAGTAAAGAGAGGGGGATTTTTTCGATTCCTGCGCCTGACCGCGCGGCGGCTTCCTTTTGGAAGTGCGCGGCCGATCACTCATCCGGCGTGAGCACGCCGTTCTCCGTGATGAGCATTGTGCAGCGCATATCGTGCTCCTCCACGGGGACGGCGGGGGAGAGCAGCCGCTCGCGGCAGATGAGCGCCGTCGGGCAGCGAAGCTGCGGCAGCAGGCGGTCATAGTACCCGCCGCCCTGACCGAGACGGCGACCCGCGCGGTCGAACGACAGGCAGGGAACGACGGCAAAGTCGATGTCCGCCGCCGTGACGAGCGCGCAGGACGGCTTCGGCTCCAAAATGCCGTAGGCGCCCGCTTCCAGATCGTCCGCCGAGCGGACGACGCACAGGTCGAGCGCGTGCTCCGCCGCGCAGCGGGGCAGCACAAGCGTTTTGCCCGCGGCGAGCGTCCCGCGCAGCAGGAGCGTGGTGTCGATCTCCTTTGCCGTTCCCGCGAAGGCGAAGACGACGCGCGCGACCTTGAATTCCTCCAGCGCAAGGACGCAGCGGCAGATGGCAGCCGAGCTTTCCGCCTTATAAGCGGGGCCGAGCGTGCGCTCGGTCTGACGGATCAGCGTGCGCAAGGCTTTCTTTTCTTCTGCTATGGACATGGCGGTATCCTCCCAGATCAACAATTTTTCGCCCCTATCGTAGCAAAGAACGCGGCAAAAGGCAAGGTGCCGAAGAAAGTAAAATTTTCGTCCCGCCGCGCTTGGGAAAAGAAATTGACAGGATTTTTTTATTTTGTTATGCTAAGGAAGAATGGCAGCGCGGCGCTGCCGCGCAAATCAAGGAGGAAGAGAAATGGCTATGCTGCTCAAGGGAGCCGAGGTCGCCAAGGCGCTGACCGAGGAGCTCCATGAAAAAACAGAGGAACTGAAGAAAAACGGCATCGAGCCGTGCCTTGCGATCCTACGCGTGGGCGCGCGGGAGGACGACCTTGCCTACGAGCGCGGCGCGCTCAAGCGCTGCGAGAAGGTCGGCGTGGCGGTGCGGCAGGTCGTGCTGCCCGAGGACGTGACGCAGGACGTGCTGATGGAGAACATTCGCGCGCTCAACGAGGACAAGAAGGTCCACGGCGTGCTGATGTTCCGTCCGCTGCCCAAGCATCTCGACGATGAGGCGGCGCGCGCGGCGCTTGACCCGAAAAAGGACATGGACGGCATCACCGACGGCTCGATGACCGCCGTTTACGCCGGAACAAAGGGCGGCTATCCGCCCTGCACCGCCGCGGCGTGCGTCGCGCTGCTCAAGCACTACGGTATCCCCATCAAGGGCAAGCGCGTGGTCGTCATCGGGCGCAGCCTTGTCATCGGCAAGCCCGTTTCCCTGCTGCTGCTCGCCGAGCACGCGACCGTGACGATCTGCCACAGCCGCAGCGAGAATCTGCCCGCCATCTGCCGCGAGGCGGATATCCTTGTCGTCGCAGCCGGTAAGGCAGGCATGGTCGGCGCGGAGAGCGTGCGCGAGGGGCAGGTCGTGCTGGACGTCGGCATCCACGTCGGCGCGGACGGCAACCTCTGCGGCGACACCCGCTTTGCCGAGGTCGAGCCGGTCGTGGCGGCGATCACGCCGGTGCCCGGCGGCGTCGGCACCGTGACGAGCACCATTCTGGCGAGCCACGTTGTGGAAGCGGCTTCGATCGGATGAAGAAAAACGACCGCGTCAGCGGTCGTTTTCATGTTCGGGGGAGATTTTCCAGCGCGTAGTCGATGCACTGGTTGATAAATTCGCTCCTGCTTATATTGAACCTTGCGGCGGCTTCATCAACTTGCTCCAGCTTATCAGGGGCAATGCGAATCGTGATCGGTTCTTTGGTGTATTGCTTTGGGAGGAAGTCAGCCATGGTAATCACCTCTTGCAATATAGTATGCTATGGTGTAATCTAAATATAGATTCTATTTAAGCATACTAAAACGATTACGACGGAGGGAAGACCATGGACTATCAGAAAATGTATACCACCCTGTTCAACGCGATCACCGGCGCGCTGGAGCAGCTCAAGCAGCAGAACATCGGCAGCGCGCGGGAGACGCTGATCGCCGCCCAGCAGCAGGCGGAGGAGCTTTACATGGAGGCCGCAGACTGACGCGGGGCGAACAGTCAAAAAGGGAGCACCCTTTCGGGTGCTCCCTTTGCTTTGCCCGCTTGGGATTTACTGCTTGTCGTACATATCAATGAGCTTGGTGAGGTGCTCGTAGCGCTCCTTCGCCGCTTCCTCGTTGCGCTCGAAGAGCCCCTCGGCGCGGTCGGGGAACTCGCGGGTCAGGCGGCTGTAGCGCGCCTCGTTCATCAGGAACTCGCGGTAGCCGCCCGCGGGCGCCTTGGAGTCGAGCGTGAACTTCTTGTCCGCCGCGGGATTGAAGCGGAACAGGTTCCAGTAGCCGCACTCGACGGCTTTCTTCATTTCCTTTTGGCAGTTCATCATGCCGCCCTTGATGGAGTGCATCTCGCACGGGCTGTAGCCGATGATGAGAGACGGACCGTTGTACGCTTCGGCCTCGGTGATGGCTTTGATGGTCTGCGCGGGGTTGGCGCCCATGGCGATCTGCGCGACGTAAACGTAGCCGTACTGCATCGCGATCTCGGACAGGCTCTTCTTCTTGGTCTCCTTACCGGCGGCGGCGAACTGCGCGACCTGACCGATGTTGGATGCCTTGGACGCCTGACCGCCGGTGTTGGAGTAGACCTCGGTATCGAAGACGAAGATGTTGACGTCCTTATTCTGGGCGATAACGTGGTCGAGACCGCCGTAGCCGATATCGTAAGCCCAGCCGTCGCCGCCGAAGATCCACACGGACTTCTTGGCGAGGTAATCCTTCTTGTCGAGGATCTCAGCGACCAGCTTGCAGGCGTCGCAGTCGCAGAACTGCTCGCCCTTGGTCTTGAGTTCGGCGGCGTGCGCGGCGAACTGCGGAATGGCTGCCAGCTCGTCCACGGTGGCGATGTTTGCCATCAGCGCCGCGACGTAGTCTTTTGCAGCCCCGGCGTTGGCGCTGCCGTCGTCCCTGGTGTCGAGCCACTTCTGCGCGGCTTCCTTCAGCGCAGGCTGCGCCCACTCGACGGCGATGAGCTGCTCAGTCTTGGCGATCAGATCCTCACGGATCTTCTCCTGACCGACGAACATACCGAAGCCGTGCTCGGCATTGTCTTCGAACAGGGAGTTGCACCACGCGGGACCGTGACCGTTCTTATCCGTGCAGTACGGGGAGGTAGCGCCCGGACCGCCCCAGATGGACGAGCAGCCGGTGGCGTTGGAGATATACATACGGTCGCCGAAAAGCTGGGTGATGAGACGCGCGTAGCTCGTCTCGGCGCAGCCGGCGCAGGAGCCGGAGAACTCGAGCATGGGCTGCATGAACTGGCTGCCCTTGACCGTGAGGTCCTGCATATCCTTCTTGTCGGAGACCTTGGAGACGCAGTAGTTGAAAACGTCCTGCTGGGCAAGCTCACCCTCCTGCGCGACCATCGTCAGCGCGCCGACGGGGCACTGACCGATACACACGCCGCAGCCCATGCAGTCGAGCGGGGAGACAGCCATGGTGTATTTGTAAACGCCCTTACCCTTGCCAGCCTTGACGTCGGCGATCTTCGCCGCGGCGGGAGCGTTCTTGACCTCCTCCTCAGTGAGCGCGAAGGGACGGATGGTGGCGTGCGGGCAGACATAGGCGCAGTTGTTGCACTGAATGCACTTCTCAGCGTCCCATGTGGGAACGGAGACCGCCACGCCGCGCTTTTCGTAAGCGGCGGCGCCCAGCTCCCACTGACCGTCCACATGGGGCATGAAAGCAGAGACGGGCAGGCTGTCGCCGTCCATCTTGTCCACGGGGTCGAGGATATCACGGACCTGCTTGACAAGCTCCGCCTTGCCCTCGTAGGCGGCGGGCTCGTCCGCATCGACGGCGTTCGCCCAGTCGGCAGGCACGTCGATCTTCTTGTAGGCGGTAGCGCCGAGGTCGATGGCCTTGTGGTTCATATCGACGATATCCTGCCCCTTCTTGAGGTAGGAGTGCGTCGCGGCGTCTTTCATGTACGAAATGGCTTCCGCCTCGGGCATGACCTTGGCGAGGGAGAAGAACGCGGACTGGAGAATGGTGTTGTTGCGCTTGCCCATGCCGATCTCGATGGCGAGGTCGATGGCGTTGATGGTGTAAAGCTGGACGTTGTTCTTGGCGATGTAGCGCTTGGCGTCCGCCTTGAGGTGGTGGTTCAGCTCGTCGAAGTCCCACTGGCAGTTGATCATGAACACGCCGCCGGGCTTGACATCGTTGACCATCTTGAAGCCCTTGGTGATGTAGCTCGGATTGTGGCAGGCGACAAAGTCAGCCTTGTTGATGTAGTAGGGGCTGCGGATGGGCTTGTCGCCGAAGCGCAGATGAGAGATCGTCACGCCGCCGGTCTTTTTGGAGTCGTACTGGAAGTACGCCTGAACGTACTTGTCGGTGTGGTCACCGATGATCTTGATGGAGTTCTTGTTTGCACCGACGGTGCCGTCGCCGCCGAGACCCCAGAACTTGCACTCGATGGTGCCCTCTGCCGCGGTGTTCGGGCAGTTTTTGTCCTCTTCAAGGGAGAGATTCGTCACGTCGTCGACGATGCCGATGGTGAACTGGTGCTTGGGCTCTGCCTTGGCAAGCTCGCTGTAAACGGCGAAGACGGAGGCGGGCGGGGTGTCCTTGCTGCCCAGACCGTAGCGGCCGCCGATGACGGTCTTATCCGTGATGCCGGCGTTGGCAAGCGCAGTGACTACGTCGAGGTAGAGCGGCTCGCCCTGCGCGCCGGGCTCCTTGGTGCGGTCGAGGACAGCGAGCTTCTTGGCGGTGGCGGGAATGGCGGCGAGCAGACGCTCCGCCTTGAACGGGCGGTACAGGCGGACTTTGATAAGACCGACTTTCTCGCCGTGGGCGTTCAGATAGTCGATGACCTCCTCAGCCACGTCGCAGATGGAGCCCATGGCGATGATGACGCGGTCGGCATCGGGTGCGCCGTAGTAGTTGAAGAGCTTATAGTCGGTGCCGAGCTTGGCGTTGACCTTGTCCATATACTGTTCGACGACCTCGGGCAGCGCGTCATAGTACTGGTTGCACGCCTCGCGGTGCTGGAAGAACGTGTCACCGTTCTCGTGGGAGCCGCGCATATGGGGGTGCTCGGGGTTGAGCGCGTGCTCGCGGAACGCCTTGACCGCGTCCATATCGCACATCTCGGCGAGATCTTTATAATCCCATACGGAGATCTTCTGGATCTCGTGGGAGGTGCGGAAGCCGTCGAAGAAGTTGATAAACGGTACCTTGCCGGAAAGCGCGGCAAGATGCGCCACGGGGGAGAGGTCCATGACCTCCTGCACGTTGCCCTCGCACAGCATGGCGAAGCCGGTCTGACGGCACGCCATAACGTCCGAATGGTCGCCGAAGATGTTCAGCGCGTGCGTCGAGACGGTACGGGCGGAGACGTGGAACACGCAGGGGAGCTGCTCGGCGGCGATCTTGTACATATTCGGGATCATCAGGAGAAGTCCCTGCGACGCCGTGTAGGTCGTCGTCAGCGCGCCCGCGCCGAGAGAGCCGTGTACCGCGCCTGCCGCGCCCGCCTCGGACTGCATCTCGACGACCTTGACCTTGCTGCCGAAGATGTTCTTCTGACCGTTGGCGGACCACTGGTCAACAAGATCTGCCATCGGGGAGGACGGGGTGATGGGATAGATCGCGGCGACCTCGCTGAACGCGTAGCTTACGTGCGCGGCAGCGTTGTTGCCGTCCATGGATTTCATTTTTCTTGCCATAAATGAACCTCCTATATTCTTCGCCGCCGGAAGGCGGCGGATCTTGCGTTTGCACGCAAAATTCAACGGCATCATAATAGCACAAAAATCCTGAAATGTAAACGCTCCATTTCCGCAAAAAATGCATTTATTTGCAATAAAAATATCATTTCGCTTCATTTTAACGCTGACTTTGCAAGAAATTATTCTTTTTGCGGCTTTGGGCGTTTTTTGGCGGAGAGGGATTTGCCTTGCGGGAAAAGTGTGTTATACTGAAAATAATACCAAGCGCCGAAACGGCGCGAGAGGAGGACGGGGTATGGTCACGGCAGTACGCTCGCTGGGGCTTCAGGGAATCTCCGGCTACGAGGTCACGGTGGAATGTTTTCTTTCGGGAGGGCTGCCCGCCTTTGACGTCGTGGGACTGGGCGATACGGCGGTCAAGGAATCGCGCGAGCGCGTGCGCGCTGCGGTGAAGAACTGCGGCGCGAAGTTCCCTGTTTCCCGCATTACGGTGAATCTTGCTCCGGCGGGGAAGAAGAAGGAGGGCACGCTCTACGACCTGCCGATCCTGCTGGGGATCCTCGCCTGCGCGGAGGAGATTAAGCCTCCCGCCAAGGACGCGGCGTTTGTCGGTGAGCTGTCGCTCACCGGTTCGCTGCGCGCGGTGAACGGCGTACTGCCCATGGCAATGGCGGCGGCGCGCGCGGGCATCAAAACGCTCTACGTTCCCGCAGCGAACGCCGCCGAGGCGACGCTTGCCGACGGCGTGACCGTTTACGGCGTGCCGGACGTTGTATCCCTCGTGGAGCATCTCAAGGGGAACAAGCCGCTTGCGCCCCAGCCGAAATGGCAGGCGGAGCCGACGAGCGAGAGCGGTCCCGACTTTTCCGACGTCATGGGGCAGGAGAACGTCAAGCGCGCGCTGGAGATCGCCGCCGCGGGCGGGCACAACGTGCTGCTCATCGGCTCGCCCGGTGCGGGAAAGTCCATGCTGGCGCGCAGGCTCCCGTCCATTCTGCCGGATATGACGCGCGCCGAGGCGCTGGAGGCGACGGAGGTCTGGTCCGTCGCGGGGCTGACCGATAGCGCGCACCCGATGCTGCTGCACCGCCCGTTCCGCGCCCCGCACCATACGCTCTCAGCCTCCGCCATGACCGGCGGCGGCGCGACGCCGAAGCCCGGCGAGATCTCGCTCGCGCACCACGGCGTGCTGTTCCTCGACGAGCTGCCAGAGTTCCACCGCGACGTGCTCGAGGTGCTGCGCGCCCCCATCGAGGACGGTGAGGTGACCATCACCCGCGCCGCGGGCAGCATTACGCTGCCGAGCCGTTTCATGCTCGTCGGCGCGATGAATCCCTGCCGCTGCGGTTGGTACGGGCACCCCTCGGGGCGCTGCCGCTGTACGAAGCAGCAGGTGGAAAAATACGTCGAGAAGATATCCGGTCCGATGCTCGACCGCATGGATCTGCATGTGAACGTGCCGAGCGTCGAGTTCGAGGCGATGCGCCGCCGCGAAAGCGCGGAATCCTCCGCCGACGTGAAAGCGCGCGTGAACGCCGCGCGGGAGCTTCAGAAAAAGCGCTTCGCGGGTCTGGACATCGCCTGCAACGCGCACATGACGCCCGCGATGGTGGGGCAGTTCTGCAAGCTGGACGAGGCGGGTGAAAAGCTCCTGAAGGGCGCGTTTGAGCGGCTGGGACTGACCGCTCGCAGCCACGACAGGCTCCTGCGCGTGGCACGCACGATCGCCGACCTCGACGGCAGCGAGAGTATCGAGGCGCACCACCTCGCCGAAGCCATTCAGTACCGCAACACCGACATTTTAAGGGGGTAATGGCGATGAAAAAGTACGAGATCCTGCGACTTTCAGGCATCGTCCTGCTCACCCACATCGCGCTTTGCGCCGCGTTCATCATTCTGCTTTTCACTGCGGCTGGCTCAACGTCGACCTTCACATTTCGCTCGTCCTATGGGCTTGTGCTGGGGCTGTTGTTCGTCGCGGTTCCGGCGTTCGCCTTCGGCTGGGGGCTGCGCCCGAAGGAGCCGTTCGCCAAAGATCTCTGCTGGAGTGCCGCGATGGTGCTCTATGCGCTCAACGCGGCCGCGTTCCTCTTTGCGCCGGAGTTCGGCAGCGGGAACATCGCCGCCATGTGGTGGGGTATGCCGACAGCTCCCGTGCTTGCGGGACTGAGCGCGTTTGCCGCGCCCTTGACGGCGGGCTATTACATCGGCGGCGCGCTGCTTGCCGCCGTCGAGCCGCTGTGCCTGACGCTGGGGCTTTTGTGGAAAGGGAAAAAGCCTACCGGTGCAGAACAAAACGAAAATTCAGCCGCATACTCCGCCTGCGCGGGAGCGGCTATGATAAATGAGGAGAACAACACCAATGCATGAAATGATCCTGTGCAAGCTCGGCGAGGTCGTGCTCAAGGGGCTGAACCGCCGCAGCTTTGAAGATAAACTGATGGCGAATGTCAGCCGCCGCGTGTCGAAATGCGGCAGCTTCCGTGTTTATTCCAAGCAGAGCACCATCTATGTCGAGCCCAAGGACGACGGCTGCGACATTGACGCCGCGTTCGAGGGCTGCAAGAAGGTCTTCGGCGTGATCGCCGTATCCAAGGCACTGCCGTGCGAGAAGGACGTGCAGAAGATCATCGCCGCGGCGAGGGAATACCTCGCCGATGAGCTGCGTGCGGCGAAGAGCTTCAAGGTCGAGAGCAAGCGCGCCGACAAGACCTTCCCCTTGACGTCTATTCAAATTTCCCAGCAGGTCGGCGGCGCGCTGCATCAGGCGTTCCCGACGTGCAGAGTCGACGTACACGAGCCGGAGCTGGTCGTGCATATCGAGGTCCGCGACGATGCTGCCTACGTCCACGGTCCCGCGTCGGACGGCGCGGGCGGTCTGCCCGTCGGCATGGGCGGCGTGGCGGTCAGCCTGCTCTCCGGCGGCATTGACTCGCCCGTCTCGTCCTATATGATTGCCAAGCGCGGCGTCAAGCTCGAAATGGTGCATTTTTTCTCCCCGCCCTACACGTCTGACGCGGCGAAAGAGAAGGTGCTTTCCCTTGCCAAGCTCCTCGCCCCTTGGTGCGGGCGGCTCACCGTGCAGGTCGTGCCGTTTACGGAGATACAGGAGGAGATCAGGAGAAGCTGCCCCGAGGAATTTTTCACGCTCATCATGCGCCGCTTTATGATGCGCATTGCCCAGCGCGCCGCCGATCAGGTACACGCCAAGGCACTCGTCACAGGCGAGAACCTCGGGCAGGTCGCGTCGCAGACGATGGAGGCGCTGCGTGTGACGGAGGACGTGGTCGATCTGCCCGTCCTGCGCCCGCTCATCGGCATGGACAAGGAGGAGATCGTGCGCCTGTCGAGAAGGATCGGTACGTTCGACACGTCGATCCTGCCCTATGAGGACTGCTGCACGGTCTTCACGCCGCGCCATCCGCGCACGAAGCCGGAGCTGGACGAGGTTCGTGAGGCGGAGGCTGCGCTTGATATTGAGGGGCTCATCGACCGCGCGATGGCGGGGCGCGAGTTCGTGCGCATCAAGTTCTGAAAGGAAGTTTTCATTATGGCGGAACAGGGAAAAACAGTCGAGCGGCGCTGCTATGAAGCGCTCAGGGCGTGCGGCGCGACCTTCGCCGCGGCGGAGAGCTGCACGGGCGGGCTGATTGCCAAGCGCATCACTGACGTGCCGGGCGCGTCAAGTGTGTTTATGGGCGGCGTCGTGAGCTATACGGATATCGTCAAGAACCGTGTGCTCGGCGTTCCGGCGGAGCTGCTGGAGGAATACGGCGCGGTGTCCGCGCCCGTCGCCCGCGCGATGGCGGAGGGTGCGCGTAAGGTGACGGCGGCGGACTTTGCCGTCAGTGTCACGGGCGTCGCAGGTCCCGACCGCGACGAGCGAGGGAACGCCGTCGGCACGGTGTTTATCGGCTTTTCGTCCGCCGAGGAGACGATCGCCGAGCGCTTTGACTTCGGTGCAAAGTCCCGCGCGGAGATCCGCGGGGAAGCGGCGGACGAGGCGTTCAAGCTGCTGGAAGAAAAGCTAAAGAAGCAGTAAAATAGCGATGAAGAAAAGCCGCGGCTCAATTCTGAGCCGCGGCTTTTCTTATAAGGCTTTGAGGTAGAAGTGATCCATCGCGCCGTGCTGCACGCCCTGCGGCTTGGGGATTTGCTGGAAGCCGAGCTTTTCGTAAAGGCGAATGGCGGCGTCGAGAAGCGAATGCGTCTCAAGATAGAGCTTTTCATAACCCGCGTCCTTGGCGGCGCGCTCGACCGTTTCCGACAGCCGCCTTCCGACGCGCTTGCCCTTGGCGGCATCGGCAAGGTAGAGCTTTTGCAGCTCCGCGCAGCGGTCGAAGACCGTAGTCTCGGCAAAGCCGCAGCCGCCGAGCACCGTGCCGTCCTCATCGACGGCGATGAAGTAGCCGCGTCCGGGCTTGGCGCTGTAAAACGCGCTCAGATGGTCAAGCTCGGGGTCGAAGTACGCCGTGCCGGGGATATTCAGATGATACTGCTCAAAATTCGTGCGAATAATCTTGGCGATGAACGGGTCGTCCTCCGACCTGATCGGACGGATAACAACGGAGGAAACGGTTTGCTGTTCCATGGTAATTGCCTTTCTGAAAATCAGGTTAGTCCATTAAATCGACGATCCTGCCATCGCCGTAGACATGGACGGTGTCCCAGTAACGGATGCCGTTGGAGGTCATTGTACCCGCGCCGACCTCGATGCTCGTTCCCTGCGGGAGCCAGTCGGTACACGCCGCGTCGCCGCCGGAGAGGATGAGCAGGGGAACGACCGTGTCGCCCCACTGCTCCGTTTCAAACGTGCCGCCGCGGAACACGGCATTTTCCGCACCGTCGATGTACTGCGTCTTCAGGCTGCCGCCCGCGATGCAGAGGTCGCCCGTGAGGACGAACGTGTCTGTTTCCAAGCTGCCGGAGCGGACGAAGAGCGCGGGCGCGCCGCTGTACGAGCGCCCGTTCAGGAAAATGGCACCGCTGCTGAGCGAGGCGCCGTCGAGGATCAGACCGGGGAGATGCGGGAGGTTATCACCCTCCACGCCGATGCCTGCGCCGTCGATGCGCAGCGTGCCGCTGCCGCAGACGACGACCGTGCTGAAGCCTGTGAAGCAGGCAACGTCAGACACGCCGCCGTCTGCCCAGCAGTCACCGCTGATGTCAAGCAGCAGAATACCGCCCGGGTCATTGGGGGAGATATTGGGGATATAGCTGTCCTGCGCGGTCAGGTGCGCGCAGTGGTAGCGCTCGCCATTCCACACGACAAGTCCCGCGCCGTAGTCGAACGCCGCGCTGCCGCCGGTCATGTCGGCGACGGAAATGCCGTTGTCGCCGTCCTGCAAGGCGAGGTCCTGATACTCCCCGTCGTACCACACGCTGTAAGAGGTCGCGTATCCGTCGCCCGCGTTCTGTGCGAGCGGGAGGGATTTATCCTCCGCACGGACGATGGCGTCGCCGAGGTCGTAGTAGAGCAGGCAGCTCTCGGGCGGGGACGTTTCCTGAGAATCATCAACAGAGCTATGCTCGGACGTGTCCGGCACCGCCGTTTCGCCGCAGGCGGTCAGGAGAAATGCGAGGGAAAGAGCGAGAAAAAGCGCTTTTTTCATGGTGAATCCTCCTATTAAGATATGGCGGTCAGAATTCAAGCGCAATCTGCGCGTCGTCCATGCCGGAAACGTCCAGCCCGAATTCGCTCGGCAGGTAGCGAGGGCAGACGTTTTCGCCCGTCGTGATAACGGACGCGGCAAGGCGCGTGCCGATCTCACAGGATTCCAGCATGGTTTTGCCGTAGGTCTGACCGATGACCACGCCGGAGAAGAACGCGTCGCCTGCGCCGGTGGTATCCTTGACGTCGACCTTTTTGGCGGGGCACCAGCCGCTCTCGCCGTCGAGCGAGGCGAAGACCGCGCCCTGCGCGCCCATCGTGACGACCATACGCTCGATCTGCGCGCCGCGGATCTTCTCCGCAAGCGTTTCGCGCATCTGCTCGGGCGTGACACCGTCGTAGTTCTCGGAAAAGAGAATGCCAGCCTCCTGCTGGTTGCAGATGAAGCAGTGTACCGAGCGCAGGAAATCACGCCGCTCCACGGCGATGCTCATGTTGGAAACGACCGCGTAGATGGGCTTGCCGTGTTTTTCCGCCAGCGCGAAGGCGCGCTTGACAACATCCTTGTCCATGTCGATCTCAAGGCAGACGCTGTCGGCGTTCCGAAAGATCTCGTCGCCCTGTTCGTCGAGGATATTTGCGATGGGGCGCAGGTCGGGACGCTTGGAGATGGAGGCGGTCACGTCGCCCGTATTGTCGAAAATGGCGAGCCAGATGCCCATACCGTCCTCCACGCGGCGGATATAGCGCGTGTCGATCTTGTGGCTTTGCAGCTTTTTGACAACATCCTCGCCCGCGCTCGTTCCGTCGACAAGACCGACGAAGGTCGGGCGAAGCTCGACGTTGGCGATGTCCTCGACGATGTTGCGGCTCACGCCGCCGTGTACCTGAACGACGCGGCCGGCGTTGCGCCCGCCGGGGATATAGGTGGAAAGCGGGTAGCCCTTGATGTCGACAAAGACTGCCCCCAACACAACGATGCCCATAGAAATCCCTCCGGTAGTTTATCCTTACCCGGAGTATAGCACGCCCTTGCCGGGAAGAAAAGCCCCCGCGCAAAAAAAGGGGAGCCGGACCGAAATCCGGCTCCCCTGAGAGGAGCTATATGCTTGACGCTCAATCCACAAAGTGCGCCTTGCGCGCTTCGACGTTGCGGATAACGACGAGGGTGGCGATGGTCAGCGCCGAGCCGATGGCAAGGCAGATGACCCAGTTCTGGATAAAGCCCGCGAAGATGAAGCTGACGAAGCTCAGTGCCGCCACGGTGATGGCATAAGGCAGCTGCGTGGTGACGTGCGTGACGTGCTCGCACTGCGCGCCCGCGGAGGACATGATGGTCGTATCGGAGATGGGGGAGCAGTGGTCGCCGCACACGGCGCCCGCGCAGCAGGCAGAGATGCCGATGAACAGCAGGCTGCTGTCGCCGGGGAAGATGGCGGTGACGATGGGGATCAGGATACCGAAGGTGCCCCAGGACGTGCCGGAGGCGAATGCCAGCACACACGCGACGAGGAAGATGACCGCGGGGAGCATACTATAGAGATTCTCGGAGGCGGCTTCCATCAAATCGTGGACGTAGCCTGCGGCGTCGAGCGCGTTGAGCGTGGTCTTGAGGGAGACGGCGAGCGTGAGGATAATGATGGGGGAGATCATTGCCTGGAAGCCCTTGGGGATACACTCCATCGCGGCGCGGAAGCCGACGACGCGGCGGGCGACCAGATAGATGACGACAAGCACCAGAGAGATCAGACCTCCCCAGGGAAGTCCGATGAAAGCGTCGGTATTGCCGAAAGCGCCGATGAAGTCGCCGGCATAGTCGGTGCCGCCCCAGGCGTCGGTGCCGAAGAAACCGCCGACATAGACCATGCCGATGGTGCAGGCGGCGATCAGCACGAGCACGGGAATGACGAGGTCGATCACGCGGCCGCGGGAATTGCCCGCCTCCTCGGTGCTGCCCTCAAGGGCGGAGAGGTCGCCGGTCTTCTGCGCGCGCTCCTCAAAGCCGCGCATGGGACCGTAGTCAAAGCGCAGGAGCGTGATGGCGATGATGAAAACGAAGGTCAGCAGGGAATAGAAGTTATAGGGGATCGCCTTGATAAAAAGCTCAATGCCGGAAATGCCGATGTCCAGTCCCTCGGCGGTGGTGGAAACGGCGGCGGCCCACGACGAGATCGGCGCGATCATGCACACGGGCGCGGCGGTGGCGTCGATCAGGTAGGCGAGCTTCTGGCGGGAGATGCGGTGCGTATCCGTCACCGGACGCATGACCGAGCCGACGGTCAGGCAGTTGAAGTAATCGTCGATGAAGATCAGGATACCGAGGGCGAAGGTAGCGAGCTGGGCACCTACGCGGGTGTGGATGTTCTTCTCCGCCCAGCGGCCGAACGCGGCGCTGCCGCCCGCCATGTTCACGAGCGCGACGATCACGCCGAGCAGCACGAGAAAGAGGAAGATGCCGGCGTTGTCGGCGATGGCGGCGACGAAGCCGTCGTTGATGATCATGTCGATCGTTGCGATGGGGGAAAAGTTGCAGGCGAACAGCGCGCCGATCACAACGCCGATGAAGAGGGAGGAATAAGCCTCCTTGGTGATCAGAGCAAGGGTGATGGCGATGAGCGGGGGCACGAGAGCCCAGAAGGTTCCTGCGAAGGTCATGTTGCGACTCCTTTCCTGTGCATGGCACAGACAAAAAATTAAGCCATGATTTCCATCATGACTTAACACAATATCAGGACCCGTAAAACGATCTGCGGCTTAAACACGGGAGCGTCCTGCGCTCATCATGACAGCACTCCGTCCTTGCGGACGACAGTCCGGCGGGTATTCCCCGACGACCCAGAAACCTGCCGGACAGAGCTCCGACAGACCCTTCGGCGGCATCCCCTTTCGCTCCCCCGTTCTCTGCCGGTGTGAGAGAGCTACTCTTGTCAGCCGCGCCTCTATCAAGACTTATGAAATTGTTTGCAGTATACACCATTTTCCGAGCCTGTCAAGCGGAAAACGGGGATTTTTGCAGGAAGAAGGGAAAGTTTATGCGTTTTTGGCGTAAAACGGCGCGCGTCTGGCGCAGATTTGTGAAAAAAGGAGAGAGAAAAGCGGCTTACGCGGCACAGAACGCCGCACCGAGACAGCGGACGAAGATCTGGAACCATGTGACGCGCGCGACGCTCTCACCCGCGTAAAGCGGCAGGACGGCAACGCTTTCACCCGCGCTGTCAAGAACGGTGAGCGTGCCGAGCGGCTCGCCCGCCTCGACCGGCGCTTCGATCGAATCGGGCAGCGTAAGCGTCTGGGTAAGCCCGCTCGCGCGGCTCTTTTCCAGCAGCAGGGCGTTATCCTCCGTCAGCACGCTCTGCACCGTTTTCTGCGTGCCGAGCGTCACGGGTACGGCAGGCAGCGGAGCCTCCGGCACGACGGAAACGAGCGCGTAATTGGCAAAGCCGTAGTTCAGGAGCGTCTTGGCGTCGGTAAAGCGGGCGTCGCTCGTACTGCCGTTGAGCACCACGGCGATTAGTTCCGTGCCGTTCCGCTCCGCCGTAGCGCTGATGCAGTATCCCGCGGTACTGGTGGAGCCGGTCTTCAAGCCGGTCGTGCCCTCATAAAAGCGCACGAGCTTGTTGGTGTTGACGAGCAGGGACTCGCCGTTCCGCAGGGAATCCGTCCAGATCGTCGTAAAGCGGCGCAGATCGGGGTGATTCAGGATCAACTCGCGCGACATCAGCGCGATGTCGTAGGCGGAGGTGACGTGTCCCTCCGCGGGCAGCCCCGTGCAGTTGACGAAGTGCGTATCGTTCATGCCGAGCTCACGTGCCCGCTCGTTCATACGCGCGACGAAGGCCTCCTCGCTGCCCGCGAGGTGCTCGCCCAGTGCCACGGCGGCGTCGTTGCCCGAGACAACGCAGACCGCCTTGAGAAGATCTTCCACGCTCATCTGCTCGTTCTCCTTGAGCCAGATCTGGCTGCCGCCCATCGAGGCGGCGTGCGCGCTGCCGGTGACGGGATCGTCATAGGAGAGCGCGCCGGAGTCGATGGCTTCCATCGTCAATAGCAGCGTCATCACCTTCGTCACGCTCGCCGGCTCATGCTGCTCATGCTCGCCCTTGGCATAGAGCACCGTGCCGGTCTGCTTTTCCATCAGCAGGACGGAGGGGGCATTGAGCGTAAGCTCATCGGCGCGCACGGGGACGCTCAGCAGCAGGCTCAGGAGCAGAAGCAGCGGCAAAAATCGTTTCATGGCGGGGACTCCTTTCCGTATCTTGGCACAGAATATGAAAGAAATCCGAAGGAAATGAATTTTCGCCTTGAAATGACGGAAAGAGTGTGGTATACTCACTTTTAGTCCGCAGGGTTGGTATATCGGTATTACAGCGGCTTCCCAAGCCGTTAAGGCGGGTTCGACTCCCGTACCCTGCTCCAGAAGAAAGTCCACGACGAATGTCGTGGACTTTCTTGCTTCACTGCGCCGGGCGCGTCAGCGCACGTATTTGCTGGCGGGGCAGCGGTCGCTTATATTACAGCGGGGCAGGCGGTAGAGCGGATCGCCGAGATGCGCGCTGCCGTAAACGCCGGAAAAGGTCACGGCGAAGTGCTCGCGCAGGAACGGCTCCGCCCAGTCGTCCATGTCGCCGAGGGGATAGGTAAAAGCGGTGACGGTCTGCCCGAGCTCGGTCTCGATGCGCTCGATGCTCCTTTGCAGGTCGGGGAAGACGCGCGCGCCATATTCCGCCTCGTTCTCGCCGTCCATGCGGTTGATGCCCAGCACCTCGTCGCGGATATGATAGTCGTTGGTGTGGGAGGCAAACTCGATGAGACCGCTTTTCGCCATCTCGCGGCACTGATCCCAGCTGAGGAAACCGGGCTTTTCCCCGTCGATGCGCGCGGTGATGAGTGAGATCGTCGCCTTCGCGCCGTATTCCTGCAAAATGGGGAAGGCGAGAAAATAGTTGCTCGCGTAGCCGTCGTCAAAGGTCAGCAGCACGGGCTTTTTCGGCAAGGGATCCCCGTTGTCGCAGCGGCCCGCCGCCAGCTCGCGCGGGAGAATGGTGGTGTAGCCGCCGTTACGCAGCCAGTCAAGGTCGCGGCGCAGCGCGTCCGTGGTCATGGTATAGTCGGTGACCTTGGCGGGATCATCGGTAAAATCGTGGTATTCAAGCACCGTGAAGCGCCCATCGGCGTCATGCGCGCGCCAGAGCAGCGCGCCGGAGAGCACGAGCAGCAGTGCCAGCGCCGACACAAGCAGCGTTTTTTTGCTTATCAAGATGATTCGCCTCCTTGCTGCGGAAAGTGCCCCTTTCCCGCCGTGACCGTCGGGAGAGAGGTTATGACTGTATAGACGGAAAGAAACGGAAAAAGTTCCGTCGTTTTTACGCGCGGTGTGCTCTGGCGGGCGGAAAAGTCTGCTGCTTGCTTTTCTGGCGGCAGACTCATATAATAGCGGCGTTGAGAAAAGACTGCGGAGGGAAATAATGAAAAAGACGGCACTTATTACGGGCGCGTCCCGCGGCATCGGGCGCGCGGCAGCGTATCAGCTCGCGCACGACGGCTATGCCGTGTGCGTCAACTACTATGAACGCAAAGATAAAGCAGATGAACTCGTGGCGCTGCTGCGCGGAGAGGGCTGCGAGGCCATCGCGGTGCAGGCGGACGTATCCGTGCGCGCGCAGGTGGACGCGATGGTCGCGCGCTGCGAGCAAGAACTGGGATCTGTGACACTGCTGGTGAACAACGCGGGCGTCGCGGGACAGGCTCTCTTTCAGGATGTGACGGACGAACTGTGGAACCGCTACTTCGGCGTGAACCTCTGCGGCGCGCGCAATACCATTCAGGCGGTGCTGCCGCGTATGCTGCACGAAAAGAGCGGCTGCATCGTCAACATTTCGTCCATCTGGGGGCAGCACGGCGCGTCGTGCGAGGTCGTCTATTCCTGCACGAAGCACGCGCTCATCGGGCTCACGCGCTCGCTCGCAATGGAGCTGGCACCGAGCGGGATCCGCGTCAACTGTGTCGCCCCCGGCGTGATCGACACCGACATGGTGCGCGTGCTGGGGGACGAGACGCTCCGCGCGCTTGCCGAGCAGACGCCGCTCGGGCGTCTCGGTACGCCGGAGGACGTGGCGGCGGCGGTGTCGTACCTCGCGTCGGACAAAGCGTCGTTCGTCACGGGGCAGGTGCTCGCGGTCGACGGGGCGTTCGTGCTGTAAAGACGCGGCGCTTCAGCGCCCCGTACTGCCGAAGCCGCCGGCGCCGCGCGCCGTTTCGGGGAGAGCGTCCGTTTCCTCAAATTCCATTGGCAGGAAGGGCAGCAGGATCAGTTGGGCGATGCGGTCGCCGTGGCGCACGATGCGATCCTCGCTGCTGTCGTTGTGCAGGGCGACCATGCATTCGCCGCGGTAGTCGCTGTCGATCACGCCCATGCAGTTCGCGGGGCGGAGTCCCTGCTTGCTGGCAAGACCGCTGCGGGCGACGACCGCGCCGAACGTGCCCTCGGGCAGGGCGAAGGAAAGCCCCGTGTGGAGCAGGACGGTGCGGTGCGGGGGAATGACGGCGTTTTCACCGCCGTCAAGGCAGGCGTGCAGGTCGTAGCCTGCGGCGTATTCGGAGCCGCGCGTGGGAAGGAGCGCGTCCGCGCGGAGCTTTTTGATCTGAACCATAGCCATGGTAAGGAGACCTCCCTGATATCAAAAATATCCCCTATTATAAGGCTGCGGGGGCACAAAAGCAAGCGCGGCGGCACCGGAGTTTCGGATACGGAGAATTTACCCTTGCAAAATGAAAGAATTTCTGCTATCATACCATGATGTAGTGTCTCCGCCTGCGGAGAGCGTTACCGAACGACAAGCCTTTTTGGAGGATCGGATAGATGGCAAAGAACTATAAGCGCGCAGAGCATATGGGAAAGAGCGACCGCAACGTCAACCGTGCGCTGCTCCTGCTGGCGGTCGGCATCGTTGCCGAATTTTATCTCCTGATGGTGAACAATTACTACGTCAAAGGCGGCGTGGGTCAGGTGCTCACGATGATGAAGGTGCTGGAGGTGCTGTCCTACATCGGGACGGCGCTGTTCGGCGCGGGCGTCGTGTTCTGGGTCATGCGGGAGAAGTGGACGCGCTTCGTTTCGTGGACGGTCTGGCTGCTCGGCACGGGCTTTTTCTTCACGGTTTCTTCGCGCCTGATGCTTGCGGTCTATCCGCAGGGTACGAAGGCGATGTGTATTCTCGTCCCCGTTGTGATGTTGCTGGGGATTGTGTTCCTGCTCTATCCGCGCGAGTTTTCCGTTGAGGCGCTTGCGCTGACCGCGGCGCTGATGGCGCTCTATCTCATCTACCGCGGCAGCGGGAACGAGAGCTGGACCGGCGTCGTCAAGGGGTGCAGCATATTCGCCGCCTGCGCGGTGGCGGCGCTGCTCATCGCCGTCTACAAGGCGGGTGGAAACGGCGGAAGGATCGGCGCGCTGCGTCTGGTCTCCGCCGGAGCGGATTACACGATCGTTTACGCGGTGCTGGGCGTTTGCCTTGCGGTGATCGTGGCGGCGCTGTTCATCGGCAGTATCGCTTACTATGGACTGTGGGCGCTGGCGATCGGCACGTTTTTGCTGGCGGTGTACTACACCATAAAGGTGATGTAAAAAGAGAACAGAAGGGCGGGTCCGAGAGGACCCGCCCTTTTTTGCGCTTTTGTGCGTCAGATGTCCCGCCGACCCTCAAGCGCACGCATGAGCGTCGCGTCGTCGGCAAACTCAAGATGTCCGCCGACGGGGATCCCGTAGGCAAGGCGCGTGACGCGCACGTCGAACGGCCGCAGTAGCCGCGCGAGGTACATCGCGGTCGCTTCACCCTCGGTGTCGGGATTCGTCGCCATGATGACCTCGTCAACGCCGCCCTGCGCCACGCGGTCGAGCAGCGGCTTGATCTCCAGATCGTCGGGTCCCACGTGATTCATCGGGGAGATGACGCCGTGGAGCACATGGTAGCGGCCGTTGTATTCGCGCGCGCGCTCGATGGCAACCACGTCGCGTGGGTCGGCGACCACACAGATGGTATGCTCGTCGCGCTTGGGGGACGAGCAGATGGGACACAAGCCCCCATCGGTCAGGTTACGGCAGACGGGGCAGCAGGTCACGGTGCGCTTGGCTTCAACGATGGCGTTGGCAAAGGCTTTTGCCTCGTCCTCCGGCAGACTCAGCACGAAAAAGGCGAGGCGCTGCGCGCTCTTGCCGCCGATGCCGGGCAGACGCGCGAACTGCTCGACGAGCTTTTCCAGCGCGGCGGGAAAGTACTCCATACGATCAACCCCTCAGTTCCGCAATCCTGGCGGGGATATCTGCCGCCTTGTAGACGGCGGATCCCGCGACAAGCACGTTTGCGCCCGCTTCGATGCAGGTTTTGGCGGTCACGGCGTCCACGCCGCCGTCGACCTCCAACTCGCAGTCAAGACCACGCTCGTCGATAAAACGGCGGATGGCGGTGACCTTGGGCATCATGTCCGCCATGAACTTCTGCCCGCCGAAGCCCGGCTCGACGGTCATCACGAGCACGATGTCGCACTTGTCGAGAAACGGCAGCACAGCCTCGGCGCGTGTATTGGGCTTTAAGACGACACCCGCCTTCCTGCCCTTGGCGTGGATCTTGTCGAGCGCGAGGTGGAGATTCTCCGGCGTGTCGGCTTCGACGTGGCAGGTGACGAGATCCGCGCCCGCGTCGCAGAACTGCTCGACGTAGCGCTCGGGCTGCACGATCATCAGGTGTACGTCGATGGGCAGCGCCGTGCGCTTGCGGATGGACTGGAGCACGGGGATACCGATGCTGATATTGGGGACGAAGCAGCCGTCCATCACGTCGAAATGAACGTAGTCGGCGGTGGCGATAGCCTCCACGCCGGCGCCGAGTTCGGCAAAATCGGCGGAGAGAATGGACGGCGCGATCTTGATCTGCATGGCGAGCCTCCTGTATCACAACATATTGTGCTTATTGTAGCAAAGAGCTGTCATAAAATCAATCGAAAAATAAAAATGTAAAAGGCACTTGACATTTTGCCCGTGCGGTGCTATTCTCGGAAATGTAAAGCAAGCTTGACTTTCACAGAAACGGAGCGACACATGAAAAATCACATTGAGGAACGGCGCAGGGAGCGCGGCATGACGCAGCAGCAGCTGGCGTCGGCACTCGGCGTCTCGCGCCAGACGATCATTTCGCTTGAAAACGGGAAGTACAACCCGTCCATCTTGCTGGCGCACAGCATCGCGCAGCTTTTTGGCGAAAAAATCGAGGACATTTTCATTTTTGAGGAGGAAGAGGAATGAAACCGAACGAACAGAGAAAAGCTGTGAAGAAACAGAAAAACTTCGGCATTTTGTGGCTCAGCGTCGGCGCGGCGGTCTTTCTTGCGGGACTGCTGCTGGGGAACGGCAGGGGCGGCGACTATGTCAGCGCCGCCGGTTTCGGATTCATGGGCGCCGGTACGTTGTATCTGCTGCGTATGTGCCGGCTCAGCCGCGACCCGGGCTATGCGGAGGAATATGAGGCATCGCTCACGGACGAGCGCACGGTCTACGTGGCGAACAAGGCGCGGAGCATGACGTTTTTCGTCAGCTTCTATGCCCAGCTCGTCGCGGGACTTCTGGCGCTGTGGGTGTTCGATCAGCCGCGCATCGGGCAGGCGCTCATCGGTCTGACCTCCGTGCAGGGCTTTTTGAATGTGGGGCTTTACTGGTACTACAACAAGAAGTATTGACGGCGCGGCGGGGAAACCGGAAAGTCGTAAACCTGAATAAAATTAAAAGTTGACAACCAGATGCCGCCCGTGGTATGCTTGCTCCAGTTTTTTTAGGAAAAGGAGCACCCTGCCATGAAAAAGATCTCGACACGCGAGCTGATCTACTGCGCGCTGTTCGCCGCGCTGACCGCTATCGGCGCGTTCCTGCACTTTCAACTCTTTCAGGCGACCATCACGCTGCAATTCTTCTTCACGGCGATGGCGGGGCTGCTGCTGGGCGCGCGGCTCGGCGCGCTGTCGCAGGCGCTGTACGTCGCGCTGGGGCTCGTGGGGCTGCCGATCTTCGCCGCAGGCGGCGGCTTCGGCTATATCTTCAACCCCACGTTCGGTTTCCTGCTTGGGCTGATCCCGACGGCGTGGGTCATCGGGAAGATCGCGGAAAAGGACCGCTCCATGCCGCGGCTGGCGGCGGCGTGCTTTGCGGGGCTTGCCGTGCTCTACGCCGTGGGGCTGCCCTATATCGCGCTGATCGTCAATGTCTACAAGGGCGGCGCGGTGGGCGCGGCGACGCTCGCCGCGGCATATATGCTGCCGTACCTGCCGGGCGACTGCCTGAAGATTGCCGTCAGCGTTTTCCTCGCGCCGCGTATCCTGCGCGCGCTGGAGAGAAATTCATAAAAATTTCACGGAATTGTTGCAAATGCAACTTCAATAAAACGCCGCTGCCGTGTTACACTAAGCACGGTCAAAGAACCATTTTATTACTTTTACGGAGGTATCGAAATATGAAGAAGTGGCTTTGCAAGGTCTGCGGCTATATCTATGAAGGTCCCGAGGCACCCGCCGAGTGCCCCGTGTGCCACGCCAAGAGCAATATGTTTGAAGAGGTCAAGGGCGAGCTCAAGCTCGCCGCCGAGCATGAGTTCGGCGTCTATGCCAAGACGGTGAAGAATAATCCCAATGTCAGCGAGGACGACAAGAAGTATATCCGCGAGCAGCTTCTGGCGAACTTCAACGGCGAGTGCAGCGAGGTCGGAATGTACCTCTGCATGGCGCGCGTCGCGCACCGCGAGGGCTATCCCGAGATCGGCCTGTACTGGGAGAAGGCTGCTTATGAGGAGGCGGAGCACGCCGCAAAGTTTGCCGAGCTGCTCGGCAGCGAGCTCGAGACGAATATGACCGACTCCACGAAGAAGAATCTTGCCTGGCGCGTGGACTGCGAGTTTGGCGCAACGAGCGGCAAGTTCGACCTTGCCGCCTGTGCAAAGAAAAATGGGCTTGACGCGATTCACGACACCGTCCACGAGATGGCGCGCGACGAAGCCCGTCACGGCAAGGCGCTCAAGGGTATGCTCGAGCGTTACTTCAAGTAAGTCGAAACGCCGAAGATCAAAGCCTTTTGAGAAGGGGAGCGGAGCGATCCGCTTCCCCTCTTTTTCTGCGCCTTGCCGCCGTTCTTTTTCAACCTCCGCGCGCATAAACATAGCGGAACGAGGAGGGGGAGAGAATGAGAAGATTTCTTTGGCTGCTGCCCGTCGTGCTGCTGCTGGGCGGCTGCGGGGAGGAAACGCAGAGCCGCGCGGCGGAGCTGCAGCAACGGTATGAAGCGCTCACGGGGTACGAGGCGGAGATCCGCGTCGCGGTTCCGCGAGGGGACGAGACGCTGCGCTATGCGCTGCATCTGACGGCGGAGGGGGAAACGGTGCGCGCCGAGGTGACGGAGCCGGAGCTGCTCGCGGGCATCTCTGCGCGCATGGAAGGAGAGCAGCTTACGCTGGAATACGACGGCACGATCCTCGACGCGGGGACGCTCTCGCCGCGCGTGTCCGCGCTGAACGCCGCACCGCTGCTGCTGCGCGCCTTTCCGCAGGGCTATCTTGACAGCTTCGGCAGCGAGACGATGGACGGGGAGGATACGCTGCGCGCGGACTTTTCCCTGACGCTGGCGGGGGAGAGCTTTGACTGCACACTGTGGTTTGGCGCGGACGGTGCGCCAGTGTACGGTGAGATCGCGCAGGAGGGAAAAATAATTGCGGCGGTGGAGTTTACGAACGTGATTTTTGGTGATATACTATCGTCCGACGGATAGAACGAGCGGGACATGCCGGCGCGGCGGAGCACCGCTCTGCCCCCGTGTGCATAGGATAAAGCGGGGGCGGAAGACGGGGAAATCTCTGAGCCTCCGTATAAATTCCGTCCCCGCGTGGGAGAATGAAAGTGGCCCCCGACCTTGCGGCGGCGGGTACTTCTTCCGCTCGGAGTGTGAATCGTTCAGTGGATATCAATGTGAAACGCGGCGATATTTATTACGCCGATCTTTCGCCCGTCGTCGGGAGCGAGCAGGGCGGCGTCCGCCCTGTGCTGATCGTGCAGAACGACACGGGCAACCGTTACAGCCCGACGGTGATCGCTGCGGCGATCACCTCACAGACCAACAAGGCGAAGCTGCCGACGCACATTTCGCTTTCCGCGCCGGACTACGGCCTGCCGAGGGACAGCGTGGTGCTGCTCGAGCAGATCCGGACGCTCGACAAACGCCGCCTGCGCGAGCGCATGGGGCGCGTGGACGGCGCGCTGATGGAGCGTATCGACGCGGCGATCGCTGTGAGCTTTGGCTTGCCGAGCGCGCAGATCATTTGACACCTCCGGCGCGGACGGCTGCCCGCGCCGGAGAGAAAAGAGAGGACGAACCGATGAGAAAAAACAACGCCCTTGCACGCCTTGCGGGACTGCTGCTCGTGAGCGCTACGCTGCTTACCCTGTCGGCGATGGCAAGCGGCACCGCGGGAACGAGCGGCGATCCGCTCATTACACTCAGCTACTTAAACGAAAAATTTCTGCCGCAGGTGCTTTCAAAGGTCGATGAAAGGGCTGCCGCCCAAGGGACGGAACTGGCGGAAAAGCTCTCCGCGCAGGTGAAGACCGACGCCGCGGAATTTGAGCGCAAGTACGGCGCGGGTACGGGCGTCTCGGACGCCGGCTCGGCGTTTTCGTTCGAGGTCATCACGCTCGACAAGGGGCAGACGCTCTCGTGCGATGTTGGCTGCGAGGTCATGCTGCGCGTCGGCAGCGCGAGCTGTATGGCGTCGTCCAACCCCGGTCTGGTGGACGAGACGGCGGGCTCGACCATTGCAAACGGCGGCGCGCTGCAAAAAAACCACCTCTGCATGGCGACGATCTCCGGCAGCGGAGTGAAGGCAGGGACGGACGGCACGAAGCTGCTCGTCCGCGGCGGCTATACACTGGGGCGCTGATGCGGCGGGACAAACGAATAGACCAAAGCGCCTGCGCATAGGATAGCGCAGGCGCTTTTATGTACGGGGGAGGGAAGGGCGATGGAGAAATGGCGCGCGCTGCCCGAGGGACCGTTTTTCCGCTCGGCACGGCTCGACTGCGCGCTCGCAAGTCTGTCGGGCGCGCTGATCCGCGAGGAGGGGAAAGGGAAACTGCTCGCCCTGCCCTACGACGGGGACGGACCGTTTCCACTGGCGGAGCTGTTCTGCTTCGCGCGCATCGGAGAGGTAGAGCGGCAAAAATGCGTCATTTACCGGCTGAACGGGAAAAACGAGCCGATCTTTTGAAAAAATGAAAATTATGTCTACCATATTCCGAAGGGGTATGATATACTATCCCTGACTAACGAACAGAAAAGAGGTCCTGCACGATGAAGTGTCCTTATTGCGGCTATAAAGAGAGCAAGGTCATCGACTCCCGCCCCGCCGAGGAGGGCAGCAGTATCCGCCGCAGGAGAGAGTGCCTCTCCTGCTCCAAGCGCTTCACCACCTATGAGACGGTGGAGAGCCTGCCGATGGTCGTCATCAAAAAGGACGGCAGCCGTCAGAGCTTTGATAAGCGCAAGGTCCTGAACGGAATGATCCGCGCCTGCGAGAAGCGCCCCGTTCCCTTTGAGACGCTTGAGCAGAAGGCGGACGAGATTGAGCAGACGCTGCAGAACTCTTTGGAGCGCGAGGTCAGCACCGAGTATATCGGCGAGCTGGTCATGGACAAGCTGCGCACCGTGGACGAGGTGGCTTATGTGCGCTTCGCGTCCGTCTACCGCCAGTTCAAAGACATCGACACGTTTATGAAGGAACTGAACAAGCTGCTGGAGAATAAGTGATCAGAGGATATTCCTGATCGAGATCTCCTGCATTTCCGAGAGCACCAGGAGCTGTGACCTCAGCTCGGCGACACAGGCGCGGAACTCGCCCTCGTCCCGCTCGAAGGCGAAGCTGTCCGCGCGAGCGAGCAGGGATTCGACCTCGTTGAGTTCGCCGTGCTGCAATATGATGTGGAAGTAGGCCGCGTGCGCGTCCCAGCTTTCGTGCAGCGCGCCGAGCCGGTCAGAGACGGCGTCCCAGTCCTCCGCCTGCGCGATGTCCTGCAGCTCGTCGAGCGACGCGCACCAGCCCTCGACCAATTCGTCGGCGACGGCGGCGTTTGCGAGCGCCGCGCTAAAGAGCGCGAGCAGGAGCAGGGACGGTATCCAGAAAAATCGCTTCATTTGGCACCGTCCTTTCCAATGCAGAGGATATTGCCTGCGCCGTCGAGCGAGAGCAGAAAGACCTCCGACGGGCTGTGGTAGCCCTGCGCGCGCACGGTTTTATCGAGCCATGCGGCGTCCAGACCCGCAAGCGAGAGATTCTCACCCAGCACGCGCCCGTCGTTGATGAAAACGTGCGGGAGGAAGGTATCGTCCTTAACGGGCTTTCCGAGCTGTTTGGGCGTTGCGGGCTGCTCGTCGGGGTAGAGCAGGACGGAGAGCTGCCCGTCCGTTTCGAGCACCGCGTACTTGACGGTCGTGAGGTCAGTCACGCCTTGAGACCGAAGCTCTTCGATCAGCTCATCGAGCGTGAAGCGGTTGTGGCGCATCGCGTCCTGCTGCACCCTGCCGTCTAAGATGAGCGCTGTCGGGCTGCCGCAGATGAGCCGCCGCAGCCGAATGGAGCGGACGCTGCCCCACGAGAGCAGCATGGAGATGGACAGGAGCGTCACGATCGGGATGACGCCGTTTAAGAGCGGAATGCCGAAATCCTGCATCGGCACGGCGGCAAGGTCCGAGATGAGCAGCGTGAGCACCAGCTCGATCGGCTCGAGCTCGCCGATCTGCCGCTTGCCGAGGAGCCGCAGCCCGACCATGATGAGAAAATAGAGCACGACCGTGCGGATAAAAGCGGTAGCCATTCAGTGATCCCTCCCTTTTGGGGAGTTTGCCCCGCAAGGGGGAGAATTAAACGCTTTCACCCGGCGTATGCCGGTTGAAATAAATGAAAATCGCAGATGGGAAAGGAGTCCATGGAGCTGCTCCATCATAAGCGCCAGCGCCCGCGACAGATCGCGGGACGACGAGGTGGGAAGAGGATCGAAATTCGGCGGATGCTTCCCCGTGCCCGTGGGCGCGCACACAGCCGACAAATATGCGGGCGACCGCAGAACAAAGGGGCTGTGACCACGGAAAAAGCGGCAAATGACTGCGCATTTGTCCTTTTGACGAAGCGGCTTTACGCCGCAAAGGGGCGTTTCTGCCCATTTTTCAAAATCATCAAAAGGAGAAATTTTAATATGTGCGGAATCGTTGGATTCATCGGGCAGGAGCAGGCAGCGCCGATCCTGCTGGACGGGCTCAAGCATCTGGAGTACCGTGGGTATGACTCCGCGGGTGTGGCAGTTCTCTCGGAGCAGGGGAAGCTGCAGGTGGAGAAGGCTGTGGGACGGCTCGAGGTCCTCAGCGAGCAGATCCACGGCGGCGCCGACCTTGAGGGCTGTATCGGGCTTGGACACACCCGCTGGGCGACGCACGGCGCGCCGAATTTCATCAACTCCCACCCACACGTGAGCGGGAATGGGAAGTTCGCCGTTATCCACAACGGCATTATTGAGAACTATGTCGAGATCAAGGAGTTCCTCGCCGGTCGGGGCGTTGCTTTCAAGTCAGAGACCGATACGGAGGTCGTGGCGCAGCTACTGGAATTCTACTATGACGAGTGCCACGACTTTTTTGAAGCCGTGGGGCGCGTGCTGCGCCGTATCGAGGGCGCTTACGCCCTTGGTATGCTCTGCACGGACTGCCCCGACCGCATCATCGCCGCGCGGAAGGACGCGCCGCTGCTGCTCGGCTACGGCAAGGGGTGCAGCTTTCTTGCCTCCGACGTGACGGCGATCATCAAGCACACGCGCGACATTGCCTATATGGAGGACGGCGAGGTCGCCGTGCTGACGCGCGACGGAATCGAGGTCTACGACGCGCTCGAGCAGAAGGTCGAAAAGAAGCACTTTACCGTCGACTGGGAGGTCTCCGCCGCGGAAAAGGGCGGCTACCAGCACTTCATGCTCAAGGAGATCATGGAGCAGCCCGAGGCGCTGCGCCGCGCCATCTCCCCGCGCATCAGGGACGGCAGGGTCGTATTCGGCGACCTCAAGCTCCCAGAGGAAAAGCTGCGCGGCTTCGACCGTATTTTCATCGTCGCCTGCGGCTCGTCCTATCATGTCGGCGTGATCGGCAAGTACAATCTTGAGCATCTTCTGCGCCGCAGCGTCGAGGTCGTGCTCGCGTCCGAGTTCCGCTACAGCGACCCCATCGTGGACGATAAGTCGCTCGTCATCGTCATCTCCCAGTCGGGCGAAACGCTCGACACCATGGCGGCGCTGCGCGAGGCGAAAAAGCGCGGAGCGTATATCCTCTCCATCGTCAACGTGGTCGGCTCGTCCATCGCGCGCGAATCGGACGACGTGCTGTACACCTGGGCAGGTCCCGAGATCGCCGTCGCAACGACTAAGGCATACTCCACGCAGCTCGCGGTGCTCGATATGATCGGTCTTGCCTTCGGCGAGGCGCTCGGTACGGTGAAAAAGGAGGAGTACGACGAGACGGTCGCAGAGCTCCAGAAGCTGCCAGGGAAGCTGGAGCGGTTTCTTGCGGGTGAGAGCTGTAAGGCTATCCCCAAGTACGCCTCGCAGTACTTCAACCACAACTCCGTTTTCTTCATCGGCAGGAACCTTGACTATGCACTCGGGCTGGAGGGCTCGCTCAAGCTCAAGGAGATCAGCTATATCCACTCTGAGGCATACGCCTCCGGCGAGCTCAAGCACGGCACGATCTCGCTCATCGAAAACGGCACGCTTGTCATTGCGCTGGGCACCTATGCCCCGCTTTTCGACAAGGCGATGAGCAACGTGGTCGAGGTCAAGGCGCGCGGCGCGGACGTGCTGGCGCTGACGACCGAGAGCCACCGCGCGGAGATGGAAAAGACCGTGGACAATGTGATCGCTATTCCCGATACGGCACAGCTGCTGCTGCCGTCGCTCGGCGTCGTGCCGCTGCAGCTCCTCGCGTATTACATCGCGCTCCAGCGCGGGTGCGATATCGACAAACCGCGCAACCTGGCGAAATCCGTCACCGTGGAATAAAAAGCACCCGCCCCATTCAAAATGGGGCGGGTGCTTTTTATGGTCGGGAGTATGTCGTTTCGGCAAAGCGGGAGATTATTCGCCTGCTTCTGACCGCTTGCTGTCGGTGTTTTTAATTTTCTCTTTGAGCTTTTTTACTTCATCTAAAATCAGAGAGGCACATCCGACAATCAAGCCTGCCAGCAGTATGATACCGGCATAGATTGGATACAGAAATGTTTCTGCGGTCTCGCCGCCTATCAAATTTGAAAGTAGCGACCAACACCCTCCGCCAGGGAATACGATAAGTACAAACATTACTGCCATTGTAATCAGCGCTTTTTTCATAATGACACTCCTTTCAAGATTATATTTGTCGTTTCCCCCACCGCTGTAAATATACCTTACCATACTTTTACATACAAGACAATCAAAAGATGTGAGGTCTGCGGTGGAGCCTTCGGAGCACTGACAAAGCTTGGTGTGATTCCCTTTTGCTCAGAACAAAAGCGTCACGCCGTAGGTGAGGACGGTGATGATGAGACCTGCGATGACGACGCCGGCGAAGATGGCGGGGACGGCGCGTCGGAGACGCATATCCATCACCGCCGCGATCAGCGCGCCCGTCCACGCGCCGGTACCCGGCAGCGGAATGGCGACGAAGATCAGCAGCCCCCAGAGCTGGAAGCGTGCAACGTCAACGCTTTTTTCCTGCGCGCGCTGCTCGAGCTGCGAAGCAAAGCCGCCGAGCTTCGGAACGTGGACGCGGAGCCACTGGAAGAGCGGGCGGATAAAAAGAATGATGAACGGCACGGGGAGCATATTGCCGACGAGCGCGGCGATGTATGCCGTGGGAATGGGCAGACCCATCGCAACGCCGGCAGGCAGCCCGCCGCGCAGCTCCACGACCGGCAGCATGGATATCAGCATCGTCAGCAGGACCTTGCCCGCTTCCGTTTCGTGCAGCCACAGAGTGAGCGATTCCGGCATGAGATTCTCCTTTCTGCGCGAGATACGCGGCACGGATAATTCGCTGCCAGTATACCACGGCGCGCCGGGATACGCAAGCATTTCGGGCAAAGCGAGCGGGAGGCCCCGAAGCTTCGGGACCTCCCGCGGTGAGTACAGCTCAGCGCTCGTTTCGGTTCTGGTTGCTGCTGTGGGTCTGTTCCTGCTCGTTGCTACGCTCCTGCTTTTGGTCGTTGTTCTGCTTGCGCTCTTTCATGCCGCTGCGCCTCCTTTCCCTCAGACTGCCTGCGCCCTTAGTTTGGACACGCGGCGGGAGAAATATACAAAAATTTTCTGTTGACAAACTGCGCGCGAGAGGATATACTTATCGCGCAAAACAAAGAAGAACGGCGGCATCTGTTCTCACCCCCAGCGAAGTGAAGGGGTCCATACGGGGCATGGAAGGCAAGCGCTTTCCTTTCCATTATGGTACGGGTGCGGTCTGCCGCGCCTGTTTTTTTGTCTGCAAATCCATTTTGACGGAGGTGCTTCGGTATTAGCAGCAACGTGCATCAGATCAATGAAGAGATCCGGGACAGCGAGATCCGGCTGATCAGCGCAACGGGCGAGCAGCTTGGCATCATGTCTGCCGCTCAGGCGCAGCACATCGCCGATGAGCAGGGGCTCGATCTGGTCAAGATCTCGCCGCAGGCAAACCCGCCTGTGTGCCGGCTCATGGACTACGGTAAGTTCCGCTTTGAGCAGGGCAAGCGCGAGAAGGAAGCCAGAAAGAACCAGCATGTCGTTGAGATCAAGGAAGTGCGTATGTCCCCCGGGATCGACGTGGGCGATTTCAACACCAAACTGAAAAACGCTCAGAAATTCATTGCCGACGGCAACCGTGTCAAGGTCTCTGTCCGCTTCCGCGGGCGCGAGATGGCGCACACGGATATCGGTCGCGATCTGCTTGTGCGTTTTGCGGAGGCCGTCGCCGAGAGCGCCAATCTGGACAAAGAGCCCAAGATGGAGGGGCGCAGTATGTCGATCTTCCTTTCCCCGAAGGCGGGAAAGTAAGCCCTGAGCAACCACTAATACGAAAAGGAGAAAATAACCATGCCCAAGCTGAAGACCCACAGCGGTTCCAAAAAGAGATTCAACCTGACCAAGACCGGCAAGGTCAAGGTCGCCAAGGCTTTCAAGAGCCACATCCTGACCAAGAAGCCCACCAAGCGTACCCGTCGCCTGCGTCAGGGCGGCTATGCTGACAAGACCACTGCCAGCACGATCCGCAAGATGATCCCCTACAAATAATTCAGAAAACGATACGCTTTAAGGAGGCTTATACGATATGGCACGTGTAAAAGGCGCGATGATGACGCGCAAGAGAAGAAACAAGACCCTCAAGCTCGCCAAGGGCTACTGGGGCAACAAATCCCGCCACTTCAAGATGGCGAACGAGCAGGTCATGAAGTCCCTGACCTACGCTTACGTCGGCCGCCGCCTGAAGAAGAGAGATTTCCGTTCCCTGTGGATCACCCGTATCTCCGCGGCCTGCAAGCTCAACGGCATGAACTATTCCACCTTCATGCACGGGCTGAAGACGGCCGGCATCGAGATCAACCGCAAGATGCTCAGCGAGATGGCTATCAGCGACCCCGCCGCTTTTGCCAAGCTCGCCGGCATTGCAAAGAACGCATGATTTAAATGGAAAAAAACGCCGCTGCGAACGCAGCGGCGTTTTTTATTTTCGAAGGAGAAAGGTTATCAGAACACGCGAGAGAAAGGAGTTAGAACATGAGAAAAACGCTCAGGAAGAACCTTGCCTACGATGACGAAAAGCACCTTTTCTACGTTTCCTATTACAGCGAGGAAAAGGGGGCGCGGGTGCGGAGGACCAAGACGTACCGGACTTTGGAGCAGGCGGAGGAGGCGCTCGCGGGAGAGCGTCGGTCGCAGCTCCTGCGAGGCGGGCTTGCCCCGTCGGACATGACGCTGGAGGAGTGGCTGCGCTACTGGCTGGAGGAGTTCATCGTACCGAACTGCGAGAAAACGACCGTCCACGGCTACGAGAGCATCGTTCACGGGCACCTGATCCCGGCGCTGGGCGGGGTGCGTATGCGGGAACTGAACGCAGTACACGTCCAGCAGTATTACGGGCAGCTGCGCCGCAAGGGGCTGGGGAACAACACGATCCGCAAGCACCACGTCCTGCTGCACACGGCACTGGGCGCGGCGATGCGGCAGGGCGTCGTGTCCGAAAATGTGACGTGCTTCGTCACGCCGCCGGTGCGCGAGCAGCCGCAGCACCGCTTTTACAATTCCGCCCAGCTCAGCGAGTTGTTCCGCGTCAGCGAGGGGCACCCGCTGGAGCCTGCGCTGAAGCTGGCGGGATATCTGGGACTGCGCCGCAGCGAGATCTGCGGGCTGAAATGGAAATACGTCGATCTTGAGGAGGGGGTGCTGACCGTCTGCGAGGTGCGCACGGCTGTGAGCGGCAAGGCGCTGGAGAAAACGCCGAAATCCTACGCCTCGGAGCGGCGGCTGGCATTCCGCGGTAACACAGACCTTGAAACGCTGCTCCGCCGGCTGCACGGGGAATGGGAGGAAAAGCACGGCGCCGACCCGGAGTACGACCCCGAGGGCTACGTCGCCGTCACGGCGGACGGCAGACCCTACCAGCCGGATATCCTCTGCCAGCGTATGGCGCAGTTCATTTCGGCAGGCGGGCTGCCGCCGATCTCGCTCCATGGGCTGCGCCACAGCTTCGCCAGCGTCGCTAACAGCCAGAACGTGCCGATGTTCAACATCTCCAAGGCGCTCGGGCACAGCTCGACCGCCGTGACGAGCGCAGTATATATGCACCTGTTCGACGACACCGTTTCCGACGTCGTCTCGCTTGTGGCGGACGCGATCGCGCTTGCGCGCAAGCCGTGACGGCTCAGCCGCCCTCCGCGGGAGCTTTCGGCGGCTCCTCCCACGGCTGCATCGTGGCGACGCAGCGGTTGATGCTTTTACCCTCGGCAAAGAATTTCGCCTCGTAGTCGGTCATCACGCCGCATGCGCCGTTCGCGTGCAGATCGCGCGTGACCTCGGAAAGTGCAAAGCCGAACTGCGGAATTTCCTCGATCGACCATTCGAACAGCGGGTCGTTGTCGGTCTTGAAGTGAATCTCGCCGCCCTTTTTGAGCACCTTGCGGTAGAGTTTCAGAAAGTTGCCGTGCGTCAGGCGGCGCTTTGCCTGCCGCTTGGGCGGCCACGGGTCACAGAAGTTGATGTAGATGCGGTCGACCTCGCCCGCGTCGAAGATCTCGGCAATCTGGTCGGCGTCAATGTCGATGAAGAAAACATTGCGAAGCCCCACCGCCGCAGCGCGCTCCATGGCGACGACCATCGCGTCGGGCACCTTCTCTACGGCGATGAGCAGCACGTCCGGCTCCGCCGCCGCGGTCCCCGCGGTGAAACGGCCCTTGCCGCAGCCAAGCTCCACGCGCAGCTCGCGCGCCCCGCCCATCAGCTCGCGCCAGTGCCCCTTGTGCGCGAAGGGATCCTTGATCTGGTAGGCTTCGCAGCGCTCCATGCGGGGGATCAGATTTTTTTTCTTACGCATTCGCATATCCAACGCCTCGTTTTTCTGAAAAATCATATCCTTAATCATAGCGGAAAATCGGCGCGGAGACAAGTCATAATGAAAATTTTCGCACGAGTTCCACCGCAAAACGGGAAAAGATCGTTAAAAATGAATCATATCCTGCAATTCTGCGGTGAAAAGCAGAAAGATTTTCAAAAATGATGATTTTTCTCTTGCAAATCGTGCAGAAGATCAATATAATAAACACCGTTGACACAGCATACAGAAAAGACGGGAAGGAGGCAGGATATGCCTTTTGTAAAATATGAACCGAAGGGCGATATCGCCTATCTGGTCATCGACCGTGAGAAGGCGCTCAACGCGCTCAATTCGCAGGTGCTCGCCGACCTTGACGCGGCGCTCGACGCGCTCGATCTTGAAACGGTGCGCTGCCTGATCGTGCGCGGCGCGGGGGAGAAATCCTTCGTCGCGGGGGCGGACATCGCGCAGATGAAGGATCTGAGCCGGGAGGAAGCTGAGCGCTTCGGCAAGCAGGGCAACGACGTGATGCGCAAGCTCGAAACGCTGCCCATTCCTACGATCGCGGCGGTCGGCGGCTACGCGCTCGGCGGCGGCTGCGAACTGGCGATGAGCTGTGATTTCCGTATCTGCTCCGATACCGCTGTGTTCGGCCAGCCGGAGACGGGACTCGGCATCACACCGGGCTTCGGCGGCACGCAGCGCCTTGCGCGGCTGGTCGGTTCCGGTATGGCAAAGCAGATGATCTACACCGCCCGCAACATTAAGGCGGACGAGGCGCTGCGCATCGGTCTTGTCAACGCCGTCTATCCGCTCGACGAGCTTTACCCCGCGGCGGAGAAGCTCGCAAGCCAGATCGCAGCCAACGCGCCCATCGCGGTGCGCGCGTCGAAAAAAGCGATCAACGACGGGCTTCAGACCGATATCGACCGCGCGGTCGTGATCGAGGAGCGGAACTTCGCGTCCTGCTTCAACACCACCGACCAGCAGGAGGGCATGGGCGCGTTCCTTGAAAAGCGCAGGCACGAGCCCTTTACCAACAAGTGATCCCATAAACCTTATATTTTATATTGCAGGAGGATATACACAATGAAAGTTGCAGTTTTCGGCGCCGGCACCATGGGCAGCGGCATCGCGCAGGTCTTCGCGGCAAAGGGTCACACCGCCCTGATGTACGCGTCCAGCGTCGCTTCCGCGCAGCGTCACAAGGATAAGCTCGCCGCTTCGCTCCAGAAGCGCGTGGAGAAGGGCAAGATGACCGAGGAAGCCAAGAACGCTATCCTGAACAACATTCTCGTCGAGGAGAAGTCCGCCGCGGCGGACGCCGATCTCATCATCGAGTGCGTCAAGGAGGAGATGGGCACCAAGCGCGAGCTGCTGACCGAGCTGGACGCGATGTGCAAGGATTCCACCATCTTTGCCACCAACACCTCGTCCCTCTCCGTTACGGAGATGGGTCTCGGGCTGAAGCACCCCGTCATTGGTATGCACTTCTTCAACCCCGTGCCCAGCATGAAGCTTGTCGAGGTCATTCGCGGCGCCAACACCACGCAGGAAACCTTTGACTTCATCTACAACCTGTCTCGGGAGATCGGCAAGGAGCCGGTCGAGGTCGCCGAGGCTCCCGGTTTTGTCGTCAACAAGATCCTGATCCCCATGATCAACGAGGCGATCGGTCTGGTCGAGACCGGCGTTGCCTCCGTCGAGGATATCGACAAGGCGATGATGCTCGGTGCGAATCATCCGATGGGGCCCCTTGCCCTCGGCGATTTCATCGGTCTGGACGTGTGCCTCGCCATCATGAACGTGCTTTACAGCGAGACCGGCGATCCCAAGTACCGCCCCGCGCTGCTGCTCAAGAAGATGGTCCGCGGCGGTCAGCTCGGCAAGAAGTCCGGCAAGGGCTTCTACGATTACAGCAAGTAAAAAAGGAAACCATACGGAGAGAGCGGCTCTCAGAGCCGCTCTCTTTTCACATTTGAAAGGAAGCGGATTCCAAAAATGACAGGAAAGTGTCATATAAAGAGCGAAACCGCCAAAAAGAGAGAGACAAATTCAGTGAAAAGGGCAAATTCCGAAAAGGAATCGTAGTTTTTCTTGCGAAAAGATACGACAGCGTTTATAATCAATTCGTACAGAGCGGATTTGTGAAAAAAAAGACAATCCAATTTAATTTATAGTGAAGGAGCAAAAAGACTATGGATTTCCACCTGTCCAAAGAGCATCTGCTGGTCCGCAAAATGTATCGCGAATTTGCAGAGAACGAAGTCAAGCCTTTAGCTGAGGAACTCGATGAGGAAGAGCGCTTCCCCATGGAGACCGTCGAAAAGATGGCAAAGCTCGGCATGATGGGCATTTACTTCCCCAAGCAGTACGGCGGCGCCGGCGGCGACGTTCTCAGCTACGCCATGTGCGTGGAGGAGCTCGCGAAGGTCTGCGGCACGACCGCTGTCATCGTTTCCGCCCACACCTCCCTCTGCTGCGCTCCCATTTTCGAGAACGGCACCGAGGAGCAGAAGATGAAGTATCTGCCTGACCTCCTGTCCGGCCGCAAGATCGGCGCGTTCGGCCTGACCGAGCCCGGCGCCGGTACCGACGCCTCCGGCCAGCAGACCACCGCTGTCAAGAACGAGAACGGCGACTACGTCCTCAACGGCAGCAAGTGCTTCATCACCAACGGCAACGTTGCATCCACCTTCGTCGTGTTCGCCATGACCGACAAGAGCAAGGGCAACCACGGCATCACCGCCTTCATCGTTGAGAAGGACTTCCCCGGCTTCTCCACCGGTAAGCATGAGAAGAAGATGGGTATCCGCGGCAGCTCCACCTGTGACCTCGTTTTTGAGGATTGTGTCGTTCCCAAGGAGAACCTGCTCGGTAAGGAAGGCGACGGCTTCAAGATCGCCATGAAGACGCTCGACGGCGGTCGTATCGGCATCGCTTCCCAGGCGCTGGGTCTTGCCGAGGGCGCCATCAATGAGGCTGTCAAGTACACTAAGGAGCGCGTCCAGTTCGGCCGCCGCCTGAGCCAGTTCCAGAACACCCAGTTCCAGCTGGCTGATATGCACACCCGCGCCCAGGCCGCGCAGTACCTCGTTTACGCTGCAGCTATGAAAAAGCAGAATCACGAGGATTACTCCATGGATTCCGCCATGGCGAAGCTGTTCGCAGCCGAGACAGCGTCCGATGTTACCCGCCGCGCTGTTCAGCTCTTCGGCGGCTACGGCTACACCCGCGAGTACCCCGTTGAGCGCATGATGCGCGATGCCAAGATCACCGAGATCTACGAGGGCACGTCTGAAGTTCAGCGCATGGTCATCGCCAAGCACCTTGGCGTGAACTGAGAAAGAGGAGGTAAGAAGAAAATGAAGATTCTTGTTTGCGTTAAGCAGGTCCCCGATACCTCCGGTAAGGTCGCCGTCAATCCCGACGGTACGCTGAACCGTGCTTCCATGCAGACCATCATCAACCCCGACGATATGAACGCCGTTGAGGCCGCTCTCAAGCTCAAGGACGAGCTGGGCTGCAAGGTCACGGTCGTCACCATGGGTCCCCCGCCGGCAGAGGGTATGCTGCGCGAGCTGATGGCGATGGGCGCTGACGACGGTTACCTCGTTTCCGGCCGTGAGTTCGGCGGCTCCGATACCTACGCCACCTCTCAGATCCTTGCCGCTGCGCTCGATACCATTGGCATCGACAACGACGACATCGTCTTCTGCGGCCGCCAGGCCATCGACGGCGATACCGCTCAGGTCGGTCCGCAGATCGCGGAAAAGCTGCATCTGCCCCAGATCACCTACGCCGCCGACATCAAGAAGGACGGCGATACGCTGACCGTCAAGCGCATCCTCGAGGATGGCTACATGACCATCAAGGCGCAGACCCCGTGCCTGATCACCTGCATCAAGGAGCTCAATACCCCGCGTTATATGACCGTTTCCGGCGCATTTGAGTGCTACTCCAAGCCCATGACCGTGCTGGACTACAACGCTCTGAAGGATCACCCCCTGATCGACGCGACCACCATCGGTCTCAAGGGCTCCCCGACCAACATTCTGACCTCCTTCACGCCTCCCCAGAAGGGCGCCGGTCAGATGCTCGAGGGCAACGACATGGCTACCTGCGAGAAGCTCGCCGGTATCCTGCTCGAAAAACACATCATTTAAGGAAAGGAGATCAATACGATGCGTAACGAAGTGAAACTTGCCAATCCCAATTATGACTCCTCCAAGATCGAAGAGTTCAAGAACGTATGGGTGTTCTGCGAGCAGCGTCAGGGACAGATGATGTCCACCTCTTATGAGCTGATCTCCGAGGGGCGCAAGCTGGCGGACGAGCTGGGCGTGAAGCTCTGCGGCCTGCTGGTCGGCGATAAGATCGAAGGTCTTGCCGAGAGCATCGGCGGCTACGGCGCGGACGAGGTCATCATCTGCGACCACCCCCTGCTCAAGAACTACACGACCGACGCCTATGCCAAGGTCATCTGCGACGTCATCTCCGAGATGAAGCCCGAGGCGTTCCTCATCGGCGCGACCAACATCGGCCGTGACCTCGGTCCGCGCTGCGCGGCGCGCCTGCACACGGGTCTGTGCGCCGACTGCACGCACCTCGACGTTGATATGCCTATCTATAAGGACTTCCTGCGCGGCGCTTCCACGCTGCCCGAGGAGAAGATTGCCGGTATGGCGACCGCAAAGGTCATGGGTCAGGATCACGACGTGTCCCGAGACCTCAAGATGACCCGTCCGGCGTTCGGCGGTAACCTGATGGCGACCATCATCTGCCCGCGCTTCCGTCCCTCCATGGCGACGGTCCGTCCCGGCGTTATGAAGAAGAACGCCTATGACGAAGCCAAGGCAAAGGCTGTCAAGGTCACGAAGTACGATGTCAAGCTCGACGCTGCCGACCTTCAGACCGAGGTCGTCGAGGTCGTCAAGGCTGCAAAGAAGCTCGTTGACCTCATCGGTGCGGACTTCATCGTTTCTGTCGGCCGCGGCATCAGCAAGGACGTTGAAGGCGGCATCAAGCTGGCGGAAGAGCTGGCGGACGTGCTCGGCGGTGTCGTCGGCGGCAGCCGTGTCGCTATCGACTCCGGCTGGCTCACCGCCGACCATCAGGTCGGTCAGACCGGCAAGACCGTTCACCCGAAGGTCTACGTCGCGCTCGGCATTTCCGGCTCCATCCAGCACAAGGCCGGCATGAGCGAGAGCGAGTGCATCATCGCGGTCAACAAGAACGAGACCGCGCCGATCTTCGAGATCGCCGACTACGGTATCTGCGGCGACCTGTTCAAGGTCACCCCGATGCTGACCGAGGCGTTCAAGGCTGCCAAGGCGAGCAAGTAAGAAAATCGCAAAAGGAGAGACGCCGCGAGAAGCGGCGTCTCTTTTTGTCAAAATTTACGCCTTCGCACTTCGCATTTTACGCGCATACTAACGCAGGGTATCGCAGGAAAACGAAGTGAGGAGAAGGACGGATATGAAGCGGACTCTTGCGATGATCTTTGCGCTGACGCTGTGCGTCTTTGCGTTTGCGGGCTGCGAAAAAAGCGGAAACGACGGGACGCAGAGCGATGCGGGCAGCAGCGCGGAAAGCGGAACAAGTGGGAACGGTACGGTGAACGATCCGGCTGCGGACAGCGGCACGGACAGCACGCTCGGTCTTGCGGACGGGCGGAAAAGCTACGCCTCGAGCACCACACCGCAGCAGCGCAGCAACGGCCGCAGCCTGACGGGCGCCGCGATCAACGGGCGCTCAGCGTCGGACGAGCTCCGTTACCGGCAGATGCTGGAAAACGGGCGTGTGCGCGACACGGACGGCTTTTTGCTTGACGGCGAGAACACAAGCTATGATACCCTTCGATAAAATAAGCGGGAGCGGCGCGCTCCCGCTTGTTTTTCACCGTATTGACAAAATCATTTTGCCCGGATAGAATAAAACACAATCGAAAGAAAGCACCGTCCTGCGGTCTGCGACTCATGCTTTATAAGGCATGGACCGCGCGGAAAGGAGAACGCATATGAGCGAAAAGCTTTGCGCCTGCGGGCACACGATGGAAAGCCGGGTCACGGGAAAGAAGATCGAACTGCACACCGCGGATACCGGGTCGCTTTGGAGCGAATTTCTCGCGGCGGATCTGTACATCTGCCCGTGGTGCGGCCGCATGGCGTTTTTCGAGCCGGAGGAGACGCGCCAAATGCGTTTTCGCAAGGTCTGCAACGGCAAGACGACGGATGATCTGCACGCGATCATCGACGGTGAGCAGCCGGAGCTTTTGAAGTCCGCAGCACGCAAGCGGTTGGAGGATCTTGAAGCCGACGCGCGCTGGCAAGCGGAGCAGGAGCGGAAAGAGGCAGAAAAGCGCAAAAAGCGGAAGAAGTTCTTCTCCGGACTCCTCGGAAAGGACGATGACGACGACAAACCGGCGAGAAACCGCCCGCCGGAGTTTTGACGGCTCTTGCGGGAAGGTGCACATACTGCGCGCGCACTTTTTGCTTGACAAATCGGTGCGGCGGGAGTACAATCCCATCATCAAAATGGTATGGATAGGGAAGAAACCGCTATTCCCCGCTCAGAGAGGGACGCGCTTGGTGTAAGCGTCCTGCGGAAGGAAACGGCTGTACCACCCTTGAGCCGCCCGCGAAATAAGCGGGACGGGATCGCCCGTTACAGCGGACACAAGCGGCGCGAAAGCGCAAGCAGGGTGGAACCGTGGAGTATTTCAATGCTTCACCCCTGATATGATCGGGGGTGAAGTTTTTTTGCACCCTCAAGCAAAATGGAGGTAAATAAAATGTCTGAAGAAGTCAAAGTCAGCGAAGAAAACCAGTTCAGCTTTGAAAATCCCGAGTACCGCAGGACCTATTGGCACACCTGTTCCCATGTGCTGGCGCAGGCTGTTAAGCGCCTGTGGCCGGAGGTGAAGCTCGCCATCGGTCCGAGCATCGACAACGGATTCTATTATGATATGCTCGCGCCGTTCTCCTTCACGCCGGAGAATCTGGAGCAGATCGAAGCCGAAATGCGCAAGATCTGCAAAGAAAAGCTCAAGCTCGAGCGCTTTGAGCTGCCGCGCGCGGAAGCCGTCAAGTTTATGGAGGAGAAGGAGGAACCATTCAAGGTCGAACTGATTAACGACCTGCCCGAGGACGCCGTCATCAGCTTCTACAAGCAGGGCGAGTTCACCGACCTCTGCGCCGGTCCGCACCTCGATTCCACGGGGCGCATCAAGGGCAACGCCATCAAGCTGACCGCCTGCAACGCCGCCTACTGGCGCGGCGACAGCAATCGCGAGACGCTCCAGCGCATCTACGGCGTCGCTTTCCCGAAGAAGGAGGAGCTGGACGAATACCTCAAAGAGCGTGAGGAAGCTGTCAAGCGCGACCACAACAAGCTCGGCCGCGAGCTGGAATACTTTACCACGGTCGACTGCATCGGTCAGGGTCTGCCCGTGCTGCTGCCCAAGGGCGCGCGTGTGGTGCAGGTGCTCCAGCGCTGGGTGGAGGACACCGAGCAGAAGCGCGGTTATCTCCTCACCAAGACCCCGCTGATGGCAAAGCGCGAGCTTTACAAGATCTCCGGTCACTGGGATCACTACCTTGACGGTATGTTCATCCTCGGCGACCCGTATGACGAGACGAAGGAGTGCTTCGCGCTCCGCCCGATGACCTGCCCGTTCCAGTATCAGGTCTATCTCAATCGCGGCCGCAGCTACCGCGACCTGCCGATGCGCCTGGGCGAGACCTCGACACTGTTCCGCAACGAGGATTCCGGCGAGATGCACGGGCTGATCCGCGTGCGCCAGTTCACGATCTCCGAGGGGCATCTCGTTCTGCGCCCCGACCAGCTCGAGGAGGAGTTTAAGGGCTGCCTTGACCTCGCCAAGTACTGTCTCGGCACGGTGGGGCTGCTCGACAAGTGTACGTTCCGTTTCTCCCAGTGGGATCCCGCAAACCCGAACAACAAGTACGAGGGTACCGCGGCGCAGTGGGAGCACGCCCAGAGCGTGATGGAGCGTATCCTCAAGGATCTCGATGTGGACTACACTGTCGGCATCGACGAGGCGGCGTTCTACGGTCCCAAGCTCGATATTCAGTATAAGAATGTTTACGGCAAGGAGGACACCCTCGTCACCATTCAGATCGATATGCTGCTCGCCGAGCGCTTTGGTATGTACTACGTCGACGAGAGCGGCGAAAAGGCGCTGCCGTACATCATTCACCGCACGAGCCTCGGCTGCTATGAGCGCACGCTCGCCTATCTCATCGAGGAGTATGCCGGCGCGCTGCCGACGTGGATGGCGCCCGAACAGGTGCGCTTCCTGCCCGTGACCGACCGCGCCGCCGATTACTGTGCCGAGCAGGCGAAAAAGCTCGAAAACATGGGGTTTCGCGTCACCGTGGACTACCGCAACGAGAAGATCGGCCGCAAGATCCGCGACGCGCAGATGGAGAAGGTACCCTACATGGTCGTCGTCGGCGACCGCGACATGGAGAACGGCACCGTCTCCCCGCGCCACCGCGCGGACGGCGACCTCGGCGCGATGAGCATGGACGAATTTTCCGCGTTGCTCAAGCAGGTTGTGGACGACAAGGAAAAGAAATAATTGCCGCAGGGGGCGCTGTCCCCGCGGCGGGAGACGGCGAGAAGCCGTCTCCTTTTTTGCATTTTTGAAAAAACGGCAAGCGTAACAAAAAAAGCGGACTGGGAAAGCGGTTTTGCCTGTTTTTTTGTGAAAAGTTTGTCGAAATGCCCAAAATTCAAAAATTGTCTTGAAATAAATTTTACGTTCAGGTATAATCTGCTTGCCTGAAGAAGGCATAAATATTTCGTTTGTGAGACCGAACGCCGATCGGCGTTCGCGCGCTGCCTTTCCAATGCAGCGCGCGGGAGCCGGTTGGGGGGAGGCTTGCAGCGGAAAAACAAAAAGGAGATTGCGTATGAAAAAGTTCTTAGCTCTTATCCTGTCCGTTGCGATGGTCTTCGCACTGGTCGCCTGCGGCGACAGCTCGACGAACGACGATCAGGGCGGCACTACCACCGAGAAGGTCGGTATCACCATCGCCACCGGCGGCACCACCGGCACCTACTATGCCGTCGGCAACGCTCTTTGCACCGTTCTCGACAGCAAGCTGACCCTTTCCAAGCTCACCGCGGTCGACTCCGGCGCGTCCAAGGCGAACGTCCAGCTCGTCACCGCCGGCGGCGCTCAGATGTCCATCCTGCAGTCCGACGTTCTGAACTATGCCCATAACGGCTCCGGCGGCGAGACCATGTTCGAGGGCGCTGCCGACATGAACTCCCTTTGGGTCGCCGGTGTCTACAACGAGACCGTTCAGCTCGTCACCTCCCCTGACATCAAGAGCGTTGAAGATCTCAAGGGCAAGACCGTCTGCGTTGGCGACGTCGGCTCCGGCACCGCTCTGAACGCTGCTCAGGTCCTCGAGGCGTATGGCATGACCTTTGACGATATCAAGGTCATGTACGACTCCTTCGGCGGCGGCGCTGACGCCATGAAAAACGGTCAGGCTCAGGCTGCCTTCACCGTGGCTGGCGCTCCCACCCCCGCTCTGACCGACCTTGCCACCACCTATAGCTTCAACATGATCTCCCTCTCCGAGGAGGCTGTTGAATATCTGACCACCACCTATCCGTTCCTGGTCCAGGATAACCTCGCCGGCGGCACCTACACTTGCGTTCCTGACGAGACCGTCTGCGTCGCCGTCAAGGCCGTCTTCACCGCCTCCAAGGATCTGAGCGAGGACGTCGTCTACGAGCTGACCAAGGCTATGTTCGACAATCAGGCTGAGCTTGCCGGTTCCCAGGTCAAGTACAGCTTCCTGACCCCCGAGAGCGCTGTTGACGGCTCTTTCGACCTGCATCCCGGTGCTGAGAAGTACTACAAGGAGATCGGCGTTCTGTAAGACAGGTACGCTGTGAAAGTGTATTGACGTGAGGTCAAATTTACGGAGATACATCAGCGCGGCCGCCGCAATAATATTGATTATTGCGGCGGCTGCCGCATTGATTCCCCGCGCGGGGAACTACCTCACCCTGCGCAACCGCGACACCGGCGAGCTTTACGCCCGTTACCGGCTGGAGGAAGGGGAACGCTTTTCCATCACCTTCAAACACTCCGTCAATCAATATCCGTTGACGGACACATTTGAGATATGTGACGGAAGGATCTATGCCGAGGAGTGTAGGTACTACGCCTACGGCGCCGGCGTGCAGGTCGAGCTGAACCCCGGAGAGGAGATCAGCTATACCGACGACGGAGCCATGCTCATCACCGGCATACATCAGGATAGGACCGGAGTCTGCTATGCCGTAGCCACGGTTTACGATTTCTTCTTGAGCGTGAACGGCGGCTCGGATATCAGTCTGCGTGATTTGTGTGGAAGAAACGCTCTTGTGTGCTTCGATTATGAGTATTTTCTCGTTTGAAGCGTACGGGACTCCAAAATAAAAAAGGAGGAGAAAAGTCAATGACTGACGCTGAAAAGAAAGTCACCGATGAACCGATCGTAACGCAAGACGTAGACGTCGGCACGATGGAAGATGTCGACGCCATTATGAAGAAGTACGACCGGGAATCCAACACCCGCATCTGGGAGGGCACGCCGCAGAAGTGCCTGCGCTACGCGCTGGCGCTGTTCATGGTCTTCATGGTCTACATGAACCTGTGGGCGACGTGGAGCGGTCAGATCCGCCGCTGCCTGTTCGTCGGCATCGTCGTGTTCTTCACATTCTTTATCTACCCCGTGAAAAAGGGCAACGTCAAGCCCAACAGTATGCCGTGGTACGATATCGTGCTCGCGGTGGTGGGCTTGGTCCCCTACATGTATTACGTTGTTAACTTTGAAAAGATCGTGTCGATGGGTATCGCCATCGGTCAGACGGAGATCATTCTCGGCATTATCGGCACGCTGGTGCTCGTCGAGTGCTGCCGCCGCGCCGTCGGTATCCCCATTCTCTGCGTGGCCGCCGTGTTCGTGCTCTATGCGTTTATCGGACGCAACATGAGCCTTGCGCTGGTCGTGTATAACATCTTCTACACCACCAACGGCATCATCGGCACCCCGATCTCCGTCTGCTCCACTTATATCGCGCTGTTCCTGCTGTTCGGCGCTTTCCTTGAGGCGACGGGCGTTGCAAACTTCTTCATCGACTGCGCGAACGCGCTGGTCGGCTGGGCGTCCGGCGGTCCGGCGAAGGTCGCCGT
>CAVDWO010000001.1:78449-111712 GCA_963612845.1 Alistipes onderdonkii
TCCGTCGGCAATACCGTTACCACCGGCTCTGTCACGATCCCGATGATGAAGAAGACTGGCTATCCCCCGCAGTTCGCCGGTGCGGTCGAAGCGGCTGCCTCCACCGGCGGTCAGATCATGCCGCCGATCATGGGCGCCGCGGCGTTCATTATGGCGGAAATGACCGGCTACCAGTATTCCGAGATCATCGTCAAGGCGATCCTGCCCGCGTTCCTGTACTTCCTCGGCATCTTCATGGGCGTTCACTTCAAGGCCAAGAAGCTCGGCCTTGTCGGCCTTAAGCGCGAGGAGCTGCCCAAGTGGAAGAGACTGCTGCCGAAGATCTACCTGCTTCTGCCCCTCGTCGTGCTGACCTGGATGGTCATCGCGGGCGAGACCATGGCTAAGAGCGCTATCTACGGCACCATCGTCGCCATCGCGGTCAGCATGATCAACAAGGACGACCGCATGACCCCGACCAAGTTTGTCAACGGTCTTGAAAACGGCGGCAAGAACTGCCTGTCCATCGGCATTGCCTGCGGTATCGCCGGTATCATCTCCGTGTGCATCACGATGACCGGTCTCGGCGGCAAGCTGATCACCTACGTCGTCAGCCTGTCCAACGGTCACCTGTTCATCGCCCTGTTCCTGACGATGATCTGCTGCATCATCCTCGGCATGGGCGTTCCCACCACCGCGAACTACATCATCATGGCTTCCACCTGCGCCCCCATACTCATCAACGGCATGGGTATGCACATTCTGGCTGCCAATATGTTCGTGTTCTACTTCGGCATCGTCGCCGATATCACCCCGCCCGTCGCTCTGGCCGCCTATGCCGGCGCTGCCATTGCCAAGGCGCCCCCGATGAAGACCGCGCTGAACGCCACCCGTCTGGCGATCGCCGCGTTCGTTATCCCCTATGTCTTCGCTTATAACAACGCGCTGATCTTCATTGGCGATTTTAACTTCTTCGACGTTGCCTCCATCACCATCTCCGCCTCGCTGGGTATGCTGTCCATCGCTGCGGGCCTCATGGGCTACCTGATCCACGACCTCAAGTGGTTCTCCCGCGTCCTGCTGGTCATCGGCGGTCTGCTGATGGTCATTCCCGGCACCGTCACAGATCTTATGGGCCTTGCGCTTCTGGTCGCGGTGTTCCTGCTCCAGAAGGCTGAGATCGCCAAGGAGAAGAAGGCTGTTGCCTGATCTTTCGGTAAAGCTGCAAAAAAGAGACTGCTTCGGCAGTCTCTTTTTTCACGTTTGCCGGTCTACGACTCCTCCTCTGCGCATAGCATGAGCCGAGGGGAGGCTTTTTTATGCCGAAAATCTATCTGAGTCCTTCAACGCAGGAGTCGAATCCATACGTCACCGGCAGTGGCAGCGAGGAATACTGGATGAATCTGCTGGCTGACGCGCTGGAGCCGTATCTACGCTCCAACGCGATCGCCTTCGTGCGCAACACGCCGGAGATGACCGCTGCCTCGTCCATCGCACAGGCAAACGCGCTGGGAGGCTTCGATTTTTACCTTGCGCTGCATTCCAACGCCTCGGGCGAGGAGCAGTCGGGGCAAAATCGCGGGATCATCATATTCTATTACCCAGACAGCGGGGAGGGAGAACGTGCCGCGGAGCTGTTTGCCGCGCGGCTGCGGGAGGTCTATCCGCTGCCGGAGCAGGTCAGGACGGTCTCCACCACGCGGCTGGGCGAGGTGCGCCAGCCGGACTGCCCCGCGAATCTGATCGAGCTGGGCTACCATGACAACTACGACGATGCGCGCTGGCTCGAAAACGCGCTCGACACCGCGGCGCAGGCAATCGCGCGGGGGCTGACAGACTATTTCGGCTTGCCGTTCATCTATCCGCAGGCGGAGCGCACGGGCATCGTGACGACCGACGGCTCACCGCTGCGTTTGCGCGCGTATCCCGGCATCGGGGGAGAGGTGATCGGCTCCATACCGAACGGCGGCGCGGTGCGCATTTTCGGCAGCAGGGACGGCTGGTACGTCGTGGAGTACAACGGGCAGTCCGGCTACGCGGCGCAGGCGTACATTGCGGTGTGAAAGGCAAAACGCACTTTTTCTTGACAGACGGTCACAAAAAGTTTACAATATAAAATGGATTTATGGAGGGGAGAAAAGGGGATTCTCCCGTTTGTTGATTCAAAAACCCATCTGATAGATCAAAACGCACACAGGAGGAATACATGATAAGCTATCTCTACGCCGCGCTGCTTGCGGCGGGGGCGCTCATCATTGGCATTCTTCTTGGTATTTGGATTCGCAAGAGGGCTGCCAAGCGCGCGGAGGAGAAGATCTCCAACGCCGATGAAGAGGCCCTTCGTATTGTCAACGAGGCGATCAAGAGCGCCGAAAGCAAGAAACGCGAAGTCATGTTGGAAGCGAAGGAAGATATCCTGCGCTCCAGAAACGAATACGAGAAGGAAGTCAAGGAACGCCGCGCCGAGCAGCAGAAGCAGGAGCGCAGGCTCCAGCAGAAGGAGGAGAACCTCGACCGCAAGACGGACGCGCTGGAAAAGCGCGAGGAGGCTCTCAACCAGAAGCATGCCGCGCTGGACAAGGAAAACGAAGAGATCAAGATCATTAAGCGCAGCCAGACCGAGATGCTCGAGCGCATCTCCGGTTTCACTGCCGAGGATGCCAAGAAGTACCTGATCGAGCAGGTCGAGAGCGAGGTCACGCATGAGACCGCGCTCAAGATCAAGGAGCTTGAGCAGCGCGCCAAGGACGAGGCAGATTCCCGCGCCCGCGAGATCGTCGCCTCCGCCATTCAGCGCTGCGCCGCCGACCATGTCGCCGAGATCACCGTCAGTGTGGTTCCCCTGCCCAATGACGAGATGAAAGGCCGCATCATCGGCCGCGAGGGTCGCAATATCCGCACGATCGAAACGCTCACGGGAGTTGACCTCATCATCGACGATACACCTGAGGCGATCACCGTCTCGTGCTTCGAGCCGGTGCGCCGCGAGGTCGCGCGTCTCGCGCTCGAAAAGCTCATTGCCGACGGGCGCATCCACCCCACGCATATCGAGGAAATGGTCGCCAAGGCGCGCCGCGAGGTGGACGCTGTGATCAAGTCCGAGGGTGAGCGCGCCGTGCTGGAGACGGGTATCCGCGGTCTGCACCCCGAGCTTGTCAAGATGCTCGGTCGCCTGCATTACCGCACGAGCTACGGGCAGAACGTCCTGCAGCACTCCATCGAGGTCTCCCACCTCGCCGGCATGATGGCAGCCGAGCTGGGCGCAGATGTTTACGCCGCCAAGCGCGCGGGTCTGCTGCACGATATCGGCAAGGCGGTCGATCACGAGCTGGAGGGTACGCATGTGGCGCTGGGCGTGGAGTTTTTGCGCAAGTACCACGAGAAGGACGACATCATTCACGCGGTGCAGGCTCACCACAACGACGTGGAGCCGCAGACCATCGTTGCCTGCCTCGTGCAGGCGGCGGACGCGATCTCTGCCGCCCGTCCTGGCGCCCGCCGCGAGAATCTCGAGAACTACATCAAGCGTCTCGAGCAGCTTGAGGAGATCACCGGCAGCTATCCCGGCGTTGACAAGGCATACGCCATTCAGGCGGGTCGCGAGGTGCGCGTGATGGTCAAGCCCGAGCAGGTCAGCGAGGATCAGATGGTCATTCTGGCGCGCGAGCTTGCCAAGAAGATCGAGGAGGGGATGGAATATCCCGGTCAGATCAAGGTACACGTCCTGCGCGAGACGACCGCGATCGAATACGCGAAATAAGGAAAAAGGCTTCGGCTTTGCCGAAGCCTTTTTTGCTCGCTTGCGTTCTGCCGCACGTCCTGCTATACTGGGAAAAACGAAGAGCGGAGGAACGCCATGCTTTATCATATCCTTGCCGTGGGCGATGTGGTCGGCGGCTGCGGCGTCAGCCATTTGGAACGGCATCTGCGCACGCTGAAGAAGTGTAAAGGGATCGACTTTACCGTTGTCAATGGTGAGAATGCCGCAATGACCGGACTGACACCGGGCGACGCGGAGCGCATTTTTGCCGCGGGAGCCGACGTCATCACGCTCGGCAACCACACCTTCGGCAAGATGCAGATCGCGGACTATCTTGACGACTGCCCGTATATCCTGCGTCCCGCAAACCTCGGCGCGCGCGCGCCGGGGCGGGGCTATGGCGTTTATGACTGCGGGCGCACCCGCATCGCGGTAATGAATCTTATCGGCCGCTGCGATCTTGCCTTTAACGCGGATAACCCCTTCAAAACGGCGGACGAGCTGCTGAAGACCGGCGAAAAGCCGACCTTTGTGCTGCTCGATTTCCACGCCGAGGCGACAAGTGAGAAGCTCGCCATGGCGTATTATCTCGACGGACGCGTCAGCGCGCTCTGGGGTACGCACACCCACGTGCCAACGGCGGATGAAGAGATATTCTCCAAGGGGACGGGCTACATCACAGACCTCGGCATGACGGGGGCGGTGCGCAGCGTGCTCGGCATCAGACCCGAACAGTCGGTTGAGACATTCCTCGGCGGGCTGCCCGGTCGCTACCGCGAGCCTAACGACGGCCCCTGTAAGATGCAGGGAGCTATTTTTACGCTGGACGACGCGACGGGGCTGTGTACCGCGGTAGAGCGCGTCGATGTGCGTTGAATGGGTGCAGAGGAGAAAGGAAAATATTATGTCTATCGAAAAAGTAAGAGCCTATTTGGAAACCTTCGGCATCGCCGACCGTATTCAGGAGTTCGAGGTGTCGAGTGCCACCGTCGAGCTGGCGGCGGTCGCCGTCGGCGTGGAGGGCGCGCGTATCGCAAAGTCCATGAGCTTCAAGCTCGCGGACGATGCGCCGATCATCGTTGTGACGGCGGGGGACAGGAAGATCGACAACGCCAAGTATAAGGCGTACTTTCACGCAAAGGCAAAGATGCTGACCTTTGACGAGGCTTGCGCCTTTACAGGGCACGCGCCGGGCGGCGTGTGTCCGTTCGCGCTGCAGGGAAACGTGAAGACCTATCTTGACGTGTCGCTCAAGCGCTTTGCCACCGTTTTTCCCGCGGCGGGCAGCGCGAACAGCGCCATTGAGCTGACCTGCGACGAGCTGGAGAGGTATTCTTCAAACTTTGCCGCGTGGATCGACGTGTGCAGGGAGAAAACACCGGACGTGCAGCCATAAAAAGGGAGAGGGGAGAGCGATGAGTGTGAAAATCGTCCACGCGGCGGATTTCCATCTTGACAGCGCCTTTGCCGCGCTGAGCGGAGAGGAGGCGCGTTTGCGCCGCCGCGAGAGCAGGGAGCTGCTGCTGCGGCTTTCAAATTATGTCAACCAAAATGAGATCGACGCCGTGCTGCTCGCGGGCGACCTTTTTGACGGTGAGACCACCTATCGCGAGACCGTCGAGCAGATGATCGAGGCGCTGGGTGAGATGCGCGCGCGCGTGTTCATCGCGCCGGGCAACCACGATTTTTACAGCGCGCGATCGCCCTATGCGGTGCTTGACTGGCCGGAAAACGTGCATATCTTTACCTCCCGTACCATCGAGCGCGTGGAGTTGCCGGAGCAGAACGCCGCCGTCTACGGCGCGGCGTTCACTGACGCCGCGCAGGATGAGAGCCTGCTCGCGGGTTTTCATGCGCAGGACGATGGGTTGGCGCATCTGATGGTGCTGCATGGTGATATCTCCGCGCCGGAGTCGCGCTACGATCCTGTGACCGAGGAGCAGATCGCGTGCAGCGGGCTCGATTATCTTGCCCTCGGTCATACGCACCGGCATGACGGTTTTCACCGCGCGGGCGGCACAGTTTACGCCTACTCCGGCTGTCCCGAGGGGCGCGGCTTCGACGAGCTGGGCGAAAAGGGAATCCTCACGGGTACCGTGGAGCGCGGACGGGCGGAGCTTTCTTTCGTGCCTTTCGCGCGTCGCCGCTACGAAATTTTACAGGTCGATCTGACAGGGAAAAATGCGGAGAACGCGCTGCGCGAGGCGATGCCGGATTCCACCGCGCGCGATATTTACCGCGTTGTTTTCACCGGCGAGACGGACGAGCGCGGCGTGGACCTGAAAGCAATCGAAGAGCGCTTTGCACCGGACTTTTTCAAGCTCGAGCTGCGCGACGCGACGCGCATCGGCGGAGACGTCTGGGCACGCGCGGAGGAGGACTCCCTGCGGGGGCTGTTCCTGCGAGAGCTGCGCGGGCGATATGACGCCGCGCAGACGGACGATGAGCGCGCGAAGCTCAGCCTTGCCGCGCGCTTCGGTTTGGCGGCGCTCGACGGGCGCGACCTGTGAAAGGAGAGTAAAATGTCCACCTTTTTTATCCGGCAGAAGGAAGAGAAAAAGACCCTGCTGTTTGGCGCGCAGACGGAGAAGCTCTGGGGCTTTGCCGAGCTTTCCTACGATATGCGCAGCCTTGCGCGCGGCGTGGAGCGGCTTCTGCGCGTGTCGCTGCGCCTGCACCATGGACGACGCGGTGGGAAATAAGCGTGAAAATCGCCTGAAAAAGGGGGATTTTCGCCCTTTTCGGCGTGAAATTAAGCAAAGCTTAATGGATTCCCGCTGTTTCTGTTTGAAAAAGCCCGCTACAATGTGGGCATGAGGTGAGAAAGTCATGTATAACATTTTGATCTGCGACGATGAGCAGGATATTGTCAACGCTCTGAAGATATACCTCTCAGGCGGGGAATACTGCATTTTTGAAGCGCATAACGGGCGCGAGGCGCTCGAAGCGGTCGAGGACAACGAGATCCACCTGGTGCTGATGGACATTATGATGCCCCAGCTCGACGGGATCGCCGCTACGGCGAAGCTGCGCGAGAGCAGCAACGTGCCCATTATCCTGCTGACCGCCAAGAGCGAGAGCGGCGATAAGGTGCTGGGGCTGAACGTCGGCGCGGACGACTATATCACCAAGCCCTTTGACCCCGTCGAGGTACTCGCGCGCGTGCGCTCGCAGCTGCGGCGCTACACGCAGCTCGGCGCGAAGCACGAGGAGGAGAAGCCGAACGTCTATACAGTAGGTCCCATCACGCTCGACGAGGAGAAAAAGAGCGTCACCGTGGACGGCGACGCGGTAGCCCTCACGCCGATCGAGTATAACATTCTGCGGCTGCTCATCAAGAATCCCGGGCGCATCTTTTCCTCCTCGCAGATCTACGAGTTGGTGTGGAAGGAGGATTCGCTCGGCGCGGACACGTCCGTGAGCGTACATATCCGCCATCTGCGGCAGAAGATCGAGATCAACCCCTCCGAGCCGCGTTACCTCAAGGTCGTGTGGGGGCTGGGCTACAAGCTGGAGGACAAGAAATGAAAGCGGCATGGACGCGCAACTTCTGGACGAAGACCGCCGCGTTTCTGCTGGCGGCGGCGCTCGTGCCGGTGATGATCGCCTATGCGGAGGGACTCACCTTTTCCTACGGCGGTATGAGCACGGATTTTTATACGAGCGACATCTGTCTCGGCGCGGTCAGCCACGAGGCGTGGGACATTTTTTCGGGTTATACGGACGCAGTCAATAACGGCTATGAGATAGAGAAGCTATTCCCCGCGGACGACAGCTACAGCAATATCCGCTTCACCGTGACGGATGAGTCGGGTGCGGTGGAGTTCGATAACACCGGCAGCGACGATATCTTCTGCTATAGCACCGGCTACGAGGGCAGGGAATTCAGCCTGTATCTTGTCAAGGACATTCCTGCGAAGGACGGTATCTACTGGGCGAATGGCTTTTTCAACAAGGCGGTGCGCTGGGGAGAGCACGCCAGCGTAATGCTGATCGTGCTCGGCGCCTGCGAGCTGTTCCTCTGTATCTATCTCGCGCGCAGCGCGGGACGCAGGGAGGACGGCACGATCGAGGCGGGCTGGCAGGAAAGGATCCCCTTCGACCTCTACCTTGCGCTCGACTGCGGCATCGGCGCGATGCTGGTTTCGGTCGGCTTGGACGCGTTGCGCATCTACGCGGACTACTATACCCCTCCCTATGACCTGCTCGCGCTCGGCGTCAGCTTCTGCCTTGCCGCGCTGGCGCTGGGGCTGTGGATCACGCTCTGTACGCGCGTGAAGCTCGGCAAATGGTGGCGGCACACGGTCATCTGCTATGTGCTGCGCCTGAGCTGGCGGGCGCTGCGCGCGCTCTGGCGCGGGGCTGTGGGCGTTCTGCACGCGATCCCGCTGGTCTGGCGCACGGCGCTGGGCTGCCTTATCGCCGGTGTGGTGATCTGCTTGCTGGCAACTGAGATCGGTTACGACGGCGAGAAGCTGGTTATATTTCTGCTCGTGCTGTCCCTTGCGGCGTGCCTGTTCTCGTTCCAACTGCGCAAGCTCCAGAAGGAGGGCGAAGCCCTCGCCGCGGGCGATCTTGACGCGCAGGTGGACACAAAGTGGCTGTACTGGGATCTCAAGCGCCACGCCGAAAACCTCAACTCCATCGGCGGCGGCATGGCGATCGCGGTGGAAAAGCAGCTCAAGAGCGAGCGGCTCAAGACCGAGCTTATCACGAACGTCTCGCACGATATCAAAACGCCGCTGACGAGCATCGTCAGCTACGTTGACCTCTTGCAGCACGAGCATACTCCCGAGCAGGAGGAGGAATACCTCGGCGTTTTGAAACGGCAGGCGTACAAGCTCAAAAAGCTGACGGAGGATCTGGTCGAGGCGAGCAAGGCGTCAACGGGCAACCTGCCGGTCAACGCTGCGCGGTGCAGCATGAACGAGCTTTTGTCGCAGGTCGCGGGCGAGTACGGCGAGCGGCTGGCGGCGGCGGAGCTGACGCTGGTCAACGTGCTGCCGGAAAAGGAGCTTTTTTGCAGCGTGGATGGCGCGCTGATGTGGCGTGTGTTCGACAATCTGCTCTCCAATATCTGCAAGTACGCGCAGGGCGGCACGCGCGTGTATCTGACGCTCGAAAAGACGGGCGGCGATGCGCTCGTGACCTTCAAGAACACCTCACGCGCGGCGCTGAACATTCCCGCCGAGGAGCTGATGGAGCGCTTTGTACGCGGCGACAGCGCGCGCACGACCGAGGGCAACGGGCTGGGGCTGTCCATCGCGCGCAGCCTGACCGAATTACAGGGCGGCACGATGTCGCTTGGTATCGACGGCGACCTGTTCAAGGTGATGCTGCGTTTCCCAACGGCGGTGTGAACCGGAGCGAAAAGAGAGAGGACGTGCGCCCTCTCTCTTTTTCCGTGCAGCGCTTGACAATCCGCTGCAAAACCAATACAATATCAATTTAGATTCTATCCTGAAAATACGAGGGAGAACATAAAATGGCAAAAGAGAAAAAGGTCGAGCAGATCACCAATCTGGAGGAGGACTTTGCCCAATGGTATACCGACATCTGCCGCAAGGCGGAGCTTGTCGAGTATTCCAGCGTCAAGGGCTTTACCATTCTGCGTCCCTATGGCTACGCCATCTGGGAGAATATGCAGAGCATCATCGACAAGGCGCTCAAGAAAACGGGACATCAGAACGTCGCCATGCCGATCCTGATCCCGGAGAGCCTGCTGAAAAAGGAGGGCGAGCTGGTCAGCGGCTTTGCCCCCGAGTGCGCGTGGGTGACGATGGGCGGCAGCGAGAAGCTCGAAGAGCGTCTTGCTCTGCGTCCCACGTCGGAGACGATGTTCTGCGACCACTGGTCGCGCGTGCTGCAGAGCTACCGCCAGCTGCCGATGCTCTACAACCAGTGGTGCTCGGTCGTGCGCTGGGAGAAGACCACGCGCCCGTTCCTGCGTTCGCGCGAGTTCTGGTGGCATGAGGGACACACCATTCACGAGACCGCGCAGGAAGCCATCGACGAGACGGAGATGATCCTCGACCTTTTTGCTGATTTCTGCAAGGATTATCTTGCCATGCCCGTTGTCAAGGGCAGGAAGACCGACAAGGAGAAGTTCGCGGGCGCCGAGGCGACCTATACCATCGAGAGCATGATGAAGGACCGCAAGGCGCTCCAGAGCGGCACGAGCCATTATTTCGGCGATAAGTTCTCCCGCGCTTACGATGTGACCTTTACAGGGCGAGACAATACGCTCCAGTACCCGTTTCAGACCTCATGGGCGGTCACGACGCGGCTGGTCGGCGCGGTCATCATGACTCATGGCGACAACAACGGTCTTGTCCTGCCGCCGCGCATCGCGCCTATTCAGGTCGTCATTGTGCCTATCGCCGCGCATAAGAACCCCGAGGTGCTCGAGACCGCAAAGACCATCGTAAGCAAGCTCACCGACGCGGATATCAGCGTCAAGCTGGACGACAGCGATCAGTCCATGGGCTGGAAGTGCGCCGAATATGAGATGCGCGGCGTTCCCATCCGTCTGGAGATCGGTCCGCGCGATCTGGCTGAGGGAAACTGCTGCCTCGTCCGCCGCGACAGCGGCGAAAAGACGACCGCAAAGATCGACGATATCGCCGAGGCGGTCAAGGCGCTGCTCGACGACATTCACAACAACCTCTACGCCATGGCGGAGAAGAATCTGGAGGACAACACCTTTGACCTCAAGACCGTGGATGAGGTCAGGGAGATGGCGAGCGGACGCGGCGGCTTCGCCCGCACGAAGTGGTGCGGGAGCCTTGCGTGCGAGCTGAAGATGAAGGAGCTTGCGGGTGTTTCCTCCCGCTGTATGCCCCTTGAGCAGAGCGGCACGACGGGCAAATGTGTCTGCTGCGGCAAGGAGTGTACGACGGACATCTATTGGGGTGTCGCATACTGAGAAATCGCATGGAAAAAGGTGCCGGAAAGCCGAACGGCTTTCCGGCACCTTTTTGCTTGTCAGAACTTTTTCCGGCGCTTTGTGTAGATGGCACCGAGACGGTCGAGCGCGAGGTCATATACGAAGAAAAGCAGCAGCCCCGCCGCGGCGGTCGCGGCAAGAAGCCATGGCGCGCTCTCGGAAAATTCCTGTACGACGGCGGGCAGTCGGAACACGAAAATGATGAGCGCGTACAAAAATCCCATCGTGACAGCGCACAGCCCCAGCTTTGCGAAAAGCTGCGGTGCACGGGACGGGATCGCGTCGAACTTCGGCTTGAGCAGAGGGTAGTAGCCGAGAAAGCAGAATACGAGCGCCGCTTCCTTGTCTGCGCACAGCAGGAGCGAGAGAACGGCAGAGGCGGCGAAGCAGCTCCACGCATAGCTCGCACGGCATTCCTCACGCGCGGGCAGCAGCGCCGCCGACGCGAGGACAGGCCAAACGTAGGTGGAAAGCGGCAGCACGCCGCTCAGCCACAGGAGGGAGACAGCAAGCGCGCACAGCACACCGCAGAGCGCGAGTTCGTGCGTTTTCCTTGCCATGCTTACAGGTACTCCGGCTCCATCGCGTCGTGGAGCACAGTGGTGATCGCGTCGGAGAAGATACCGTCTGCCTGATCGTGCAGGGAGGTGAGCGTCTCCGCCACGGCGGAGACCTGAACCTTCGCGGTGGAGTAAACGTCCTGATCGAGAATAAAGCGGATCTCCTTTTCCTGCATTTGCCGGATCTGGTCACCGCTGCGGATATTGCGCTGGACGAAGCCGGGACCCGCGTGCAGCTTGAGCGCCGAGAGCGCGTTCAATCTGCGCTCGATATCCACCGAACACTTGATAACGCTCGACTCGTCAACCTCGTCCTCGTCGAGGATACTGAGGTAGGAGGGCTGGAGCAGATCATTCCAGCGCCGCCCGTCAAGACCAAGCTGCTCGCGCGAAAAGGCGTTGACATAGCGCAGCCCAACGCGGTCGAAGCAGGCGGGACGGTAGAGCTTGATGAACTGACCGAGCGGCTCGTCGAGCCGTGCGGCAAAGTCCTCCCAATGCGTATAGCGCATGGTGGAAAGGGCAATGAAATCCTTCGTCAGGCTCAGCTTATAGCTGCCGTCCTCGGAGAGAAAGGAGTGGTTGTTGACCTTTTTGCCCTGCGCGCCGTTCGCGGCAGGGAGCTGCTCTACCTGACACTGGTAGCGCGGGAATGCCGAGCGGATCGTATCCTGAAAGTCGGCGGGCTCGCGCGTGTCGATGGAGAGGATCGTGGGGAAACGAAGCTGACAGATGACCTCGATAAGCTGGTTTTTGCCGTAGGCATAGCGGCGGTTATCGGAAGAGATCAAAAAAAGCACCTCCGGAAAAAGACTGTGACCATTATAGAGGAAAGAAAAAGGAATGTCAAATCCCGTGCCGTCCGATCAAAAACGACCGTTGGATTTTTTTGCCGTTCCGCGCAGTTTTTACCGCCGATTCCGCCGCATATCGTCTCTTTTTTGAGCCAAACTACCGTTGCGATACCCAAAACAGTATCAACCAAATAGAAAAACTGATCAAAAAGGAGAAACGAATATGTCTACCAAGAACAGCAACAAGCTCAATATCCCCGAGGCGAAGGCCGCTATGGATAAGTTTAAGATGGAAGCCGCGAACGAGGTCGGTGTCAACCTCAAGCAGGGCTACAACGGCGATCTGACCTCCCGCGAGGCGGGTTCCGTCGGCGGTCAGATGGTCAAGAAGATGATCGAGAGCTACGAGAAGGGTCTGTAAAAGAACTCTCTCACGGCGAAAAAGGTGCGGCGTATGCCGCACCTTTCTTATATCGTTTTTCATGGTAAGCCGCGCGCAGACGCTTACGCCAGAAAGCCCTTGAGGATCGTGTCCTCGGCTTCCTCCTCGGTGAGTCCCAGCGTCTGGAGCTTCAAAAGCTGGTCGCCCGCGATTTTCCCGATGGCTGCCTCGTGGATCAACTGCGCCTCGGTCGAGTTTGCGGTGATGGCGGGAATAGATTCGATCTTCGCCTTGCCCATGATGATCGAATCGCACTGCACATGACCGAAGCACCGGTCGTTGCCGACGACCACGGGGTGAAAGACCTGACGGGATTCATCCTGCGCGACGGAACGGGAGATGACGCGCCCGCGGGAGTTTTCACCGTTCAGCTCGATCTCCATGTCGCTCTCGGCGTGCTGATGACCGTGGGTGAGCAGGCGCTCGGTGACGACCGCTTCAGCGTCCTTGCCGCAGACGATCTTCGTCTTGCGCACGGTGGAGTCGATGCCGCGGATCTGCACGGTCTCCATCTGAATACTCGCGCCCTCGTCGAGATAGACGACGGTGGTGGGATTCATCACGCGCGCGCCTTCGCCGTCGCCCTCGCCGTAATGCTTTTCGAGGTAGCGCACATGGGAATTTTTGGAGACGTAGAAGGTGTGGACACCGTCGTGACGGCTCTCATTGCAGCCGGAGTTGTGGATACCGCAGCCGGCGACGATCTCCACATCGCAGTCCTCCCCGATGTAGAAGTCGTTGTAGACCATCTCCGTCACGCCGCTTTTGCTGATGATGACGGGAATGTGGCACTGCTCGCCCTTGGTGCCGGGCTTGATGCGGATGTCGATACCGCTCTTGCCGTCGCTCTTTGGCGTGATCTCGATGTGCTCGGTGGACTGGCGGGCTTCGCAGCCGCTGTCCTTTCGGATATTGAACGCGCCGACGGGCTTGCCCGTCAGGTCGGCGATCTTTTGAAGCAGGGAAGCGTCGATCTCGGTGATCATGTTTTTCAGCCCTCCTTACCTGTTCAGCACCGGGCAGGAACCCAGCGTGTCCGCCATGATGAGCGGGAATATCTCCTCCGTGCTGCCGCGGTGTTTGAGCTCGCCGCCGCCCACGACGACGATCTCGTCGGCGAGACGAATGATGCGCTCCTGGTGGGAAATGATGATCATGGTCGCCGTTTCCTGGCGGCGCAGCTGCTCGAACGTCTCGGTCAGGCGGGCGAAGCTCCAGAGGTCAATGCCCGCCTCCGGCTCGTCGAAGATCATCAACTCGCTGCCGCGGGCAAGGAGCGTTGCAATCTCGATGCGCTTGACCTCGCCGCCGGAGAGGGAGACGTCGACCTCGCGGTCGAGATAGTCGTTGGCACAAAGCCCTACCTGCGTGAGGTATTTGCAGCACTTGTCCTTGCTGAGCTTTTCGTCACCTGAGGCGATGGTCAGCAGATCGCGCACCGTGATGCCCTTGAAGCGCGGCGGCTGCTGAAATCCGTAGCTGATGCCGAGCCGTGCGCGCTCGGTGATGCCGAGGTGCGTGATGTCCTCACCGTTGTAGAGGATCTGCCCACCCGTCGGCGTGACAAGCCCCATGATGACCTTGGCAAGCGTCGTCTTGCCGCCGCCGTTCGGCCCGGTAAAGACGATGAGCCTGCGGTCGGGAATGGTGATGGAAATGTCCTTTAAGATCGCCTGCTCGCCCTCGGGCGTGGAGACGGTATAGCTGATATGCTTCAGCTCCAGCATAATAACAGACCTCCCTGCGGAACCTGATATCGGTAGAATATCCCCTATGCGGGAAAAGAGAAGTTGCAGATGCAACAGCTTGCTGGGAAATTCAAAGTATTCTTAGTTTACCAGAAATGCGGAAAAAAATCAACGCATCGCGGCGGATTTCTGACATTTTCTTCCGCCGCGGCGCAAATAGGGAACAGTTCCGGCACGCCGCGGCATAGGATAAGGCAAAGCCCTCTGGGGAAAGGAGAATATGAAATGGATGATCCGAACAGAAACAGCGCGTATGATTACGAGCGGTGCAGAGCGGTCTGGAAGCGCGTCTCGCCGGAGCTGGAGCCTTACCCGCAGGTGAAAAATGCGCCGGAGCAGACGGAGCAGAAAGAGGAGCTGACGCTTCCGGGCGCGGAGAAGGACCCCTGCTGCATGGGCAGCGAAGCGATGCTGTCGGTAGAGGTGCTGCAGGGCTTTCTGCGCGAGGAGCTGGGCGATGCGCAGGTGTATACATACCTTGCCCGCCGTTTTCCCCGCAGAGGGGAGACGGCGCAGACCCTGCGTGTGATGGCGGAGGAGGAAAAGCGCCACGCGCGTGAGCTGGCGGCGGCGATTTACCTCGTTACAGGCGAGACATACTGCCCCCGCGTGTGCGCGGAGCAGCCGGACACGCGCGATGCCTGTGCGCTGCTGCGGCGGCTGTATCACGCCGAGGCGTGCGGCGGGTACAACTATGCCCGCGCCGCGGAGGAGACGCTCGACCATTGCCTTGCGGAGCTGTTCACGGTGATGAGCGGAGACGAGTACCGCCATGCCGCGCTGCTGCTGAAGCTGCTGGGCAGGCGGCTCGAACAGGGCTAAGAGGCGGAGCCGCCCGTTTCCGGGCGGCTCTGAGACCGTTTTGCGCTCCGTGTGCTTGACCGCACGGAAGCGGCAGACGGTGAAAATGAGCAAAGGAAAGCGGACGGGGCATCGCCCCGCCCGCTTCCACGGTCTGTCCGCGCCTATCGGATCGTGTGCATCAGGTCGCTGAGCGCGCCGTCCACGGCGTTACCCATCTGCTGCATGGTGCGGCCCACGCAGGTTTTCATGGCTTTGCGGCTCTGCGCGACCTTCATACCGACGATCGACCCGGCGATCAGACCGGCGAACATACCGCGCCAGAAAGCGGTATCACACATCTTCGATCACTCCTTTTCCGCACGGGCTTAGTCTCCCCGCAGGAATCGGGACAATGCGCGGAAAATTTTGCCGAAGTGCGCGCTTTGCTGCAAATTATCCTTGCCGAAGCCGCGCCTTCCGCCTATAATAGAGGTAAGAAAAACCGCACAAGGAGACAGAATATGACCACGATCTACCTCATTCGCCACGCCGAGGCGGACGGGAACCTCTACCGCCGCGCGCATGGCTGGTATAACAGCGTCATCACCGATCGCGGCTACCGCCAGATCGCCGCGCTCGCAAAACGCTTTGAAAACGTGAGGATCGACGCCGTTTATTCGAGCGACCGTTTCCGCACGATGACGACGGCGCTTTCCATTTACAAAGCGCACGGGCTGCCGCTGCATCTGACGCCGCGCCTGCGCGAGATCGACGTCGGACTGTGGGAGGATCAGCCGTGGGCGGAGATCGAGCGGAGCGACGGCCGCCAGCTCGAGCTGTTCAACACGGACGCGGAAAAATGGCACGTTGATGGCGGCGAGCGCCTTATCGACGTGCGCGAGCGTATGTGCGGCGCGCTGCGCGAGATCGCCGAGCGCCATTCGGACGGCACGGTCGCGGTCTTTTCACACGGCATGGCGATGCGCCTGACGGTCGGTGTCCTGCAAGGACTTTCCCTGCACGAGATCAACGGCACGGGACACGCGGAGAACACCTCCGTGACAAGGCTTTCCTATAAGGACGGAAGGTTCCGCGTCGTCTACCGTGACGACGCTTCTCACCTGAGCGACGAGCTTACGACGCTCAAAAAGCAGGCGTGGATCAAAAGCACGCGCGGCTTTGAGGGCGGGCTCTGCTACCGCCCCACGGATACGGAGGGACGCTTTGACGTGCTGCGCGGCGGGGAGGTCATCGGCGCGGTCGGCGTTTCGTCCTGCCGCGGCGGCGTCGCGGAGATCGGCGAGCTTTGGCTCACGGAGCGCGCGCGGGGGAACGGCGACGGCGAAAAGCTGATCGGTCAGGCGCTGTCCTACGCGCGCACGCACGGCTGCTATCGCCTGTCGTGCCGCATTGCGAAAAGCGACCCGGTCGCTCTGCATTGCGCGGGAAAATGGGGCTTCGCTCCCATCGGTGAGGACGCGGAGAGCGTCACCGTTGAGAAGAGCTTTGCGTATGACGAGGAAGCCTGCTGGCAGAGACTGCAAAAAATAATCGGACAATAACAACGCCGCACGGCAGGGGCTGGGCAGAGCCAAAGAAAAAATGAGCCCCTCCGTGCAGCCGGAAAATGCAAGAAGAAGGAGTCTCCCGTGAGGGAGACCCCTTCTTCTTTTCACTTATTTCAGTTTCATTGGCGTCAGGGCGAGGTAATCGTCCAGCGTGCCGTCGTGCAGGCAGCAGTCAATGATCTCACGCCCCAGCGGGTCGAGATCGTCACAGACGAACTGCGAGATCTGCTCCTTAAAGAAGTCGGTCAGGATCTTCGCGCCGGCGTCATAGCCGTCGAGCCCCAGCTTGGACTGCGTTTCGGGGCGCAGGAAGGTCTGGCGGACGAACTGCCCGTCGAGCTTCATCTCGTCGAGCGCATAGCCGAACAGCGGGCAGCGCGCGGGCACCAGATGCTTTGCGCGCACGAAGCCGAGGTGGCGCGCCAGATACTCGCGGCTGAGCCACTCGCCCATGAAGCCGACGTGATACGCGCCGATGTGCTGGTTGGGAATGAGCACGTTCGTCGTCTTCGGTGCGGACATGATCTGCTCGAGCAGCAGATTCGCCTGCGTGACCTTGAGCCCCGTGGCGAACGGCCAGTAGGAGCCGACGCCCTCGGCCTTCAGGCCACTGCCGGCGTTCGCGTCCGCGATGGAGGGGTTCTTGAAGCCGCGCGGAGAAACGAGCCGCCACAGCCACGCGATGCTCTGCGGCACGACCTGAAGCATACCCATTACGCCGTAGTTGGGGTTTTTCGCGGTGGAGGGCGGCATACGCACGCCGAAGCTGCGCACGTCGACCTCGACAGGCTCGGTATCGGGCACGATATTGTCGACCATCCTGCGCGGCAGAATGACGCGCGGATTGGTGCAGGGCTTGCCGTTGGATTCGATGACGTGCTCCCAGATCAGGCACGTCGCGCCCGGGACGCCGTCCATGTTGAAAAAGACCAACGGCTCGCTCGGGTGGATGCAGATGCGCTCGTAGAGGGGGCTGTTGCCGTAGGCGTTCATGCCGTCCATGCGCAGGAACCAGCCGTCCTCGGCGTCGATGATGCGCAGCCTGCCGCTCTCGCTGTCCTGAATGTCCCGCAGCGCGCATGCCATATCGTCGGCAATGGGGTGGATCTTGCAGCTCTCGCCAAGGGTCATGTAATATTTTTCGCCCGTGACCGTGTGCGTGCCGATGAGTAGCCTGTCGTCGTCCTCACGGTGGAAGTCCTCAAGCATTTCGCTCTTGCCGCCGCCGGACGCGCCCTCGTGCATGAACACGACCTCGTTTTCATACGGCGTTTCGACCATCGCCGCGCTCGTGTGGCAGCAGACCCAGCCCTCGTGCTCGCCAATGTCGAGCAGCACGGAGAAAACGCCTTTCTTGGCGCTGGGACCCGGATAGAGGTTGTATGCCCAGACCTCGTGCAGCTCCTTGCTGCGGTTGTGGACCACGACCTGCTTGCCGTCAAAGTGCGTGTGGCGGAACGGCGGAGCGACGAAGATGATCGCGCGCGGCTTATAATGCTCGGGCACGTCCGAAATGCTGGTGAAGCCCTGCATATTGGCGAGCGACAGGGCGAAGAACGCCGCGTTGAGCGGGCAGACCATCAGGCTCGGATAGCCGTGACCGCGCGGACCGGCGAAGAACGGCAGCATGATGATCTGCTGCTCGCTCAGCCAGTCGAGCGTCTCCTGCCGCAGCTTGGAGAACTCATAGCCGAAACGATCCTTGAAGCGGGGCTTATCGGTGGGAAGATCGTCACCGATCGCCATGCTGTTCGGGTCGCGGCGGCGCATATAGTCCTCCATGAAGTTCACGACGCAGCCGTTCTTGCAGCGCACGACCTCGGCTTCCTTGACCATGCCGCTGCCCTCAATGGGATAGACTACGTCGTAGCGGGAGGTGTGCGTCGGACCGTAAGCCATCTCCTCCAGCTCCGCCTTGGTCTCGGCATAGGCGATGCACTTGCATTTTTTCAGCGCCGCGGTGACCTCCGGGGCAAGCTCGAACTTTTCAAAATACTGATCTGTATACATATCAACTACCTCCCGTTCGGATATTGCCGTTTTTTAACGGCTCTCTATTCTATGAGGGCGCGCTGTCCATCTCCCGCGCGCAGGAAAAAGATTGAGTCAAATGATATCATACTCTTGTGCAAAGCGCAACAAATCTTGATTGAATCTTTTGCAAAAACAGATTGATTTTCACAAATGACAGGAATGCTGCAAAAGCGGCGCCGCGATCTGCCGCGACGCCGTTTCCGTAGATGATTATGAGATTTTCTTTGCAAAATTACCGCCGATGCGCACGCCCTCCTGCACGATGAAGAACGCGCGGGGATCCAGCTCGCGCACCGTTTCCTGCAGCTCCGCGACCTCAAACTTAGAGACGCAGACGCACAGCACGCGCACGTCGCTGCCGGTGTAAGCGCCCTTGCCGTCCCAGTAAGTCACGCCGCGGCCGAGCCGCTGCATGATGTTGGCGGGGAGCTGCGGGTCCTCGTCCTTGGTAAAGATCAGCACCTGTACGCTGATATTCTGCTGGTGACCGCGGTCGATGAAAAGCGAGCAGAACACCGTGTAGATCACGGAGTAGATCGCCGTCTGGATATCGAACAGCAGCGCGCAGGCGGCGTAGAGCAGCACGTTGAAGCTCATCGAGAACCGCCCGACGGTGAAGCTGCTGCCGCGCTTGCTCAGGCACAGACCGATCACGTCCAGCCCGCCGGTGGAGCAGCCGCAGGTCAGTGCTAAACCGAGCCCGAAGCCGCACAGCATTCCCCCGACCAGACAGCAGGCGAGCCTGTCCTCCAGCAGCGGAACGGACGGCGAGCGGATCAGGCTGAGGAACAGCGAGGAGGAGCCGACACAGATGAGCGTGCGGAGCAGGAAGCTCCGCCCCAGCTCTTTCCACGCGATGATCAGCACCGGCACGTTCAGAAGGAAGTACAGGACACCGGCGATATCCACGCCCGCCGGGAGCGGGACGCTCTGCGCCAGCAGTGTTCTGAGGACCTGGCTCAGACCCACCACGCCGCCGGAATACAGACCGACCGGAACAATAAAAAGATTGACGCCGACGGCATAGATCAGCGTTGCGATCACGCCGATCCCCACGCGCGCCCACCTGTTCTGCATTGCTTTATGAAGCATGGCTCTCGTTTCCTTTCCGTGAATCAGTACGGCTGTATTGTATGCTATCTGAACAAAAAGTCAAGCTGTTTTTTGACGGCTCTGACAAAAAACGCTCTGCGCGGCTCACAGCCCGTAGCGCAGGCATTTGTAAAGTCTGCGCTTGGCGCGCGTGATCGTGCGCGAGACGGTCGATTTGTCCACGCCGAGCTCCCGCGCGATCTGCGTTACGCTCATTGCTTCCTCGTAGCGCATCTGCAAAAGCTGGCGCTGCCGCGCCGTCAGCTCCTGCTCACGCGCAAGGCGCAGGTTGCGCTTGAGCCGCATGAGGTCGCTTTCGTTGTCCTCTGCCTGTGTGCGGAGCCACGCAGCCATGTCGCCATAGATATTATAGGGTGTAGTTTTCATTGCGGTGATATCCCCTTTCGTAATAGTGCCGCGTTAGCTCCGCCAGCTCGCGCGACTGACGCAGGAGCTGCTGCAGCTCCAAAATGCGCCGCTTCAGCCGCTCACGCTCCTCCGGCTCGGCTTCCTTCGCCGTCTGGCGCAGCGCGGTGATGCGCATACGGAAGCGCATTGCGTCCTCCCGATACACGAAGGACATCTGATATAATGTCATTGCTCCGTCTCCTCTCCCAATATGTACTCAAAAGGACTCAGTTCCTCGCGCGCGAACTGCAAAAAGCAGTCCGCGCAGACCGTCGTCCCGCTGCGGCACCACAGCCGCTCCCCGGCACGGATCTCCTGTGCGCAGAGCGTGCAGACGGTCCGCCGCTCCCGCCTGCGCGCCGCAGTATGACTCCGCTGTTCAGCGTACAACAATTTTCCTCCTTTTTTTCACAAAGATTGGCTTGACAAAGGGGTGCGAATCTGTTAATATACGATTCGTTGCTGAGATGCTGGTATAGCTCAGCTGGTAGAGCAGCTGATTTGTAATCAGCAGGTCGGGGGTTCGAATCCGTCTACCAGCTCCACCGACAAAAGCAAAACCGAATATGGGGGAATTCCCGAGTGGCCAAAGGGGGCAGACTGTAAATCTGTTGTCAGTGACTTCGGTGGTTCGAATCCACCTTCCCCCACCAAGTCAACCGCTGCAAGGCGGTTGACTTTTTTGTGCTTTTTGGGAGGCAGATATCTCTGCCCAGCTGGGAACGGACCGACAGCGTCGGTCCGTTTTTTGCGCGAGGAGGAACAAGCTTCTTGTGAGCGAAAATAAGATATCACAAGAAACTTGCTATGTCAAGAATAATTTTACAAGATTCTTGTTAAAATAGATTGACAGCAACAAGCTTCCGGTGTAGAATACTGTCGAAATCTGTCGTATGGAGCATTTCTGACGGAGGTATCCCCATGAGTTTTGGAAAGCAGCTGCGGCTGCGGCGCGAGACGCTCGGCCTGTCGCGCGCGCAGCTGGCGGAGGAGTTGGGCGTCTCTCCCTCCGCAATCAGCAACTATGAAAACGGCGTCAGCTCTCCGAAGGAGGAGGTCCTGCTGCGCCTGTTCGACGCGCTGCAGATTGACCCGAACTATTTGTACCGAGACTCCTTCCGCTCGGGCAGCTTCGTCTGCTCGCGCGCGGAGCAGGATTTGATCGAGAAGTGCCGCTCGCTCAGCCCCACGGGGCGGCAGACTGTGCATAGTCTGGTCGGCGCTCTGTGCGATATGAGCCGCGAGCTGCGGCAGGACGCAGGACCCGAGAACGCGCCGCGGCGTATTCCGCTCTACCGCTCTCCCGCGGCGGCGGGCTTCGCATCGCCGGTGCTCGGCGAGGACTTTGACTACATCGCCGCCGATGATTCCGTTCCCCATGGCGCGGAGTTCGCCGTGCGTATCCAGGGCGACAGCATGGAGCCCTGCCTGCACGACGGGGACACCGCCTACGTCAACCGCGACCCTCTTGCCGCGGGCGACGTCGGCATCTTCTGCGTAGACGGCGATATGCTCTGCAAGCAGTATTACCGCGACCCGCTGGGCGTGGTCTACCTGTTCTCGATCAACCGCGCACGCAGCGACGCGGACGTGGTATTCGGCTCCGGCAGCGGGCGCAGCCTTGTCTGCTTCGGACGCGTGATGCTGCCCCACCGTCTCCCGCTGCCGGGAATGTAAGGGTAAAATACGGCATATTCGCGGGAAAAGGACTTGAATCGTTCACAAATACGGCATATAATACCCATTTGATAAAACGAAAAAGGAAGCGTATCTCTTATGACGAAAATCGACATTTTCTCCGGCTTTTTAGGCGCAGGCAAGACCACGCTCATCAAAAAGCTGATCGCGGAAGCCTACAACGGCGAAAAACTCGTGCTGATCGAGAACGAGTTCGGCGAGATCAACATCGACGGCGGCTTTCTGAAGGAGTCCGGCATCGAGATCTCCGAGATGTCCGCTGGCTGCATCTGCTGTTCGCTCGTCGGCGACTTCAACAAGGCGCTCCGAGAGGTGGTCGCGCAGTTCCACCCCGACCGTATCCTCATCGAGCCGAGCGGCGTTGGTAAGCTCTCCGACGTTATCGTCGCCGTCGAGCGCACGGTGGACGAGTGCCCGGGTGAGCTGACGCTCAACAGCTACGTCACTGTGGCTGACGCGGGCAAGGTCAAGGTGTATATGAAGAACTTCGGCGAGTTCTACAACAACCAGATCGAAGCCGCCGGCACGATCATTCTCTCCCGCACGCAGAAGCTCTCGCAGGAGAAGCTCGAAGCCGCCGCCGCGCTGCTGCGCGAGAAGAATCCCACCGCTGCGATTCTGACGACCCCGTGGGACGAGCTGGACGGCAGGACCATTCTCTCCGCCATCGAGAAGGTGTCGCTCAGCGATGAGCTGCTTGAAAAGATGCGCCGCGAGCACGAGATCGAAGAGGCTGAGCATGAGCATGAGCATGAGCATCATCACGACCATGACCATGACGATCACAACGAGCACGAGCACCATCATCACGACGGCGGGGAGTGCGACGATCCCGCGTGTGAGTGCCATCACCATCACCACGCCGACGATGTTTTCTCATCTTGGGGCAGGGAGACGCCGAAGAAATTCAGCAAGGAAGCCCTTGAGGAAATGCTCCACAAGCTGGACAGCGGCGACTGCGGTCATATTCTGCGTGCCAAGGGCATCGTGAACGGCGAAGACGGCTGGCTTGAATTCGACTATGTGCCCGAGGAGTACGAGGTCCGCGCGGGCCATCCCGACTATACGGGCAGGCTCTGCGTCATCGGTGCGGAGCTCAAAGAACACGAGCTTGCGGAGCTGTTTGGAGTGTAAGGCATGGATATCCCTGTTTATCTGGTTGCCGGATTCCTTGATTCCGGTAAAACGAGCTTTATCAACGGCATTTTGGAGGACGGCTTCGCCCGCGAGGATAAGACGCTTCTCATCTGCTGCGAGGAGGGCGACGAGGAATACGAGAAGAAGGCGCTCGACAACGTCACCGTCGTCACGGTGGACGATGAAGGGGGGCTGACGCTCGCCTTCTGCAAGGAGCTTGAAAAGAAGTACCGCCCCAAGCAGGTGCTTATTGAGTACAACGGCATGTGGCAGATGGAAAAGCTCTACCGCGACGTGCTGCCCGCCAACTGGGTGCTCTATCAGATCATGACGTTCGTGCAGGCGCCGACGTTCGAGCTGTTTGTCAAGAACATGGGGCAGCTCATGATGGAAAAGATCACGAACGCGGATATGATCGTCTTCAACCGCTGCGACGATAAGCTCAAGGAGAGCCTGCGCGCACGCAACCTCCGCATGGTCAACCGCCGCGCGGACATCTATCTCGAGGACAACGACGGCAACAGCGAGGATTATCTCACCGGGAACGAGTGCCCGTTCGACATGACGCCCGAGCTGATCGACATTCCCGACGATGATTACGGCGTCTGGTACGTTGACGCGATGGACCATCCCGACCGCTGGGACGGCAAAAAAGTGCATATGAAGCTCATCATGTGCCACTCGAAGAAGTTTCCGGGCATCCACTGCCCCGGCCGCTTCGTGATGACCTGCTGCGAAAATGATATCCAGTTCGTCGGCATCGTCGCCAAAGGCGACAGCCTGAAGGCTTACAAAAACCGCGACTGGGTCGAGATCACCGCGACGGTCAGAAAAGAACACCTCGACGCCTACGAGGGAGAAGGTCCCGCGCTGTACGTCGAGCGCATCACCACCACCTCCAAGCCCGCGCAGGAGGTCGTGTCGTTCTAAGCGCCGCGTGAAAGAGAAAATCGGGGGTATTTCCTTTTCATAGGGAATACCCCCTGACCGTATCCCGTGGGGCGGGAGATCACGCAGCCGCGCCATCCGGCGCGGGGAAGGAGCACAGAATGGAGCAGCACAGCGTCAAGGTCATCGCGCGGATACGCAGCGAGTTTCCCGAGAAGTTCGGGATCCCGCGCCAGAGCGGGCTGGTGCCCGAGCTGCGCGCGAAGATCATCTTTGAGCAGGAATTCCGCAGCGCAGATGCGCTGCGCGGTATCGAGGGCTTTTCGCACCTGTGGCTGATCTGGCGGTTTTCCGCCGCCGTGCGCGAGGGCTGGTCGCCTACCGTGCGCCCGCCGCGGCTCGGCGGGAACGAGCGCGTGGGCGTATTTGCGACGCGCTCGCCATTCCGCCCAAACCCGATCGGGCTTTCCTGCGTAAAGCTCGAGGGCGTGGGGGAGGAGCGGGGACTGGGACCGGTGCTGTACGTCTCCGGCGCGGATCTGATGGACGGCACGCCTATTTACGACATCAAGCCCTACCTTCCCTATGCCGACGCGCGCCCGGAGGCGGAGGGCGGCTTCGCGCCCGCACCGGCGGAGACGCTTCACGTCGACTGTGCGCAGGAGCTGCTGGAAAAGCTGCCGCCGCAGCGGCGCGCGGCGCTGCTCGGAGTGCTGGCGCAGGACCCGCGCCCACCTTATCAGAACGATCCAGAGCGGGAATACGGGCTGTCGTTCGGCGGCTGGGCGGTGCGCTTCCGCGTGGTGGACGGTGTGCTGCGGGTATGCGCGATCGAGGAGGAGAACGGGCGGTAAAGAAAGCGTTAAGGGAAACACGTGCGCCGCTAAAGAGACGCTAAGGGGGCGGGAAGGCACTTGCACTGCGCCCGCTCCGCGCCTATAATGACAGACAGATTACATAGTTAAGGAGCGAATCCAAGATGGAAGTTTCCAATGCATTTGTTGTCCTTATGGGAATGGGCGTTACGTTCGTCGGTCTGACCTGCATCATCTTCCTGACGATGCTCATGGGTAAGATCATGGTCTCCCTCACCAAGCCCGAGCCGCCGAAGGCAGCTCCGGCTGCTGTCCCCGCCGCTCCCGCGGACGGGCTGACCGACGCGGTCAAGGTCGCCATCATGGCGGCGATCGCGCAGGAGCCGGGCTTCAACATGGCGAGCGTCACGAACGTCAGCATCCGTAAGGTCTGATTTTGATTCCATTTCTTCCTTTGAACGCAGAAAGGGCGGCTTCCGCAGCCGCTCTTTTTGCGTTTTCCGGCTTGACGAACAGGCAAAAAAAAGATAACATTTAGCACAAACTTAGCAAGCGGTGTGCTATAATACTCTCAACAAGGAAGCAGGGAAAGGACAGCCGCTTGCGGAAACGCGGAGGAACAAGAGCGAATGACACAGAAAAAGCCCCTTTTGCCGCAGTGGCTCCACGATCTTCTCCTGACAGCCGGTATCCTCACAGCGGCGACGACGTTTTGCTTTCTCTGGCGCGGTGTCGACGATAACAGCAGCGTCAACATCGTTTTCGTCCTTGCCGTCACCTGCGTCTCACGCTGGACGGAGGGCTACTGGTGGGGCGTGGCAAGCTCGCTGTTCGGTGTGCTGTGCGTCAACTTTATCTTTACCTACCCGTTCTGGGCGTTCAACTTTACGATCACCGGCTACCCGCTGACGTTTTTGATCATGCTGGCGGTCTCGCTCATCGTCAGCGCCATGACCACGCAGATCAAGAAGCAGGAGCGCCTGCGCATCGAAACGGAGAAGGAAGCCGTGCGCGCCAATCTGCTGCGCGCCATGTCGCACGATATCCGCACACCGCTGACGAGCATCGTCGGCAATACGACGGCGATCCTCGAAAACGACGAGAGCTTTTCCCCCCAGCAGCGGAGGAAGCTCCTGCTGGATGTCAACGAGGACGCGCAGTGGCTGATCCGCATGGTGGAGAATCTGCTGTCCATCACCCGCATCAACAGCGACCAGGCGAAGATCGAAAAGGAGTGCGAGGTCGCGGAGGAGGTCGTGGCGGCATCCGTCAGCAAGTTCTCCAAGCGCTTCCCGAATATTGAGGTGGCGGTCGATGTACCCAGCGAGGTGCTGCTCGTACCCATGGACGCAACGCTGATCCGGCAGGTTATTATGAACTTGCTGGAAAACGCCGCGATCCACGGTCAGGGCGTTACGCAGATCCGCTTCAGCCTGTTCCGGGAGGGGAGCATGGCGTGCTTTTCCATCAGCGACAACGGCTCGGGGATCCCGAAGGAAAAGCTGCCGGCGATCTTCAGCGGCGGGCTGTCCGGCGTATCCCACAATAATTTTGATATGAAGAAGAACATGGGCATCGGACTTTCCGTGTGCTTTACGATCGTTAAGGCGCACGGCGGAACGATGACCGCGGAAAATTTGAAGACGGGCGGCGCGTGTTTCCGTTTTTATCTGCCGCTGGAGGAGGTCAGGAACAGTGAAGCTGAAGGATAAGGTCCTCGTGGTCGAGGACGAGCAGAACATCAGCAATTTTATCTCAACCGTGCTGACGGCGAACGATTTTGACGTGCTCATCGCGCAGAACGGCAGCGAGGCGCTCTCCATGATCACCTCGCATTGTCCGGATCTCATCATTCTGGATCTCGGGCTCCCCGATATGGACGGGCAGACCATCCTGCGGGAGGTGCGCTCGTGGTCGAACCTGCCGATCATCGTGGTGTCTGCACGCACGCACGAGCACGACAAGGTCGCCGCGTTGGATCTCGGCGCGGACGATTACATCGAAAAACCGTTCGGGACGAGCGAGCTGCTCGCGCGTATCCGCACGGCGATCCGCCATACGCGCACCTCGCTGGACAACGGCGATATCGCGCAGTCCGGCAAGTTTTCCGTCCGCGATCTGACGATCGACTACGACAAGCATCATGTGCTCGTCGGCGGGGAAGACGTACATCTGACGCTCAACGAGTTCAAGATCGTGGCGCTGCTGGGCAAGTATGCCGGCAAGGTGCTGACCTATGATTACCTCATCAAGCAGATCTGGGGACCGAAGGCGAAGGCGGACAATCAGATCCTGCGCGTCAACATGGCGAATATCCGCCGCAAGATCGAGAAGAATCCCGCCTGCCCGGAGTATATCTTCACGGAGATCGGCGTGGGCTACCGAATGCTCGAGGGCGAATAACCGATGATAGGACCGCGACCGCGGTCTTATGATACCAGAGCGCACAGCGCTCCCACACAATCACGCAGACGGCTCCTGCCGGAGGTACGGCAGGGGCTGTCTGCATTTTTCCCCAAAACAGAAAGAGGGCGGCGGCGCATCTCTGCGCCGCCGTCCGCGTTTTCAGCAGGGAGTCAGGCAAGCGCCTTGACCCATGCGGAATATTTCTCAAGGTTTGCGTCGCGCTCGTCCGCGTCTGCGCCCTTGGTGAGGATATAGACCTTGATCTTCGGCTCGGTGCCGCTCGGACGCACGACGATGTGCGTGCCGTCGGCAAGCTCGAAGCGCAGCACGTTCGAGCCGGAGAGAGCCATCTTTGTGACCGTGCCGTTTGCGGCGTCGCGTGCGGTGCCGTTCGAATAGTCCTTGTAGACCGCGACCCTGACGCCCGCGATCTCACGCGGCGGCGACTGGCGCAGCGACTGCATCAGCCTAGCCATCTTCTCCGCTCCGTCAAGTCCCGGCATGACGAGGTTGTGCGTCTTTTCGCCGTACCAGCCGTACCTTTCATAGAGCGCGTCGAGCGCGTCGAAAAGCGTCATACCCTGAGAGTAGTACCATGCCGCCATTTCCGTCAGCAGGAGCGAGGCGGTCACGGCGTCCTTGTCGCGCACATAGTGACCGATCATGTAGCCGTAGCTCTCCTCGTAGGAGAAGATGACGGTATTTTTGCCCGCGCTCTCCAGCTCGTTCATTTTCTCCGCCATGAACTTGAAGCCCGTGAACGTGTCGTAGCAGGCAAGACCGTTCGCCTCTGCCACGGTGCGCGCCATCTCGGTCGTCACGATGGTTTTGAGCGCGGCGGCGTCTGCGGGCAGTCTGCCCGCGCGGCGCATCGCGCCGATGAGATAGTCGAGCAGCAGCACGCCTGTCTGGTTGCCGGTGACGGGCAGGAACCCACCCTGCTTGCTGCGCACCATGATGCCGACGCGGTCGCTGTCCGGATCGGTGCCGAGAATAAAGTCAACGTTGTTCTTCTCGGCAAGATCAACGGCGAGGGCGAAGCCCTCGGGATTCTCGGGATTCGGGGAAACGACGGTCGGGAAATTGCCGTCGATGACCATCTGCTCGGGCACGCACAGGAGGTGCTTGACGCCGAGCTTTGTCAGCGCTTCGGGTACGAGCCTGTAGCCGCAGCCGTGGAAGGGCGTGTAGACAAGCTTGAAGCCGTCCGCGACCTTTTTGACGGTCTCGTAGTCGTTGACCATGCTCATCACGTTCGCCATGAAACGCTTATCGCAGTCCTCGCCGAGCATGGTGATGAGACCTTTTTCCGCCGCTTCCTCAAAGTCCATCGCCGTGACGCCGGTGAAGATATCTATGTGCTCAAGCTCTTTGGCGATGGCGGCGGCGTGCCGGGGCGGAAGCTGCGCGCCGTCGGACCAGTAGACCTTGTAGCCGTTGTACTCCTTGGGGTTGTGCGACGCGGTGACATTGATGCCCGCGGTGCAGCCGTATTCGCGCACGGCGAAGGAAAGCTCCGGCGTCGGGCGCAGGGACTCAAAGAGCCGCACGCGGATCCCGTTGCCCGCCATGACGCAGGCGGCGGTGCGCGCAAATTCCATCGAATGGTTGCGGCAGTCCATGCAGATGGCGACGCCCTTGTCCATCGCCGTCTGCCCCTCGGCGCGGATCACGTTGGCGAAACCCTGCGTCGCCCAGCGAATGACGTGACGATTCATGTTATGTAAACCGACGCGCATCGTGCCGCGCAGTCCTGCCGTTCCGAATTCGAGCGGACCGTAGAAGCGGTTTTCGATCTCCTTTTCATCGCCTGCGATGGATTTTAGCTCGACCCTCTCATCCTCGCTCAGTGCGGGGGAGGCGAGCCATCTTTCATATTCCTGACGGTAATTCATTGCAGAGCCTCCTTTGAAAGTTCGTCCTCGTCCGCGGGTGCGGTCAGAGCCCTTGCGTCCTCCAGCATCGACGCGGGGACGTAGAGCAGCACGCCGGTGCCGGACATCCCGAGCACGACCTTGCCCAGCGCGCCCTCGCCCTCGTACCTGCGCACAGTGGGGATATCGTAGGAGCGGAGCTTGGCGCAGAGAATATCCGCCTCCCCGTCGGTTTCCGTAACGGCGGCGAGGAACGCGGCACATTCGGGGGAGCCGTCGGCATTTTTCGGCCAGCGCTCCAGCGTGTCGCGGGGTGTTTTGCCCCAGGTGAGCTTGATCTCGTCAGACATGGCACAGTCCTCCTTATTTGTGGTATTTTGTTCCGGCTTCGATCTGATAGGCGCGGTAGAGCTGCTCAAGCAGCATTACGCGCGCCAGATGGTGCGGGAAGGTCATCGGTGACATGGAGAGCCGCAGGTCGGCTTTCCGTTTCAGATCCTCGTCGAGTCCGAAGCTCGAGCCGATCAGAAACGTCAGCTGCGCCGCCCCGCGCGCGGCAAACTGCTGTATTCTCCGGCTGAGCGCCTCGCTGCTCATCTCCTGCCCCTCAATGCACAGGGCGATCAGAGCGCCGCTTTTCGGCAGCTTCTGCCCGATGAGCGCCGCTTCCCGCTGCAATGCCTGCGCAATCTCGGCGGGCGAGGGCGCGTCGGGCAGGCGCTGCTCCGGAAGTTCGATAATCTCGAGCTTGCAGCAGCGCGACAGGCGCTTTTCGTATTCCTTTACAGCCTGCTCGTAAAAGGACTCTTTCAGTTTGCCGACGCAAAGGACGGTAATCTTCTGCATAAATGTACCTCGCTGATGGTGTCGCGTGGGGCGGCGGCGAGCCGGACGCTCAGCCCGCCCGCCTGCAAAGCCCGTCCCACGGTGTATTCCGCGAGCTGCGGCGTATTGTTCTCCGCGCTCAGGTGGGCGAGCAGAATGTCCTCCGTGCCGTGCTCCGCACATTCGAGCGCAAACTCCGCCGCCGCGCCGTTCGACAGGTGACCGCGGTCGCTCAGAATACGCTGCTTGAGATAGCAAGGATAGGGACCGGAGCGGAGCATCTCCACGTCGTGGTTAGCCTCGAGCAGCAGCAGCTCCGTCCCGAGCACAGCGGCGCGCGCTTCGTCCGTGATACGACCCGTGTCGGTCAGCACGGCGAGGGAGCCGCCGTCGCCGTCGATGCGGTAGCAGACGCTCTCCTGCGCGTCGTGCGACGTGCGGAACGGGAGGACTGTCAGCGCGCCGACCGAGAAGCGGCTTTCCGGGGAGACGATGCGCAGCCGCTCCGCCGGACAGCCGAGCGCCGCTGCGGTGCCGCGGCTCATGCAGAGTGGGACGGCGCATTTTTTCATCAGCGTGCCGAGCCCGCGCACATGGTCGATGTGCTCGTGCGTGATGAGAACGGCGTCGAGTTCTGCGAGCGTCAGACCGAGCGCGGCGAGCGACTGCGCGATGCGGCGGCAGGAGATGCCCGCGTCGATCAGGATATGCGTGTTTTTGTGGCAGACGAGCGCGGCGTTGCCCGCGCTCGAGCTGGCAAGGGTGCGGAATTCCATGAGAGCGTTCCTTTGTATAGATTCAAAGAGAGCATACCACAGTGCCGCGCAATAGTCAAAAGAAAAAGCCCCCGTACACGGGGGCAAAACGCGGGAGCAATCATTTTTCAGCCGCGGGGAAGGCGAGTTCTGCGATAAAGCCGCCTTCCCCGATGCAGACGATGTCGCCCGCGGCGACGATGCCCTCGCAGACGTACAGGTTTGCCTGGCAGGGCAGCGTACCGTCCGGATAGTTTGTCACGACGTAGGTATAGCGCGAGAGCGTTTTTCCACAACAGCGCGTAAGATCAAAGCCCTGCGATTTTTGCAGTTCGTTGTAGCTCAGGTATGGCTCGTCGAGCGTTTCGCCGAGCGTGACGCTCAGCGTCTCGATCGGCTCGGGCGCGACCTCCCAGCCGAGCGAGGAGAGATATGCCACGCGCTCCTCGTTCGTTCCGGCGGGGATATCCTGCCGTGACGCGGCGCAGCCGCGCAGCACCGAAACAAGCGCCGCGAGGAGAAGGAGCGCGGCCGCGATGAGCAGCAGTCTGCGCCGGCGGAGCTTCGCGGTAACGATAAACATTTCAAAGATCACACCCTTTCCCGATATTGCTATTCTCAAGCGGGGGAAAGTATGATAAGATCCCAATAAAAAGGAAAGGGCGGGAACGGTATGGCGCAGCAGAGATTGGATAAGATCATCGCCTCGACGGGGCGCTTTTCGCGCCGCGAGGTGAAAACGCTCGTGCGTGAGGGAAAGGTACTCGTCGGCGGGCGCATTGCCGCGAGCGCGGAGGAGAAGTACGATCCGCTGACCGCGGACATTACGGTGAACGGCGAAGCGCTCGTCTACCGTGAGCACGTCTATCTGATGCTGCACAAGCCGGCGGGCGTCCTGTCCGCCACGGAGGACGGACACGGCGAAACGGTGCTCGACCTGCTCCCGCCGGAGTACCGAAGGCGCGGACTTTTCCCCGTCGGGCGGCTCGATAAGGACACGGAGGGGCTGCTCCTTCTCACCGATGACGGCGCGCTGGCGCACGAGCTGCTCGCGCCGAAAAAGCACGTTGACAAGCGTTATTTCGTCCGCGTGGACGGCGCGCTCACGCAGGACGACTGCGCGGCATTCGCCGCGGGAATGACGCTCGGCGACGGGCTCCGGTGCCTTCCGGCGGGGCTGGAGATCCTTGAGAGCGGGGCGCAGAGCGAAGCGATCGTCACGCTGCGCGAGGGAAAGTTCCACCAGATCAAGCGGATGCTCGCCGCGCGCGGCAAGCCGGTCGTGTACCTGAAACGTCTTTCCATGGGACCGCTGGCGCTGGACGAGCGCCTCGGAAAGGGCGAATACCGCCTGCTGACGGAGGAGGAAACGGAGCGGCTGCGCGGCGCTGGGCAAATTGCCCAAGGGAAAACGGGAGAAAAGCCGCGGAAGGCTTGATGCTCTTTACGGAATGTCCAAAAAAACGAAAAAAATTTGTGGAAAAAAGAAAAAAGTTCTTGCAAAAACGGAAGAGAGCAAGTATAATAATTTCATTCAGTTGGCGAAATGCACAAACTGCCTGAGAGGGCTTTAAGGAGGCACCGATATGTCCGGAAGAATTTTTCAGAATATCGTTTTGCAGTTCAAGGAGACGACCGACATCGTGCTCGGAGTGATCGACTCGGAGGGAACGGTCATCGCCTGCACCGAGCTTTCGGAGATCGGGCAGCGCTGGCCGCAGCTCGTCCGCCGGATCAACGAGGCGGAGGGCGAGAGCGCCGCGTTCGAGGGCAAGACCTTCAAGGCGCTCGAGGGCTGGGGCGGTCAGTTCGATTTCGCTGCCTTCGCGCACGGGGAGGACGCGCTCAGCGCCACGGCCTGCCGCATGGCGGCGGTCGCGCTCAACACCGCCAAGAGCTATTATGAGGAAAAGCACGATAAGACCTCGTTCGTCAAGAATATCCTCTCCGACAATATCCTGCTAAGCGATATTTACGTCCGGGCAAAGGAGCTCCACGTGGAAGCCGAGCTTAACCGCGGCGTGTTCGTTGTACGCCGCCTGGACGAGAAAGCGGACGCGGTCTCCGTTGAGACCATTCAGAATATCTTTCCCGACCGGCAGACGAGCTTTGTCCTCTCCATGGGCGAGGACGATGTGGTGCTCGTGCAGCAGCTTGGCGACAATACGGAGATGGCGGATCTGGAAAAGACCGCTGCGCTGATCGAGGAAACGCTGCGCGTGAACGGCGAGAGCACCGTGGTCGTCGGTATCGGCACCGTGGCGGCGCACCTGCGCGACCTCGCCAAGGCGTACAAGGAAGCGCAGATGGCGATCGAGGTCGGCAAGGTGTTCGATACGGAAAAGTACGTCATCAGCTACGAAAACCTCGGCATCGGCCGTTTGATCTACCAGCTGCCGACCACGCTGTGCGAAATGTTTTTGCAGGAGGTCTTTAAGAAGAACCCAATCGACGCGCTCGACAAGGAGACGCTGTTCACGATCAACAAGTTCTTTGAAAACAACCTGATCCTCTCCGAGACGGCGCGCAAGCTCTTCGTCCACCGCAACACGCTGGTTTACCGCCTTGAGAAGATCAAGAAGCTCACGGGGCTCGACCTGCGCGAGTTCGACGATGCGATCACCTTCAAGGTCGCGCTCATGGTCAAGAAGTATCTTGCCTCCCGCGGCATCGAGGCGTGAGCGAAAACCAAAGATCGGCGGGAGCCGTCCTCCACGGACGGCTCCCGCTTTTTCCTGTTTTCAGCAAAAA
>CAVDWO010000002.1:0-95895 GCA_963612845.1 Alistipes onderdonkii
GCGCTATCCCGAGGGCTTCGACACGCAGCGCTCGCAGCGGCGCGCCGAGGACGACGTGTGAAAAAAGCCCCCGCTTCCGAGGAAGCGGGGGCTTTGCCGTGCGCGGGGGTATGCGGTTTATCCCTTTTCCTCCCCGCGGATAAACATGATGAGAAAGCTGACCGTCAGCAGCGCGCAGGATACCCAGATCCCGCGCTCGGCAAACGCCCTCGTCAGCAGCGCGCCGAAGCCCGCTCCCACGGCGAAAAGACCGATCACGCCGAAGTAGGTCAGCGCCTTGCGCAGCACCTCGCGGTCATGCGTGTGAAGGTACACGCACAGCGCCTCCGTGCCGCTGCGCATATTGCCGATGCACATGGTGCTGGCGTAGGCGTGCCCGCGCACCTTGCGGAAGGTCTGCACCTGCATGGCGCAGACGAACGAGACGAGCGCGTTGGCGAATACCTTGCCGCGGCAGAGGTAGGTGTAGGCGTCCTGCAAGCCGCCGGAGAGAATGATGAACACAGCGGTCAGCATGGATTCCGACATCTGTCCGCGCGGCTTTTTCCCAAGTTCAGCCATTTGCAAGCCTCCCGTTTTCTTTTAGCAGCTTCCCATCATATACGCGGATCCGCCGTATGTCAACCGACAACAAAGAAGGAAAACGCAAGACCGCGCTTGACAAAAAGCGAAAATGGGGTATAATAGCCCCAGCAAAACGCGATGAGAAAGTCAGCCGTGCAGACGGGCCCGCAGCGAGAGGGGAGAGGTGAGAGCCCCTCGGCAGACGAGGTACGGCAGCCGCTTTTGAGCAGTCCGCGAGGAGCGGAACGCCCCGTCCCCGTTACAGGACGGCTAAGATATCCCGCCCGCAGGGGGGGATAATTAGGGTGGTACCGTGAAGCGAAGTCTTCGCCCCTATGCCGGGCGGGGGCTTTTATTTTTTTCGGAAGGGATCGGAGAACGATGCGGAGGAAGCTGTGTCTGCTGGCGGCGCTTGCCGCGCTGCTCGCCGTGCTGCTCGGCGGCTGCGGGAGCAGCCTGCCGGACGGAATGGACGAGGACGAGGTCATCAACGCCGGGCTGCGGGTGATGAAAAAGCTGATCGACGGGGACTATGACGGGGTCTGCGGGGAGCTGCGCGAGGACGTGCGCGCGCAGACCGACGCCGCGGCGATCGAGACGATGATGGACAGCGCGACCGAGGGGCTCGGCAGCTACAAGAAGGTGAGCGACTCGATGGCGACGGGCGTGGAGAAGAAGGACAGCGAGCCGCACGCCATCGCTGTGATCCGCGCGAAGTACGAGCAGAAGTCCGTGATCTTCCGCGTAGCGTTCGACACGGACATGAACCTCATCGGGCTGGACGTGAAGAGGAGGTGAGACGGTGGCGCGGAGAGTGATCGACATGACAAACGACCCGCGGCGCGGGCAGTTTGAATATTTCCGCGCGATGCCCGACCCGTGGGCGGGCATCACCGTGCCGGTGGACATCACGGACTTCCTCGCGGCGGTAAGGGAGCGGGGCAAGCCCTTTTTCCTGAGCGTGCTCTATGCCGTCGTGCGCGCGGCGAACGCCGTGCCGGAGCTGCGGCGGAGGCTGCTCCCCGACGGGCGGGTGGTCGAGTATGACCGCTGCGATGCGTCCTACACCGTGATGAAGCCGGACGGCACAGGCGTTTATCTCTACTGCCTTTTGGAGGACGACCTGTCCTCTTACGAGAAGTTCATCGCCGAGGGGAAGCGCCGCCAGGAGGAAACGCTCGCGCGCGGGACGCTGACGGAGGACGGCGACGTGCTGTCGCAGTTTTTCGTCTCCTGCGTGCCGTGGCTGTACTACACGCAGATCAAGGAGCCGTCCGCCGGAGCGGACGACAGCAACCCCCGCTTTGCGTGGGGGAAGTACCGCGAGGAGAACGGGCGCGCGGTGCTGCCGGTGTCGCTTTTTGTCAATCACGCGCTGTGCGACGGGCGGCATATCGCGCAGTTCTATCAGGCGCTCGAGGAGGAGTTCGCGGCGCTGAGCAAGAGGATATAACAATTTACAAGATAAAGGAGAATCACGAAATGTCCCACCCTGTTTACGGTCTGAATGACCTGCGCGAGATGTTCCTGCGCTTTTTCGAGAGCAAGGGGCACCTGCGCCTGCCGAGCTTTTCGCTCATTCCGCAGAACGACAAGTCGATCCTGCTCATCAACGCCGGCATGACGCCGATGAAGCCATGGTTCAAAGGCGAGGAGGAGCCGCCGCGCCGCCGCGTGTGTACCTGCCAGAAGTGTATCCGCACGGGCGATATCGACAACGTCGGTCACACCGCGCGCCACGGCACCTATTTCGAGATGCTGGGCAACTTCTCGTTCGGCGACTATTTCAAGCACGAGGCGATCGCCTGGTCGTGGGAGTTCCTCACGAGCCCCGAATGGGTGGGGCTGGAGCCGGACCGCCTGTACCCCTCCGTCTTCGCCGGCAGCGAGACCACGCCTGCCGACGACGAGGCGTTCGCCATCTGGCGCGACGAGATCGGTATTCCCGCCGAGCGCATTTTCCGCTTCGGCAAGGAGGATAACTTCTGGGAGCACGGCTCGGGTCCCTGCGGTCCCTGCTCGGAGATCTACTACGACCGCGGCGAGGAGTACGGCTGCGGCAAGCCCGGCTGCACCGTCGGGTGCGACTGCGACCGCTACGTTGAGGTCTGGAACAACGTCTTCTCCCAGTTCGACAACGACGGGCACGGCAACTACACCGAGCTCAAGCAGAAGAATATCGACACCGGCATGGGGCTTGAGCGCCTTGCCATGGTGAGCCAGAACGTCAACTCGCTTTTTGACGTCGATACCGTCATGCACATCACCAACAAGGTCAGCGAGATCACGGGCGCGCACTACGGCGAGAGCGAAGCGCGCGACGTGTCGCTGCGCATCATCACCGACCATATCCGCTCGGCGAGCTTCATGATCTGCGACGGCGTGCTGCCGAGCAACGAGGGGCGCGGCTACGTGCTGCGCCGCCTGCTGAGAAGGGCGGCGCGCCACGGCAGGCTCCTGGGCGTGACGCGCCCGTTCCTCCACGAGATCGTGGACACGGTCGTGGCGGTCAACGAGTGCGAGTACAAGGACCTGCGCGAGAAGCAGAGCTATATCACCAAGGTGATCCGCACCGAGGAGGAGAGCTTCGCCCGCACGATCGACGGCGGCATGAAGATCTTCGACGAGATGCTCGCCGCCCACCGTCAGGCGGGGGAGAAGCGCTTTTCCGGCGCGGACGCTTTCAAGCTGTACGACACCTACGGCTTCCCCATCGACCTGACGGCGGAGATGGTCCGCGAGGCGGGCATGGAGGTTGACGAGGAGGGCTTCCGCGCGCTGATGCTGGAGCAGAAGGAGCGCGCGCGCGAAGCGCGCAAGGCGCTCGGCGACCTCGGCTGGGCGGGCGTCGAGTTCGGCAAGGAGGTCCCCGCGACGGAGTTCGTCGGCTATGAGAACGACAGCGCCGAGGGGAAGCTCGTGGCGATCGCCGTGGGCGACGAGCTGCGCGGCGAGGTCGAAGCCGGAACGGAAGCCATGCTCGTGCTCGACCGCACGCCGTTCTACGCCGAGATGGGCGGTCAGACCGCCGACCGCGGCACGATCCGCTGCGGCGAAGCCGTCTTTGAGGTCGCGGACGTGCAGAAGAACAAGGGCGGCAAGTTCATGCACACGGGGCGGGTCGTGTCCGGTCAGTTCCGGCTCGGCGACACGGTGCAGGCGTCCATCGACACCGAGCGCCGCACCGCTATCCGCCGCGCGCACACGGCGACGCACCTGCTCGACGCCGCGCTCAAGTCCGTGCTCGGTGAGCACGTGCATCAGGCAGGCTCGCTCGTCGAGCCGGACCGCCTGCGCTTCGACTTCACGCACTTCGAGTCCATCACGCCCGAGCAGCTGCTCGCGGTCGAGAGCTTCGTCAACGACGCGGTGCTGCGCGGCATTCCTGTCGTGACCGAGGTGCTGCCCATCGAGGAGGCAAAGAAGAAGGGCGCGATCGCCATGTTCGGTGAGAAGTACGGCGCGGTCGTGCGCGTGGTCGAGATGGGCGGCGTGTCCATGGAGTTCTGCGGCGGCACACACCTTGACAACACCGCGAAGGTCGGGCTGTTCCGCATCAAGAGCGAGGGCAGCGTCGCCTCCGGCGTGCGCCGCATCGAGGCGGTCACCGGCAGGCAGACGCTCGAGGAGCTGCGCAGCGGCCAGGAGAAGCTGATGCGCGCGGCGCAGCTCCTGAAGACCACCTCGGGCGAGCTGGAGACGCGCATCGGCGGAATGCTCGGCGAGATGAAGGAGATCCGCGCCAAGCTCGAAAAGTTCCGCGAGCAGGCGTCGCTCGGCGAAGCGCGCGGCTTCCTGACGGCGGCGAAGGAGGTCGGCGGACTGCGCCTTGTCACCGCGCAGCGCGACGGTATGGATCCCAACGCCCTGCGCAAGCTCGGCGACTTCCTGCGCGACAAGGAGCCGAAGATCGTCGGCGTGCTCGCCTCCGTGCACGAGGGCAAGGCCACGCTGCTTGCCGTCTGCGGCAGCGAGGCGGTCGCACGCGGCGTCAAGGCGGGCGACATCATCAGGACCATCGCGCCCATCTGCGGCGGCAAGGGCGGCGGCAAGCCGGACAGCGCCATGGGCGGCGGCACCGAGGTGAGCCGCGTGGACGACGCGCTCGCCGCGGTGGACGATTTTATCCTGAGCAAGCTGGAATAACGCGGAAACAGCAATATATGTAAAATAAAACTACTTTACAGAAAGGAGCTTATCAGAATGTCGGATTGTCTGTTTTGTGCCATCGCCGCGGGCGAGATCCCGTCGAACAAGGTCTATGAGGACGAGCTCTGCTTCGCCTTTTACGACATCGCGCCGCAGGCACCGGTGCACTTCCTCGTGATCCCGAAGGCGCACATCGCGTCCGTCGCGGGCATCGGCGCGGAGAACAGCGCCATCGTCGCGCACATCTTCGAGGTCATCGCCCGGCTCACGAAGGAGCTGGGGCTTGAGAGCTACCGCGTCGTGTCGAACATCGGCGAGCAGGCGGGGCAGAGCGTGCCGCACCTGCACTTCCACGTGCTCTCGGGGCGCGACATGACCTGGCCGCCGGGCTGAGAGGGCAAAAAAAGGAGAGGGCGCGAAGCCCTCTCCTTTTTTATGCGTTTTGCGCGCGGACGCTCACAGCGTCACGACGATCGGCTCGTGCCCGGTCTTGGGCAGCAGGACGCGCAGCACGTCGTCCGTCTTGAGCTTGATCGTCGAGGTGCACAGGCACGGGTGGCAGGAGAAATATTCCGCCTCGTACGTTTCGCGGTCGATGAGCAGCTGCACGCGCTTTTCCGTGTCGTTCATCAGCCCGAGGACCGTCGCCGAGCCGGGCGTGCAGCGCAGCAGCTCCCAGAGCTGCTCCTCCGGCGCGAAGGAAAGGCGCGCCGAGCCGATCTGCGCGGAGAGGTCCTTGGTATGAAACGGCTTGTGCGGTGGCATACATAAGAGGTAGAACGCCGTCTTCTGCCGGTTGCAGAGGAACAGGTTCTTGCATACGTCCACGCCGAGCACGGCGGACACATCGTCGCATTTTTCCATCGTGTCGGCAAGCTCGTGCGTGACGCGCTCGTAATCGACGCCGAGGGAATCCAAAAAGTCGAACGCTGCCGTCTCCTGCGGCGGAAGCCCGCCCTCGGGACGGGAACTGCGGAAAACGGGGGAAATGATCATGCTTACTTCTCTTCTTTCTCTTTGAGCAGTTTTTCGCCGGCTTTGTAGATGTCGCCCGCGCCGACGGTCAAAATCAGGTCGCCGGGGCGCGCCAGCTCCGCGAGCGCGGCGGTCACGCGGTCGAGCGTGGGGCAGTAGACCGCGCCGGGGATCTCGCGGCAGAGGTCCATGGAGGAGATGCCGAGGTCGTTCTGCTCGCGCGCGGCGTAGATCTCCGCGAGCACGAGCACGTCGGGCGCGCGCAGCTCCCGCACGAAATCGTCGAACAGCGCCTTCGTGCGCGTGTAGGTGTGCGGCTGGAAGGCGCAGACGATGCGCTTGTAGGGCAGGGATTTCGCCATTGCCAGCAGGGCGTGCAGCTCGCCGGGGTGGTGGGCGTAGTCGTCGTACACGTCCGCGCCGCGGAAGCTGCCCTTGTACTCGAAGCGCCGCCCCGCGCCCTTGAAGGTCGCGAGCCCGCGCGCCACAGCGTCGCCGCCGATGCCGAGCAGATACGCGGCGCTCGCCGCGGCGAGCGCGTTCATCACATTGTGCTCGCCGCCGACGCCGAGCGCGACGTGGGCATAGACTTCACCCATGCAGACGATGTCGAACGCGGGCAGCCCGTCCTTCCAGACGAGGTTTTCCGCATGGCAGTGCGCGGCGCCGTCGTGCTCGCTGAAGGTGAAGAGCGAGCCGGTGTAGCCCGCGAGCGTTTCCCGCACGCCGGGATCGTCCCAGTTGGCGACGACGTGCCCGCCTGCCGGCACAAGCTCGGCAAAGCGGCGGAACGAGCGCTCCACGTCGGCAAGGTCCTTGAAAAAGTCCAGATGGTCCGCCTCGACGTTCAGAATGACCGCCACGGTGGGGAAGAAGCTCAGAAACGAGTTGCAGTACTCGCAGCTCTCGGCGATGATCGTGTCGCCCTTTCCGACGCGGTAGCCCGCGTGCAGCAGCGCCAGCGTGCCGCCGATCATCACGGTCGGGTCCTTCTGCGCCGCCATGAAAATATGCGTCGCCATCGAGGTCGTGGTCGTCTTGCCGTGCGTGCCGGAGATGCACAGGGCGTTTTTGTAGCCCCTCATGATCGCGCCCCACGCCTGCGCGCGCTCAAAGACGGGGATCCCGCGCGTCACCGCGCCGGAGATCTCGGGATTGTCGTTGTGAATGGCGGCGGTGCGGATCACAAAGTCGCACTCGCCGAGATTGTCCGCCGCGTGACCGATCGCCACGGGGATGCCCAGCGCGCGCAGATGCGCGACGGCGGGGCCGTCGTTCATGTCGCTGCCCTGGACCTTTAAGCCCATGCCGAGCAGCACCTCGGCGAGCGGGCTCATCGAAACGCCGCCGATGCCCGCCATATGCACGCGCTTGCCCGGTACGAGACAGGCGAAAATATCCTTTTGCTCGTTCATGCTGATACAGGGTTCCTTTCCGTGCGCGGACGCACAGTGGATTTCCGCGATTTACTTTTTTCGGCTTTGCTATTATAATATACCCAAAGCTCCGGCGCAATCCTAAAAAAATGTTTTTTTGCGAGGTAACCATGCCCTCTTTGCCGAAAGAAGTCGAATCCGTCATCACCGCGCTGCAAGGCGAGGGCTATTCGCCGTATCTGGTCGGCGGCTGTGTGCGCGAGCTGCTGCGCGGCGGGGAGCCGAGCGACTATGACCTGACCTCCGACGCGCCGCCGCAGGAGGTGCTGCGCATCTTCGGCGGAGCCGCGCACCCCACGGGAGCGCGGCACGGGACGGTGACGGTCGTGAGCGGGGGGCTGCCCGTCGAGCTCACCACCATGCGGCGCGACGGCGCGTACCGCGACAACCGCCGCCCCGATTCCGTCACCTTCGGCGCGAGCATCGAGGAAGACCTTGCACGGCGGGATTTCACGGTCAACGCCATCGCGATGACGCCGGGCGGCGCGCTCATCGACCCCTTCGGCGGGCAGGCGGATCTGAAGGCGGGAATTTTGCGCTGCGTCGGCGACGCGCGCACGCGCTTTGAGGAAGACGCGCTGCGCATTTTACGGCTCGTGCGCTTCTGCTCGGTGCTCGGCTTCTCGGCGGAGGAGCAGACCGCCCGCGCCGCGCATGAGACGCGCGCGCTGCTCGCGCACGTCGCGCACGAGCGGGTGTACGCGGAGCTGAACAGGCTCCTGTGTGGGGAGAACGTCACGCGCACGCTGCTGGACTTTCCCGACGTGCTGGGCGTGCCGGTCCCGGAGATACTGCCCTGCGTGGGCTTTGACCAGCGCAATCCCCACCACTGCTTCGACGTATGGGAGCACACGGCGCGCGCGGTCGGCGCGGCGCCGCCGGAGCGGACGCTGCGCTGGACGATGCTCTTCCACGACCTCGGCAAGCCGCTGTGCATGACCGTCGACGCGGACGGCGTGGGGCATTTCTACGGGCACACGGCGATCTCCGCGCGGCTCGCGGAGGGGATCATGGAGCGCCTGCACTTTGAACGGGCGCTGCGCGCGCAGGTGCGCGCCCAGCTCGCGTGCTTTGACGATGTGTTCCCGCCCGAGCGCGCGGCGGTCCACCGGGAGATGGCGCGGCGCGGCAGGGAGGTGACGGGGCGGCTGCTGCTCACCAAGTTCGCGGACAACGCCGCCAAGGCGCCGGACTGCCTTGCCGTCGCACAGATCCCGTGGCGCAGGGCGCAGGAGGTCTACGACGCGCTCGTTGCCGAGAATGCCTGCTGCGCGGTGAGCGAGCTTGCCGTCGCGGGGGACGAGCTTTCATCGCTCGGCTGGCGCGGGCGCGAGATCGGAGAGGTGCTCGCGCGGCTTCTGGACGAGGTTGCCGCGGAAAGGCTGCCCAATACGCGCGAGGCGCTGCTGCGGCGCGCCCGGCGGCTGTGGCGCAGCGGCTTTGCGCGGCATACGATAAGGGAAAACGGAAACGCCTGAAGGAGGAGGAACTATGGCAAACCTGATGGATTATCTGGACTGGCGCGGCGATCTCACGCTCGCCGTTTCGCCGTTCAACGAAGTGGACGCGCTGATCCTGGCGGAGCTGAGCTTCGTCGATCTCGAGGGCATCGTGCCCCCGCCGGAGATGGGGCGCGGCGTCGCGCTGCGCGACGCGGCGGAGGCTTATTTCGCCCGCCGCGGCGGGAAGAACGAGGAGATGGGCGTACTCGTGCCGGGCAAGATCCCCGATATGCTGCGCAAGATGATGAACAGCGCGCGCTTCGGCGATATGCGGCTCAACGGCTACGAGGCGCTGCTTGACGACGCGGCGGAGCAGCAGTTCGCGGCGCTGGCGATCGACCTCGGCGACGGCTGCGTGTACCTCTCCTTCCGCGGCACGGACGATACGCTCGTGGGCTGGAAGGAGGACCTCAACATGGGCTTTCTGCCAGAGATACCCTCGCAGCGGCTCGCGGCGGAATACCTTGCGCGCATGGCGCGCCAGTACGGCGATAGGTCGCTGCGCGTGGGCGGGCACTCCAAGGGCGGCAACCTCGCCGTTTACAGCGCGGCGAAGAGCGATCCCGCCGTGCAGGAGCGCATCGTCGCCGTTCACAACAACGACGGTCCGGGCTTCGCGTGGGACATCAGCGCCACGCCGGGACACAGGCGCATCGCCGCGCGGATCCGCACGATCCTGCCGCAGACCTCGGTGGTGGGCAGGCTGATGGAGGCTGAGAAGAACTATCAGGTCGTCTACTCGACCTACGAGGGCATCTACCAGCACGACGGCTTTTCGTGGGAGGTCAAGGGTACGCAGTTCGTGCATCTGGACGATTTCTCCCGCGAGGGGAAGGTCGTGGACGAGACGATCGACTCCTGGGCGGGCACGCTCAACGCCTCGCAGCGCGAGGCGCTGGCGGACGCGCTATACAGCGTGTTCACCGCAACGGGGGCGAAAACGCTCAGCGAACTGAACGAGGAGAAGCTCAAAAGCGCGGCGGCGATGCTCAAGACCTACAAAAACCTCGACCGCGAGACGCGGCGCATGGTGAGCGAGGCGTTCAAGCTGCTGTTCAAGCTCGGGACGAAGAACTTCATGCAGGGCGCGCAGGAGGAGAGCGGCAGGGAGATAGAGCAGGTGAAGCGAAAGCTCACCGAGCAGTACCAGAAGCTGCTTGAGCGGCGGAAATAAAAAAAGCGAAGCATCGCGCGATGCTTCGCTTTTCCTTGTGCGTTTTCCCGCGGGAGAGGGGGACGCTTATTCCGCGCGCGGCAGCTTTTCCGCCGGCTTGACGAGCAGCGCGCAGAGGAGAACGGCGATCAGGGTGTTGGGCAGCATATAGGTGCCGTTGTAGAGCAGGGAGTACAAGGCGGCGGAGTTCATGCCCAGCCCCATGAATTCCTCGGGCATATACTGCGCGTAGACGGTCATGCCGGAGATGAAGTGGATCACGAAGCGCGCCGCGCAGCCGATCAGCGCCGCGAGCGGAAGGCGCGCGTAATTGCCGTCCTTCGCGCGCAGCAGCCCCGCCAGTCCGACGGCGGCGTAGGCGAAGGAATAGTCGAAGATGATCGACACCCAGCTGATTGCGAAGCCCTCGGCAAAGAAATACTTGAGCGTGCCGAAGGCGAGCCCCGCGAGCACGCCCCACGGCGCGCCCCAGCGCACGGCAAAGAGGATCAGCGGCAGCATTACGAGGTTGATCGAGCCGCCGAAGCCGCCGAACGACAGCCCGATGGGGATCTTGAGATAGCTCAGCACGAGGGCGAGCGCGATGCACAGACCGCCCTCGCTCAGGCGGCGGACGGCGGTGCGGGAAGAAGTGTTGCTCATGGGATTACCTCCATAAAATGTGATCCCTGTCCGCGCCGCGGCACGAAAAAGCACCGCGACGCCGACGTCGCGGTGCAAAGTCTAACAAAGGGTGCGCTTTGCATTCCTACGCCGGCATTACCCGGATCAGGTCTGAGGGACAGCGGCGGCGATACGTCGCATCTCAGCCGGCTTGCGCAGGCGCCCCTTGCAGTATGGCGCTATGATAGCGCGTGCGGCGCGGTTTGTCAAGGGGGTGCGGCGGAATTTTGGTTGCGCGCGCGACGCGCGCGTGCTACAATAAAAAGCGGAAGACAAATTGAGAAGCGTTCTCAAACCGGAAATGAAATCGAAAATGATTCTCAAAATCAATTTGAAAATGAAAATGATTCTCAAAATGCGGGAGGAAACATGAAAAAGGTCCTCATCATCTACACCGGCGGCACCATCGGCATGACGCGCACGGAAAACGGCTACGCGCCGCAGTCCGGGCGCTTCCGCGCCGCGCTCGACGCCATCTCCGACCTGCGCGCGGACGTGATGCCCGCGTGGGAGCTGGTGGAAACGTCGCCGCTGCTGGACTCGTCGAACATGACGGTGCATGAGTGGAACAAGATCGCGCGGCTCATCGCCGAGGGGTACGACGAGTACGACGGCTTCGTCGTCCTGCACGGGACGGACACGATGGCGTACACCGCCTCGGCGCTGTCGTTCATGCTCGGCGGGCTTGACAAGCCCGTGGTGCTCACCGGCTCGCAGATCCCGCTGTGCGAGGTCCGCAGCGACGGGCGCGACAATCTCATCGCCTCGCTGCTGATCGCGGGGGAGGGCGCCGCGCGCGAGGTGTGCCTGTATTTCGGCGGGAGGCTGCTGCGCGGCAACCGCGCGACGAAGTACTCCGCCGACGGGCTGATCGCGTTTCTCTCGCCCAACTATCCCAGCCTTGCCGAGGCGGGCATCTCCATCAAATACAACGAAGCCGCGCTCCTGCCGCGGCAGACGGGCGGGCTGCGGCTGCAAACGCTCGACAGCGTGCCCATCGGGGTGATAAAGGTATTCCCGGGGATACAGTTCTCGCTCTTTGAGTCCATTATGACCGAGAAGCTGCGCGGCATCGTGATCGAGACCTTCGGCGCGGGGAACATCCCCGGCGACGGGAACGCGCTGCTGCCGATCATCCGCAAGGCGTTCCGCAACGGCACGGTGCTGACGGTCTGCTCCCAGTGTCCGCAGGGGGCGGTGGCGCTCGGCGCCTACGCGACCTCCGGCGCGCTCAAGCGGGCGGGCGCAGTCAGCGGGCTGGATATGACGACGGAGGCAGCCGTCGCCAAGCTCTACTACCTTTTCTCCTGCGGGTACGAAAAGGAGGAGGTCAAGCGCCTGATGGAGGAGGACCTGCGCGGCGAGGTCACGCTGCCCTGAGCGCCGCCCTTAACGGGAACGAAACGAGAAAAAATCTTGCTCCGGCGCAAAAAAGGTGCTATAATAAAATCATAAAACCGCAACAGTACGGCGGGAAAAGGAGGAAGCATTTATGGTCATTACCGTTGGCAGACAGTACGGAAGCGGCGGCCGCGAGATCGGCACGCTGCTCGCCCAGCAGATGAACATCACCTATTACGACGATCTGCTGCTGAAAAAGGCGGCGGAGGAGAGCGGGCTCTGCGAGGAGCTGTTCCATTCCTTTGACGAGCGCCCGAAGAGCTTCCTGTATTCCATCGCGATGGATCCGTATTCCTTTTCGATGAATCACGTGACGCCCAAGGGCTCGATCGAGCAGCAGGTCTATCTTGCGACCTACGACACCATCAAGAAGCTCGCCGACGCGGGTCCCTGCGTGCTCATCGGCCGCTGCGCGGACTATGCGCTCAAGGACCGCGACGACGTGCTCAACATCTTCATCACCGCGCCGCTGGAGCACCGCATCGAGCGTGTCGCCGCGCGCAACAACATCAGCGAGAGCGAGGCGAAGGAGCGCATCAAGAAGACGGACAAGTCGCGCGCGTCGTATTATAACTACTACTCATCGAAGGAGTGGGGCGACGCGAAGAGCTACGACCTGTGCATCGACTCGAGCCTGCTCGGTATCGAGGGGACGGTCGAGCTTTTGAAGGAGCTCGTGCGCATGAAAAAGGCGCAGCGGCAGTAAACAAAGGACTGACGGGGGCAGCCGCTTCGGGCGGCTGCCCCTTTTTTCGCGCAGGGGGTTCAAGATACCCAAAAATGCGGGCGCGATTCTGTGAAAAAAGTTTACGAATCTCCCCCTATACAAAAGAGCGGAAATACGGTAGAATAAGTCTGTGGAAATTTGAATTTGTTACCTGAGAGGGGAGTGAACCCGGCATGGCTCAACTGAAATACAGGCGCGTGCTGCTCAAGATCAGCGGCGAGGCGCTGGCGGGAGAGAAGCACTTCGGCTTTGACTTCGACGTGGTCTCGCGCGTGTGCGACGTCATCAAGGAATGTACGGAGCTGGGCGTTGAGATGGGCGTCGTCATCGGCGGCGGCAACTTCTGGCGCGGCGTGAAGAACGGCGAGGGCTACATCGAGCGCACGCGCGCCGACCACATGGGGATGCTCGCCACGGCGATGAACTGCATGGCGGTCGCCGACGTGCTTGAGCAGAAGGGCGTGGACGTGCGCGTGCAGACGGCGCTGGAGATCCGCGCGGTCGCCGAGCCGTATATCCGCGCCCGCGCGATCCGGCACCTGGAGAAGGGGCGCGTGGTGCTCTTCGGCTGCGGCATCGGCTCGCCGTTTTTCTCGACGGACACGGCGGCGGTGCTGCGCGCGGCGGAGATCAACGCCGACGTGATCCTGCTGGCGAAGAACATCGACGGCGTTTACAACGCCGACCCCGCCAAGGACGCGAGCGCCGTGAAGTACGACGCGATCTCCTATGAGGAGGTGCTGGCGCAGCACCTCGCGGTCATGGATTCCACGGCGACGTCCCTCTCGATGGACAATCATATCCCCGTGCTGGTGTTCGCGCTCAAGGACCCGGAGAATATTATCCGCGCGGTCAAGGGAGAGAAGATCGGCACCATCGTCGGCGAAAACTGAGAAAGCCCGCACCCGCGGTCTGAGCATACAAATTTTTGAGGAGGTATCCCCATGAATAAAGATGATTACAAGGTCTATTCCGACAAAATGAAGAAGAGCATCGAGTCCGTCAACGCGGACTTTGCCGCCGTGCGCGCGGGGCGCGCGAACGCCGCCGTGCTCGACCGCATCATGGTCGATTACTACGGCTCGCCCACGCCGATCCAGCAGATCGCGGCGATCGCCTCGCCCGACCCGCGCCAGCTCGTCATCACCCCGTGGGACGGCAGTGCGCTCAAGCTCATCGAGCGCGCCATTCAGGAGTCCGACCTCGGCATCAACCCGCAGAACGACGGCAAGTCCGTGCGCCTTGCCTTCCCGCAGCTGACTGAGGAGCGCCGCAAGGAGCTGGTCAAGCAGATCCATAAGTATTCCGAGGGCGGCAAGGTCGCCATCCGCAATATCCGCCGCGACGCGATGGAGAACTTCAAGAAAAAGCAGAAAGCCGGCGAGCTGACCGAGGACGACCTGAAGGTCGCCGAGAAGGATTTGCAGAAGCTGACGGACGATATGTGCAAAGAGGTCGATGTCCTTCTCGAAAAGAAAGAGAAGGAGCTCATGGCGGTCTGATGGGCCTCTTTTCCGGAGATAGCAGGACGGGGCAGGTTGACTTGAACAACCTGCCTTGTCATGTCGCCGTCATCATGGACGGCAACGGCCGCTGGGCGCAGAAGCGCGGTCTCCCGCGCTCGGCGGGTCACAAGGCGGGCGCCGAGACGTTCCGGCGGCTCGGCACCTACTGCAAGAAGCTCGGCATCGACTACCTGACGGTCTACGCCTTCTCCACCGAGAACTGGAAGCGCCCGCCGGAGGAGGTGCAGGGCATCATGCGCCTGCTGGAGCAGTATCTGCACGAGTGCATCGACACGATGGAGCGCGACGGCAACCGCCTGCGCTTTCTGGGCGATCTGAGCGTGCTGACGCCGGAGCTGCGGGCGCTGATCGACGAGACGAACGAGATCTCGTCGCGCATCACGGGCTTTCAGGCGAACGTCTGCCTCAACTACGGCGGGCGGGACGAGATCCTGCACGCGGCGCGCGCGTTCGCGCGAGACTGCGCGGCGGGGGAGCAGGACGCAGACGCTTTGACCGAGGAGGGCTTTTCGCGCTACCTCTACTCCGCGGGGCTGCCCGATCCCGACCTGCTTATTCGCCCGGGCGGGGAAAAGCGCGTCAGCAATTACCTTTTGTGGCAGTGCGCGTACAGCGAGTTCTACTTCTGCGACACGCTCTGGCCCGACTTCACGGAGAAAGAATTCGACAAGGCGCTCATCGCCTATCAGCGCCGCGAGCGGCGCTTCGGCGGGCTGAAACAGGAGAAAAAGAAATGAAACAGAGATGGCTTGTGGTGGCAATCGGATTGCCTTTACTGCTGCTGGTATTGCTCGCCTGCCCCGCGTGGGCGACGGCGGCGCTCGTGTGCGGCATCGCGGGCGTGGCGGCGTATGAGCTGCTGCACACGGCGTGCCGGAGCACGCCGAAGAGCGTGTACGCCCTCACGGTCGCGGCGGCGGCTTTGCAGGTCGAGGCGATCTACAGAGAAAAGCTCACGGCGCCGTATGTAAATTCCAACCCCATCAGCGCGGTGGCGCTGCTGCGGTGGGCGTTCGTGATGGCGCTGTTCCTGCTTGCGGTGACCGGCTGCGGCCGCGAGGGGCGGCAGGTGCCGTTCCGCGACGTGGCGGTCGCTATCGTCGGCGGTATCGTGTTCCCCAGCCTGTATTCCTGCGTGGCGCTGCTGCGCATGGACGGGGAGTTCGGCAGGGTCTACGTCCTCGCGCCGTTTTTCATCGCCTTCGCGGGCGACGCGCTGTCGATGTATTTCGGTATGTGGTTCGGCAAGCGCAAGATGGCGCCGCACGTCAGCCCGCACAAGACCTGGGCGGGCGCGGTCGGCGGTCCCATCGGCAGCGCGCTCGCGATGCTGCTGCTCGGCTTCATCGGGCAGAGGTGGCTCGGCTACGCGCCGGACTATCCGATGCTCGTCCTTGCGGGCGTGGTCGGGAACGTGTTCGGGCAGCTCGGCGACCTTTCAATGTCGCTTATCAAGCGCGAGGCGGGCGTGAAGGATTACAGCCGCCTGTTCCTCACGCACGGCGGTATGCTTGACCGGTTCGATTCGACTATGTTCATCGCGCCGGTCGTGTATCTGCTGGTGCTGGCTGGGGCGCTGTGACGGAGAATCTAAATTTTAGGAGTAAGCATGGTCTATATTCTCATTGCGATACTGATCTTCGGCGTGCTGATCGCCGTGCATGAGCTGGGGCATTTCCTTGCTGCCAAGGCGTGCGGCGTGCGCGTCAACGAGTTTTCCATCGGCATGGGTCCGCAGCTCCTGCACAAGACGAAGGGGGATACGGAGTATTCCCTGCGCCTGCTGCCCATCGGCGGCTTCTGCGCGATGGAGGGGGAGGACGGGGAGTCCGACGACGAGCACGCGCTGGGCCGTCAGGTCTGGTGGAAGCAGCTCATCATCTTTGCCGCGGGCGCGTGCATGAACTTCCTGACGGGGTTTCTCATCGTCGTCTGCCTGTACGCGGGCGCGGCGGGGTTTTATACCGCAGAGATCGTCGAACTCCAGCCGGAGCTCACCGCGCAGGGTGAGGACGGGCTGATGGTCGGCGACGTGATCTGCGCGGTGAACGGCGAGCGCGTCTATCTCAAGAGCGACATCGCGATGCTGCTGAGCCTCGGCGGGGACGACGGCACGCTGGAGCTGGGCGTCCTGCGCGGCGGCGAGCGGCTTGAGCGCACGCTGACGAAGCGCACCTTTACCGCGTCCGACGGCTCGGAATATCAAGCCTACGGCTTCACCTACGGGGGCGTCGTTAAGGCGACGCCGCTCGTGCGGCTGCAATACAGCTGGTACCAGACGATGGATTACGTCCGCATCGTGCGGCTTAGCCTACAGATGCTTTTCAGCGGCGCGGCGGGCGTGGACGATCTGAGCGGACCGGTGGGCATCGTCTCGACGATCACCGAGGTCGGCAAGGAGACCGAGGCGCAGTCGGGCTTCGGCGCGGCGCTGGAGAGCGTGCTCTTTTTCGCCGCGATGATCGCGGTGAACCTCGCCGTGATGAACCTGCTGCCGCTGCCCGCGCTGGACGGCGGACACATTCTGTTCCTCGTGGTGAATCTGATCGCCGCGGCGCTGTTCAAGCGGGAGATCCCGCCCAAATATCTGAACGCTATCAACGGCATCGGCTTCGCGCTGCTGATGGCGCTGATGCTGTACGTCACGTTCCACGACGTGGTCAAGCTCATTTGAGGAGGGATCGCATGAGCAGGAGGATCTTTGCCGGGAGCGTCGCCATCGGCGGCGGCTCGCCGGTCACGATACAGTCGATGTGCAACACGCGCACCGAGGACGCGAAGGCGACAGTCGCGCAGATCCGCGCGCTGGAGGCGGCGGGCTGCGAGATCGTGCGCGTCACCGTGCCGAACATGGACGCGGCGCGCGCGCTGAGCGAGATCCGGGAGAACATCACCATTCCGCTCGTGGCGGATATCCACTTCGACTACCGCCTCGCCGTGGAAGCGGCGGCGCGCGGCGCGGATAAGATCCGCATCAATCCCGGCAACATCGGGGGCGAGGAGTGCGTAAAGACGGTGGTCGGCGCCTGCCGCGCGCGCGGTATCCCGATCCGCGTGGGTGTGAACGGCGGGTCGCTGGAAAAGGACCTGCTGGAAAAGTACGGCCGTGTGACGCCCGAGGCGCTCGTCGAGAGCGCGCTGCGCCATGTGCGCCTGCTGGAAAAATTTGATTTTACCGATATCTGCCTGTCCGTCAAAAGCTCGGACGTGCCGCTCAACATGGCGGCGTACCGGCTGCTGCACGAGCGGGTGGACTATCCGCTCCACCTCGGCGTGACCGAGGCGGGGACGCCGTCGATGGGGCTGATCAAGTCCGCCGTCGGCATCGGCGGGCTGCTGTGCGAGGGTATCGGAGACACCGTGCGCGTGTCGCTCACGGCGGACCCCGTGGAGGAGGTCTATGCCGCCAAGCGCATCTTGCAGGCGTGCGGGCTGCGCGGCGGCGGGGTGAACCTGATCTCCTGCCCGACCTGCGGGCGCACGGCGTATGACATGATCCCCATTGCCGAGGAGCTGGAGCGCCGGCTCGCCGGCTGCGGGAAGAACATCACGGTCGCTGTGATGGGCTGCGTGGTCAACGGACCGGGCGAAGCCGCCGCCGCGGACATCGGCGTGGCGGGCGGCAAGGGCGAGGGGCTGATCTTCCGAAAAGGAAAAGTGCTTTACAAGGTACCGCAGGAGGGGCTTGTGGACGCGCTGATGCGGGAGATCGAGCGGCTCTGAATTTTGGAAAAGGGCGAAGACTATGGCACAGAAGATACCGTTTTTTGAATTGTTTACCGACTTTATGCCGGAGTTTGAGCTGCGCGTGCCGCTGAACGCCGCGACCGTGACGGGCATGGTGCTGGAGGCGGAGGCACGCGCGATGACGCTCGATATGACGGTGCGCGCCGAGCTGAGCGGCGCGGCGCGTGAGAAGCTGGAGCGCCAGCTCGCGCGGCACTACGAGCTCACGCGCGTGACGCTGAACGTCCGCTCGACGGCGGAGAGCTTCCCCGACCCGGCGAAAAACGCGGGGCGGAAGGTCTCCGGCAGCGGGAGGATCATCATGGGGCGCGAGATCAAGGGGCGCGTGCTGCCGATCGCCGAGCTGACCGCAAAGAGTGAACACGTCGCCGTCGAGGGGCGGGTCTTCAAGCTCGACTGCCACGAGACGCGGCGCGCCGGAACGTGGACGATGCTGCTGGAGATCACGGATTTCACCGGCTCGCTGATGATCCGCCGCAATATGCTGCCCGAGGACGAGGCGCGCGCGCTGCTGGGAAAGATCGAAAACGGCATGTGGCTGCGCGTGGCGGGGCGGATGGAGCTGACCTACGACGGCAAGGATATGCAGCTCAACCCGCGGGACATCATGCAGATCGAGCACGCCGAGCGCATGGACACGGCGGAGGAAAAGCGCGTGGAGCTGCACCTGCACACGCGTATGTCCAACATGGACGCGCTGACCGACACCGCCGCGGTCGTCAAGCGCGCGATCAAGTGGGGGATGCCCGCCATTGCCATCACCGACCACGGCGTGGCGCAGAGCTTCCCGGACGCTTGGCACACGGGCGAGGGTAAAATAAAACTACTTTACGGGTGCGAGGGGTATTTCCTTAACAATCTGGACGACCGCATCGCCGTACACGGCGCGCAGGACGGCGATTTTTCGACGGAGATCTGCTGCTTCGACATTGAGACGACCGGACTGAAGGCGGCGCACGACGCGATCACGGAGATCGGCGCGGTCATTCTGAAAGACGGCGAGATTACGGACACGTTCCAGACCTTTGTCGACCCGGAGCGGCGGCTCTCGCCGGAGATCGTCGGGCTGACGGGCATTACGGACGAGATGCTGCGCGGCGCGCCGAAGCTGGAGGACGCGCTGCGCGCGTTCCTCGACTTTGCGGGCGGCCGTCCGCTCGCGGCGCACAACGCGGAGTTCGACATCAGCTTTATCCGCGCGGGCTGTGGGCGCTGCGGCATCGCCTTCGACCCGACCTATCTCGACACGCTGATCTTCGCGCAGAATCTGCTGCCGGAGCTGAGCAAGCACAAGCTCGACATCGTGGCGGACCATTTGCAGCTGCCGCAGTTCAACCACCACCGCGCGTCGGACGACGCGGTGCCTGTGGCGCAGATGCTCGCCAAGTTCTTCCCGATGCTGGAGGAGCGCGGCGCGACGCGCTTGCAGCAGATCAACGGCGAGATGGCGAAGCTCCGCCCGCTGGGGCAGAAGCGCAGCCGCTATCCCAAGCACATCATTCTGCTGGCAAAGAACAAGGTGGGGCTGAAGAATTTGTATCAGCTCATCTCGGCGTCGAACCTCAAGTATTTCAAGCGCGTGCCTATCATTCCCAAGAGCGAGCTGAACGCGCACCGCGAGGGGCTGATCGTCGGCTCGGCGTGCGAGGCGGGCGAGCTGTTCCGCGCGGTCGTCGATCACAAGGACTGGAGCGAGCTGAAGCGCATCGCGTCGTACTACGATTTTCTGGAGATCCAGCCCATCTGCAACAACCGCTTCATGGTGCGCGACGGTACGGCGCGCGACGACGAGGAGCTGCGGGACTTCAACCGCACGATCGTCCGGCTCGGCGAGGAGCTGGGCAAGCCCGTCTGCGCGACGGGCGACGTTCATTTCCTCGACCCCGAGGACGAGGTCTACCGCCATATCCTGCTGGCGTCGAAGAAGTTTGCGGACGCGAACGCGCCGCTGCCGCTCTACTTCCGCACGACGGACGAGATGCTCGCGGAGTTCGATTATCTCGGCGCGGAGAAAGCCTATGAGGTCGTGGTGACGAACACGCGCGCGGTCGCCGAGCAGGTCGAGGATATCGAGCTGCTGCCCAAGGGGCAGCTTTTCCCGCCGCGGCTGGAGAACTCGGAGGAGGACCTCAACCGCATGGTTTGGGGAAAGGCACACGAGCTGTACGGCGACGAGCTGCCGCAGCTGATCGTCGATCGGCTGAACGTTGAACTGGGTGGTATCCTCGGCAAGTACGACGTGGTCTATATGTCGGCGCAGAAGCTCGTGCAGCGCTCGCTCGAGTGCGGGTATCTGGTCGGCTCGCGCGGGTCGGTCGGCTCGTCGCTCGTGGCGTATATGGCGGGCATCACCGAGGTCAACGCGCTCCCGCCGCACTACCGCTGCCCGAAATGCCGCAGCGTGGAATTCCACGGCGGGGAGGGCTACGGCTGCGGCGCGGATATGCCGGACAAGGTCTGCCCCGCGTGCGGCACGAAATACGTCAAGGACGGGTTCGATATCCCGTTCGAGACCTTCCTCGGCTACGGCGGCGGCAAGGTGCCGGATATCGACCTGAACTTCTCGGGCGAGTATCAGGCGCGCGCGCACCAGCACGCGGTCGAGATGTTCGGCAAGACGCAGGTGTTCCGCGCGGGCACGATCGGCACGCTCGCGGAGAAGACCGCCTACGGCTTCGTCAAAAAATACCTTGAGGAGAACGGCATCGCCGCGGGCGCGGCGGAGATCGACCGCCTGACCGCGGGCTGCGTCGGCGTGCGGCGCACGACCGGTCAGCACCCCGGCGGGCTCGTCGTCGTGCCGGACGACATGGATATCGAGGATTTCTGCCCCGTGCAGCACCCGGCGGACGATCCCAACAGCGAGACCATCACCACGCATTTTGAATACCACTGCATGGAGGACAACCTCCTGAAGCTCGATATGCTCGGGCACGATGACCCAACGATGATCCGTATGCTCGAAGGGCTGACGGGCGTGAACGCCCGCGCGATCCCGCTCGACGATCCGGACACGATGTCGATCTTCACCTCGTCGAAGGTGCTCGGCTACGAGAACGACGAGGTGCTCGGTCCCACGGGCGCCGTGGCGATCCCGGAGTTCAACACGCGCTTCACGCGCCAGATGCTCGTCGATACGCAGCCGAAGGATTTCAACACGCTGCTGCGGCTGTCCGGCTTCTCGCACGGGACGGACGTGTGGCTCGGCAACGCGAAGGAACTGATCGTCAGCGGCACCGCGAGCGTTCTGGAGACGGTCGGCTGCCGCGACGATATCATGCTCTACCTCATCTCCATGGGGCTTGACCCGAAGATGAGCTTCAAGATCATGGAGGCGGTGCGAAAGGGCAAGGTCAAAGCCGGCAAGGCGGGGGACTGGCAGACGTGGGTCGAGGAGATGCGCGCGCACGACGTGCCGGAGTGGTACATCGAGTCGCTCGCGAAGATCGGCTACCTCTTCCCGAAGGCGCACGCTGTCGCCTACGTCATGATGGCGTTCCGCATCGCGTGGTTCAAGGTACACGAGCCGCTCGCGTTCTACGCGACGTTCTTCACCATTCGCGCCAAGGCGTTCGACGCCGCCGAGTGCTGCAAGGACGCCGACGCGCTGCGCCGCCGCATCCGCGAGATTGAGAACAACAAGGACGCGACCGCCGTGGAGCAGGATCTGATGACGACGCTCGAGGTCTGCTACGAGTTCTGCCTGCGCGGCTTCCACTTTGACACGATCGACATTTACCGCAGCGACGCGACGAAGTTCCTCGTCACGGAGAACGGGCTGCTGCCGCCGTTCACGTCGGTGCATGGGCTGGGCGAGACCGCCGCGCTCGACACGGTCGAGAAGCGCAAGGGAAAGGACTTTACATCGATCGAGGAGTTTGCCATGTGCTGCAGCAAGCTCTCGCAGACGCACATCGAGCAGCTCAAGGCGCTCGGAGCGTTCGCGGGACTGCCGGAGACGAGCCAGCTGACGCTGTTTTGAAAAGAGAAAAAAGCGGGATCCGCCTTTCGGCGGATCCCGCTTTTGTTTTTTGCGTTACAGCCCCAGCTCCACCGCGCGGCGCAGACGCACCTTGCCGTCGAGCGCTTCGTCGATGGTGTGGATCAACGCCGCGCGGTCGCGGTTGAGCGTGCCGCCGAGGGGGAGGTAGTTCGAGGCGTGGTTCGAGCGGAAGACGCTGCCCTCGGAGTCGATGTGCTCGAGGAACAGCCGCGTCTCGGTCATCAGCTCGGTGGGGTTCATCATCCGGAACTCGCCGCGCTCGATCCAGTCGTGCAGCGGCGTGCCGGAGTAGACGCGCAGCGTGAGGAAGGCGATATAGTCCGGCTTCATGCGGGAGACGGCGTTCGCCGTGTCGACCGCGTGGGCGCGCCAGTCGCCGTCCGCGCCCGCCATGCCGTTGATGGCGGTGACGGAGGTGGCGATGCCCGCCGCCTTGCAGCGCAGGGTGCTCACGACCGTTTCCTCCGCCGTGACGCCCTTGCAGAACTTCTTCAAAAGCGCCTCGTTGCCGCTCTCAAGCCCGATGTAGACGATGCCGAGTCCGTGCTCGCGCAGCGTGCGCAGTTCCTCGTCCGTCTTGCGCATGACCGCCTTGGTCGTGGCGTATGCCGCGACGCGGCGGCACTCGGGGAAGTATTGGCGGATATAGTCGAGCACGGTCAGCAGATAGTCCATCGGCAGGATCAGCGCGTCGCCGTCGGCAAGGAAGACCTTTTCGATAAAGCGGCTGTAGGAGCGCGCCTCGGCAAGGTCCATGAGCACCTGCTCGACGGGGTTGATGGAAAATTTCTTGTCCTTATACATCGTGCAGAAGGCGCACTTATTGTGGCTGCACCCGAGCGTGCACTGCACGATCAGGCTGCGCGCCTCGCTGGGGGGACGGTAAACGGCTCCGGAATAGTGCATGGCTCCTCCTTTATTCTGCCAGCTTGGCTTGGCATTTGTCCATGAAGCGGTCCACAGTGACGACGGCGCGCTGGTGCGTACCCTCGCCGATGAGACCGGCGGCGTCGGTCACGACCGCCTTGAAGTCGATCAGCTTGCCGTTAGCGGAGATGCCCGTGACCTCGACGGTCGCGCAGACCTCCATGCCGACGGGCGAGGGGGAGACGTGGGTGACGGCGACAGCCGTGCCGACGGTGCTCTTTCCCTCGGGCAGCTCCTGCTGGAGATAGGCGAAGGCGGCGCTCTCGACCATGGCGACGAGGTACGGCGTGCCGAACACGGGCAGCCCGCCGCTGCCGAGCGCGGCGGCGGTCATGTCCTCCGTGACGGTTTTTCTGACGGTATAAGTATCTCCGATCTTCATGCTGAATACTCCTTTGTCTGCTTTACTTTGCCGCCTTGACCTTGATCCAGAGACGGCTCAGTTCGCGCATGAGCACCTGATTGTCGTGGAACATCTCGTCCTCCTCATAGCCGCTGCGGGGGAGGTAGGCGGCGTTCTCGGCGTAGAGGTCCGCGGACGTGGTCATTTCCTCGAATACCTCCGCGTTGGGAGAAGTATACCCCACCGTCTCGGTGTTGTCAAACGCGGCTTCGTAGGTGAGCATATAGTTAATGAACTCGTGGGCGAGGCTGGGATTCTCGGCGTTCCGGGGAATGACCATCGCGTCGCACCAGATGTTCGTCCCCTGATAGGGCATATAGAAGCTCATGTCCTCGTTCTCGTCGAGGATCACGGTCGCGTCGCCGGAGTAGACGACGGCGATGTCCTTGTAGCCGTTCATCATGCCGTCGATGACCTCGTCGGTCACGTAGACGGGAGACATGGTGTCGTTCATTTGCAGGAGCCACTCGTAGGCGGCGTTGATCTCGTCGGGATCGTTGGTGTTCATCGAGCAGCCCAGCGCCTTGAACGCCATCATGAACGAGTCGCGCTCGGAATCGTAGATGTAGATCTGACCGGCATAGTCGGTGTCGCGCAGGAGCTCCCAGCCCTCGCGCTCGACGACGGTGGGATCGACGTTCTCATGGTTGTAGACGAGTCCGACGCTGCCCCAGAAGTAGGGGACCGAGTAGGTGTTGTCAGGGTCGTAGCTCATGCCGCGCACGGAATCCGTCAGGTTCTCCATGTTGGGGATCAGGCTCTTGTCGAGCGGCTGGAGGAAGTCCTCCTTCGTCAGCCGCTCGATCATATAGTCGGAGGGGATCACCACGTCGTAGCGGTCGCCCGCCATGAGCTTGGTATACATCATCTCGTTGGAGTCGAAGTTCTCGACGATGACGCGCACGCCGAACTGCTTTTCAAAGTCGGAGATGACGTTCTCGCCGAGGTATTCGCCGGGGAGGTAGAGCTTGAGGACGTTGCTGCCGTATTTTTCGACCGCCGCCGCGCTCCGGCGGCTCTGCGCGAGCCCCGCGCCGACGGTGCCGCCGAGGACGGCGAGCGCCAGCACGCCCGCGGTGACCGCCGCGGCTCTGCGGCTCATGCCGCGCGGGGCTTTGCCGTCCGCTTCGCGCTTTTCGCGCAGGATCGGCACGAGGTTCACAACGCCGAGCGCCAGCGTGATGAGCAGGATCACGATGGTCGAGAGGGCGTTGATGGACGGGTTGACGCGCTTGGACATGGTGTAGACGAGGATCGAGATGTTGCTCACGCCGTTGCCCGTGGTGAAGTAGGAGATGACGAAATCGTCGAAGCTCATCGTGAAGGCGATCAGCGCGCCGGAGACGATGCCCGGCTTGATCTGCGGGACGATGACGCGGGTGAGCGCCTGATAGGGCGTCGCGCCGAGGTCCATCGCCGCGTCGATGAGGTTCGGGTCGAGCGAGCGGAGCTTGGGCGTGACGGAGAGCATCACATAGGGGATGCAGAACATGATATGCGCGAGCAGGAGCGTTCCGAAGCCCTTTTTGACCGAGAGCACGCTGAAGAACATCAGCAGCGAAATGGCGGTGACGATATCGGGATTCATCACCGGCAGGTCGTTGACGCGCTCGACCAGCTTCTGCACGGCCTTTTTCGACTTGGAAAGCCCGATGGCGGTGACCGTGCCGACGACGGTGGAGACTGCCGTTGCGATGAGGGCGATGACGACGGTGTAGAACACCGCCTCCATCATCGTGGAGTCGGCGAACATCTTCTCGTACCAGCGCAGGGAAAAGCCGCTGAACCTCGTCAGCGAGCGGGAACCGTTGAACGAAAAGACGATGATATAGAGAATGGGCAGGTAGAAAAAGAGCAGCGTGAGCGTGAGGATCACGTGGGAGAGGATTGAGGATCTCTTTTTCATGCGATCACTCCTTTCCCTGCGAGGCGACCTGCACGTCCGCCTTGCGCGTGAGCCACATCGAGAGCATGATGATGACCGCCATGATCAGCGAGATGGCGCTGCCGAAGTTCCAGTCGCCGGTGGTGAGGAACTGCGACTCGATGATGTTGCCGACGAGGACGTACTGCCCGCCGCCGAGGAGCTTGGGGATAAAGAAGCTCGACACCGCCGGCAGGAACACGAGCGTGATGCCGGAGATGACACCGGGCAGGCTCAGCGGCAGCGTGACGCGCAGGAACGCCTGCGCGGGCGTCGCGCCGAGGTCGTTCGCCGCTTCGAGCAGGCTGCGGTCCATCTTGTCGAGCGAGGTGTGGATCTGCAGGATCATAAAGGGAATGAAGTTGTAGACCATGCCGAGGATCACGGCGAAGCTCGTGTGGATCATCGTCACGGGACCGATGCCGAACCAAGAGAGGACGGTATTGAGCACGCCCTCGTCCTGCAAAATGCCCATCCAAGCATAGGTGCGCACCAGCATATTGACCCATGTGGGCATGGTGATGAGCAGGATCAGAATGGTGCTGCTGCGGCTGCTGCGCCGGGCGATGACATACGCCACGGGGTAGCCGAGCAGCACGCAGATCAGCGTGGTGATGAGCGCGATATAGAGCGAGCGCAGCAGCACGTTCATGAACACCTTGTCCGTGACGAAGCGGGCAAAATTGTCGAAGGTGAACTGGAACGTGAGCACCTCGTTGCCGGAGATGGTGAAGGCGTAGAGCACGATCAGCAGCATCGGCAGGACGATGATGGCGCAGATCCACGCGATGTAGGGATACGTCATGGAACGAAAGTGCTTCACCAGCGACCCTCCTTTTTCATCACATGAATGTCCTCCGGACGGAAGACAAGACCGACCTGTTCGCCCTCCTCGAAGGCGTGGGTAGTGGAGACGCGGTACTCGTAGCCCTCGGTGGAGAAGGTCACGTCGTACACGCCCGGGGTGATGGTCTCGGGGTCGAAATCGTACTTGACGTCCGTGATCTCGACCTGCTCGCCGTCCTCGAGCGACCACGCCGACGCGCTCGCCCAGGTCTCAAGGTCGGTGTCGAGCGCGATGCTCTCCTGGATATCCTCGACCTTTTTGAAGAAGTTCATCGCGTAGATCTCCTCCTGATAGACCTTGCTCTCGACGCGGTTCTGCGCCACGACGAGCGCCCGGACCGTGATAGCGGTGCCGTTCGCGGTGGAGAAGGTGACGGTATAGTTGCCGGTCTCGGGCTTGATGTCGTACTCCACGCTCTTGATGGAGATGGGCTCCTCGGTCTCGGCGTCCCACGCCTCGGCGGAGGCGAGGGCGACGACCTTGACGTCGTCAAGCTCCTCCACGTCCTCCACGTCGAGCAGAAAGGCGTTGGCGCTGATCTTCTCGCCCTTTTCCTCGTTATAGACGGGGCGGTCCTGCGAGACCTGCATCTTCACGGTGATGGACGTGCCGACGCGCGTTTCGACCACGGTCTCGTAGTGCATTCCCTTGAAGAGCTGGGACTTCACCGTGCCCTTGAGCATACCCTCGGCGCGGGGGACGAGGTCGAGATGCTCCGGGCGGATCACGACGTCAACCTTTTCGTTCCTGCTGAAGCCGCGCGCGCGGCAGGCGAACTTCTTATCCTCGAACATCACGAGATCGTCGTCGAGCATCACACCGTCGATGATGTTCGTCTCGCCGATGAACTTGGCGACGAATTCGTTGACGGGGCTGCGGTAGATGTCCGTCGGCGTGCCGATCTGCTGGATCTCGCCCGCGTTCATCACGACGATCTTGTCCGACATCGTCAGCGCTTCCTCCTGGTCGTGCGTGACAAAGACGAAGGTGATGCCGACCTCCTGCTGAATGTACTTGAGCTCCTGCTGCATCTCCTTGCGGAGCTTTAAGTCGAGCGCGCCGAGCGGCTCGTCGAGCAGCAGGACGCTCGGCTCGTTGACGAGCGCGCGGGCGATGGCGATACGCTGCTGCTGACCGCCGGAAAGCTCGGTGACGTTGCGGTGAGCGTAGTCCTCAAGGCTCACAAGGCGGAGCATACGCATGACCTTCTGCTCGATAACGTCCTTCGGCTCCTTTTTGAGCGTCAGCCCGAAGGCGATGTTGTCGTACACGTCCATGTGGGGAAAGAGGGCGTATTTCTGAAAGACGGTGTTGATCTCGCGCCGGTAGGGGGGGACGTTGACGATATCCTCGCCGTCGAAGAGGAGCTTGCCCTCCGTCGGCTGTAAAAAGCCGCCGAGGATACGCAGCAGCGTCGTCTTGCCGCAGCCCGAGGGTCCGAGCAGCGTGACGAACTCGTTTTCATAGATATCGAGGGAGACGCCCTTGAGGACGACCTGCCCGTCCTCAAAGCTCTTGACGATGTTTTTGAACTGGATCAGCTTTTTCTTTTCCTCAGCCATTTCCGTTTCTCCTTTTGTATTCTGCCGCCGGTCAGAACAGCGGCGGGGTGGATACCCAGAGGATGCGCGCGGTGGTCGTGCGCTCGTTTTTGAGGCGGTGGAACGTCCTGCCGTGGAGGTAGAACGTCTCGCCGCGGCGCACGACGCTGCGCGCGCCGTCGCACTCGAGCACGACGCTGCCGCTGAGCACGTAGCCGAACTCCTCGCCGCTGTGCGGCTCGACCTCGAACGACTCGCCGCCGGCGGGAAGCTCCAAGAGGATCGGCTCCATCTGGTTTTTCTGCGTGTTGGGAACGATCCAATGAACGGTACACTGCCCGCGCTCATCGACGAAGAAATCGTCCGCGCGGAAAACGAACTGATCGTTCCGGTCCTCCTGGAAAAACTCCGAGAGGTTGGTGCCGAGCGCCTCCAGAATGTCGCTGAGCGAGTCAATGGAGGGGGAGGTGAGGTCGCGCTCCAGCTGGGACAAAAACCCCTTCGTAAGCTCGCTTCGGCTGGCAAGCTCCTCCAGAGTCAGTCCCTTTCGCGTTCGCAGCTGCTTGATTTTGTTGCCGATGTCCATACGGGCACCTCCGTTTTATATACTAAACTTTTGGTGAATGTTTGCTAAACCGAGACCATTATACACGTCGTGCGCAGAAATGCAACAGTTTTATAAACAAAAAGTTTTATATTTTGAACTTTTCAAAAATAAAGCAGCGGAGAGCTGTTTTCGGCTCTCCGCTTGTTGCAGTTATCCAAAATATTTCGTCCGGAACGGCACCTCGTCCAGCCGGAACTCGCGCCCGCGCAGATAGCTGAGGATGCCCGCGTCGGTCGGGAAGTCGAAGCGCAGGCGGTAGGAGCAGAGCGCCTGCCGCGTCTCGCCGTACCTGCGGTTGACCGCGCCGGCGCCGTACTTCCCGTCGCCGAGCAGGGGGTGGCCGAGGTCGGCGAAGCTCGCGCGGATCTGGTGCGTGCGGCCGGTGAGCAGCTCGACCTCCAGAAGCGACAGCCCGCCGCGCGTCTGAAGCGTTTGATATAAGGTGACGGCGCTGCGCCCGTCCGGCACGGGGCGGTGGTAGACGCGCACGGTGTTGCTTTTCTCGTCCTTGCGCAGGAAACACTCGATCCTGCCCGCGGGCGGCTCGACGCTGCCGAGGACGATGCATAAATAGTACTTGGCGATCTCGCGGTCGCGGATCTTGTCGTTGAGGATACGCAGCGCCTCGGCGTTCTTCGCGGCGATGACGATGCCGCAGGTGTTGCGGTCGATGCGGTTGCAGAGGGCGGGGGTGAAGGCGTTCTCCTCGCGCGGGCGCCACTCGCGCTTCTGATAGAGGTAGGCGAGCAGGTGGTTGACGAGGGTGTTGACCTTTTCATGCTCGTCGGCGTGGACAAGCATACCCGCGGGCTTGTCGAGCAGGAGGATATTCTCGTCCTCGTAGACGACGTTCAGCCGCGGCGAGGCGATCGTGAGGTAGGCGTTCTCCTCGCCCGGCGGGGCGAAGAACTCGTCGTTGATGTAGCATTGCAGCACGTCGCCGGCGAGCAGCTTCTGCTCGCGCTGGGCGCGCGCGCCGTTGACCTTGATGCGCTTCAAGCGGATATATTTCTGCGCGAGCGACGCGGGCAGCAGCGGGACCGCCTTGCCGAGGAAACGGTCGAGCCGCTGACCGGCGTCGTTCGGTCCGATGTGAAATTCGCGCATCTCATTCCGCCTCCCCTGCGCCCGCGCGCGGTTTTATGCCATTGTACGACAGCGGCGGGAAAAAGTAAAGGACGCCCGCCGAAAATTTTGCCGAAACGGTGAAAAAGTGTTTGACAATCGGGGGCGCGTCCTCTATAATATCACTCGTGTCATTGCGAGGTGCAGCATGGTTTTAGATGTAAAGCGTATCGTCAACACCCCCGGAGGCAGGATACCTTTCGAGTTTTCGGAAGATCTTTCTGATGTGGACTTCGGCGGCGTGTGTCCCGCGGTTCAGCCGGTCTCAGTGGTAGGGCAGGTGCAGAACATTGCGGGGATGCTTCGCTTGCAGATGGATCTTGCGGCAGAGCTTTCCGCCGTGTGCGACCGCTGCGGCGCGCCGTTCGCGCTGCCTTTCCGGCACCGCTTCGAGTGTATGCTCGCGGAGTCGCTGGAGGAGGACGAGAACGACGAGATCCGCCTGCTCGATCACGACAGGCTCGATCTCAGCGAGCTTGCGCGGGAGACTTTTATCCTCAATATGCCGAGCAAGACCCTTTGCCGCGAGGATTGCAGGGGACTGTGTTCCGGCTGCGGCGCCAATCTCAACCATGAGAAGTGCCGCTGCAAAAAGGAAGTCGACCCCAGGCTGGCAGCCCTTGCAAAGCTACTGGAACAATAAATACGCTGCTCGTTCAGCTTAACTTTAAGGAGGTGTCAACATGGCAGTCCCCAAGGGGAAAGTATCCCGTCAGAGACGTGATAAGAGGCGTTCTTCTCACTGGAAGCTCACCGCTCCCGCGCTCGTCGCGTGCCCGAAGTGCGGCGCTCTGCACCAGCCTCACAGAATGTGCCCGGAATGCGGTACCTATAACGGCCGTCAGGTCAAGGTCATCGAGTCCAAGGTCGCAGCCGAGTGACCCGAGCGAAACCGGATCAGAAAAAGAAGAGCGGAGTTCCGCCCTTCTTTTTTTGTGCATTTGCGCGGAAAAGAAAGGCACCGCGGGCGCGGTTTGCGCTTGCGCAGCGGGAAAGAATCGGCTATACTGTAAACGGCGCGGCGCGTCCCTGCGCCGCTTTGGGATAAAGGAGGCAGAGAGATGAAACCTTTGGTCGCTATCGTTGGACGGCCCAACGTGGGCAAGTCCATGCTTTTCAATAAACTCATCGGTCAGCGGCTGTCCATCGTGGAGGACACGCCGGGCGTCACGCGCGACCGCATCTACGGCGAGAGCGAGTGGTGCGGCCGCAAGTTCACGCTGGTCGACACCGGCGGCATCGAGCCGCGCACGGACGACCAGATCCTGACCTTTATGCGCGAGCAGGCGGAGATCGCCATCAGCCACGCCGACGTCATCATCTTCCTGACCGATGTGAAGACGGGGCTGACGGCTTCCGATCAGGAGGTCGCCAATATGCTGCTGCGCAGCCGCAAGCCCATCGTGCTGGCGGTGAACAAGATGGACTCGACCGGACGGGTCGACCCGGACTTCTACGAGTTCTACAATTTGGGATTGGGCGATCCGATCGCCGTCTCCGCCGTCCACGGGCACGGCACCGGCGACCTGCTCGACGCGTGCCTGCAATACTTCCCGCCGGAGGGGGACGAGGACGAGGAGAGCGACGTCATCAAGGTCGCTATCATCGGCAAGCCGAACGTCGGCAAGTCCTCGCTGACGAACCGTATCCTCGGCGCCGAGCGCATGATCGTCAGCGACGTTGCGGGCACGACGCGCGACGCCATCGACTCGTACTTTGAAAACGAGCAGGGAAAATACGTCTTTATCGACACCGCGGGTATGCGGAAGAAGTCGAAGGTGGACGACGCGATCGAGCGCTACAGCGTGCTGCGCGCGACGATGGCGATCGACCGCGCGGACGTGTGCCTTATCATGATCGACGCGCAGGAGGGCGTGACCGAGCAGGATACGAAGGTCGCGGGGCTCGCGCACGAGGCGGGCAAGGCGTGTATCATCGTGGTGAACAAGTGGGACCTTGTCGAAAAGGACGGCAAGACTATGGACAGGCTGCGCGAGGACGTGCGCCGCGACCTGAGCTATATGACCTACGCGCCGGTCCTTTTTATCTCGGCGGCGACGGGGCAGCGCGTGCCGCGCCTGTTCGAGATGATCAACTACGTCCACAACCAGTCCTGTATGCGCATCAGCACGGGTATGCTCAACAACGTGCTTGAGGACGCGCAGACGCGCGTCCAGCCGCCGACGGACAAGGGCAAGCGGCTGAAGATCTACTACATGACGCAGGTGGGCGTCTGCCCGCCGCACTTCGTCGTTTTCTGCAACGAGCGCAAGCTCTTCCACTTCTCCTACCAGCGGTATCTTGAGAACTGTATCCGAAACGTATTCGGTCTCGAGGGTACGCCGGTGATCCTCTCGATCCGCGAGAAGGGGGAAAAGGAGGAGTAAAGGGAATGTACTTGCTTACCCATCTGGATTATCTCTATGCGGCGGTTGCCGCCTATTTCTGCGGCTGCTTCAACGGGGCGATCTTCACCTCGCGGGTATTCTTTCACGACGATGTGCGCACCCACGGCAGCGGCAACGCGGGGCTGACGAATTTCTACCGCACCTACGGCGCGAAGTACGCGCTGTTCGTCATCGCCTGCGATATGCTCAAGGCGGTCGCCGCCGTCTCCTTTGCGGCATGGCTGGGCGCGCGCTTCGACCCGCGTATGATGCCAGACGTTCCGCTGACCGCGGCGGAGCAGGCGGAGTACGTCCTGCACTTCAAATACTGGGCGGGGCTGTTCTGCGTGCTGGGGCATATGTTCCCCTGCACGGCGAAATTCAAGGGCGGCAAGGGCATCCTCTGCTCGGCAACGCTCACGCTGCTGCTCGACTGGCGCATCGCGCTCGTGTGCTGGGGGGTGTTCGCCGCGCTGTGGCTGACGACGCGCTACGTCTCGCTCGGCTCGATCGCGGCGGCTGCCGCCTTCCCCGTGATGACGCAGCTCGTGTTCGGCAGCGCCTTTGCGACGGTGATCGCCGGCGCCATCGTAGCGCTCGTGCTTTGGGCGCACAGGGGGAACATCAAGCGGCTGCTGAACGGCACGGAGAGCAGATTCCGCTTTCACGTGAACGCACCGGAGGAGGAAGCATGAATATCACGGTACTTGGCAGCGGGGCGTGGGGCACGGCGGCGGCGATGCTGCTCGCCGACAACGGTCACCGCGTCACGCTCTGGTCTCATGACCCAAAAAAGGCGGAATCGCTGCGGGAGACAAGGGAAAATACTTTACTCAAGGGCGTCCGCATTTCCGAGCGCATCGCCGTCACGGGCGACCTGACCGCGCTCGAGGACGCGGAGATGGCGGTGTTCGCTCCGCCGTCGTTCGCGCTGCGCGCGGTTGCGCATGAGGCGGCGGCGCACCTCAGGCGCGGTGCGCTGCTCGTCTCGCTCACCAAGGGCATCGAACGCGGGACGCACCTGCGCATGAGCGAGCTAATCGCGCAGGAGTGCGGGGAGGGCTTCCCAATCGTCGCGCTCTCCGGCCCGTCGCACGCCGAGGAGGTCGCGCGCCGGCTGCCGACGGGCTGCGTGGCGGCGTGCGCCGATCCCGCCGCGGCGGAGACGGTGCAGCGCGCGTTCATGAACGAGGTGTTCCGCGTCTACACGCACGACGACATCATCGGCGTGGAGCTGGCGGGCGCGCTGAAGAACGTGGCGGCGCTGTGCTGCGGCGTCAGCGACGGCTGCGGCATGGGCGACAATACGCGCGCGCTGCTCATCACGCGCTCGCTGAGCGAGATCTCGCGCCTTGCCGAGCGCATGGGCGGGCGCAAGGAGACGCTCGCGGGACTCGCGGGCATGGGCGATCTGATCGTCACCTGCACGTCGATGCACTCGCGCAACCACCGCGCGGGGATTCTGATCGGGCAGGGCAGGAGTGCGCGGGAGGCGATGGACGAGGTCGGCGCGGTGGTCGAGGGCTACTATGCCGCGCGCAGCGCGCACGAGCTCTCGCAGCGCTACGGCGTGGAGATGCCCATTTCCACCGCCGTGTACGAGGTCCTCTACGAGGGCAAGAGCGCCGCGCCGATGATCGGCGTGCTGATGAGCCGCGCGCCCAAGCGCGAGAGCGACAGCAGCTGGGTATGACGCCCGGGGAGGACGAAGATGGACGATATCATTGAACAGATCGAGCGCTACGCACCGTATAATGAGCAGGAGGAGCGGGACCGGGAGCTGATCCTGCGCTGCCTGCGCACGCAGGAGGATATCTTCACGCGGGACGATCCGCTCGCGCACATGACGGCGTCGGCATGGGTGGTGAACGGGACGTTCGACCGCGTGCTGATGGCGTATCACAATCTCTACGATTCGTGGTCGTGGCTCGGCGGACACGCCGACGGGGAGCGCGATCTGCTGTCCGTCGCGCTGCGCGAGGTGCGGGAGGAGAGCGGCGTCGCGCATGTGCGCCCCGCGAGCGGGGAGATCTTCTCGCTCGAAGCGCTGACTGTGGACGGGCATATAAAGCGGGGGCAGTATGTGTCCTCGCACCTGCATCTGAACGTGACGTATCTGCTCATTGCGGACGATAGGGACGCGCTGCGCGTCAAGCCGGACGAGAACAGCGGCGTGAAGTGGTTCACGCCGGAGGGTGCTGTGGACGCCAGCAGCGAGCCATGGTTCCGCGAGCATATCTACCGGAAGCTCAACGAGAAGCTCGCGCGCTGCCGCGCCGGAAAGGAATAGAAAAAAAGCGCTGCAAAAGCAGCGCTTTTCCTTATTCGTCTGTCACACGATCAGACCGCGCGGGTAACCTTACCGGAACGCAGACAGCGGGTACAAACATAGACATGGCGGGGCGTACCGTTGACGATAGCCTTCACGCGCTTGACGTTGGGTTTCCAAGGGCGGTTGGAACGACGGTGGGAATGGGAGACCTTGATACCGAACGAGACACCCTTGTCACAAAACTCGCACTTTGCCATCCGTTGCACCTCCTTGCTGTAGTCAGATCAAGACTTGCTCATTCACAAGCATTTGATACTATAGCAGATGGGAACGCAAAATGCAAGACTTATTTTCAAAAAAGGGAAATTTTTTGCCGAAAGCGCGCGGCGGGAGCGCCCGCGCAAAAAACCGCGCCGCGTGCGGCGGTTGCGCTTGTAAAAAGACGGGAAAGCGATTATAATGGAACCATATCGGTCATGGGGAGGACGCTATGAATACCAACCGTTTCGTCCGCGTGAAGGACATTGTGGAAAAATTCCAGCTTGAGGTCATCTACGCGGGTACAGATTACGAGACAGAGACGCTGACGATCACGGACGTGAACCGTCCGGGCTTGCAGTTTATCGGCTTTTTTGATTACTTCGACCCCCGCAGGCTCCAGATCATCGGCAAGAGCGAGGTCATGTTCCTGCGCAGCTTTTCCGCGGAGGAGCGGCGCAGGTGCTTCGAGGCGCTGTTCCGCTACGAGATCCCCGCGCTGGTCGTCTCGCGCAGTCTGGATATCTTCCCCGAGTGTCTGGAGATGGCGGAGAAGTACGGCCGCACGCTGCTGCGCACGAAGCACACCTCCGTGGAGTTCACCTCCATGACCATCGACTATCTCAACCATGAGCTCGCGCCCGTCATCACGCGCCACGGCGTGCTGATGGACGTATACGGCGAGGGCGTGCTGATCTTCGGCGACAGCGGCATCGGCAAGAGCGAGACGGCGATCGAACTCATCAAGCGCGGGCACCGGCTCGTCGCGGACGACGCGGTGGAGATCAAGCGCATCGGCTCGGTGCTCATGGGCACGGCGCCGGAGCTGATCCGCAACTATCTGGAGGTGCGGGGCGTCGGCGTGATCGACGTGGAGAAGCTCTTCGGCGTGGGCGCGGTGCAGGATTCCACGCAGATCGACCTTGTGATCCAGTTTGAAAAGTGGACGGACAGCAAGTTTTACGACCGGCTCGGGCTGGAAGACAGCTACGCCACCATCATGGACGTTCCCGTGCCGCAGGTGACGATCCCCGTCAGCGCGGGGCGCAACCTTGCGGGCATCGTGGAGCTTGCCGCGATGAACAACCGGCAGAAGAAGCACGGCTACAACTCCGCGCGCGAGTTCGTCGCGCAGATCGACGGGCATATCGACCAGACGGCGCGGGAGCAGAACGAAGCGCATTGAGCGGAGGGGGCATGAGCATGGCGTGGTACACGGCACTTGATGAAAAAGTCCGCGAGCGGCTGCCGGACCTTGACTGGGTCTGCGGCGAGCCGATGGCGAAGCACACCTCGTTCCGCATCGGCGGACCGGCGCGGCGCATGGCGTTTCCGGCGTCCGCCGAACAGATCGTCCTGCTGATGAGCCTTGCGCGGGAGTGCGGCGTTGAGCCGTTCCTGCTCGGCAACGGCACCAACCTGCTCGTCTCCGACGAGGGGCTCGACACCGTGGTCATCGACACCTCCGCGCGCTTCACGCACATCGCGCTGACGGGGGAGGGCGAGCTCACCGCGGACGCGGGCGTGCCGCTTTCGCGGCTGGCGCTGTTCGCGTGGAAAAACGGTCTCACCGGGCTGGAATTCGCCCACGGGATACCCGGCACGCTCGGCGGCGGCGTCGTGATGAACGCAGGCGCCTACGGCGGGGAGATGAAGGACGTGATCGCCGGGGTGACGGCGCTGTACCCTGATGGGGTGCGGACACTCACGCCGGCGGAGCTTGATTTTTCCTACCGGCACAGCGTCTTTTCCGGCGGGGAGGGCATCGTGCTCGGCGCGCGGCTCCGGCTGCAAAAGGGCGATCCGGCTGCTATCAAGGCGAAGATGGACGACCTGATGGCGCGCCGCAGGGCGAGCCAGCCGCTCGAGCTTCCGAGCGCGGGCAGCACCTTCAAGCGTCCGGCTGGCTATTTCGCGGGACCGCTGATCGAGGGCTGCGGGCTCAAGGGCGCGCGCGTCGGCGGGGCGGAGGTATCGCCGAAGCACGCGGGCTTCATCGTCAACACCGGCGGGGCGACCTGCGCGGACGTGCTCGCGCTGATTGAAACGGTGCAGAGGACCGTCTACGACGCGCACGGCGTACACCTGGAGCCGGAAGTAAAGCTCGTCCGCTGAGGGAGGACACAAGATGGAGATCCTGATCATATCCGGGCTGTCCGGCGCGGGAAAGTCCAGCGCGGCAGCCTATCTGGAGGATATCGGCTATTATACGATGGACAATGTCCCTGCCGACATTATCCTGAAATTCGCCGAGTTCTGCGCGCAGAGCGACGGGCGCTACGACCGAGTCGCGCTCGTGAGCGATATCCGCTCGGGCGACGGGAGCTTCGGCGCGCTGCTCGGCGCGATGGAGCGGCTGCGTCAGGGCGGCGACGTCTGCCGCCTGCTCTTTATGACCGCGGAGCTTGAGACGATCATACATCGCTATAAGGAAACGCGCCGCCGCCACCCGCTGATGGAGGACGGCATGACCGTCGAGCAGGCGGCTCGGCGCGAGGAGGAGCTGCTGCGTCCGCTGCGCGAGCGGGCGGACTTCGTCATCGACACGACGGGTCTGAGCGCGGCGAAGCTCCGCAGCGAGCTGTACGGAATGTTCGGCGACAGGAGCGCGCGCGGGAGACTGAGCGTCAGCGTCGTCTCCTTCGGCTATAAATACGGTCTGCCGCGCGAGGCGGACCTCGTGTTCGACGTGCGCTTCCTGCCCAATCCCTTCTATGTGCCGGAGCTGAAGCGCAGGACGGGCATGGAGCAGGAGGTATACGATTACGTATTCTCCTTCCCGCAGACGAAGACGTTTACGGACAAGCTTGAGGAGCTGCTCGCCTTCCTGCTGCCGCTCTACGCGGAGGAGGGGAAGAGCACGCTCATGCTCGCCTTCGGCTGCACGGGCGGGCGCCACAGGAGCGTTTCCGTTGCGCGGCACGTCGCGTCGTATCTGAACGGGCTGGGCTATCCGGTCTTTGAGAGCCACCGCGATCTGGCGCGCGGATAGCGCGCGAAAGGGGGAGACGGCGGAATGTCCTTTGCCTATGACGTGAAGGCGGAGCTTTGCAAAGCGCCGCTCAGCCGCGCCTGCTGCGCCGTGGCGGAGAGCTGCGGCGTGCTGCTGTACGCGAGCTGCTTTTCTGCGGGAGAGGTGCGCATCGTCACGGAGAACGACGAGTTTGCCGCCCGCCTGCCGCGGCTTTTCCGCAAGGCGTTCGCCCTGCAATTCGACGAGCTGCCCGCGGAGGAAAGGAGCGGCGGCAAGCTCATCTTCCGTATCACGCGGGAGGAAAAGCTCGACGCGATCTGGCGCGCGCTCGGCTATGACCGGCGGGCGCACTTCGCGCTGCACCTGAATTTTGCGCTGCTGGAGGAGGAATGCTGCCGCGCGGCGTTCCTGCGGGGGGCGTTCCTCGCGGGCGGCAGCGTGACCGACCCGCGCAAGCGCTACCATCTGGAGCTTGCGACCTCGCACCTGCAGGCGGGGCGCGAGGTCGAGGCGCTGCTGCGCGATATGGGCTTTGAGCCGAAGAACGTCATGCGGCAGGGGAGCCTCATCACCTATTTCAAGAGCAGCGAGCATATCGAGGATCTGCTCACGCTGATCGGCGCGCCGGGACGGGCGCTCGAAATCATGTCGGCAAAGGTCGAAAAGGAGATGCGCAACACCGTGAACCGCCGCGTCAACTGTGACGCGGCAAACCTCGACAAGGCAGTGCTCGCCTCGCGTGAACAGGTGGAAGCCTTTACACGACTGACCGAGTCCGGCGTCCTCAACGACCTGCCGGTGAAGCTGCAGGAGGTCGCCGTCGCACGGCTTTTGCAACCGGAGCTGACGCTTTCGGAGCTGGCGGCGACGTTCGACCCGCCGCTGACGAAATCCTGCCTGAACCACCGCGTGCGCAAGCTGATGGAGCTTGCCGGCGGGGAGAAAAAAAGCTGAAAGAAAGGAGCGCGCGCCATGCCGTTCGTCCATCTGCACGTCCATACCGAATACAGCCTGCTCGACGGAGCCTGCCGCATCCGCGATCTGCCGAAGCTGGTCAAGTCGATGGGGCAGACCGCCTGCGCCATCACCGACCACGGCGTGATGTACGGCGCGATCGACTTTTACCGCGCCTGCAAGGCCGAGGGGATCAAGCCCATCATCGGCTGCGAGGTCTACGTCGCGCCACGCACGCGCTTCGATAAGCAGCACGAATTCGACAGCGAGGCGCGCCATCTGGTGCTGCTGTGTGAGAATGAGGAGGGCTACCGCAACCTCTCCTACCTCGTCTCGATGGCGCACGTGGAGGGCTTTTACATCAAGCCGCGCATCGACCTTGATCTCCTGCGCGAACATTCCAAGGGGCTGATCGCGCTCTCGGCGTGCCTTGCGGGCGAGATCCCGCGTCGGCTGCGCAACGGTGACTACGATGGCGCAAAGGAATATGCCTTGACACTGTCGGAGATCTTCGGTCCCGAGCATTTTTATCTGGAGCTTCAGGATCACGGAATCCGTGAGCAGGCGGTCGTCAACAAGGGTATCCTGCGCCTGCACGAGGAGACGGGGCTGCCGCTCGTCGTGACGAACGACGCGCACTATCTCAAGAAAGAGGACGCCTACGCGCACGACGTGCTGCTGTGCATCCAAACGGGCAGGACCGTGGACGACGAGAACCGTATGCGCTACGAGCCGCAGCGCTTCTACCTGCGCTCGACGGAGGAGATGGCGGCGCTGTTCCCGGACTATCCCGAGGCGGTCGAGAACACCGGCAGGATCGCCGAGCGCTGCAATCTGGAGTTCACCTTCGGCAAGTACCACCTGCCGGAGTTCAAGGTGCCGGAGGGCTACACCTCGCTTACTTATTTCAAAAAGCTCTGCGCGGACGGCTTTGCTCAGCGCTACGGCGAGGGGACGGACGCGCAGCGCGCGCAGCTCGAATATGAGCAGAGCATGATCGAGCGCATGGGCTTTGTGGATTATTTTCTGATCGTCTCCGATTTCGTGCGCTACGCCAAGAGCGTCGGGATCCCCGTCGGTCCGGGGCGCGGCAGCGCAGCGGGCAGCATCGTGTCGTACTGCCTGTCCATCACGGACATCGAGCCGATGAAGTACGGGCTGTTCTTCGAGCGCTTCCTGAATCCCGAGCGCGTGTCCATGCCGGATATCGACATGGACTTCGGCGACACGCGCCGCGGCGAGGTTGTCGATTACGTCCGCCGCAAGTACGGCGACGACCACGTCGCCCAGATCGTGACCTTCGGCACGATGGCGGCGCGCGGCGTGATCCGCGACGTCGGGCGCGCGCTCAACATGAGCTATGCAGACTGCGATGTGATCGCCAAGCTCGTGCCCAACGCGCTGCACATCACGCTCGACGACGCGCTGCGCGTCTCGCGCGAGCTGCGCGAGAGGTATGAGAGCGACGAGCAGGTGAAAACGCTCATCGACACGGCGCGCGCGCTCGAGGGAATGCCGCGCCACGCCTCCACGCACGCGGCGGGCGTGGTCATCACGAAGCGTCCGGTCGTGGACTATGTGCCGCTCGCGCGCAACGACGATACCATCGTCTGCCAGTATGTGATGACGACGCTTGAGGAGCTGGGACTGCTCAAGATGGACTTCCTCGGGCTGCGGAACCTCACCATTCTGGACGACGCGGTGAAGATGATCCGTGAAAAGGATAAAGACTTTACACTTGCCGGTATTCCGGAGGATGACGCCGCCACCTATGAGATGCTGGCGGCAGGGCGGACGAGCGGCGTATTCCAGCTCGAATCGAGCGGCATGACGGGCGTCTGCGTCAGCATGAGACCGCAGAGCATCGAGGATATCACGGCGCTGATCGCGCTCTACCGTCCCGGTCCGATGGAATCCATTCCGAAATTCATCGCCTGCAAACACGACCCGAAAAAGGTCACATACCTTATTCCGCAGCTCGAGCCGATCCTGTCGATCACCTACGGCTGCATCGTGTATCAGGAGCAGGTCATCCAGATCTTCCAGCAGCTCGCGGGCTACTCGCTCGGGCAGGCGGATATGCTGCGCCGCGCGATGAGCAAGAAGAAGGTCAAGGACATCGAGCGCGAGCGCGAGGCGTTCGTCCACGGCGACCCGGCGCGGAACATCGCCGGCTGCGCCGCCAACGGCATCGACGAGAGCGCCGCGCAGGAGATCTACGAGGAGATCTACGCCTTTGCGAACTACGCCTTCAACAAGGCGCACGCCGCGGCTTACGCGGTCGTCGCGTACCAGACGGCGTATTTCAAGTGCCACTACACGAGAGAGTACATGGCGGCGCTGCTCTCGAGCGTACTGGACGCGGCCGGCAAGGTCGGGGAATACTTCAACGAGTGCCGCGAGTGCGGCATCAAGCTGCTGCCGCCGGACGTGAACCATTCGCTCGACCGCTTCACGGTCGAGCCGGAGGGGATCCGCTTCGGGCTCGTGGCGATCAAGAGCATCGGGCGCGGACTGATCGCGCGGCTGCTCCAGGAGCGCGGGCTGCACGGTCCGTTCACGGATTTTCAGGATTTCTGCCGCCGCATGGACGGCATGGAGATCAACAAACGCGCGGTGGAGAATCTGATCCGCGCGGGCGCGTTCGACTCGCTGGGCGCAAAGCGCTCGCAGCTCATCGCCGTGTATGAAAAGGTGATGGACGGCATCGCCGAGGGCAACCGCACCAACGTCGAAGGGCAGATCGACTTCTTCGGCATGGGTGCGGAGACCGCGCAGCAGCAGGCGCTCGTCCTGCCGGATATTCCGGAGTTCTCGCCGCAGGAGCTGATGGCGATGGAGCGGGCGACGACGGGGCTGTATCTCTCCGGCCACCCGATGGACGCCTACCGCTCCGTCGCCCGCGCGAGCGGCGCGGCCCCCATCGGGCGCGTGATGGAGGACTTTGCGCAGGAGGAGGGACCGGCTAACTTTTCCGACGGGCAGCGCCTTACGCTCGCCGGCGTTGTGACCGCGAGCAAGACCAAGATGACCAAAAAGAACACGATGATGGCTTACGTCACGCTTGAGGACAATACGGGCAGCATCGAGATGCTCTGCTTTTCGCGCGTCATCGAGCAGTACGGCAGCTTCCTGCGGGAGGGGCAGATCCTCCGCGTGGACGGCACGCTCTCCGTGCGGGACGAGAAGGCGCCGCAGCTGATGTGCGACCGCGTCCGTCCCCTCACGGAGGACGGCGCCGCGGCAGCAGCCGCCGCCCCGCAGCGGGACAGCCGCACGCTCTATGTGCGTCTGCCGTCGGCGGACGGACCGGAGATGGAGATGCTGAAGAAGGTGCTCTTCATGTTCGAGGGGCAGAGCAGCAGCGTCCGTATCCGCCTTTCGGACAGCGGCAAGCTCATCGGCACGACCTGCGAGCTGCATCCCGCGCTCGTGCGCGATCTGGAGGAGCGCTTCGGCAGGGAGAACGTGGTGGTGAAGTGAAAAGAAAGGAGCCTGCGGTGATGAGATTGCGTATACCCATGATTTGAGTCTATCAAAATCATGGAGGAAATTATGAAGATCATCGAATATTCGCAGTACCGTGCATCGGAGGTCGTGCCGCTGTACGCCTCCGTCGGCTGGACGGCTTACAGCGACGAGCCGGAGACGCTGCGGCGCGGCTTTGAGCGCTCCTTGCTGACGCTCGCCGCCTACGAGGGGAAAACGCTCGTCGGACTTGTCCGCGCCGTGGGCGACGGGGAAACGGTCGTGCTGGTGCAGGACCTGCTCGTCTGCCCGCAGTATCAGCGGCGCGGCGTCGGTACGGCGCTGATGCGCGCGCTGATGGCGCGCTTTGCCGGCGTGCGGCAGCTCCAGCTCGTGACGGACGAAACGGAGAGGACGACCGCGTTCTACCACTCGCTGGGACTGCGCGAGATTTCAAGCCTCGGCTGCCGCGCGTTCATGCGGTGAAGCCTGCGAAAAACAGAAAACGCCCGCCCATTTTTCGTGGGGCGGGCGCTTTTTTACGTTATTTCTCCCCGTCGGGGTCGGCGAAGAGCGTGTTCAGGATGCCGGTATAGAGCTGCTCGGGATTTTTCTGGAAGCGCGCGGCAAGCTCCTTTGCCATGACCTCCTTTGGCACCATCAGCTCCATCTTGAGGAGCGGCTGATCGTCATCGTCGTTGAAGGCGAGGGTGACGGTATAGGTCCCGTTGCGGCGGGGCTGGCAGTCCGCCTTGATCTGCGCGCGGCGTCGGAGCTTCTGGTTGAAGATGGTAAGGTCGCGGTCGGCACGCAGGCGCACGGAGTAGGGCAGGCTCGATTCACAGATCGCGCCGTTGTGCAGCCCCTTTTCGGTGATGGCGTACAGCCCGTCGTCCGAGAGTGAGAGGTGCTGCGACTCGACCAGCGCGTTCAGACACTCGGAAAAATCGAAGAAGTCAACGCCCTCGTCGCACATCGTCAGCTCCTGCATGGCTTCAAACGGGACCGGCTCGCAGAGCCGCGCCGCCACATATAAAATAAGGAACTTGATCTCCAGCTTGTCCTGAATGAAACCGACGCGACCCATAGCGTACCTCCTTGGGCATCTGACTGGGCTGTATTATACCGCGTTCGCGGCGGTTTGTATAGGCTTTTTTCAAAAAAGGCGCGCGCGGGCGCACCCCTCACGCCGCGCGGCATAGACTGGGGTGAAAGAAAAACGGCGCTCTCGCCGGTCTTTCAGAAGTTACTTAGATCAGGAGGTATCTGATGTATGGCTGATAAAGTAGTGGCAGGTCCGGTGAGCGGCGCGAACGGCGTGCGCGAGGCGGTCTGTATCAATACGAAGAAGATCTACTCGTCCTGCAGGGATAAGGACTGCATCGAGGATCTGCGCTTTTACCCCACGACGAGCGCGCAGAGCGTGCTGAGCACCGCGCAGGGGCTCCGCGGCGGCAGCGCCGAGCTGCTCTACACCTTCGTGGACGTTGAGCCGGTCAATTTCAACCGCGGGTACTACACCGTCGATATGCGGTTTTTCTACCGCATCGTTTTGCAGGCGCTGATGAACGGGAGCACGCGCTATACCGAGATCGAGGGGCTTGCGACCTTTGACAAGCGCGTGGTGCTCTTCGGCAGCGAGAGCGGCGCGAAGATCTACTCCTCCCGCCCCGTGGCGAATGCGCCGGATATGCCGCTCGACCTGACGGCGAACCTGCCCATCGCCGTGGTCTCGGTCACGGACCCGATCCTGCTGTGCGCGCACTTTGCCGACAACTGCAACTGCCGCTGTGGCTGCGACCGCGGAACGCTCGGCGGCGTCCCCGAGGGGATCCTTGAAGCGTTCAGCGAGCCTGTCATCTTCGACGAGTCCGCGATCCGCCGCGTGTGCGTGTCGCTCGGACAGTTCTCCACGGTGCGGCTCGAGCGCGACACGCAGCTGCTCGTCCCCGTGTACGATTACTGTATCCCCTCGACCGAGTGTACGCTGGCGAATCTCGGCGACTGTTCGAGTGAGGACCCGTGCAAGGTCTTCGACTCGGTGGAGTTCCCGCTGGACGATTTCTTCCCGCCCAACACCATCTCTTCCAGCAGCAGCACCGGAAGCACCGGCAGCGGAAGCAACTGCGGCTGCGGGAGCTGAGAAAAAACGGGGGTATTCCCCGTTTTTTCTTTGCATAAGCCCGTCCGCGCGCTCATAGAGTGGAGTATCACAAGAGAGGGGAGCGCGTGAGAATGGAACGGATCGATCGGATCTATCGCTACGAGCAGGCGTGCGAGTTTCTTCCGCACCGGCTCCGGCGGCTGGCGCTTGGGCTGCCGGACGCGCAGAAGGAGCGCACCGAGGAGCTGCGCCTGCGCGTGATGCGGCCGCTGACCGTGCTGACACCGGAGGGGGAGCTGAATGCCGCGAGCGCGGACAGTGCGGCGCTCGTGACGGCGGAGGATCTGGAGCAGATGCTCGGCGCGGTGACGGAGTATTCCCGCTATGCCGCCGCCGAAACGCTGCGCCAGGGCTTCGTGCCGCTGCGCGGGGGCTTTCGCCTCGGCGTGTGCGGGAGCGCCGTCGTGCGCGGCGGCGAGGTGTGCGGGCTGAAGGATATCTCCTCGGCGGCGCTGCGCATCGTCCGCGAGCAGATCGGGCTGGCAAGCGGCATCGCGCCGCAGCTGTTCGGCGCGGACGGGCGGTTTGAAAGCACGCTGCTCCTCTCGCCGCCGGGCGGCGGCAAGACGACGCTGCTGCGCGACCTGATCCGCACGCTCTCGCTCGGCGACAGCGAGCACCGCGCGCTGCGCGTGGCGGTGATCGACGAGCGCTGCGAGATCGCCGTGTGCCATCAGGGCAGGGCGCAGATGGAGCTCGGCAGTCACACGGACGTGCTCTCGCTCTGCCCGAAGGCGGCGGGGATCCCGATGGTGCTGCGCGGCATGGCGCCGCAGCTGATCGCCGTGGACGAGATCACGGCGCAGGAGGATATCCGCGCGATGTGCCACGCCGCCAACTGCGGCGTGGGGCTGCTGGCGAGCATTCACGCCGCGGACGCGGACGAGCTGACGCGCAAGCCGCTGTGGAGAGAGCTGCTGGACGCGGGCGTGTTCCGGCGCTGTGTCGTGATCCGCTGCGAGGACGGCGCGCGCCGCTATGAGGTGCGGGAGCTGCCATGCTGCGCGTGACGGGCGCGGCGCTGGTGCTCGTGTCCGCCGCCGCCCTGCGGGGCGGGCTGCTCTCCGGCGCACGGCTGCGGCGCAGGACGCTGCGCGCGCTCGCGGAGGCATTTTCCGCGTTGGAGAGCGCCGTGCGGTCAACGCTCACGCCGCTGCCGCCGCTGCTGCGGGAGCTTCCCTGCGGGGAGGAAGCGCGGGCGTTTTTCGACGCCGTGCTGCGCGGTCTTGCGCGGGAGCAGACGCTTGCGCGCTCGTGGGAGGACGCGGCGCGCTCGCTGCCGATCGGGGAGACGGAACGCGCCGCCGTTGCCGCGCTGGGCGGAGCGCCGGCATGGGACGAGCAGAGCTTCTGCGCCGCGCTGCGGCGGACAGCGGAGCTGCTGGACGCATCGGAGCGGCGGCTCGCGTCGCAGGAGCGCGAGCAGGGGCGCGTGACGACCGCGCTGTGTCTCGGCGGCGGCGCGATCCTCTGCATCATGCTGCTGTGAAGGACTGAAAAGCGAAAATACTTTACATAAGGAAGAGACGTATGGATATTGACCTCGTGTTCAAGATCGCGGCGGTGGGCATTATCGTCGCCGTGCTCAACCAGCTTCTCGTGCGCTCGGACCGCCCGGATCAGGCGATGCTCGTGAGCCTTGCGGGGCTGGTCACGACGATGATGCTGCTCGTGCGGGAGATCAGCTCACTGTTCGAGCTGGTCAAGAGCCTGTTCGGATTTTAGCATGGAGCTGCTGATCAGACTGACGGCGCTGAGCCTGTGCGTGTGCGCGATGGCGGCGCTGCTGAAGCGGCGCGACGAGACGCTCGCGCTCATGCTGACGCTCTCGGCGGTGCTCGCGGGCTGCGCGCTGCTGCCGGACACGGTCTCGGAGCTGGCGGCGTTTTGCAGCCGCGCGGTCGAGCTGACGGGGCTTTCCGCGGCGCTCTTTCTGCCGCTGGCGAAGGTCGTGGCGATCGCGCTGGTCGCACGGTTTTCCTGCGCGCTGTGCGCCGACGCGGGACAGAGCGCGCTCTCCGCGCTGCTGGAGACGGCGGGGGCGTTCTGCGCCCTCGTGTGTGCGCTGCCGCTGCTGGAGGCGCTGCTCGCGCTGGCGGAGGGATTGCTGTGAAACGGCTGATACTGCTGCTCTGCGCGCTCGGCGCGCTCTGTCTGCCGGTGCGCGCCGCCGAGCTGCCGGAGGAGCTGGGCGGCGCGGTTCCGTCCGAGCTGCTCGACGGCGCGCGGGACGGGGACGACCTCGTGGCGCGCGGCGCGGACTATCTGTGCGGAATGTTGGGCGGCGCGCTGGAGGACGCGGTCCTCCCGGCTCTGCGCGCTGCCGCGGCGCTGATGCTGCTCTCGCTGCTGTGCGGACTGGTCGAGGGGACGGCGGTGGGCGCAGGCGAGCAGGGGACGCGCTGCGTCGCGCTCGCCGGTGTGCTGGGCGCGGCGGCGCTCTCGGCGGGCGATCTGAGCACGCTGATCGGACTCGGCGTGGAGACGGTGGACGAGCTTTTCACGGCGGCGAAGCTCCTTGTTCCGACACTTGCCGCAGCCATGGCGGGCGGCGGCTGCGTGAGCGCGGCGAGCGCGTGGCAGGTCGGGGCGCTGGCGATGTGCGAGATCTTCCTCGCGCTGCTGCGCGGCTGCTTCGTTCCGGCGCTCTACTGCATGATCGGCGCGGCGGCGGCGGGCGCGCTGCTGCCGGAGAGCAGGCTCACGCTGCTCTCCGAGGGAATCGGCAAGCTGCTCTCTTGGGCGCTGGGCGCGCTGCTGTTCGCCTTCACGGGCTTCCTGTCGCTGAGCGGACTGCTGGCAGGCTCCGCCGACCGCGTTTCCGTCCGCATCGGGAAGACGGTGATCTCCGGCGCAGTGCCGGTCGTGGGCGGGATCCTGTCGGACACGGCGGAGGCGCTCCTTGCCGGCGCGGACGCGCTGCGCGGGACGATCGGGACGCTCGGCATCTTCACGGTGCTCGCGCTCTGCATGGCGCCGCTGCTGCGCCTTGCCGCGCAGTACGTGCTCTACCGCCTGACCGCGTTTTTCTGCGGCATGACGGGCAGCGAAGCGCTGCGAGGCTTCCTTGAGCAGCTTTCCTCCGCCTTCGCGCTGATGCTGGCGATGACGGCGGGCGGGGCGTTCGTGCTGCTCGCGGCGCTGATGATCGCGATAAGGATGGTGATGCCGGCATGATGCTCGTGCGCGCATGGCTGCTGGGGGTGATCGCCTGCGCGGTGCTCGTGAGCGCCGCGCAAAGCCTGACGGACGGCGGCGCGCTGCGGCGCGCGGTCCGCTTTGCGGGAGGGCTGCTGCTGATGCTCGCGATGCTGCGCCCGCTGCTTTCGGTGGAGTTTCCCGTTCGGGAGACGGCGCTCGACGGCTACCGCGCCGCCGTGGAGGAGCTGGAGCGCGAGCTTTCCGCGCAGCGGGAGGAATCGCTCTCGGGCGGCATAGCCGCCGCGACCGCCGCATATATTGAGGACAAAGCAGACGAGTTGGGCGTGAGCGTCCGCGCGTCCGTCACGGTGGAGGAGAAGGACGGCGTCCCGCTGCCGGCGGACGTGACGCTCTATGGGCAGCGGAGCGAGGCGCTCGCGGCGTACCTCGCGGACGAACTCGGGATCACGGAGGAGCATCAGACATGGATCGCATCAAAGGAGGACGGCTCCGGCTGAGCGCGGCGCTCGCCGCCGCCGGAAAATACCGCTACGTGCTGCTGAGCGCGGCGCTCGGAGCGTTTTTACTGCTGCTGCCGCACGGCGGCGGGGAGGAGAGCGCGCCGTCGGACACCGCTGCCGCCGACTTCGACCGCCTTGCCCTTCAGGAGGAGATGGAGGATATCCTCTCCCGGCTCGACGGCGTCGGCAGGCTCTCGCTGATGCTCACCGTCGACGGCGGGGGAGAGTATGAGCTTGCGCGGGACGAGAGCGCGTCGAGCAGGAGCCGCGGCGGTGCGGACGAGGAGGAAACGACAAAGAGCGAGACCGTCGTGCTCGGCAGCGGCAGCGCCGCGGAGGTCGTCGTCACGCAGAGCCGCTACCCGCGCTTTGTCGGCGCGCTCGTCGTGTGCGAGGGCGGCGGGAGCGCCTCGGTGCGCTTTTCTGTGACGCAGGCGGTCGGCGCGCTCACGGGTCTGAGCGCAGACCGGATCACCGTCGTCAGGGGAACGCCATGAAGCTGGTCGTTTTTTATCATCAACAAAAAAGCAGGGAGGAAACAGGCATGAAGAAGTTATGGAAGCGGAACGCGGTGGTCGCGGCGGTGCTGGTGCTCGTCTGCGCGGCGATCTATCTCAACGGGCGCTACGCCGATCAGGTCGAGCAGCCGGCGAAGGTGCTCGGGCAGGCGCAGCAGGTGGACACGGCGGACGCGGAGGCGGCGGAGGTATCCGGCGAGGCGGATGGCTCAGACTATTTCGCCTCGGCGCGCCTGACGCGCAAGCAGGCGCGCGACAGCGCCCTGTCACTGCTCAAGGAGGCGAGCGAGAACGAGAGCGTGGACGAGCAGACGGCGAGCGAGGCGGCGAAAAGCATCCAGACGCTCGCGTCCTACACGCTCAGTGAGGCGCAGATCGAGAACATGATCACCGCCAAGGGCTATGAGGACTGCGTGGTATTCCTCTCCGAGGACGGCGTGAGCGTCGTCGTATCGACGGGAGAGGACGGCTTGCAGACCGAGGACGTCGCCCGCATCACGGATATCGTCAAGCAGGAAACGGGCTTTGCCGCAGAGTGCATCAAGATCCTTGAGGTAAATTAGCGATTTAGCTGTTGTATTTTTCAGAAAGTGATGGTAGAATACTCTTCGACATCGTGAGATTCAAGCAAGGAGAGGACACACGAATGGCTGAGAATCGAGAGTATCTGACCCGCGGCGAGGAAAACGGCAGCATCAGCATCGCCGAGGACGTGGTCGCCGCCATCGTTGCCGACGCGGTCGGCGAGATCGAGGGCGTCGGTCCCATGTGCCAGAACATGACCGAGCAGATCACCGAGCAGTTCACGGGGAAGAAAGCCCTGCGCGGCGTGCGCGCCGAGCTGCAGGACGGTGAGATCGTCGTGGACGTTTACCTGATGGTGCGCTACGGCTACGCGATCCCCGAGACCGCGCGCAAGGTGCAGGACGGCGTTTCCGCCGCGGTCGGCGGTATGACCGGCTACGGCGTGCGCGCCGTCAACGTTCACGTCGGCGGCATCAGCTTCAATCAAGAGAAAGAGTAAGGACGCAACACGAATGATTCGCAATACGGCGCGAGAGATCGCGGTTCATCTGGCATATGAGCTGAGCTTTACCGACAAAACGCCGCAGCAGCTGCTCGACGAGCGGCTGAAGCGGGAATACTTTGAATCCCTTGGGGAGGAGGACGCCGTTTACCAGAAGGCGCCCGGCGCGGCGCAGGCGGAGTATATCCGTTCGATCGTCGCGGGCGTTGCCGGCCACGCGCCGGAGCTGGACGGCTACATCGCCAAATACGCCAAGGGCTGGAGCTTCGAGCGTATCCCGCTCGTCGCCTCGGCGATCATGCGCGTGGCGATGTACGAATCGCTCTACCGGGACGATATCCCCACGAGCGTCGCCATCAACGAAGCGGTGGAGATCGCCAAGAAGTACGAGACGCCGGAGACGGTGAAGTTCATCAACGGCATTCTCGGCAGCTTCGCGCGCGGCGAGCTGAACGCGGAGAACTGACAAGGAAGCAGAGTACCGCCTTTCGCGGCGCTCTGCTTTTCTGCAATAGCTGAAAAGGGAAAATACTTGACAGAGAGGGGCGGCACGGCATGGAACAGCCGCAGATGATCTTCAGCGTGTCGGAGGCGAACAACTTCATCAAGGCGCTGCTCGACGCGGTGCCGCAGCTCCAGAATATCTGCGTGCGCGGTGAGATCTCGAACTATAAGCGCTACCCCTCGGGGCACCATTATTTCACGCTCAAGGACGAGGGCGGCGCGCTGCGCTGCGTGATGTTCCGCGGTATGGCGGCGGGGCTGCGCTTCCGGCCGGAGAACGGTATGAAGGTCATCGCCTTCGGGCGCATCGGCGTGTTCCCGCGCGACGGCGCGTACCAGCTCTACTGCTCCGCCCTGAGCGCGGAGGGCGCGGGCGACCTGCACGCCGCCTTCGAGCAGCTCAAGGCGAAGCTGGACAAAGAGGGGCTGTTCGACTCCGCGCACAAAAAGCCGCTGCCGCGCTGCCCGCGGCGCATCGCGCTCATCACCTCGCCCGCCGGCGCGGCGGTGCATGATATGCTGCGTATCCTGAACGCGCGCTGGCCGCTGTGCAAGGTCGTGCTCCTGCCCGTGCGCGTGCAGGGGGCGGAGGCGCCGCCGGAGATCGCGGGCGCGCTGCGCTACGCGAATAAATGGCAGGTCGCCGACCTCATCATCACGGGGCGCGGCGGCGGGTCGATCGAGGACCTCTGGGCGTTCAACGACGAGCGCGTGGCGCGTGCCATCTATGAATCGGAGATCCCCGTCATCTCCGCAGTGGGGCACGAGCCGGACGTGACGATCGCGGACTTTGCCGCCGACGTGCGCGCCGCGACGCCATCGAATGCGGCGGAGCTTGCCGTGCCGGACCGGCAGGAGGTGAAGCGGCGGCTCGACGTGCTGCGCGAGCGCATCGCGCGGAGCGAGCGCAAGCGGCTTGAGGAGCAGCGGGAGCGGTTCGACCGGCTCGCGCGCAGCCGCGCTTTGCGGGACCCCATGGCGTTTATCGACGATAAGCGCCAGCTGCTCGACTATACGCGGAAGGATCTCGCGTCCCTCGCGCAGGATCAGATGGCGCAGCGGGAGCAGCGCTTCACGGCGCTCGCGGCGAAGCTCGACGCGCTCAGCCCGCTCAAGGTGCTCGGACGCGGCTACGCGGTGGCGCGGAATGAAAAGGGGCAGATCCTGCGCGCGGCGCGGGAGGCTAAGCCCGGCGAAACGATCGAGGTATTGCTCGGGCAGGGGAGCCTTGCGTGTACGGTGGAGCGATGCAGCATGGGAGGAAACGATGATGGCAAAAACATTTGAAGACAATATCGCGCGGCTCGAGGAGATCGTGGCGGCGCTGGAAAAGGGCGACGCAAAGCTCGCCGAGTCCCTCAAGCTCTTTGAGGAGGGCACGAAGCTCGTGACGGACTGCGGCGCGATGCTCGACAAGGCGGAGCAGAAGGTCGTGAAGCTCTCCCGCGGCGCGGACGGCGCGCCGGTCGAGAGCGCGTTTGAAGCGGAGGAGTGAGCGATGGACGAGAAGCTGTTTTCCGCGCGCATGGCGGAATACAAGGCGATGGTGGAGGGCTTTCTTTCCTCCTGCCTTGCGGATACGCGGCGCGCGAGCTACCACGAGCTGACCGATTCGATGCGCTACAGCCTGAACGCGGGCGGCAAGCGCCTGCGCCCGATCCTCGCGCTGGAATTCTGCCGCGTCTGCGGCGGCAGCGTCGAAGCGGCGCTGGGCGTAGCGTGCGGCGTCGAGATGCTGCACACCTATTCCCTGATCCACGACGATCTGCCCGTGATGGACGACGACGATCTGCGCCGCGGCAAGCCGTCGAACCACAAGGTCTTCGGCGAGTGTACGGCGACGCTCGCGGGAGACGCGCTGCAGGCGCTCGCCTTTGAAACGGTGCTGGGCGCGCCGCTGCCGCCGGAGCGCGCGCTGCGCTGCGCGCAGATCTTGGCGACCGCCGCCGGACACGAGGGCATCTGCGGCGGTCAGCAGCTCGACCTTGAATGGGAGGGCAGGGCGCTGCGCGCGCCGGAGCTGGAGGAGATCTACCGCCGCAAGACGGGCGCGCTGCTCCGCGCGGCGTGTCTGATGGGCGCTGCCGCAGCCGGCGGCACGGCGGAGCAGGAGCGCGCGGCGGCAGCATACGGCGAGCATTTCGGCTATGCCTTCCAGCTGCGCGACGACGTGCTCGACGTGATCGGCGACGAGAAGACGTTCGGCAAGCCCATCGGCTCGGACCGCGAGGAGGGGAAGACGACGGGCGTCGACCTCTTCGGCATCGACGGCTGCCGCGAGCGGATCGCCGAAAGCTCGCGCGCGGCGGAGGACGCGCTCGCAGGGCTTCCCGACGCGGATTTCCTGCGGCATCTCGTCCATGTGCTCGAAGCGCGGGATAAATGAGCGGTAAATTTCGTGCATTTGCAAAAAAAGACGCGCAGGAGTGAAAAAATATGAATTTTCCGGTTGACAAGCGGGAGCGATGGTGCTACCATACGCACAGCGCGGGAGCCGTGAGCGCCCGCAGCTGAGTTTCAGAAAGGAAACAATGGGCATGAAGAACTTCGCCGTCAACTCCATGATGATGTCCGAGATGCGCATGATGTCTGTCATGTGCATGCTTCGCCATGGAGAAAACGGTCATTTCCTTTCAGAAACTGTCTGATATACCGGCGCACGAACGACAGCGGAAGGTCAATGACCTCCCGCTGTTTTTTATTTTCCGATGTGAAAGGAGCAGATACCATGCGCAGCTTTCAACTGTACAGGGACGACCGAATGTGTCCGCAGGACACTGCGGGATAGGAATAAGAATGCAGCATCATCGCTGAGCGATCCAAATAAATAAAATCATTTCATAAGGAGAACAAAACAATGAAGAAGAATTCTGTCAAGCTCACCGCGCTCGTACTGGCGCTCGTGCTCACCGCCGCGCTCGCCCTGACCGGCTGCGGCTCTAAGGATACCGCCGCTGACGACTCCGGCGACAGCGCCCCCGTCATTCAGATCGCCGTCCCCAACGACACCACCAACGAAGCGCGCGCGCTGCTGCTGCTTGAAGCCAACGGCATCATCAAGCTCAAGGACGGCGCTGGCATCACCGCCACCAAGAACGACATCGCCGAGAATCCGTACAACGTTGAGATCGTTGAGACCGAAGCCGCGGCGATCCCCAACGTCCTGCAGGACGTTGACTATGCCGTCATCAACTCCAACTACGCCATCAACGCGGGGCTGAACCCTGTCGAGGATTCGCTCGCCATCGAAGGCTCCTCCTCGGCTTACGCCAATATCCTTGCCGTCAAGGAGGGCAACGAGACCTCCCCCAAGACGCTCGCGCTGATCGCAGCGCTTGAGAGCCAGCAGGTCGCCGACTTCATCGAAGAGAAGTATGCTGGCGCCGTTGTGAGCACCGTGGAGAACCCGACCGACGGCTACGACGCCACCGTTGACTACGCCGCGCTCGCCGGCGAGACCATCTCCGTCGCCGCGTCCCCGACGCCGCACGCCGAGATCCTTGAGGTCGCCAAGGAGCTCCTCGCCGCCAAGGACATCACCCTTGATATCCAGACCTACAACGACTACGTCGTGCCCAACACCGTGGTCGAGGACGGCACCGCGGACGCCAACTACTTCCAGCACACCCCGTACCTTGACGACTTCAACGCCGAAAAGGGCACGCACATCGTCTCCGTCGCCGCGATCCACGTTGAACCCATGGGTCTCTACGGCGGCAAGCAGACCACGCTCGACGCGCTGAGCGCGCAGTAACAGCAGAAAGGAGGGAGCGTCCTTGATCGAACTGAAGCACCTTTGCAAGACCTTTGAGACCGCCGGCGGACGGGTAGACGCGCTCAAGGACGTCTCCCTCACCATACCGGACGGGGACGTTTACGGCATCATCGGCATGAGCGGCGCGGGCAAATCCACGCTTGTGCGCTGCATCAATATGCTCGAGCGCCCGACCTCCGGCGAGGTCATCGTGAACGGGCAGCGGCTCGACACGATGAGCGCCTCGCAGCTGCGCGCGGCGCGGCGCGAGATCACAATGATCTTCCAGCGCTTCAACCTGCTGATGCAGCGCAGCTGCCTCGACAACGTGTGCTTCCCGATGGAGCTGGCGGGCGTGAAAAAGAGTGAGGCGGTCAAGCGCGCGCAGGAGCTGCTCGAGACCGTGGGGCTGCCCGACAAGGCGAAGGCATATCCCGCGCAGCTCTCCGGCGGGCAGCAGCAGCGTGTCGCCATCGCCCGCGCGCTCGCAACGGAGCCAAAGGTGCTGCTGTGCGACGAGGCGACGAGCGCGCTCGATCCCAAGACGACGCGCCAGATCCTCGAACTGATCGGCGACATCAACAAGAAGCTCGGCATCACGGTCGTCATCATCACGCACCAGATGAGCGTCGTGCGCGAGGTTTGCAGCCACGTCGCCATTCTTGACGACGGCGAGGTGGTCGAGGAGGGGCTCGTTTCCGCGGTATTCTCCGCGCCGAAGTCCGCCGCCGCGCGGCACCTTGTATTCCCCCGCGGCGCGGATATCGACGTGTCCGACCCGCAGCATGAGCGCCGCATCCGCCTGATCTTCCGCAGCGCGAAGACGACCTCCGTGCCCCTCGTGGCGCGCCTTGCCACGGAGGAGGGCGTGAACGCGAACGTCATTTCCGCCAACACGCAGAAGCTCTCCGAGGAGGTCTACGGCAGTATGCTGCTGGGCGTGCCCAACGCGCAGTTCGAGCGCGCGATGGCGTTCCTCAAGGGCATCGAAAATCTTCAGGTAGAGGAGGCGAGCGTCAATGTACAGTAAGATGTTTTCGCCGGAGTCTGTTTCCCAGCTGGTCGTCCTTTTGCAGACGCAGTTCCCGCTGGCGATCTGGGAGACGTTTTACGTCACCGTGCTCTCCACGCTTTTGGCGGTGGTGCTCGGTCTGCCGCTCGGCGTATTGCTGGTGGCGGGGGAGAAGGACGGCGTGCTGCCGCTTCCCAAGGCGCTGATGAGTGTGCTGAACGTCATCATCAACCTGCTGCGCTCCGTCCCGTTCCTGATCCTGATGGTCATGGTCTTCCCGCTCTCACGCCTGATCATCGGCACGACCGTCGGCACGAAGGCGACGATCGTCCCGCTCGTCGTGGCGGCGTTCCCGTTCGTGGCGCGCCTTGTTGAGAGCAGCCTGCGCGAGGTCGACCCCAACATCATCGAAGCCGCGCAGAGCATGGGCGCGACGCCGCTTCAGATCGTCTGTAAGGTGATGATCCCCGAGAGCGTCCCCTCGCTTTTGCAGAACTTCACCATCGCGCTGACGACCATTCTCGGCTACTCCGCGATGAGCGGCGTTATCGGCGGCGGCGGACTCGGCAAGATCGCCATCGACTACGGCTACTACCGCTACAAATATCTGGTGATGTTCGCCGCGACGCTCCTGCTGGTCCTGCTCGTGCAGGGCTTCCAGTCGCTCGGCACCTACCTTTCCACAAAATGTGACAAGCGGCTCAAAAAATAAACCGGCTTCCGCTCCCGCAGCGCCCTGACCGTTCGACGGCCGGGGCGCTTTTTTGGTCAGATTGTGCAGATTGCCCGAAAAAACACAGGGGATTTTTGCAGGAGAAATGAATCAAAAATTGCAAAATGACTTGTAAAAGAGGGGCGCGGCTGATATAATAGACCCATTATCAGATGCGGCTCGCGCCGATCTGCATTATGTTATCGGAGAAATTGCGTGAACAGCTTCCATGAACTTTTCCTGTCGCTGGACTGGGCTGCGCTTGCCGGCGCGCTCCTGCGCGTGCTCGGCGTCTTTTTATGCCTGACGGTGCATGAGACCTGCCACGGTCTTGCGGCTTACGCCCTCGGCGACCCGACGGCGAAGCGCGCCCACCGTCTGAGCCTGAATCCCCTGCACCATATCGACTGGTTCGGCTTAGCCGCGATGCTGCTCGTCGGCTTCGGCTGGGCGAAGCCCGTGCCGGTGGACATGAGCTATTTCAAAAAGCCGCGGCAGGGCATGGCGCTCACGGCGCTGGCGGGACCGGTGTCGAATTTTGTGCTGGCGGCGCTTGCGATGCTGCTCGCGCGGGCGATCTACCGGCAGTACGGCGTCGGGTGGGACTATCTGTTCGACTTCCTGCTGATGACGGCGTACATGAGCATCGGTCTCGGGCTGTTCAACCTGATCCCGATCTCGCCGCTCGACGGGTCGAAGGTGCTTTTCGCCTTTTTGCCGGACGCGGCGTATGAAACGCTCATGCGCTATGAAAAATACGGTATGGTCGTGCTGCTCGCGCTCGTTTGGCTCGGCGTGGGGGACAATCTGCTCGGCGCCGCTATCTACCGCGTATATGAATTTTTCCTGCGAGGGATCTTCCGCGGTCTGCTTTGAGCGCGCGGAGCTTTCCCGGAACGGAGACAGGCTGAATGGACAATCCCGTTTTCAAGCTGGAGAGCGTCGTCCACGAGCGCAGCGCCGAGGCGCTGCAGGACTTTGAAGGTCCGCTCGATCTGATCCTCTTCCTGCTGTCGAAAAATAAAATAGAGATCCAGGATATCCCCATCGCGCTGATCCTCGACCAGTACCTCGCGTATCTCGAGCAGCGCAAGCAGCTCGACCTCGAGGTGGCGAGCGAGTTCATCACGATGGCGGCGCACCTGATGTATATCAAAACGCGGATGCTGCTCTCGCTTGAGGACGAGCAGGCGCAGAGCGAGATGGATGAGCTGATCGCCTCGCTCAAGGAGCGCCAGCAGAAGGACACCTATCTGCGCGTCAAAATGCTGACCGAGACGCTCGGTCCGATGGGCGAGTTCGGCCGCAGCGTGATGACGCGCGCGCCGGAGCCGATGCAGCGCGGCAAGATCTACGAATACGACCACGAGAAGGCGGAGCTCGTGCTCGCCATGCAGGCGATGCTCGACCGCGGCGAGCGGGTTTCCGCTCCGCCGGGCGCGGCGCTGAGCGAGATCGTGCGGCGCGAGCCGTACCCCGTCAAGGGCAAGGCGGAGGAGATCCTGCGCCGGCTGAAGGAGTTCGGCATGACGCGCTTTCAGCTGCTTTTCCGCGGCAGCCGCAGCCGCAGCGAGATCGTAGCGACCTTTATCGCCGTGCTGGAGCTGTGCCGCGAGAAGGTCATCCGCCTCGCCGGGTCCGACACGGACTGCACGGTCGAGTGCGGGGAGAGCGGCGGCAAAACCATTGATTTGTGAGGAGATAGCATGGCTTTGGAATCATTGGACCTGCGCGAGGTCGAGGCGGCGATCGAGGGGATCCTGTTTGCCAGCGGCGAGCCGCTGGGCATCGACCGCATCTGCCTTGCGCTGGAGCTTGACCGCCCCACGGCGGAGCAGGTGCTGCAAAAGCTCGGCGATCATTACGCCTACGAGCGCCGCGGGATCCGTCTCGTGCGCATGGAGGACAGCTACCAGCTCTGCTCCGCGCCGGACTATGCCGAGGTGATCCGCAAGGCGTTCGAGATCCGCAAGACAGCGAAGCTCTCCCAGCCCGCGCTGGAGGTGCTGACGGTCGTCGCCTACTACCAGCCCACGACGCGCGCCTACGTCGATCAGGTGCGCGGGGTGGACAGCTCGTACACCATGGGGCTGCTGCTGGAGCGCGGGCTGATCGAGGAATGCGGGCGCCTGCAGGTGCCCGGCAGACCACATCTCTACCGCACGACGAAGAAATTCCTGCGGGATTTCCACTTAGGCTCGCTTGAGGAGTTGCCCGAGATGCCCGGTCTTGAGGCGGACGGTCAGCTCCGCATGACCGAGGACGGCTCGATCCTCGACCCCAACACGCTCATGCCGCAGGACGCGGACGGCGCAAAATGACCGGCAGATTGCAGATACAGATACGGACAGGGAGGTGATCGCTTGACGGCGCTGAAGGTGATCGGGATCATACTGCTGATCCTGCTGCTCATCGGACTGCTGCGCGTGGGCGCGGAGGTGCGCTTCGGAGAAGCGCTCGTCGTGAAGCTGCGCATCGGTCCGTTTCGCAGGACCATCGTCCCGATGGGCGAAAAGCCGCCCAAAAAGCGGAAAGAAAAGGAAGTGCCGGACGAGCCGGCGGCGGAGAAGCCGAAGAAAAAGCGTTCCCTGCCGAAGCCGACGCTCCGCGAGCTTACCGACCTTATCTCCACAGCATTTTCCGCGCTGGGCGCGATGCTGCGCGCGACCTGCCGCCGCCTTCGCATCGACCCGCTGGAGGTGTCCGTCACCTTCGGCGGCGCGGATCCGGCGGAGATCGCGCAGAAGTACGGCTACGCCTGCGCCGCGATGTGGGCGCTGATGCCGCGGGCGGAGACGCTGTTCCGTATCCCGCACCCATCGCTCCACCTGCGAATGGACTATCAGGCGGCGGAAACGCGCGCCGAGGGGTCGCTGGGGCTGAGCGCGCGCGTCGGGCAGCTTTTGGTCATCGCGCTCGCGCTTGCCGTTCCGCTGCTGAAGTGGTTCCTGCGCTTTAAGAAGGCGCACCGAGACGACGCGCCGAGGAGCGCGGAGCCGCCCGCGCAGGCGGGAGCGGCGGAGCAAACGGAGAAAACAGAAAAACTGTCAGCATAAGCAGAAAAGAGAAAGGAAGAACACCATGGAAAATCTTGAGAAGAAAGCCCCTCTGAACGATCTGATGGACACGGCGATGGGAAAGATCCGCGAAATGGTCGATTCCAACACCATCATCGGCGAGCCGATCACCACGCCCGACGGCGTGACCGTGATCCCCGTCTCCCGCGTCAGCTTCGGCTTCGGCTCCGGCGGCGGCGACTACGGCGCGGCGAAGACGAACTTCGGCGGCGGCGCGGGCGCGGGCGTCCGGATCGACCCTGTCGCGTTCCTGATCATCAAGGACGGCGTGACGCGCATCATGCCGGTCGCCGTACCCGCTGTGACGACGGTCGACCGCGTGCTTGACCTCGTTCCCGAGGTGATGGACCGCGTGGAAAATTTCGTCAACAAGAAGAAGGAAGAGAAAGAAATCTACTGATCCGGGGCATAATAGGGACATTCTTGACAAAGGAGTGATCCCATGCCGCGTTTCCCACGCCGAATCGCCGCTGCTTTCCTTGCGGCAGCTTGCCTGACAGGGAATATCACTTGTCAGGCTGACGCGCCGCAGACCTCTGCCGCCGCCTTCGTCCTGATGGATGCGGACAGCGGTCGGGTGCTGGCTTCGCAGAACGAAACGCAGGAGCGCGGCATCGCCAGCACGACGAAGATCATGACCTGCCTTGTGGCGCTGGAGCACAGCGAGCTCACGGACCGGGTCACGGTCAGGCGCGAGCATCTGCGCGAGGGCTCGTCGATGTACCTTGCCGAGGGCGAAACGCTGACAATGGAGGAGCTGCTCTACGGGCTGCTCCTGCCCTCGGGGAACGATGCAGCCGAGTGCATCGCCGCTTTCTGCGGCGGGGGCGACAGTGCGCGCTTTGTCGCGTGGATGAACGAAAAGGCCGCCGCGCTCGGCATGACGCGCACAGAGTTCCGCAACCCGAGCGGGCTCGACGAGCAGGGGCACCATTCCTGCGCCCTCGACATGGCGCGCCTTGCAGCGGCCGCCATGGAGGAGCCGACCTTCGCGCGCATCGCTTCGACGCGCACGGCGTCCGTCGGCACGAGGACGATGAGCAACCACAATAAGCTGCTCGGCTCATTTTCCGGCTGCATCGGTCTCAAGACGGGCTATACGGACGACGCGGGGCGCACGCTGGTCACCTGCGCGGAGCGCGGCGGACTGCGGCTGATCGCCGTCACGCTGCACGACGGCAACGACTGGGCGGATCATGCCGCGCTCTATGAATACGGTTTTTCCGCTTACCGCTCCGCCGCCGGTGCGAAGCAGGGCGAGCGGTACGGCAGCGTACTCGCGGGAGGGAAGGATATCCCCGTCGTCGCGGCGGAGAGCTTCTGCTATCCCGTCGCCGCGGGCGAGGAGTTGACGGTGCGCGCCGAGCTTCCGCAGACCGCACCCGTCCCGCTGCGGACGGGGCAGGCGGTCGGGACGCTCGTGATCCTCTGCAACGGAGCGGAGGTCGGGCGCGTGGCGCTTCTCAGCGGCGGCACGGCGCTGCCGCAGACGGTGCCGGAAACGGCGGAAACAACGAAAAAGACAACGCTCGCGGAAAGGCTGTGGAAGCTGCTTTCCGCGTAAGGAGGGGATCGCGCTGGCGGAGGAACGGATACAAAAGCTGCTCTCGGAGGCGGGACTCTGCTCCCGCCGCACCGCGGAGCAGTGGATCGCCGCCGGGCGCGTCCTTGTGAATGGGGAGGCTGCGTTCCTCGGGCAGAGGGCTGATCCGGCGCGCGACGCGCTCACCGTGGACGGCGCGCCGCTCGCGCGCGCAGAGCGGAAGCGCTACCTGATGCTCAACAAGCCGCGCGGCGTCGTCTGCACGCTGTCGGACGAGAAGGGGCGCCCTACGGTCGCGGAGCTGGTCGCGGACTGTGGGACGCGCGTCTATCCCGTCGGGCGGCTGGACTATGACTCCGAGGGGCTGCTCCTGCTGACGAACGACGGGGACTGGGCGCAGCGGCTGCTGCACCCGCGCTACGAGGTGGACAAGACCTATCTTGTCACCGTCGCGGGGGAAACGGCGGGCTGCGACAGAGCGCTCGCCGCGGTCACGGCGCTCGCCGGCGAGCCGATCCGCCCTGCGGCAGTGCGGCTGCTGCGCGGCGGGAAGGAGACCGCGCAGCTCTCCGTCACGATACACGAGGGGAAAAACCGGCAGATCCGGCGTATGTGCGCCGCCTGCGGGCTGCACGTCAAGCGGCTGCGGCGCGTGGGGGAACATTCCCTTACGCTCGGCGACCTTCCGTGCGGCGCATGGCGCGAGCTGACAGAGCGCGAGCTCGCGGCGACAAAACAAGAAAGGCAAAAGGCAGAACCATGACGAAGAACATCTTACATAACATCGAAAAGAATATGTCCGGATTTTCCAAGGGGCAGAAGCTGATCGCCCGCTTCATTCTGGACAATTACGATAAAGCCGCGTTTATGACGGCGAGCCGTCTCGGCAAGACCGTGCAGGTCAGCGAATCCACCGTGGTGCGCTTTGCCACGCAGCTCGGCTACGACGGCTACCCCAGTATGCAGCGCGCGCTGCAGGAGATGATCCGCGGGAAGCTGACGAGCATCCAGCGGATTCAGGCGTCCGACGGGGAGCTTTCCGGCGCGGGGCTGATGGCGAACGTGCTCCAGCGCGATATGGAGAAGATCCGCATGGCTGCCGACCAGACCGAAAGCGCGGAATTCGACCGCGTGGTCGATACGATCATCGGCGCAAAGCGGATCTATATCGTCGGCTTCCGCTCCTCGTCGTTCCTCGCGGGCTATCTGAACTTCTATTTCCGCCTGATCTTCGACAACGTCACGCAGGTGCAGGGCGGTGCCGCAGGGACCTTTGACCAGATTTTCCGCGTTTCGCCGGGCGATGTGGTCATCGGCATCTGCTTCCCGCGTTACAGCGAGCTGGCGCTCAAGACCATTCACTTCGCAAAAGAGCGCGGCGCGACGATCGTCGGCGTGACCGACAGCGAAATGTCCCCGATCAGCCAGATGGCGTCCTGCTCGCTGCTCGTGCGCAACGAGATGATCTCGTTCGTCGATTCGCTCGCCGCGCCCATGAGTATGCTCAACGCGCTGATCCTTGCGGCGGCGGGCAAGAAGGGCGCGGACGTGTCCGCCACCTTCTCCGAGCTTGAGCACGTCTGGGAGAAGTTCAGCATCTTCGGCAAGGTGGAAGATGAGTGAGAGCGGAGGGCTCGCGGTCGTCGGGGGCGGCGCCGCGGGCATGATGGCGGCGATCTGCGCGGCGCGCGCCGGCGCCGCCGTTACGCTGCTTGAGCCGAACGAACGGCTCGGGAAAAAGGTGAACATCACCGGCAAGGGCCGCTGCAACGTGACGAACGACAGCAACTGCGAGGAGCTGCTTGCCCATGTGCCGCAAAATCCGCGCTTTTTGTACTCCGCCTTCTCCCGTTTCGACGGGCGGGACGCCATGGCGTTTTTTGAGGCGCTCGGCGTGCCGCTGAAGGTCGAGCGCGGGCGTCGCGTGTTCCCCGTGTCCGACCGTTCATTCGACGTCACCGCCGCGTTGGAGCGCGAGCTGAAGCGCCTGCGCGTGAAGCTCGTGCGCGACCGCGCGCGCGAAATTTCGGTCGAAAACGGCTGCGTTTCCGCCGTCAGGGGCGAAAAGGGGGCGTACCCCGCGCGCGCTGTCGTGCTGGCAACGGGCGGCGTGTCCTATCCCGCGACCGGATCGACGGGCGACGGCTTCGCCATGGCGGCGGCGCTCGGTCATACGGTCACGCCGCTGCGCGGTTCTCTCGTGCCGCTGCAGGCGGACGGCTGCGCGGAGCTGCAGGGGCTGAGCCTGCGCAACGTGGGGCTGACGGTTTACGAAAACGGCAAAAAAATACACACGGACTTCGGCGAGCTGCTCTTTACGCACTTCGGCGTGAGCGGACCGCTCGTGCTGTCTGCCAGCGCGCATATGCGGCAGTTCGGGAAGAAGCAGTACCGGTTGGCGATCGACCTCAAGCCTGCGCTGGACGAGAAGGCGCTGGATAAGCGGCTGCTGTCCGACTTTGAAAAGTATGCCAACAGCGACTTTCGCAACGCGCTCGGCGCGCTCCTGCCGCAGAAGCTGATCGGCGCGTTCATTGACCGTTCCGGCATCCCGCCGCACCAGAAGGTGCATGATATCACGCGCGCCCAGCGCGAGACGGTCCGCGCGCTTTTGAAGCGCTGGACGGTCGCTGTCGCCGCGCCCATGCCCGTGGAGAGCGCGATCGTCACCTCCGGCGGCGTGAAGGTGGGGGAGATCGACCCGAGGACCATGGCGTCGAAGAAGGTCGCGGGGCTGTACTTTGCCGGGGAAATGATCGACGTGGACGCTTACACGGGCGGGTTCAACCTCCAGATCGCGTGGGCGACCGGCAAGGCGGCAGGAGAAGCTGCCGCCGCGTATCTGCAAGAGCAATAAAGCAAAAATACTTTACACGAAAGTTGACGATATCACGATGAAAGAGCACTATTCCGTTGCCATTGACGGCCCCGGCGGGGCGGGCAAGAGCACGCTTGCCCGCGCGATCGCCAGGGAGCTGGGGATCCTTTATGTCGATACCGGCGCGATCTACCGCACCATCGGCTATGCGGCGTTCCTGCGCGGGCTTGACGCGAAGGACGAGTCGCAGATCGCGCCGCTGCTGAAGGAGCTCCACATCGAGATGACCTTTGACGGAGCGGGCGAGCAGAGGATGCTGCTTGACGGCAAGGACGTGAGCCGGCAGATCCGCCTGCCGGAGATCTCGATGTACGCCTCGAACGTTTCGGCGCTGCCCTGCGTGCGCGCCTATCTTCTTGAAATGCAGCGCGACGTCGCGCGAAAAAGAAGCGTCATCATGGACGGCCGCGACATCGGCACGGTCGTGCTGCCGCAGGCGGACGTGAAGATATACCTCACCGCGACAGCGGAGGAGCGCGCCCGCCGCCGCTTTCTGGAGCTGGAGCGCCGCGGCACGCCCAAGCCCTACGACGAGGTGCTGCGTGAACTCAACGAGCGCGACGAGCAGGATATGCACCGCGCCTCCGCGCCGCTGCGCTGCGCGGAGGACGCCGTGCGCGTGGATACCTCGCAGCTCGATTTCGACGCGAGCCGCGCCGCGCTTTTGAAGCTGATCGGAGAGAGGCTGAAATGAGAGTGCTGTTTCTTATCGTATGGTGGATCGGGCGGCTGCTGCTGTGGGTGTTCCGCGTGGAGGTCGAAGGGCTGGACCGCCTGCCGAAAAACGGCGCGCTGCTCTGTCCCAACCACGCGAGCGACATCGACCCCGTGCTCATCGGGCTGAGCCTGCCGTCGGACTATCATCTGCATTTCATGGCGAAGGCGGAGCTTTTCAAAAATCCGCTCAAGGGCTGGTTCCTGCGCGCGCTCGGCGCGTTTCCCGTCGATCGGGACGGGCGGGATATCCAGTCCGTCAAGACCGCCATGCAGGTCCTCCGCAAGGGTGAGAACCTGCTGATCTTCCCAGAGGGGACGACGATCCACGGCGGCGTCGGCTATCATGACGGGCTGCCTGCCCACGCCCACGCGGGCATCGCCATGATCGGCGTGCGCACGGGCGCGGCGCTCGTGCCGGTGTTCTGCGGCGGCGAGAAGAAGCCCTTCCGTAAGACGCGCATCGTCTTCGGCGAGCCGTACACGCCCGAGGTCACGGGTCGGCGCGGCACGTCGGAGGAGCTGCAGACCATCGCCGACGAAACGCTGCGCCGCGCTTATGCGCTCGGCGGGCAGCAGGTAGGAGGCGCGCCGCTGTGAAGGTCATTCTGGCAAAGACCGCGGGCTTCTGCTACGGTGTGGAGCGCGCGGTGAAGCTCGCGCAGGAAACGGCGGCGGCGCACGGCGGCGCAATGCTCGGCAGCGTGGTGCACAACGAGGGCGTCGTGCGCGGATTGGAAGCGCGCGGTATGCGCCTGATCGACAGCCCCGCGCAGGCGCGCGCGGGGGAGACGGTGCTGCTCCGCGCCCATGGGGAGACGAGGGACGCCGTCGAAGCGCTGCGGGCGCGCGGGGCGGTGGTCGTCAGCGCCGTCTGCCCGCACGTCGAGCGGATCCGGACGCTCGCGCAGGAGGCGGAGCGGGAGGGGCGCCGCGTGATTCTGATCGGCGAGCGCGCGCACCCGGAGCTGCGCGGCATCGCCAGCTGGTGCAGCGGCGCGTTAATTTTCGAAAATGCGCAGGAAGTTGCCGATCACCTCGAAAAACACCCGGAATTTGCCAATTTACCCAGTATCGCGCTCGCGCAAACGACCTGTATTCGTGCGCTTTGGGAAAGTTGTGTTAAAATTCTAAAAAAAGAGTGTACAAATCTGAAAATCAATGATACAATATGCTCCGCTACGCAGAGACGTCAGGCTGAGGCGGCGGAACTCTCCGCCAAGGTAGACGCGATGGTGGTCGTGGGCGACAGAAGAAGCGCCAACACAGGGCATTTGACCGAGATTTGCAGAGAGAACTGCGCGAGGGTATTTCAGATCGAATCCGCAGACGAGCTCTCACCGGAATCCTTTTCCGGTTGCCGTGCGGCGGGACTGACGGCAGGCGCGTCCACCCCTGCGAGTATCATTATGGAGGTATTAACAACAATGACGGAAGAAATCATCAACACCACCGCTCCCGAGACTGGCGAATCCTTCGAAGAAATGCTTGAAAAATCTTTCAAGACTCTAAATACAGGCGATAAGGTGACGGGCATCGTCACTGCCATCGGCGCGACCGAGGTGCAGGTCGATGTCGGCTGCAAGCAGGCGGGCTACATTCCCGTTTCCGAGCTGAGCAGCGACCCCGACGTCAAGCCCGAGGACGTCGTCAAGGTCGGCGACGAGATCGAGGCTTACGTTGTCCGCGTCAACGACGTGGAGGGCTACGCCACCCTCTCCAAGAAGCGTCTCGACGCTGTCAAGCTGTGGGAGGACATTGAGACTGCCGTGGAGGACAAGACCGTTCTCGAAGGCACCGTGACCGAGGTGAACAAGGGCGGTATCGTCGTGTCCGTGAAGGGCGTGCGCGTGTTCGTGCCCGCCTCCCAGAGCGGTATGCCCAAGGATTCCGACCTCAGCCAGATGGTCAAGCAGAAGGTCCAGCTGCGCGTGACGGAGGTCAACCGTGCCCGCCGCCGCGTGGTCGGCTCGATCAAGTCCGTGCTCAACGAGGCGCGTCAGGCCGCTCAGGCTGCCGTCTGGGAGGGCATCGAGGTCGGCAAGCACTATGACGGTGTCGTCAAGTCCATGACCTCCTACGGCGTGTTCGTCGACATCGGCGGCGTGGACGGCATGGTCCACATCTCCGAGCTGAGCTGGAGCCGTATCAAGAACCCCGCCGAGGTCGTCTCCATCGGCGACCATCTCGACGTGTACGTCATCTCCTTCGATCCCGAGAAGCACAAGATCTCCCTCGGCGTCAAGGACCGCACCCAGAACCCCTGGGACGTGTTCATGAACACCTACAAGGTCGGCGACGTTGCCAACGTCCGCATCGTCAAGCTGATGACCTTCGGCGCGTTTGCCGAGGTCGTTCCCGGCGTGGACGGTCTGATCCACATCTCCCAGATCGCCGACCGCCGCATCGACAAGCCCTCCGACGTGTTGAGCGAGGGTCAGATGGTCGATGCAAAGATCACCGCCATCGACGAGGAAAAGAAGAAGATCTCCCTGAGCATCCGCGCGCTGCTCACTCCCGCAGCCGAGGAAGCCCCCGCGCCCGTCGAGGAATAATTTAAGAATAGGAAAGGGGACAGGCTGTGCCTGTCCTCCTTTTTTGCGCCCGCTGCGGAAATAGCTCTTTGCAAGCGGGGAAAAGCGTGATATAATTACCAGAGTTTCGAGGAAAACCAGAACATTGACATACAGGAGGAACCTACCATGGACTATGCAGCGCTCTACCGAAAGAAGCTGACCTCCGCCGCAGACGCCGTCAAGGCCGTCAAGAGCGGCGACTGGGTCGATTACGGCTGGTGCACCAACCACCCCTACACGCTCGATAAGGCGCTTGCCGCGCGGGCGAACGAGCTCAGGGATGTCAAGGTGCGCGGAGGCGTGACGATGTGGATGCCCGAGATCTGCAAGGCGGACGACGCGCCCGAGCACTTCGTCTGGCATTCGTGGCATTGCAGCGGCATCGACCGCAAGATCATCGCCAAGGGAATGGGCTACTTCAGCCCCATGCGCTACAGCGAGCTGCCGCGCTTCTACCGTGACGGCAACGTCAGCGTGGACGTCGCCATGATCCAGGTCACGCCGATGGACAAGCACGGGAACTTCAGCTACGCGCTGGCGTCCTCGCATCTCGCCGATATGCTTGCGCGCGCGAAGACGGTCATCGTCGAGGTCAACGAGAAGCTCCCGTGGGTCTACGGGCTGACCGGCTGCGAGATCAACGTCGAGGACGTCGACATGGTCGTGGAGGGGGAGAATCCTCCCGTGGCGCAGCTCGGCGCGGGCGGCGCGCCGACCGAGGTCGATACCGCGGTCGCCAACCTTGTCGTGCCCGAGATCCCGAACGGCGCGTGCCTCCAGCTCGGCATCGGCGGTATGCCCAACACCATCGGCTCGATGATCGCGCAGTCCGACCTCAGGGATCTCTCCGTTCACACTGAGATGTACGTTGACGGCTTCGTGGATATGGCGCTCGCCGGCAAGATCACCGGCAGGCACAAGCAGCTCGACAAGGGACGTCAGGTCTTCGCCTTCGCCGCCGGTACGCAGAAGCTCTACGACTACATGGACCGCAACCCCGCCGTCATGGGCGCGCCGGTCGATTATACGAACGACGTACACGTCATCTCCCAGATCGACAATTTCATCTCCATCAACAACGCCATCGACTGCGACCTTTTCGGTCAGGTCAACGCCGAGAGCGCCGGCATCAAGCACATCTCCGGCACGGGCGGTCAGCTCGACTTTGCGATGGGCGCATATCTCTCCAAGGGCGGCAAGAGTTTCATCTGTATGTCCTCGACCGTCACGGGCAAGGACGGCACGGTCAAGAGCCGCATCGTCCCGACGCTGACGCCCGGCTCCATCTGCACCGACCCGCGCTCCTGCACGCACTACATCGTCACCGAGTACGGCATGGTCAACCTCAAGGGGCTTTCCACATGGGAGCGCGCCGAGGCTCTCATCGGCATCGCGCATCCGGATTTCCGCGAGCAGCTCATCGCAGACGCGGAGAAGATGCACATCTGGCGCCGCAGCAACAAATAATATTCTTCGGCAGACTAACGGCTCTCCGCAGCGCGGGGAGCCGTTTTGCCGTAAAAATCCCGGGAAAAAATGCCGGCGTCGGATATTTCATAAAAAAACGCTTGAAAAACGCACCGGCGCACGTTATACTATCTATGGGGGATTAGTCGCTCCCAAAACGTATTTTTGGCGAATGGCGATCTCATTCTGCCGGAAAGGAGGTGGGCATAGAATGTTTCAAATCGGGGACAAGGTCGTGCACCCGATGCACGGTGCCGGCGTGATCGAAAGCATCACGCGGGAGAAGATCGGCGGGAAGCTGACGCAGTTTTATGTCTTCAAGATGCCCATTTCCGGTCTGACGCTCAAGATCCCGACGGAGAATACCGCGGCGATCGGCGTAAGGGCGATCAGATCGGCGGACGAGATCGAGGGCGTTATCGCGCGGATCCCGCAGCTCGGCGTCGATATGACCGCCAACTGGAATCACCGCTACCGCGAGAATATGGACCGGCTGAAAAGCGGAGATCTGAACGAGGTCAGCGCCGTGATCAAGGCGCTGATGCACCGCGACAGCGAGCGCGGGCTTTCCAACGGGGAGCGCAAGATGCTCCACATCGCAAAGCAGATCCTCGTTTCGGAGATCGTCTTGGCGGAGGGCGTGGAATATCCCGCGGCGGAGAGCCGCGTGAACGCCGCGATGCTCGAAAGGGAGAAGGAATAACATGAAGCTGTTTGAAAAGCTGTTCCGCAGGAAGACGCGGCGGGATCACCCCTACTGCTCGGCGCTGATCGCCGCCGCGGGCAGCTCGCAGCGCTGCGGCGGGGAAAATAAGCTGCTGTTCGAGCTGGACGGGCAGCCCGTCCTCGCGCACACGCTGCTTGCGGCGGAGCGCGCCGCGCGCGTCGACGAGATCGTCATCGCCGCGCGGGAGGACGAGCTGCTGCGCTATGCGGAGCTTTGCAAGACCTGCGGCATCACCAAGCCGGTCAAGGTCGTTGTCGGCGGGGAGACGCGCACGGAATCCGTGCTGCGCGCCGCGCTTGAAGCCTCACCCGAGGCGGAATTTCTCGCCGTGCAGGACGGCGCGCGCCCGCTCGTCACGAGCGAATTGATCGACAGCGTGATCGAAGCCGCGTATCTCAGCGGTGCCGCCGCGCCTGCGGTGGCGGTGCACGATACGATCAAGGTCGCCGTCGGCGGCGTGGTGCAGAGCACGCCCGCGCGCGACACGCTTTTCGCTGTGCAGACGCCGCAGGTGTTCGACGCGGGGCTGCTGAAGGCGGCGCTCCAGTCCGCGCTGACCGCGGGGGTGGAGCTGACGGACGATTGCTCCGCTGTGGAGCGCATTGGCAAGGAAGTTTACTTGACAGAGGGCGACCTCGAAAACATCAAGATCACCACGCCGCTCGACCTGACCGTGGCAGAGGCGATCCTACAGCGCAGAGGGGAATAGTCGCATTTCCCTCTGCCTTTTCTTGAAAAGAGGGACGGTAAATGACAGATCTGCGCATCGGGCACGGCTACGACGTGCACCGGCTGACGGCGGGGCGCGCGCTGATTCTCGGCGGCGTCGATATCCCATATGAGAAAGGGCTGCTCGGCCATTCGGACGCCGACGTGCTGACCCACGCGGTGATGGACGCGCTGCTCGGCGCGGCGGCGCTGGGCGACATCGGGGAGCTTTTCCCCGATTCCGCGGCGGAGTTTGCGGGCATCTCCAGCCTTGAGCTGCTGCGCCGCGTGAGGACGAAGCTCACGGAGCGCGGCTTTTCCGTCGTGAATATCGACGCGACCGTGCTGGCGCAGGCACCGAAGCTCGCGCCGTACCGCGCGCAGATGCGCAGCGGCATCGCGGACGCGCTGGCGCTCGATCCCGACCGTGTGAGCATCAAGGCGACGACCGAGGAGGGGCTTGGCTTCACCGGCAGCGGCGAGGGAATCGCCGCGCACGCGGTCGCGCTGCTGGAAAAGCTGAGGTAAGAAATACCGATCGGAGAGGGAGCGTTCCTGAGGGACGCTCCCTCTTTTCTTTTGCCGCACCCCTGCCGTGCCGCGGCATATCATGCGGTGAGGGGGGATCGGTATGGAGCATTATCTCTTTGTCGCCCGCTCGGTCACTCATGCGCAGCACATGGCGAAAGCGCTGAGTGACGCGGGCGTTTTTTCAAAAATTCGCCGCGCCGGAGCAGAACTGACGGAGCGCGGCTGTGGTTATACGCTTGAGATCGCTCCGCGGAGCGCCGCGCGCGCCGCGGATATCTGCCGTGCGGCAGGCACAGCGCCGGTGAGGATACTGCGTGTCTCCGGCGGGGGAAGGCAGGAGGTCGCGCTATGATCTATCTGGACAGCGCCGCCACGACCTTCCAGAAGCCCGCTGCGGTGCATCGCGCCGTGGCGCGCGCGATGCGGACGATGAGCTCCTCCGGACGGGGAAGCCACAGCGCGGCGCGCGCCGCCGAGGAGATGCTGTTTCGCTGCCGCAGCGCGGCGGCGGAGCTTTTTTCCGTCCCATCGGGCGAGCAGGTCGTCTTTACGATGAATGCCACACAGGGGCTGAACATCGCCATCAAGAGCCTTGTTCCGCGCGGCGGGCACGCGGTCGTCTCCGGCTATGAGCACAATGCGGTCACACGGCCGCTGCACGCGCTGGGAGCCGAGGTAAGCGTCGCCGCCGCGCCGCTTTTCCGTCCGCAGGAGACGCTTGCCGCCTTCGAGCGCGCACTCTCGGACGGCGCGGACGCGGTCATCTGCACACAGGTATCGAACGTGTTCGGCGATATCCTGCCGATCGAGGGGATCGCGGCGCTCTGCACGCGCGCCGGCGTGCCGCTCATCGTGGACGCCTCACAGTCCGCAGGCTCGCTGCCGCTCGACTTCTCGGCGCTCGGCGCGGCATTTGCCGCCATGCCGGGGCATAAGGGATTGTACGGTCCGCAGGGGACGGGGCTGCTGCTCTGCAACCACGAGGCGCTGCCGCTCCTCGAGGGCGGCACGGGCAGCGATTCGCTGCGGCAGGAGATGCCGGACTTCCTGCCCGACCGTCTGGAGCCGGGCACGCACAATATCCCCGGCATCGCCGGGCTTGAGGCGGGGCTCGCGTTCGTCCGCGCGCAGCGTCCGGAGCGGATATTGCTGCACGAGCAGGAGCTGCTGTGCCGCGCCTGCGAGGGGCTGCGCTCGCTGCCGCGCGTGCGCGTTTTCTGCGCGGAGGAGCCGCGCGCACAGGCAGGCGTCCTGTCCTTCACGGTGGACGGCATGGCGCCGGAGGAAGTCTCCGAAGCGCTGGCGCTGCAAGGCGTCGCGCTGCGCGCGGGACTGCACTGCGCGCCGTATGCCCACCGCACGGCGGGCACACTGCCGGAGGGTACCGTGCGCCTGAGCTTCTCGGCGTTCAACCGCGCCTGCGAGATCGACGCGATGCTCTCGCTGCTGGAGGAGCTTTTGCAGGAGAATTAAAAAATCTTGCATTTCACAGAAAATTCATGTCTCAAGCGTTGCAATTCGTGAGCATTTATATTAGAATAAGTGATAATTATTGCTTAGAGGGGAGTGTGTCCATGGAATTTGTCATGTCCACACTGGAAGGCGCATGGCGCTATCTGCTGACGCTCGGGATCTCGGACTATCTGGATATCGCGCTGATGGCATACGGGATCTACTGGGTGCTGAAGCTGATCGGCACCTCCAAGGTCGAGAGCTTCGGCAAGGTCGTGCTGATCTTCCTGCTGGCGCTGATGCTCTCGGACGCGCTGCAGCTCGGCGGGATCAACTTTATTCTGAGCCATGTGCTCTCGCTGGGAGCGCTCGCCCTGATCGTTCTCTATCAGCCGGAGATCCGCCGCCTGATCGACCAGCTCGGCTCGAGCAGGCTGCGCGCCTTCAACCCGTTTGCCCACACGCAGCAGGTCACCGCCATCGAAAACGCCATCTCGCAGACGGTGCTCGCCTGCACGGAAATGGCGCGCTCCCGCACGGGCGTGCTGATTGTTTTTGAGCGCGATATCCCGCTTGACGATATCGCCCGCACGGGTACGATCGTCGATGCGCGCGTGAGCAGCGAGCTGCTCAAGAACATCTTCTTCGTCAAGGCAGCCATGCACGACGGCGCGGTCATCATGCGCGATGGGCGGCTGCTGGCGGGCGGCTGTATGCTGCCGCTGTCGAAAAACGTCAACCTCAGCCGCGACCTCGGGATGCGCCACCGCGCCGGCATCGGCATGAGCGAAAATTCCGACGCGGTGGTCGTGATCGTCTCGGAGGAGACGGGAACGATCTCCGTCGCCATCGGCGGGCTTTTGAAGCGGCACCTGATGCCGGAAACGCTCGAAAAGCTGCTGATCAACGAACTGATCCCGCAGGCGCCGGAGGCGCCGCCCGAAAAGCTGTATATGCGGCTTCTGCACGCGCTCCGGTCAGGAAAGGAGGACAAGCAGGATGAGCAAGATTAAGCGCCGCAAGTTTTTTTATGTGCTTCTTTCCCTGATGATCGCCTCGATGGTCTGGTTTTACGTCAACAACCGGGATGATGTGACGATCTCAGTCCACGACGTTCCCGTGGAGTTCCTCAACGAGGAGAGCGCACTTGCCGACAAGGGGCTGATGCTCGTCAACGGCGAGGAGGACATCACCGTGGATCTTGAGCTGAAGGTCCCGCGCAACCTGATGTTTGAGTTTGACCCGGAGGAGATCCATATAGTGAGCGATCTTTCCTCCGTCACCTACGCCGGAAAGCAGTCCGTCTCGTTCAATATCCGTTATCCGAGCGGCATTTCGCCGAGCAGCATCTCCGTGGAATCGCCGACGGTGCGTACCGTGCAGGTGGAGATCGGCGAGCTGAGCAAGAAGACGGTCGAGATCCGCTACAAGGTCGTCGGCAACGTGGCTGACGGCTACACCGCCGGAACGGTCCAGCTCGAGCCCTCTGAGCTCCAGCTCCGCGGTCAGCAGGAGGATATCATGCAGGTCAGCTACGCGCTGGTCACGCTGAACATCGAGGACGCGACCTCCACGGTCGTGGATTTGCTGGATTACGAGCTGTACGATTTCAGCGATCAGCTCGTCGAAAACCGGAATATCCACCCGACGAGCGAGAATATTCAGGTCACGATGCCCGTGCTCAAGATCAAGGACGTGCCCTTGAAGGTGGAGTTCATCGAAACGCCCGGCTCACGGGAGGAGAATTTCTCGTGGACGCTCAGCCGCGAGAGCATCACGCTCTCCGGCGACGCTTCCCAGATCTCCGCGATCGACGAGATCGTGCTCGACACGCTCGCGCTGGAGGATCTGCGCGCGGAGGAGAGCTTCACCTACGAGATCCCCATTCCCGAGGGGGTGAATAATCTCAGCGGCATTACCAGCGTGACGCTTGTGATCCGCAGCAGCAATATCGACACGAAGGAAATGGAAGCCACCCACTTCAGCTACGAGAACTTCAGCGGCGACAAGCCGGTGAGCGTCGTGACCTCGTCGCTTGCCGTTACGCTGCGCGGGACGACGGAGGACCTTGCCGCCGTGACGGGTGAGCAGGTCAGCGTGATCGCCGACCTGTCGGACATCGCGGCGGACAGCGGGAGTTATACCGTCCCCGCGCGCATCGAGGTGGACGGCTATGATATCGGCACCGTCGGCAGCTACGAGGTCACGGTGCGGATCGGATAAGGAGAACAAATGACTCAGATCGCAACGGTTGAAAAGATCCTCGGCGGCGGTATGGCGGAGATCTCCGTCCCGCGCAAGTCCGCCTGCGGACACGACTGCGAGAGCTGCTCCGGCTGCGGCATGACCGGCTCGTCGGTTCACGCGCTCGCGCGCAACCCCATCGGCGCGGAGGCAGGGCAGCAGGTCGTGGTCGAAAGCAGCACGAAGCGGCTGCTGAGCGTGATGCTCGTGGTCTATATGATCCCGATCCTGCTGTTCTTCATCGGCTACTTTGCCTCGGCTTCGCTCGCGCGCGAAGGCGCGCGCTATGCCGTCGCCATCGCGGCATTTCTGCTCGGCATCGTCCCCGCGGTCCTGTACGACCGGCACGTTAAGCGCACGGGCGCGCTGACATTTACCATCGTCCGCCTGTTCTGAGGAGATGTTCGGATATGTCAGACCCGCTCCGGAGCGGCTGAGCGAGGGGGACGAGCCGCTTTTCCGGCAGGCTTACTGCGGACTTTGCCACACGCTTGGGGAGAAGTACGGCTTTGCCGCGCGCTTCGTGCTGAATTTTGATTTTACCTTTCTGGCGATCCTCCTCTCCGGCACGCAGGCGCCGGAGTGCGTGAGCCGCCGCTGCGCGGCGCACCCGTGCAAGGCGCAGTGCGTGATGGCGCAGACCCCCGCGCTCGAAACGGCGGCGGATCACAGCATTGTGCTTACATGGTGGCAGCTGCGCGACCATATCGCCGACCACGGCTTTCTGACGGGGCTGCCTTACCGGCTCGCCGCGCTCACGCTGCGCCGTGCGTATCGGAAAGCGCGGCGCTGCGTCCCTGCCTTTGACGAGGCGGTGCGGCGGCACCTTGCGGAGCTGTCGCGGCGCGAGGAGGAGCGCTGCGCTTCGCTCGACGCGGCAGCCGAGCCCTTCGCCGCGCTGATGGCGGACATTGCGGACTGTGTGCCGGATACGGCGCAGCGGCGCGTGATGGCGGAGATCTTCTACCATCTTGGTCGCTGGATCTATCTGGTCGACGCGGCGGACGATCTGGAAAAGGACTTCCGCTCCGGCTGCTATAACCCGCTGCGCTTCCGCTACGGGCTGGAAAGCGGCACGCTCAGCGAAGAACTCCGGCAGGAGGTCGCGCTCTCGCTCGACCTCTCCGTGCACCGCATGGCAAGCGCCTACGCGCTGCTCGACCGCGGCGCGTGGTCCGGTATTCTTGACAGTATTTTTTACGAGAGCCTTTACGGGATCGGCGGCGCGGTCCTGAAGGGCACCTACCATAAGCCCCCGCGCAGGGTGCATTTCCGCACCAAACCAAAGGAAAACGAGGACACTGTATGAACGATCCCTATCAGATCCTGAATATCCCGCCGACCGCCACCGACGAGGAGGTCAAGCGCGCCTACCGCGAGCTTGCCCGCAAATACCACCCGGACAATTACCATGATAATCCGCTGGCGGATCTGGCGCAGGAGAAAATGAAGGCGATCAACGAGGCGTACGACCAGATTCAGAAGCAGCGCAAGGCGTCGGCGCAGAGCGGCTATTCGGAGAGCGCCTACGGCGGCGCGTCCTACGGCAGCTCCGCTTACGGCGGCGGGCGGCTCCAGCAGATCCGCCTCGCCATCAACCGCGGCGATATCTCCACGGCGGAGCGGATGCTCGGTGCGATCTCCGAGCACGACGCCGAGTGGAACTTCCTGATGGGGATCGTCTGCTCGCGGCGCGGCTGGCTGGACGAGGCGAAGCGCTATCTGGAGACCGCCGTGCAGATGGACCCCGGCAACGGAGAATACCGCAGCGCGCTCGCCTCGCTGACCGGCGCGGGCTACCGTCCTGCGGGCTTCCACACGTTCCGCACCGGCAGCTTCGACGACGACAGCTGCCTGCGCTGCTGTGCCGCGTGGTCGTGCTGTACGCTGTTCAGCGGCGGGGGCTGCTACTTCTTTCCCTGCATCTACTAATACGATAACGGAGGAAACCAATCGTGGTCAAGAGCATGACCGGCTATGGGAGAGCCAAGAAAACCCTGTCCAACCGCAGTATCACCGTCGAGGTGCGCTCGGTCAACAACCGCTATCTCGACTGCACAGTGAAGCTGCCGCGCGCATATATTTTTGCCGAGGACGCCATCAAGGGGCGCGTGCAGAATGTCATTTCCCGGGGAAAGGTGGACGTATTCGTCAGCATTGACTCCACCGGCGCGGACGAGGAAGTCGTCACGGTCAACGAGGGGCTTGCACGCAGCTATCTCGGCGCGCTGCAAAGGCTCTATGAGCTTGATGGCGGGACGCTCCTTGAAAAGAAAGCCTGCGTGACGGATCTTGCCCGTATTCCGGACGTGCTGACCGTTACGAAGGCGGAGGAGGATCTCGAATCCGTCGGCGCGGACATCTGCGAGGTGCTCGACGAAGCGCTCGCTTCTTACAACCAGATGCGCGCGACGGAGGGGGTAAAGCTCGCCGAGGACATCGCCGGACGGCTCGACACCATCGAGGCGCTCACCGGCAGGGTCGAGCAGCGCTCGCCCGAAACGGTGCGCGAGTACCGTGAAAAGCTGACGGCGCGTATGCAGGAGGTCCTGCAAAGCACAACGATCGACGAGAGCCGTATTTTGACCGAGGCAGCTATTTATGCCGACAAGATCGCCGTGGACGAGGAGACTGTGCGCCTGCGCTCCCACGTTGCGCAGCTGCGCGATATGCTGCGCTCGGACGAACCGATGGGCCGCAAGATGGACTTTCTCATTCAGGAGGTCAACCGAGAGAGCAATACGATCGGCTCGAAGTGCAACGACGTGACCATCGCGCGCGATGTGGTCGCACTCAAGGCGGAGGTCGAGAAGATCCGCGAGCAGGTCCAGAACATCGAATAAAGGGGAACGAAAGATGAAGCTGCTGAATATCGGATTCGGCAATATGATCTCCGCCGAGCGGCTGATCGCCGTCGTCAGCCCCGACAGCGCGCCCATCAAGCGGCTCGTTCAGGAGTCGCGCGAGCGGGGAATGCTGATCGACGCAACCTACGGGCGTAAGACGGCGTCCGTGTTCATCATGGACAGCGACCACGTGGTGCTGAGCGCGGTGACGGCGGAAAAGCTGCTCGCGAGGCTCGGCGTGGAGACGCTTGGAATGGAGGAAGAATAGCGCGTTATGTATAAGGGTAAAACATTTATCATCTCCGGTCCGTCCGGGGTGGGCAAGAGCACGGTGCTAAGGGAGCTTTTCAAGGACCGCAGCGATCTTTACTTTTCCGTTTCCGCCACGACGCGCGCGCCGCGTCAGGGCGAGATCGACGGCGTCCACTATCATTTTACCGACGTGGACCATTTCCAGCGCCTGATTTCGGAGGATGCCTTTCTGGAATACGCCGAATACGTCGGCAACTTTTACGGCACGCCCAAGCGCTTCGTCGATGAGGCGATGGCGCAGGGCAAGGACGTGATCCTCGATATCGAGGTGCAGGGCGCGCTTCAGGTGACGAGCAAGCGTCCGGACGTGGTGCGGATATTCATTGCGCCGCCGAGCTGGCAGGCGCTTGAGCAGCGGCTGGTCGGCCGCGGAACGGACAGTCCCGAGAAGGTGCGCAAGCGGCTCGTCCGCGCCAAGGTCGAGCTGCAGAACGCCAACACCTATGATTATTTCGTTATCAACGACACGGTCGAACAGGCTGTGCGCGAGATCAACGCCATCATGCTCGCCGAGCATTGCAAGCCCGCCGAGCGCATGGCGATATTGTCCCAATAACCGATAAAAAACAGCCGTATGGCGAAAGGAAGTAATTTATCATGATGCTTTATCCCGCAATGAGCACGCTCAACAAGTACATTGAAAACCGCTACCTGCTGGTGAACGTCGTGGCGCGCCGCGCCCGTCAGATCGCCGAGGAAGCCGACGAGGAGGGTATCGCTCTCACGGAGAAGCCGGTCACCACGGCGATCAACGAGGTGGCAGCCGGGGAGATCAGCACCGCCGGGATCGACACCACCATCGCACACTGAACGAACAACACGGAGAGAAAGGGGAGACTGTATGGCAGAGAGAAGGATCGCTCGCATTGCAGTCTCTTCTGTTCCGTATGCGGCGGACAGGCTCTATACCTACCTCGTGCCGGAGCCGCTTGAGGGGCTTGTCGCAGCGGGAAAGCGCGTCACCGTTCCCTTTGGACGTGGCAACCGCCGCAGCGAAGGGCTCGTTCTCGAGCTGGGGCGCGAAGAGGACACCGTGCCGCTCAAGGCAATCGGCGCGGTGCTGGACGATGCGCCGCTGCTGGACGGGAACGAGCTTCGGCTCGTCCGATGGATGAAGGCGCGGTATTTCTGCACCTATTACGACGCGGTCAAGGCGATCCTGCCCGGCGGCGTGTGGCTGCGCTACCGCGAGATCTGGCGGCTGAACGACGCGGTCGGCGCGGAGAACGCGCTCTCCTCCGTCGCGCCGGACTCGGCGGAGGAAACCCTGCTGCGTGCCGTGCTGAGCGCGAAGGGGCTTGAGCGCGCCGCGCTCGATGAGCTTGGCGGCGAAAAAACAGGCAAAACGCTCCGCGCGCTCGAGCAGAGGGGCTTGCTCGTCTGCGAGACGACGGTAAAGCGCCGCCTTACGGACAAAACGGTGCGCATGGTATCGCTCCGCGTCAGCGCGGAGGACGCGCTCGCCGTCGTTGCGCCGAAGCGCCGAAGCGCGCCGGTGCGCTGCGCGGTCGTGGAGCTGCTGAGCCGCGAGGGGACGCTTTCCGCCGCGGAGATCGGCTACTACACCGGCGCGACGATGCAGACGCTGCGCGGTCTGGAGCGCGCCGGACTGATCGCCTTTTCCGAGCGGGAGGAGCTTCGCGTGAGCGAATACGCCTCCGGCGCGCCGGAGACGGCGGTCACGCTCAACGATGAACAGCGCGCCGCCTGCGAGGGGCTTTCCGCCCTGCTGGGGCGCGAGGGCGGCAGTGCGGCGCTGCTGTACGGCGTGACCGCCAGCGGCAAAACGCAGGTCTACCTTGAGCTGATCGAGGAAACGCTGCGCCGAGGGAGAACGGCGATGCTGCTCGTGCCCGAGATCGCGCTGACGCCGCAGATGCTGCGGCGGTTTACGGCGCGCTTCGGCGCGGACGTGGCGCTGCTCCACAGCGCGTTGCCTCTCACCGAGCGCTACGACCAGTGGAAACGCATCCGCCGCGGCGAGGTGCGCGTGGTGCTCGGGACGCGCAGCGCGGTGTTTGCGCCGCTTCCGAAGCTCGGCTTGATCGTCCTCGACGAGGAGCAGGAGACGAGCTACCGCTCGGAAAATCCACCGCGCTATCAGGCGCGCGATATCGCGCAGTTTCGCTGCGCGCAAAATGGCGCGCTGCTGCTTCTCGGCTCGGCAACGCCGACCGTCGAGACGGCGTATTACGCCAAACACGGGCGCTATCAAGTATTTTCCCTTCACAGGAGATACAACGATCTGCCGCTGCCGAAGGTGCTCATCGCCGATTTGAAGGACGAGCTGCGGCAGGGGAACGAGACCTCCATCGGGCGCGTGCTGCGCGCGGAGCTTACCAAAAATCTTGAGCGCGGCGAGCAGAGTATTCTGTTCCTCAACCGCCGCGGCAGCGCGCGGCTGCTGCTGTGCGGCGAGTGCGGCTACGTGCCGCAGTGCCCGCGGTGCAGCGTGCCGATGACCTACCATTCCGCGAACGGGCGGTTGATGTGCCACTACTGCGGTCATTCTGAAACCGCGGCGGAGCGCTGCTGCGAGTGCGGCGGGCTGATGAAGCACGTCGGCGCCGGCACGCAGCGGGTCGAGCAGGAGCTTGGCGCGCTGTTTCCGGGGACGAAGGTCCTCCGCATGGACGCCGACACCGTCGGCGCGGCGCGCAGCCACGAGACGCTGCTGCGGGAGTTTGAGGAAAAGAAGGTCCCGATCCTCCTCGGCACGCAGATGGTGGCGAAGGGTCTGGATTTCGACAATGTGACGCTCGTCGGCGTGCTGGACGCAGACCTTTCGCTGTATGCGCAGAACTACGGTGCCGCCGAGCGGACCTACAGCCTGCTGGCGCAGGTCGTCGGCCGTGCCGGACGGGGAGACCGCGCGGGGCGCGCGGTCATCCAGACCTACCACCCGGAGAGCGAGGTCATTCGCGCGGCTGCCGCGCAGGACTACGAGGCGTTTTACCGCGGCGAGTTGCGTCTGCGCCGCCTGCGGCGCTATCCGCCGTTTGCGGAGCTTTTCACGCTGACGGTCTCCGGACTTGAAGAACACCGCGTGATCGCGGCGTCCTGCGCGCTGCGGGACGCGCTGCGCGCAAGCGTCGAGGGCGGCAGGCTCTGCCCGCGGGATACGGAGATCCTCGGTCCCGCCGCCGCGCCGGTGGTCAAGGTCAACAACCGCTACCGCTACCGGCTCTACGTCTGCGGAACGGACGGCGGCGCGCTGCGCCGCATGGTGAGCGGGTATCTGTCGGCGTTTTATGCAAGGAAGGAAAACCGCGGACTCGACATTTTTGCCGACTGCAATGCTTTACAATAGAGAAAAGAGGAAGAACATTATGGCGATTCGCACCATTCGGGAGGTAGGCGACCCCTGCCTGACAAAGGTCTGCCGTCCGGTGACGGAGTTCAACGCGCGGCTGCACCAGCTGCTCGACGATATGGCGGACACGCTCGCCGAGGCGGGCGGCGTCGGACTTGCCGCGCCGCAGGTCGGTATCCTGCGCCGCGTCTGCATCGTGGAGGACGAGCAGGGCGAGATCATCGAGCTCATCAACCCCGAGATCATCAAGACCGAGGGGGAGCAGACGGGGCTTGAGGGCTGCCTGAGCGTGCCGGGCAAATACGGCGTCGTCACGCGTCCGATGGTGGTGCGTGTGCGCGCGCAGGACCGCTTCGGCACGGAGTTTGAAGTTGAGGACGAGGAGCTGACCGCGCGCTGCTTCTGCCACGAGATCGAGCATCTCGACGGGCATCTTTACACCGAGCACTGCAAGGTGCTGACGGATGCGGAGTTGGAGCAATACCTCCGCGAGCATGAAAAGGAGCTGGACGGCGAATGAGGATCGTTTTCATGGGTACGCCCGAGTTTGCCCGCACCATTCTTGCGCGGCTGGTCGCGGACGGGCACGAGGTCTGCGGCGTTTTCACGCAGCCGGACAAGCCGCGCAGCCGGAACAAAGTCACGCCAAGCCCTGTAAAGGAATATGCTTTGACAGAGAATATCCCCGTTTTCCAGCCTGTCAAAATGCGCGACGGCACGGCGCTCGAACTTATGAAGGGCTTGGCGCCCGAGCTGACGGTCGTCGCGGCATACGGGCGGATTCTGCCCGAGGAGCTGCTCGCCGTGCCCCCGAGGGGCTGCATTAACGTACACGCTTCGCTCCTGCCGAAGTACCGCGGCGCGGCGCCGATCAACCGCGCCATTCTCAACGGCGAGACGGAAACGGGCGTTACGATCATGCACATGGCGAGAGAGTGCGACACGGGCGATATGATCCTTGCGAAAAAGCAGCCGATCCGCCCCGACGAGACGGCGGAGGAGCTGTTCGCGGAGCTCGCGGCGCTCGGCGCGGACGCGATCAGCGAGGCGATCGCGCAGATCGGGAACGGTACGGCGCGGCGCGTCCCGCAGGACGAGTCGCAGGCGACCTACGCGCCCATGCTCTCGCGCGAGCTTTCGCCGATCGACTGGACGCGCGGCAGCACGCAGATCATCGACCAGATCCGCGGTCTTCTCCCGTGGCCCTGCGCCGCGGCAAACGTCTGCGGGGAGAGCGTGAAGGTCTTCCGCGCCTTGCCGCTGGGGGAGACGAAGGACGCTCCCGGCACGCTGCGCGCCGCGAAGGGCGGCATCGAAGCCGCCTGCGGCGACGGGAGGGCGATCCTCATCACCGAGCTTCAGCCGAGCGGCGGCAAGCGCATGGCGGCAAGCGCCTTTTTGAACGGCAGGCGCATCGCCGCGGGGACGGTCCTCGATGCGTAACGACCCGTCGAACGCGCGCGAGGGCGCGCTTTTCGTGCTCACCTCCTGCCGCCGCAGCGGAGCGTGGGCGGACGCGGCGCTCAAGGCGCTGCTCGGCAAGGGTACGCTGAGCGCGCAGGATGCGGCGCTTTGCAGCCGCATCGTCTACGGCGTGATGCAGAACGAGCTGCTGCTGAACTGGTACTTATCCGCCTTCTGCTCGCAAAGGCTCGAAAAATTGCAGCCGCCGCTTGCGGACATTCTGCGCATCGGCGCGTATCAAATACTGTTTCTGGATAAGGTTCCCGACCGTGCCGCCGTCAGCGAAGCCGTCGAGCTCTGCCGCGCGAACGGACGCGCCGCGGCGAGCGGGCTCGTCAACGCCGTGCTGCGCAAGGTCGCACAGAATAAGGACGATCTGCCGGCGCTCCCGCAGGAGAGGACAGCGCGCCTGAGCGTGCGGTACAGCCACCCGCAATGGCTCGTCGACCGGCTCCTTTCGCTGCTGGGGGAGGAGGAAGCGGAACGCTTCCTGTGCGTCGACAACGAGACCGCGCCTATGACCGTTCAGGTCAACCCGCTCAAAGCGGAGGAGGCGGCTCTCATCGAAGAACTGCGCGGCGATGGTATCGCCGTCACGCCGCACGCATGGGTACCCGGCTGCCTGGAGCTTTCCGGCACGGGCGACCTGACGACGCTCGCCGCCTTCTATCAGGGACGCTTTACGGTGCAGGACGCGGCGGCGAAGCTCGTGACCTGTGCCGCGGGCTTTGAAGCAGGACAGCGCGTGCTGGATGTCTGCGCCGCGCCTGGCGGCAAATCCTTTGCAGCGGCATTCGCCATGAAAAACGAGGGGCATATCCTCGCCTGCGACCTGCATGAAAACAAGCTCAAGCGTATCCGTGAGAGCACGCGGCGCCTCGGCGTCACCTGCATCGAGACCGCCGCGGCGGACGGCAGGGTCTTCCGTGAGGAATGGGCGGGGCGGTTTGACGCTGTCGTCTGCGATGTGCCGTGCTCGGGTCTCGGCATTATCCGCAAAAAGCCGGATATCCGCTATAAGGACCCGTCGGAACTTGCGGCGCTGCCGCCGCTCCAGCGCGCCATTTTGGAAAACAGCGCGCGCTATGTGAAGGCGGGCGGGCTTCTGGTCTACTCGACCTGCACCGTGCTGCCCGAGGAAAACGAAGCCGTGACCGATGCGTTCCTTGCCTCGCACACAGGCTTTTCCTATGAGGATTTTACGCTGCCGGACGGCAGGAGCGCGCCGGGGCGCGTGACGCTCTGGCCGCAGCGGGACGGGACGGACGGCTTTTATCTCAGCCGCATGAGAAGGAGAACGAATGACTGATATCAAGTCGATGACGCGCGAGGAGCTTACCGGAGCGCTGCGCGCGATGGGGGAGCCGCAGTTCCGCGGCGGGCAGGTATTTTCATGGCTGCACCGCGGGGCGACGGCTTTCGACCAGATGATCAATATTCCAAAGGCGCTGCGCGAAAAGCTCTCGGCGGAATATTTTATCACCGTGCCGACGGTCGCGCGCAAGCAGGTCTCGAAGCTCGACGGGACGATCAAGTATCTCTGGGAACTTTCCGACGGCAACTGCATCGAAACGGTGCTCATGTCCTATCACCACGGCAACACGGTCTGCATTTCCTCGCAGGTCGGCTGCCGCATGGGGTGCAAGTTCTGCGCGTCCACGCTCGCGGGCAAGGTAAGGGATCTGGCGCCGTCCGAAATGCTCGACCAGGTACTATTCACGCAGCTCGATTCCGGAAGGGATATCTCCAATATCGTGCTCATGGGCATCGGCGAGCCGCTGGATAACCGCGAGAATGTGCTGCGCTTTTTGTCGCTCGTCAACCACCCGGACGGGCTGAATATCGGAATGAGGCACATTTCGCTTTCCACTTGCGGCGTGGTGCCGGGAATCGAAGCGCTGGCGGAGGACGATCTGCAGCTGACGCTGTCCGTCTCGCTCCACGCGCCGGACAGCGCGACGCGCAGCCGCATCATGCCGGTGAACAACGCCTACGATGTGGAGGAGCTGTTCGCCGCCTGCCACCGCTATTTCAAGCGGACGGGGCGCCGCATCTCGTTTGAATACGCGATGATCGACGGCGTGAACGACCACGACTGGCAGGCTGACCTGCTGGCGGAGAAGATCCGCGGAATGCCCGGTCATGTAAATCTGATCCCGCTCAACGACGTGGTCGAGAGCGAGTTCAAGCCCAGCCGCCGCGTGGCGGCGTTTCAAAAGCGCCTTGAATCCCACGGCGTGACGGCGACGGTGCGCCGCAGCCTCGGCGGGGACATTGACGCGAGCTGCGGTCAGCTGCGCCGCAAGGAAATGAAAGCAAGAGAAGAGGTGACGCCGCGATGAAGGCTCTGGGAAAGACCGACGTGGGGCTGCGCCGGCACGAAAATCAGGATACCTTCGCCCTCGCGCAGGAGGACAGCCATCTGGCAGCCGTCGTCTGCGACGGTATGGGCGGAGCGGAGGGCGGTCAGGTCGCAAGCGCGGTCGCGGTGGACGCCTTCATGCGAGAGCTTTGCGCGCTGCTGCGCGAGGAGATGGATGCCGGGCAGCTCCGCGAGCTGTCCTCCTTCTGCGTGGCAAAAGCCAACGAAGCGGTACACCGCCGCGCGCTCGAGGACCCCGCCTGCCGCGGAATGGGGACGACGCTCGTCTCCGCCGTGGTGACAAAAAGCGCCGCCGTGGTCTGCAACATCGGCGACAGCCGCGCCTATCTGATCCGCGGGGGCGGCATCGCGCGCATCACGCACGACCACAGCGTGGTGCAGACGCTGGTCGAGAGCGGCAACATCACCGCCGACGAAGCGCGCACGCACCCCAACCGCAACCTCATCACCCGCGCGCTCGGTCCGGAGGAGACCGCCCGCTGCGACGTGTTCGAGGTCCCGTTCCGGCGCGGCGACAGGCTGCTGCTGTGTACCGACGGGCTGGTCGTCACCGCGTCCGACCACGAGATCTGCCGCGCCGTGTGCATCGGGCACAGCGCGGAGGAAAGCCTTGAAAATCTGATCGCGCTGGCGAAAGCGCAGGGCGCGCCGGACAATGTGACGGCTGTGCTGATCGACTACGAGTAAAGGGGGTGGGAACAGTATGGATAAAATGATCGGAAAAATGCTCGATAACCGATACGAGCTGCTCGAAGTCATCGGCAGCGGCGGCATGGCGGTGGTCTATAAGGCAAAGTGCCACCGTCTCAACCGTCTGGTCGCGGTCAAGGTGCTCAAGAGCGACCTTGCCGAGGATGCGGACTTCCGCCGCCGCTTCCGCGACGAATCGCAGGCGGTCGCCATGCTCTCGCACCCGAACATCGTCTCGGTCTACGACGTGAGCCGCGGCGAAACGGAATATATCGTCATGGAGATGATCGACGGCATCACGCTCAAGCAGTACATGGAGCGCCGCGGTCAGCTCAACTGGCGCGAGGCGCTGCACTTCATCACCCAGATCATGAAGGCGCTCTCGCACGCGCACTCCCGCGGCATCATTCACCGCGACATCAAGCCGCAGAATATCATGGTCCTGCGCGACGGCAGCGTCAAGGTGGCTGACTTCGGCATCGCCTGCCTTGCCAACTCCGCCAATACGCTCACGCAGGAGGCGCTTGGCTCGGTGCATTATATCTCGCCCGAGCAGGCGAAGGGCAACCGCACGGACGCGCGGTCGGACATCTATTCCGCGGGCGTCGTGCTCTACGAGATGCTCACGGGCAGACTCCCGTTTGAAGGTGACAGCGCTGTTTCCGTCGCCCTTCAGCATCTGTCCTCCGTGCCGCTCTCCCCGCGGGAGATCAACCCTGAGGTGCCGGAGGCGCTGGAGCTGATCTGCATGAAGGCGATGGCGTCTGACATTGACCGGCGTTATTCCTCGGCGGACGAGATGCTCGCCGACCTTGAGGAATTCCGCAAGAATCCCGAGGTCGATCTGGACTTCACCATCGAGGAGCTGCGCCGCACGGAGCCGGACGAGCCGACGCAGTATATCCCCGCCGTACACGCCGCGCAGCTGCCGGAGGACGACCGTGCGGAGGAAAAGGGCGGCGTTCGCCGCGCGCTGACGATCGCCGGAGCGATCCTTGCCGCGCTCGCGCTCGCGGTGCTGCTCTGGCACGCCATCTTCAGCAGTCTTTTCGGCGGGAGCAAGGTGCAGACGGAGTTTACCGTTCCCTCGCTGCTCGGCATGACCGTCGAGCAGGCGCAGGAGGACCCGCGCGTCAAGGGCATCTTTGAGATCGAGCAGATCGGTCAGCGTGCCAGCGCCGAGTATGCGGCGGGGGAGATCCTTGAGCAGTCGCCGGAGGAGGGGAAGGTTGTCAAGGGCAACCGCGTGATCTCCGTGTTCGTCAGCACAGGCATCAAGAGCGAGCAGATGCCGAATCTTGTCAACAAGGAATACCGCAGCGCCACGATCCAGCTGAAGAATCTGGACCTTGACCTTGTCATCAGCGAACCGATAGAAGAATACAGCGACTCCATCACCGCCGGCTATATCATTCGCACCATTCCCGAGTACGGCGAAACGCTCCAGGAGGGCGACAGCATCACGCTGGTCGTCAGTAAAGGACGCGAGACAAAGCCTGTAACGGTTTTGACCTTTACAGGGAACGACATCGAAAACGTGCGCCAGATGGTCACGCAGTCCGGTCTTGTGTGCGGGAGCGAAACGTACCGCACGTCCGACGAGCCTTACGGGACGGTGATCGAGCAGAGCCTTGAAGCGGAGACCACGGTGGATGAGGGCACGAAGATCGACTTCGTCATCAGCTCCGGTCCCTTCGGCGAGTATACGGACGGCACCTCGACCTCCGGGGGAGAGCCGCAGCCGTGAGAGGAAGGATACAGCGCGCGCTGAGCGGCTTCTACTATGTAAAATGCGAGGACGGGACCCTCCTGACCTGCCGCGCCCGCGGCAGGTTCCGCAGGGAGGGCGTCTCGCCGCTGGTCGGCGACAGGGTCGTTTGCTGCGCGCTCGGCGGCGGGGAGGGACGCATCGACGAGCTCCTGCCGCGCAGGAACAGCTTCGACCGCCCGAGCGTTGCGAACATCGACCAGATGGTCATTGTCTGCTCGCAGGCACTTCCAAGGACAGACCCGTACCTCGTGGATCGTATGACCGCCATCGCTGCGCTCAAGGGCTGCGGCGTGCTCATCTGCATCAACAAGTGCGATCTGGACCCCGCGGACGCGCTGCGGGCGTATTATGAAAAGGCGGGCTTTCGCACAGTGTGCGTCAGCGCCGAGACGGGTGATGGCATCGACCTTCTGCGCGACCTGCTCGTCGGGCGGCTCTCCGCCGTCACGGGTAATTCCGGCGTCGGCAAGTCGAGCCTATTGAACGCGCTTGAGCCGCGCTTCGCCGTCAAAACAGGCGAGATCAGTCAAGCTCTCCGCCGCGGAAAGCATACGACGCGCCACGTCGAGCTGTACGAGCTCTCCTGCGGCGCGGAGATCATCGACACGCCGGGCTTTTCCTCCTTCGACGCGGAGGGGCTGAGCCTTGATCTGAAGGACCGCCTCACGGAGTGCTTCACGGATTTTGCGCCGTATCTGGGCGGCTGCCGATTTGCCGGGTGCAGCCATACGAAGGAGGCTGGCTGCTCGGTGCGTCAGGCGGTCAAGGACGGAAAGCTCGTCCCCGGACGGCACGAGAGCTACTGCCGCCTTTACGACGAACTGAAAGCGCTGCGCGGGTGGAACGCACCGCAGGAAAGCCGCGGGAAGGCGAACAAAAAATGACAAAAGCCTGCTGCCGAATGGGGCAGCAGGCTTTTGCCGTTCAGAGAGACGGGGAAGGTCAATCCTGAAACAGGGGAGTGGAGAGGTAGCGGTCGCCGGTATCGGGCAGCAGGACGACGATGGTCTTGCCCTTGTTTTCGGGACGCTTGGCGAGCTGGATACCCGCCCAGACTGCCGCGCCGGAGGAAATGCCTACCAGCACGCCCTCGCTGCGGCCGACGAGCTTTCCGGCGGCGAAGGCGTCGTCGTTCTCGACGGGGACGACCTCGTCGTAAATTTTGGTATCCAGCACCTCGGGCACGAAGCCCGCGCCGATGCCCTGGATCTTGTGCGTACCTGCGACGCCCTTGCTCAGCACGGGGGATGAGGCAGGCTCGACAGCGACGACCTTGACGGAGGGCTTCTTCTCCTTGAGGAACCTGCCCGTGCCGGTCAGCGTGCCGCCGGTGCCGACGCCCGCGACGAAGAGATCGACGGCGCCGTCGGTGTCGGTCCAGATCTCGGGACCGGTGGTCTCATAGTGCGCCTTGGGATTCGCAGGATTGACGAACTGCCCGGCGATGAAGCTGTTCGGGATCTGAGCGGCAAGCTCGTCAGCCTTGGCGATCGCGCCCTTCATGCCCTTGGCGCCCTCGGAGAGCACCAGCTCCGCGCCGTAAGCCTTCATCAGCTGGCGGCGCTCGACGCTCATCGTATCGGGCATGACGATGATGATGCGGTAGCCGCGCGCTGCGGCGACAGAGGCAAGACCGATGCCGGTGTTGCCGGAGGTCGGCTCGATAATGACGGAGTCTGGCTTGAGCTTGCCGCTCTGCTCCGCATCGTCGAGGATCGCCTTGGCGATACGATCCTTGACAGAGCCCGCGGGGTTAAAGTACTCGAGCTTGGCGAGGAGCTTGGCTTCGAGCTTTTCCGCCTTTTCGATGTGCGTCAGCTCGAGAAGCGGGGTCTTGCCGATCAGCTGATCGGCGGAAGTGTAGATCTTGCTCATAATATTTTCCTCCTGAACGATGACCGTTCTATAATATTATCAAAAATTTTTTGTTCTGCTTAGGTCTGCGCTCTGCCGCGGCAACATCGGAACGGGGAAACGAATAAAATCATGTTTTCTACCAACCTTTCAAGTAGGTATGTAGGGATTATACGATTGACAGATTCGTTTGTCAAGAGGAAATTTACAAAAAAATCTGTTGAATTACCATAAACCATGTAATATAATAGGTAATAGAAAAAAGAGGTGAGGGGCAATGATGATCTCAACAAAGGGGCGCTATGCGCTGCGCGTGCTCATCGACATGGCGGAGCACCAGACGGACGAGTATATCCCGCTCAAGGAGATCGCCAAGCGGCAGGAAATTTCGGAAAAATACCTTGAGAGCATCGTCAAAACGCTCGTCAAGGGCGGCGTGGTCGAGGGAATGCGCGGCAAGGGCGGCGGCTACCGCTTGTGCAAAAGCCCTGACCAGTTCACCGCCGGCTATATCCTGCGGCTGATGGAGGGTTCGCTCGCGCCGGTCGCGTGCCTTGAATCGGACAGCGCGCCCTGCTCCCGCGCGTCCGAGTGCCGCACGCTCGCACTGTGGGCGGGGCTGAACGACGTGATCAACAAGTACCTCGACCAGTACACACTTGCCGACCTTCTGCGCGAGGACGGCGGGTACGATTATGTGATCTGAAAAGGAAAGAGACGGTTTGCCGAACCGTCTCTTTTTCCATTTGACCGTCTGCCTTCACGGCTTGCGCCCGTGCAGTCTTTGCGACGCGATATAGAGCGGGATCGCCGCGAGTTGGGCTGCGACCGACACCACAACCATCGCGGAGATGCTGACGTCGTACAGCACGCCGAGCAGCCAGCTGCCGAGAAACCAGAACACACCGAAGGAGCACTCGAAAATGCCGTAGCCCGTGGCGCGGCTCGCCTTCGGCACCATGCTGGTGACCGCCGCCTTGAGAATGGACTCCTGCGCGCCCATGCCGACGCCCCAGAGCGCAATGCCGAGCAGCAGCATCGGCACGCTGTCCGTGCGGAAGATGAACACGGCGAACGGCGCGGAGATCAGCGTTGACCACACGAGCGCGCGCACGCCCTTTTTATCGTACATCAGTCCGAATACGAGCGCCGCGACGGCATCGACCAGCATCGCGCCCGCGTAGAGGAGCGGCAGCGAGCCGCTGCTCACGAGCGAGGTCGTCTCGGCAAGTCCGGCGGCAAGGTGCGTGTAGGTGCGCGAAACGTGCATGATGATGATCGAATAGTCGATAAAGCCGAAGGCGAACAGGCTGATGCCCGCGATGTAGAGCACAAATTCCTTTTTCATTCGAAAGGGCACAAATTCCTTCGGCTCCGGCTCGAAATGCTCGGGATCCGGAAACTTCGCCCGCGTGACGAGCAGCAGGATAATGGTGATCGCGCCGGGGACGGCAAGAACGGCGAAGCAGCGGGAATAGACCTCAAACGTCGTGCCGTCCGTCTGAAAGAGCATCACGAGATAGAGCAGCACCGGTCCCAAAAACGCACCGATCTGGTCGAGCACCTCCTGCAAGCCGAAGCTCCTGCCGACGCCCTCCTGCGAGGCGGCGAAGGACATGATGGTGTCCTTCGCGGGCTTTTTGATCGCCTTGCCCATGCGCTGCACGACGAGCAGCGCGCACGCCCACACCCAGCCGTGCTCACCGACGAGCGCCAGCGCCGGTACCGCCAGCACGTCGAGCACATAGCCGAAAATGGTCATCGGCCAGTAGCGCTTCGTCCTGTCGGTCAGTCTGCCGAAGACGTAGCGCATCGAATAGCCGACGAGCTCGCCGAGCCCTGACACGAAGCCGATCGTCCCCGCGCTCGCGCCCAGCAGCGTGAGATAGGCGCCGCGAATACTGGACGCGCCTTCGTGCGTCATATCGGAAAACAGGCTCACGATACCGAACAGCACGATGAACAGCATCGCCTGTGAGAGTTTCTTTTTTTGCCGCTTCATGTCTAAGCCCCCATTTGCGCCAGCCTGCGGACGCCGTAAAACGCGCCCGAACACAAGGGGAATGATAGCACGATTTCCGCTCTTGTCAATAGCGGCAGGAGGCGGAGGGCGCGGCATGACGCCGCGCCGTTTTCCCGCCGTATGTGTTCCCTTATTGGTCGAAGCTTGGGTTTACATAATATACGTTTTTCTCGTCCAGCCGTTCCTTCGCCAGCCGCAGCCCCTCGCCGAAGCGCTGGAAGTGGACGATCTCCCGCGCGCGCAGGAACTTGATCACGTCGCTGACGTCCGGATCGTCGGAGAGCCGCAGAATGTTGTCGTACGTCACGCGCGCCTTCTGCTCTGCGGCGAGGTCTTCTGTCAGGTCAGCGATCGTGTCGCCGGTGACCTGCATGGTGCCCGCCGACCACGGGTAGCCCGAGGCGAACTGCGGGAACACGCCCGTCGTGTGATCGACAAAGTAGGCATCGAAGCCCGCCTCCTTGATCTGCTCCTCCGTGAGATCACGCGTGAGCTGATGAACGATGGTGCCGACCATCTCAAGATGCCCCAGTTCCTCTGTGCCGATGTCGGTCAGCAGTCCCTTGAGCTCGGCGTAGGGCATGGAATAGCGCTGGCTCAGGTAGCGCAGAGACGCGCCCAGTTCGCCGTCCGGACCGCCGTACTGACTGATGATGACCGCCGCTAACTTGGGATTCGGATTCTTGATACGCACGGGATATTGCAGCTTTTTTTCATATACGAACATCAGCGATCACCCTCCAATTCCCACGGCCACGGATCGTCCAGCCATTTGAAGCTGCCGGGCGTCAGGTCGGTCTGGAGAAGCGGACCGTACTGCTTCTGATAGGTCTCGCGCCCCTCGCGTCCGAGCTTGATATACGACCAGTAGAGGTTCAGCACCTCGGTGTCTTCGGGATGCGTCGTGAGATAGAGCCCCAGCTCGTCGATGGCGAAATCCAGCGCCATCAGCTCGGAAAGCGCTGTGTTTTCCGCAGGAAAGCGGGTATCCATCTGCGCATGGAACGGAAGATTCAGTCCCGGGAAAAGCGTACCGGCGCGGAGCGCGTCCTGCTGCGAGTAGCGCTCCGGGTCGTTCTTCTGCATGGGGACATAGGGAAATGCCAGCGGCGCGCAGCACCCGCCCGGCAGGGTGCCGCACACGGCTTTGCTGTCACTCAAAGAAGATCCCTCCTTGAAACAAGTATCGAGCGCGCCGCCGTTGACTGCTGAGAGGGGCGGCGCTGCTCGATACAGTGTATGCAGCGGAAGAAAAAAGGGAAGAGGGGGCTTTTCTTTTTGCTCCGCTTCCTGTATACTGAGAGCGGAAGAATACCGCCCCGCCCTGCGGCATACCTTATTTCGGGGTGAGGGGATTTGTTTGTCGTACTGGGGAAGCATACGCTGCGCGCCGCGCTGGCGGTCTGCATTGCGCTGGCGGCGATCGCGCCGGTCCTGCTGCTGCAAGGGCGGACGCCGTCCGCGCAGGAGACGCTTGCCGCGTCCCATGCACCAACTACCGTGTGGGTACTCGACGCCGGACACGGCGGGGAGGACGGGGGCGCCGTCGCCGCGGACGGCACAAAGGAGAGCGAGATCAACCTCGCGCTGACCGAAAGGCTCGAAGCGCTGCTGGCGCTTCTCGGCGAGCAGACGCGCATGACGCGGACGGGGGACGTTTCCCTCCACTCGGACGGCGCAGCCACCACCCGGCAGCGGAAATCGTCCGACCTGCGGAACCGCGCCGCGCTGGTCGAGCAGACGCCGAACGCCGTGCTCGTCAGTATCCACCAGAACAGTCTGCCGTCGCACCGCAGCGTGCATGGCGCACAGGTGTTCTATGGTGCGGAGGAGGGGAGCGCAGAGCTTGCACAGACTGTGCAGACCGCGCTCAACAGGAGCGTCAACATTGGGAACGAGAAGCAGGAAAAAGCGATCGACCCATCGGTCTTTTTGATGAAAAATGTCACGACGCCCGCAATTTTGATCGAGTGCGGCTTTTTGAGCAACAGCGAGGAAACGGCAGCGCTCAAAAGTGCCGTGTATCAGAAGAAGCTGGCGGTCGTCATCACATCAGGGCTTTTACAAAAGGCACAGTAAAGCAAAAGAGGTTTACAGATGATTAAGACAAAAAGCGTATTTTTCTGCACGGAATGTGGCAACGAAACGCCCAAGTGGGCGGGGCGCTGCCCGAGCTGCGGCGCGTGGAACACGCTGACGGAGCAGTCCGTGAGCGACACGCCGAAATCGGCACGCGCCCGCTCCGGCGCGCCGCGCGCCAAGGCGCACCCGATCAGCCGGCTCGAAGCCGCGCAGGAGCTGCGCTTTTCCACCGGCATGGGGGAGCTGGACCGCGTGCTCGGCGGCGGCGCCGTGCAGGGCTCGCTCGTGCTCGTCAGCGGCGCGCCGGGCATCGGAAAATCGACGCTGATGCTGCAGATCTGCGGGAAAATGAGCGAAAACGCCAAGATCCTGTACGTTTCCGGCGAAGAATCCCCGCGCCAGCTCAAGCTGCGCGCGGAGCGGCTCGGCGTCGCGTCGGACGGGCTGTATGTGCTGTCGGAGACCTGCCTTGGCGACGTGCTGCGTTCCGTCGAGGAGGAAGCGCCGAGTGTTCTGATCGTTGACTCGATACAGACGCTCTATCAGGAATCGCTGGACTCTCCGGCGGGCAGCGTCGCGCAGGTGCGCGCCTGCACGCTGGAGCTGATGCAGCTTGCCAAGGGGCGCGGCGTCACTGTTTTTCTGATCGGACACATCAATAAAGAGGGCACGATCGCCGGACCGAAAGTGCTCGAGCACATGGTGGACTGCGTGCTGTATTTTGAGGGCGAAGCGCATATGAGCTACCGTATCCTGCGCGCGGCGAAAAACCGCTTCGGCGCGACCAACGAGATCGGCGTGTTCGAAATGCGCGGCGAGGGACTGGTCGAGGTGCCGAATCCGTCGGAAATGCTGCTGTCCGGTCGTCCGGAGGACGCGCCCGGCACCTGCGTGACCTGTGTGATGGAGGGTCAGCGCCCCGTGCTTGCCGAGGTGCAGGCGCTGCTTGCGCCCGCGGCGCAGTCCGTCGCGCGGCGTACCAGCAACGGCTTCGACTATAACCGCGCGTCCATGCTGATGGCAGTGCTTGAAAAGCGCGGCGCGCTCAAGGTGTCCGGCTGCGACGCATTTCTGAACGTGATCGGCGGACTGACGATCGACGAGCCTGCGGCTGACCTTGCCGCAGTGCTGGCGCTCGCGTCGAGCTATCTGGACAAGCCTATCGGCAGCCGCGTCGCCGCGATCGGCGAGGTCGGTCTGACCGGTGAGCTGCGAAGCGTGAACCATCTCAGTGAACGGCTGAGCGAGGTGCGGCGGCTCGGATTTGATATGTGTATCATTCCGAAGCAACACAGGGATCGTCCTACCACACCGCAGGGACTCGCGCTGGTCGAGGCGAGCAGCATCGCCGAGGCGCTGCGCACTATCGCGCAGGCATGATTTCCTGATTTTCTATTTTCCCCTCCCCTGAATTGAACAAAATTTTTATTTTGTTCAATTCTGTATCCAAAATAATTAGGAAGCTATCGCTTCCCCATTGCATAGGACGAACTGAACAAAATTGATATTCTTGTTCAATGTTGAGATAGCTGCTGCTGACTTGCAGAGCCGAGCTCATCAAATCCAAAAAACAAGTAAATGACTTACGCAAATATGAAATTTTTGTTTCCTGTTTGAAAGCTATCATAAAGAAATGAGATTGTCAAGAGGAATCTGAAAATTTCGTTCGAAATCCTCTACCGGAAGCCTCTGCTTTTTCGGTCAAAGCCGCGCTTGCGCGCGGCTTTGACCGAAAATCGTTATAGAGACAAGAGAGCGTCCGCCCCGCTGCCCTGCTCGCCGTCCGTGACCGACAGACTGCTCTTCTACTGCCGCACGTCTCAGCCTTTCGGACGTTAAATCATCAATGCGCTTTTTGTGCTGGACTGCGCGCACAGTCGCGGCTTGGAACACAAGGGTTAAAACGAGCGGCTGTGCCGCCCTTGTATTCAGCCGCGCCGATGCGCTGCGTATGACACAAAAGCACCTTGACAATTTAACTCACCGAAGAAAGGAGACTAAGACATGACAGCACGCCGAAGATTCAGCATTACCGAAGCACAAGCAGAAACGCTCTGCACCGCGCTCCGAATGGCGCTCGAACAAATGTACGCCATCAGGGAGACCACGCCTTACACCGTATGGAGAACCGCAGAAATGGAAACGCTGCTGAAACAAATCAGCAATTACAGCTTTTACAAAGAAGAGTAACACCACTTGACAAGCATGATATACTAAAAACACTTCGACAAGGAGAGAAAACAGCCATGTTAGACGAAAGAGATCTGCAAGCCATCAAAGCACTATTCAACGAAGAGATGGACAAAAAGCTAGAGCAAAGCCAAAAAGAAACAATAGCCTTGATGGAAGCGTATTTCGATCCCAAGTTTGAATTACTGCTGGACAAGATGGACCTAATCACCGAGAAAGTCCAAGACCACGAGGAACGAATTTCAAGAATGGAAATGCTCAATGGAATTTTTAATTAAAAAAGAGGGGCAGCCGAAAGGCTACCCCTCTTCCCTTTTTTCATCAGCCGTTACCGCCTTTCGTGATGATCTGTTCCGTATCATATTCCAGATCGCTGACCTGCCGTACGGCTTTGGGAATAGTGTACCACTTTGCAGCTCCGGCTTTTCGGACGGTATTCACGAGGTCTTCGCCGCCGTCCGGTTTGGCAGCCATAGCGATACAGGCACGATAAGGTTGAAGACGGCAGAACCAGCCGAGACGGTTACAAACATAGATGCGATCGCAGAGATCGCGAATCTTTTTGTCGAAGTCCATGGTCTGGCTGCTAACAATGATTGTCAGATGATATTTACGCTGCATCTTGAAAAACTCAATCGCTTCACGGGGCATAGACTTGAAATCGCGGTTTGAATGAACGACGCCGATCTCATCAATGAGAATAAGGGAATCAGGAAGAAAGTGCTGCTTCCAGTATTCATCATCGAGAGCATAGCCAATGCCCATATTGGAATAGATCAAGCCTTTATTCTGCCGCAGCCATTCATTTGCCTTGCGAGACATATAGAGGGACTTGCCAGAGCCTTTAGAGCCTACCACAGCTTCCAGCTTATAAGGATTACGGCAGTATTTATCAACATAGACAAAGAGCCAACAAAGAAGAAAAATAAGAACTCCATAGAGCATAGATAAAATCCTTTCCGATAGCGCAGCGGGCACCGACTGAAAAAGTCGGTGCCCGGCTGCTGTCAGGTTGTGCGAGAGATCAAGAGCGACCGGGAATCCAGCGTCTCAGGATACGGAGCACGATGCCTGCAATGGCGATGATGACGAAGATAAGCAGAATAGGTTCCTGCTCATAAAAGTCGATCAGCGAGCCCATCCACGAGATCATAGACGTGAAGAACTCAGTCACCAGAGAGAGCAGCGTAGCAAGAATAGAAGTGCCCTGCGGTCATTCCTCCTTTCCTAAAAACTATATAAGGCTCAACGCGGACGGAAGAGCATTATAACGAAGCTAAAGACAGCAGCGAAGATGATGAAATAGCCGATTTCCGGCACAGTGAAGATTCCGAAGCAGTACTGCAAAGGGAAAATATTCATCAGCTCAGCCTCCCGAAAATCGCGCCCTTAATCCAAGTAACAGTAGTAACGAAGACAAGGACAACAAAAACAGCAGAAACGCACGCCTGCGGGTTGAGAACCTGAACGGTCTCGGTAACATCTTCCTCATAGGGCAGTTGAATAAGTTGAGTCGAACCAGAATAGGAATACCGCTCGGACGTATAGCCGGATTTATGAACCGTCTGAGTACGTTCAATAAAAAACGTATCTCCGAACCAATCCATAATGTTAGTGAAAGAATTACTGACAGTAGGGAGAACAGCGTACAGAGCAGGAGTATTCTCGGCGTTGTCATCATAAGCGGTCAAGCTCCCCTCAAAGGGTAATTCAGCAGCTTCGGCAGTATAGGAAACACGGAGGTCAGGGGATTCTGTGATATTCTGCGTTGGTTCGGCTGCGGTCTGCTGGGTCTCCTGCTGCTGGGACGAAGAAGCAGCTGCTTCGTCCAACGCTGCGACAGCATCAGCGGAAGCCTTTAGATAATCGTACTGCTGCACGGTAATATCGGTAAATGAGCCATTTGCCCATTCGACAATGTAATAGGAAACGCCGTCAGGATCAGTATACATATCAATGATTTCGGGTACTTCCATCACTTATCACCACCCTCCCAAAGACCACGAAGAACAAAACCGACCAGAGTAAGCAGCAGGCAAACAAGAACAAAGGTGCCGAAATTACCGAAGACGAAGAACGGCATAGAAAGGACATTCGCAACGAAAGCGGTTATAACGGCGAGCGTAGAAGCAAAGTCTACCAT
>CAVDWO010000003.1:0-78447 GCA_963612845.1 Alistipes onderdonkii
ACGCCGTGAGGGATTCGAACCCCCGGCCTTCTGGTCCGTAGCCAGACGCTCTATCCAGCTGAGCTAACGGCGCATGTCCGTCATCGGACAACGTTGCTATCTTAGCACAGGATTTTCAAAAATGCAAGAGGGAAAAATGATTTTTTTGAAAAAAGCTGAGAAATGCGGCGGGAGCATTTGACAGAACGGCGTAAGCCCGTTAAAATATCCTCAACTAAGCGAACACGAAAGGGTGTAAGGCATGGAAAACACATTCAAGGGAAGCAAGAATTACGTCGCCAATCCGGAACTGCTGAACGCGGTGAACATCGCCGTCGCGCTGCAAAAGCCGCTGCTCATCAAGGGCGAGCCGGGCACGGGCAAGACGATGCTCGCGCAGGCGGTGTCGGAGGCGCTGGGGAAGAAGCTCATCATCTGGAGCGTCAAGTCCACCACCAAGGCGCAGGACGGTCTGTATGTCTACGACGTGGTGCAGCGCCTGTACGACAGTCAGTTCGGCTCGGCGGGTGTGGACGATATCGCAAAATATATCAAGCTCGGCAAGCTCGGCGAGGCGTTCTCCGCCGACGAGCAGGTCGTGCTGCTGATCGACGAGGTCGATAAGGCGGACCTCGAGTTCCCGAACGACCTGCTCTGGGAGCTGGATAAGATGGAGTTCTACATTCCCGAAACGAAGGAGACGGTCAAGGCAAAGCACCGCCCCATCGTCATCATCACCTCCAACGCCGAAAAGGAACTGCCGGACGCGTTCCTGCGCCGCTGCATCTTCCATTATATCGAATTCCCCGATCAGGCGCAGATGGAGAAGATCATCCGCGTCCACTTTGACCATATCGACGAGACGCTGCTCTCGCAGGCGATGCAGGCGTTCTATTATCTCCGCTCGGTCGACGCGGTGGAGAAGAAGCCGAGCACGTCCGAGCTGGTCGATTGGATCCGCGCGTTGGAGCTTGGCGGCGTAGATACGGAAAGCATTGTAAAGGAGATTCCCTTTATCGGCGTGCTGCTGAAAAAGGACAAGGACATCACGACCGTGCAGCGCCGCCTGCACCGGTAAAGCGCCATGTTCACAGGATTTTTCTATCTGCTGCGCGCGCGCGGCTTTCCCGTCAGCCTGAACGAGTGGATCACGCTGATGGAGGGGCTGATGCTGGATCTGCAGCACGCCTCGCTCACGGGCTTTTACGAGCTTTGCCGCGCGGTGCTCGTCAAATCCGAGACGGATTATGACAAGTTCGACCAGATCTTCCTTGAGTATTTCGACGGCGTGCCCTACGAGGGAGATCTGCCGGACGAGCTGCTGAACTGGCTCGACCACCCGAAGAACGCCATGGAGGAGTTCCGCAGGTTCCTGCGCGCGCAGGGCTGCGAGGAAAAGACCATCGACGAGATCCTCAAGATGTTTGCGGAGCGTCTCAAGGAGCAGAAGGAGGAGCACAACGGCGGCTCGTACTGGATCGGCACGCGCGGCTATTCCAATTTCGGCAACAGCGGACACAGCCCGCAGGGGATCCGCGTAGGCGGGCAGAGCATGTACCGCCGTGCCTTTCAGGTCGCGGGCGAGCGCCGCTTCCGCGACTTCCGCAAGGACAACGTCCTCGATATCCGCCAGTTTCAGATGGCGTTCCGCCTGCTGCGCCAATACTCGGCGCAGACGCAGGAGCAGAAGACCGAGTTCGACGTGGACGGCACGATCCGCGACACCTGCAACAATGCCGGCACGCTTTCCGTGTGCTACAAGCGTCCGCGGCGCAACAGCGTCAAGGTGCTGATGCTGATGGATTCGGGCGGCTCGATGGAGTACTATTCCCGCCTGTGCTCCATGCTCTTTCAGGCGGCGAAGCAGTCCAACCACTTCAAGGAACTGCACGTCTATTACTTCCACAACTGCATCTTTTCCAATGTCTACAACGATCCGCGTATGTGGCGCGAGCACGCCGTGGCGACCGACTGGATCCTGCAAAATTTCGGCAGCGAGTACAAGGTCATTCTGGTCGGCGACGCGCTGATGGATATGTACGAGCTGACGGAGAAGCGCTACGATTTCCGTACCGGCGAGATGCGCTCGGGACTCGATCAGCTCAAGCGCTTCCGCGAGCGGTACGACCATCTGATCTGGCTCAATCCCGAGGAGCCGCCGCGCTGGGGCGGCTACTGGGGCGAGAGCTACGGCTATATCGCCAAGCTCGTGGATATGTACCCTCTGACGGTCGACGGTCTGGAGCGCGGCATGAAAAAGCTGCTCGTGAATCATTGACACCCACCGCCATGAGAAAAGCGACCGCCCGCGGGCGGCCGCTTTTCTGCTTTACGGGGATCAGTCCTTGAGCGCCTTGCGCAGCGCGGGGACGACGAGCAGCGACAGCGCGCCGCCGATCAGCGCGGTGACGAGCTGTGGCCACGAGAACGACGCGGAGAGCGCGGCGACCTTCTCGGCGGGAAGCCCCATCGAGGGCAGCAGGAGCTTTGTGATGACGCACCAGAGCACCGCGAACTTGCAGACCGCCGCCGCGGCGACGCCCACGGCATTCGCGCCGCGGAAACGGAGCCTTTTGTCGAGCAGCGCGAGCACGGCGACCAGCACGAGGTTGCCCAGCGCGATGGCGGGGACAAGCCGCAGGATCGGTGTTCCGATGCCCAGCAGGAACGCGCAGAACGGGGAGATGACGGCGACGGCGGCGCCGCACCAGAGCCCGCCGACGAGCGCGGCGACGGCGAGGATCAGATTGACGCACGAGCCGGTGACGAACTGCCCCATGGATTTTGTAAGGTACTGCACCGCGACGAGCAGTGCGATGAGCAGCGCGGTGCGGGTGAGCTGACGGGTATTCATTGCTTTTTCCTCCTTGCGAAATTGGGAGCATTGTACTATAATGACCTCGGAAAATCTGTTGCCGCAGCAACGAAAGGAAGAAAAAATGGACGAGATCGAACTGCTGAGCGGTTTACCGCTGTTTTCCGGTATCGCGGAGGAGGAGCTTCTGCCGCTGTGCCGCACGCTCGGCTGCCGCCGCTGCCGGTACGGGAAGGGGGCAGTCCTGTGGAGCGAGGGGGAGCGCGTCTTCTCGGCGGGGATCGTGCTCTCCGGCTGCATCCGCGCCGAGCAGAACGGGGACGACGGCTCGCTCCGCGTGGTCGCGCTGCACCGCGCGGGCGCGCTGTTCGGCGACGTGCTGATGTCCTCGCAGATGCAGCGCAGCCCTGTGGACATCGTGGCGGCGGAGGAAACGGAGGTACTGTTTCTCCCGCTTGAGAATATCATGCGGGAGAGCGCCGACGGGCTCGCCGCCGCGCGCACGCGCTTCCGGCTCAACCTGCTGGGGGAGATCTCCGACAAGTACTGGGCGCTTTACCGCCGCATCGGGCTTTTGAGCGCGCAGGGGATGCGTGCGCGCATTGCGCGGTATCTGCTCGGCGAGCGGGAACGGCAGGGCACGGCGCGCCTTTCGCTGCCCATGACACGCGAAACGATGGCGTCGCTGCTCGGCGTGAACCGCAGCGCGCTCAGCCGCGAGCTTTCGCGTTTGCAGCGCGAGGGCGTGCTGCGGCTGGAGCGGCGCGGGATCGAGCTGCTCGACATGGCGGCGCTGTGCGCGATGACGGAATAGGAAACCGCGCGCGGGGCTTGATTTCGCGGCGGGAACATAGTATAATTTTTCCCTGATTCAGAATACCCGACAGATTGCGAGGCGTTTTTATGGACAAAGCAGAGAAGAACAGGATCATTCAGGAGGCGGCGCGCCGCGTGGCGGACAATTACCGCGCCTCTGAGATCCCCATGTACGGCGACGCGCTGCGTATGCCGAGCCGCGACGCGGTCATCGAGATCATTCGCGACTGCCAGAAGGTGTTTTTCCCCGTCTATTACGGCAACCGCGACCTTCTGAAGCTCCCGCCGGAGCAGTACAGCGCGCTGCTGATGGAGCATATCCACGAAAAGCTGACGCGCCAGATCGCGCTGACGATGGCGGAGAGCGACGAGAATTACGAGCGCGCCTGCACGGTCAGCGGCGAGTTCATCGCCCGTATGCCCGCCATTCAGGAGCTTTTGATGAAGGACCTTGCCGCGAATTTCGACGGTGACCCCGCGGCGTACAGCATGGAGGAGGTCATTCTGTCCTACCCCGGGCTGTTCGCCATCTTCATCTACCGTATTGCGCACGAGCTGTATGCGCGCAAGGTGGCGATGATCCCGCGCATGATGACCGAGTACGCCCACTCCCAGACGGGGATCGATATCAACCCCGGCGCGCAGATCGGCGAATACTTCTTCATCGACCACGGCACGGGCATCGTCGTCGGCGAGACCTCGGTGATCGGCAGCAACGTCAAGATGTATCAGGGCGCGACGCTCGGCGCCATGTCGCCGGCGGGAATGCCGACCGACCCGAGCGAACGCCGCCACCCCAAGGTCGGCAACAATGTCGTGCTCTACGCGAACTCCACGCTGCTCGGCGGCGCGACGGAGATCGGCGACAATGTCATCATCGGCGGCAACGCGTTCCTGACCTCCTCGGTGGAGCCGAATACCACCGTGAGCATCAAGGCGCCCGAGCTGACGATCCGCGGCAAGCGGCATAAGGAATAGGACCGGAGGGGAAGCCATGCTGAACGACAAGGAATTTGACCTGTGGGCGGAGGATTACGACCGAAGCGTCGCGCTCTCCGACGGGAGCGGGACGTACCCCTTCGCGGGGTACCGGGAGCTGTTGGGCGAAATTTACCGCCGCGTGCTCTCCGGCGGGGCGAAGGACGTTCTGGACATCGGCTTCGGCACGGGGACGCTGACCGCAAAGCTCTATGAGAGCGGCTGCAGCATCAGCGGACAGGACTTTTCCGAGAAGATGGTCGAACTGGCACGTTCAAAGATGCCGGAGGCGGCGCTTTACTGCGGCGATTTCTCTCGGGGGCTGGCGGAACCGCTGACGCGGAAGCGGTACGACGCGATCGTTGCGACGTATTCCCTGCACCATCTGACGGACCGGCAAAAGACCGGCTTCATCAAGGGGCTCCTGCCGCTGCTGCGCGAGGGCGGGCAGCTCTACATCGGCGACGTGGCGTTCGAGACGCGGGCGGCGCTCGAAGCGTGCCGGAGCGCCGCGGGGGAGCGCTGGGACGGAGACGAGATCTACTTCGTCTTCGATGAGCTGAAGCGCGACTTCCCCAAAATGACGTTTGAAGCCTTTTCCTCCTGCGCGGGACTGCTGACACTGACGAGGTAAGACGGTGTGCGGTAAATATGCGATAAACAAAAAAGAGGTTTTCCTTTCGGAAAACCTCTTTTTTTGAGCTTGTAATTACAGCAGCAGCACGCCCGCGTCTTCGCAGACCTTGCGCGTGCCCTCGTCCCACAGGGACGCCTGCACCTCGCCGATGTGCGCCGTGCCGATCAGCAGCATGCAGAGCCTGCTCTGCCCGATGCCGCCGCCCATCGTGAGGGGAAGCTCGCCGTTGAGCAGCATCCTGTGGAAGGGAAGGGTGCGGCGGTCGTCGCATCCGGCGATCGTCAGCTGAGAGTCGAGCGACTTGGGATCGACGCGGATACCCATCGAGGAGACCTCGAACGCGCGGCCGAGCACATCGCTCCAATAGAGAATGTCGCCGTTGAGCTCCCAGTCGTCATAGTCGGGGGCGCGTCCGTCGTGCTTGATGCCGGAGCGCAGCACCTTGCCGATCTGCATCAGGAACACAACGCCCTTTTCCTTGCAGATGGCGTCCTCGCGCTGTCTGGGCGTCAGGTCGGGATAGAGATCCTCCAGCTCCTGCGTGGTGATGAAGAAGACCTTGCTGGGGAGCTTGGTGTGCAGGGAGGGGAAAGCGATGTTCAGCGCGTCGCTCGTCTCGCTGACGGCAGCGACGATGTCGCGCACGGTGCGCTTGAGATAGTCCACGTTGCGGTCCTCCGCAGAGATGACCTTCTCCCAGTCCCACTGGTCAACGTAGACGGAGTGGAGGTTATCGACCTCCTCATCGCGGCGGATCGCGTTCATATCGGCAAACAGCCCCTTGCCGACGTTGAACTGGTAGCGCTTGAGCGCGAGACGCTTCCACTTGGCGAGCGACTGCACGACCTGCGCGTTCGCGCCGACGTCGGGGATATCAAAGGAGACGGGGCGCTCCACGCCGTTGAGGTTGTCGTTCAGACCGGAATTTTCCTCCACGAACAGGGGGGCGGAAACGCGGCGCAGATTCAGAGCATTGCTCAGATTGACCTGAAAGTTGCTCTTGATGAATTCGATGGCGCGCTGCATTTCATAGACGGACAGCGGGGTATGATAGCCCTGCGGGATTTGGGATCTGCTCATGCCGGTTTCACTCCTTTTGTAAAATATGTGCTTATTATAGTCCGCACCCACCCTTGATTCAATAGTGAATTTTTGAAGAATTTAACTTGCAGAAGGCTGATATTTTGTCGACACGAACAGCACCGGCGGCTGCCGCGCCGTTTTTCCCCGTTGCAATCCTGCCGCGCGCGTGATACACTTTGTCCTGAATTATCATGTGGATAGAGGAGGCTGCCTTTTGTGAGAACATTATTATCCGGCGCCGACATTCTGCTGCGCGGTGCGAACGGTTATGAGACGCTGCGCGGCGCCTATCTGGGCGTTGACGGTGCGAGCATCGACTACATCGGAGCGCAGCGCCCCGCCGCCGCCTACGACCGCGAGAAGGATATGCGCGGCAAGCTCCTGATGCCGGGGCTCATCAACTGCCACAGCCACATCGCCATGACGCTCATGCGCGGCGTCGGCAGCGGGCTGCCTTTGCAGGACTGGCTCTTCAAGAGCATTTTCCCCATCGAGGACCGGCTCGTGCGCGCGGACGTCGCCGCCGCCAGCCGTTTTGCCCTGCTCGAAATGATCGCGGGCGGCACGACGAGCTTCTCCGATATGTACTTTTTCCCCGAGGAGACCGTCTGGGCGGTGGAGGAGGCGGGCGTCAAGGCGAACCTCAACCGCTGCGTGCAGTGCTTTGACGAGAGCCAGAGCGTAGAGCAGAACACACAGATCCCCGAGTCGCTCGCGTTGTTTGAACAGTACCACGGCGCGGCGGGCGGGCGCGTCCGCATCGACTTTTCCGTTCACGCCGAGTACACCTGCAAGAGCCACATCGTCAAGGCGTACAGCGACCTCTGCCGCGAAAAGGGCGGGCGTATGCACATCCACCTCTCCGAGACCGCGCGCGAGCAGCGCGAGTGCGTGGAGCGCTACGGCAAAACTCCGGCGGAGTGGTTTGAAGCCCTCGGTACCTTTGATTCGCCCACGGCGGCGGCGCACTGCGTCTTCGTCACCGAGGGCGACATGGACATTTTGAAGGCGCACGGCGTCAGCGTGATCCACAATCCGACGTCGAATCTGAAGCTCGGCAGCGGCTTTGCGCCGGTCCGCGCCATGATGGACAGGGGCATCAACGTGACGCTCGGCACCGACGGCACGGCGAGCAACAACAACCTCAATATGTTCGAGGAGATGCACCTTGCCGCGATCATACACGACGGCTACCACCACGACCCCACGCACATCACCTCGACCGAGGTGCTCGACATGGCGACCGTCAACGGCGCAAAATTGCAGGGGCGCGGCGACACCGGCGCGCTCGCGGTCGGGAAGAGGGCCGATATCATTGCGCTCGACCTGTCGAAGCCGCACCTTTACCCCGATTTCGACACCGCGGCGCTCATCACCTGCTCGGCGCAGGCGGGCGACGTGTGCATGACGATGGTGGACGGCAGGATCCTGTACGAAAACGGCGAATTTCTGACGCTGGACGTAGGCAGGGTGCGAGCCGATATGGAACGCGCCGTCGCAAGACTTTACGGAAAGTGAGAGGAGAGCATGGAGAGAGCGGACAAGGACCTTGCCTTTTTGCTGCGCTATGAAAACATCGCATGGTTCGAGGACGGTCAAGTGAAAATACTTGACAGAAGAGCATATCCCGCGAAGGTCGAATTCGTCACCTGCCGGACGCACGGGGAGGTCGCGCAGGCGATCACCGACATGGTGACGCAGAGTGCGGGTCCCTACACCGCGGCGCCCATGGGCATGGCGCTCGCGGCGTGGGAATGCCGCGGCAAGCCGATTGCGGAGCAAATGGAATACCTTAAAAAAGCGGCGAACACCATTTCCCACGCGCGCCCCACGACGAGCAAGCGCATGGCGCTCCTCTGCGATATTTGCTTAAAGGAAGCCGAACGCGCGCTCGCCGCGGGTGAGGACGCCGCCGAGGCGATCAAAAACAAGACCGTTGAGCTGAACAACGTGCGCTATGACCGCATGGCGAAGATCGGCGCGTATCTGGTCGATATGTTCCCTGAAAACGGCACGGTGATGACGCACTGCTTTGCCGAGACAATCGTCGGCACAATGCTGCGCGAGTGCCGGAGCCGCGGCAAGAACATCCGCCTGTTCTGCCCCGAAACGCGCCCGTATTTTCAGGGCGCGCGCCTGACGGCGTCCGTCTGCCGCGACATGGGCTTCGACGTGACGGTCATTTCCGATAATATGGCGGCGTTCGTCATGCAGAACGAAAGGGTAGATGTTTTCACCACCGCGGCAGACGCCATCTGCTGCGACGGTCACGTCGTCAACAAGGTCGGCACGTTCCAGAACGCCATCGTCGCCAAGTACATGGGGATACCGTACTTCGTCACCGGCGCGCCCGACCAGGGGCATAAGACGGTGGACAGCGTCCATATCGAGATGCGCGACCCGGACTTCACGCTTCAGGCTATGGGCGTGCGCACGGCGATGGAGGGCGTGAAGGGCTACTATCCCGCCTTCGACATTACGCCTCCGCACCTTGTCTCGGGCGTGGTGACGGACCTTGGCATCTATTCTCCCTACGATCTGCACCGCTATTTTACCGACGGCAGCATCGGCGAGGACAATCTGGTGATATAAATGAAAACTACTTTACAGAGCTTGCGGCAGGAGATCGTGGACAGGTCGCTCGCCGCGTTTCGCGCGGGACTTTTTTCCGGCACGAGCGGCAATATGAGCTGCCGCGCCGCGGAAGACGAAATGCTCATCACGCCGACCTCCGTGCGCTACGATGTGCTGCGCGCGGAGGATATCGTGCGCATGAAGCTCGACGGTACGGTGCTGGAAGGCGACCTGCCGCCCTCGAGCGAGTGGCGGCTGCACGCGGCAGTCTACAAGGCGTATGACAGGACGAACGCCGTATTCCACACCCATTCGCCCTACGCCACGGCGTTCGCCGCTGTGCGGGAGCCAATCCCCGCCGTGCTGATCGAATCGTGCATCTTTCTGGGCGGTGAGATCCGCTGCGCGGCATATGCCGCCCCCGGCACCGAACGGGTGGGGGAGAACGCGGTCCCCGTGCTCCGCGGCCGCGGAGGCTGCACGCTTGCCAACCACGGCGTACTGGCGGTGGGAGAAGACCTCGCGCAGGCGTATCTGCGCGCGGAGTATATCGAGGACGCCGCCAAGGTCTGCGCCATCGCCCGCTCCCTCGGTACGCCCGTGGAGCTGAAAACACTCTGAGATCCTGCGGACAGCCGCAAGAGGAGAGACATCTATGAAAATGATCCTGAAGAAAAACCGCCTGCTGCTCATCATCGCCCTGGTCGCGCTGCTGAGCTCGCTCGTCCCGCTCGCCGCGCGCGTGCAGGCGGAGGAGAGCAACAAGTATTACGACATCATTCTCGATTATTCGAGCCTGCGCGCCATGGCGCGCCAGTCCTCGCAGACCGAGGACGAGTGGCTCGAGCTGTTCCGCGCTCTGGGGGTGGACAAGGTCGCCCTCGGCGAGGCGAGCGCGCTCGACCTGCACCAGAGCGCGGCGATCCCCGTACACGCCATGACCGTGAAAAAGGCGATGGAGAGCTACGGCTGGGAGGAGAACTATCCCGCCGAGGTCGCGGCGTGGCTGCGCGCGAGCACGGACGTGAGCGACTCCATCATCTGCACCGACACGGCGGCGGGCTACGAGTGGATATTGAACGCCTTCAACGCCCGCTTCGACGGCTTTGAGGCGAAGTCGTACCTTGAGGGTGAGCACGGCTTCATCTTCCTCCAGCAGCAGGAAAACGGCTTGAAGGGCGAAAAGCTGCTCGATCTGTGTCTCGGCATCTGGCCGGAGACGGCGGCGCTGATGGAGGCGCACGGCTACCAGATCATTCCGCGCACCGTAACGCAGAAGGATATGAACGGCACGCGCTTTGCGAGCGCCTATATCGAGGTGCTGCGCCATTACGACGCGCCGTACTTTATGAACAGCGGCGACGAGCTCGTCGGCTATGAGAGCGATGAGGGCAGGGCGCTGCTCGCGCGGTATCTGAACGACTCCGGCGCGAGCATCGGAATGTTCGAGCAGAACGACCAGAGCCAGAACCTCGTCTGGCCCGGTATCGAGGAGCTGCTCGACGCGACGGGCTACCGCGGGATCCGCGTGTTCAACGAGTGGGCGTATATCCAGAACCGCTACCAGTACTGCGGCTACGAGGGACCGGAGGAGATCACCAACTCCTTCTTCCGCGCCATCGCCGAGCGGAACTGCAAGGTCATCTACCTCAAGATGATCCTTGAGCCGGACAACGACGTGTCATGGGGCGCAGAGGAAGAGGAGTGGACCTACGTCACCGACCCCGCGGACTATGAGCAGATGCTCGTCGATCTGGACGAGCGCCTTGCGCCCCTCGGCTACACGCACGGGACCGTTCCCGCGATGGAGCTTGAAACGCCGTCCATGGCGCTGCGTGTCGTGCAGGGCGTCGGAACGGCGGCGCTGCTCGTGCTGCTGCTCGACCTGTTCTTCTTCCTGAATAAGCGCTGGCGCTGCGGTCTGCTGCTGCTCGGCGCGCTGGGCTTTGCCGGCCTCGCCGCGCTCAAGCCCGCGGCGTACCTCCTGATCCTCTCGATGTCCGGCGGCATCGTGATGCCGTCGCTCGCGGCGGTCGGTCTCTGCCGCGTGCTGGCGGAAAAGCGCGCGTCGGAGCCGCACCCGGGCTTCGGCGGTGTGCTCGGCTATGCGCTGGGCATCTCCGTCGTGACCATTCTCGTTTCGTTCTGCGGCTCGCTGCTGGCGTCGTCCGCGCTCTCGCAGCTCTCCTATATCATCGAGATCGACCTCTACCGCGGCGTGAAGCTCATGCAGCTCATACCCATCGGCGTTTTCATGCTGGCATACCTGCTGGTCTACGCCTATGAGGAAACGGGCGCGCGCGAAGCGGTGCTCGCCCATGCGGGGCAGCGCGGAGAAAAGGGGCGCGTCAGGCGCTTCAACGCCTATTTTGCTGAGCTGATGCAGACGCCCATGAAGCTCGGTTGGTTCCTCGCGGTGGTCGTTATCGCGGTCGCGGCGGTGTTCCTGCTGTTCGTGCTCGTCTATTATATGTACCGCACGGGGAACTCCACCACGACGTCCGCGAGCGAACTCGCGTTCCGCAATTTCCTTGAAAATACGCTCATCGCCCGCCCGCGCACCAAGGAGATGCTCATCGGCTGGCCGATGCTGATGCTTTTTATCTGGTCGCTGCGCCGCGGCATGAGGTTCCTCCCGATGCTCTTCGGCATGGGCATGAGCGTCGGGCTCGTGAGCGTCGTCAATACCTTCCTGCATATCCGCACGCCGTTCCTGCTCAGCCTGCTGCGCACCGGCTGGGGACTGCTGTTCGGGCTTCTCATCGGTGTGCTGCTCGTGCTGCTCGCAGAGCTTATCTATCGCGCGGTGCGCAGGATCTGTGGGGTGGAGCATGTATAATATCCTGATCTCCGGCTATTACGGCTTTGACAATATCGGCGATGAGTCCATTCTGCGCACGCTCACGTCCTCGCTGCGCGAACACATTCCGGACTGCTCGCTGACGGTGCTCTCGCACGATCCGGCGGCAACGCGGGAAAAATACGGCGTCGAGGCGGTGGACCGCATGGCGCCGCTGGCGATCCTGCGCGCGGTGAAAAGGTGCGACCTGCTCATCTCCGGCGGCGGCAGCCTTTTGCAGGACGTGACGAGCAGCAAGAGCCTGCACTACTATCTCGCCATCATTCGCTGCGCGGAGTTTTTCCACAAGAAGGTATTCATCTACTCGCAGGGCATCGGTCCGATCGACCGTCCGGGCAACCGCCGCGCGGCGGCGCGGGCGCTCCTGCGGGCGGATGGTATCGTCGTGCGCGACGAGCGCTCGGCGGCGCTTCTGGAGGAGATCGGTCTCCCGCGCGAGAAGGTCGTCGTCACCGCCGACCCCGTGATCCGCATGAAAAAGCCGGAAAAGGACGCCGGCGCCGAGATCCTGCACCGCGCGGGCGTGGCGCTGGACGGGCGGCTGACCGTCGGCTGGGCGATCCGCGAGAAGGATAAGGATAGTCCCTTCGTCGCGGAGATATTGCAGTCTATCCGGCGGCTTAAGGAAACATACAACGCCCAGTCGGTGCTGATCCCGTTCCACTATGAAGAGGACGGTGAGGTCTGCCGTCATATCGCCGCGCAGCTTCCCGACGATACGGCGGTGTGCCTGAATGAAAAATATCTTTCCGAGGATATGCTCTCCATCATCGGCAATATGGACGTGCTCGTGGGCGTGCGGCTCCACTCGCTCATCTACGCCGCGATCATGGGCGTGCCGCTGATCGGCATTTCCTACGATCCCAAGTGTACGGCGTTCCTGAACTCCGTCGGGCTGGACAGCCTGAGCACCAAGGAGGACTTCACCGCCGGACGCTTCGAGGAGGAGTTCGCGCGCGTGCTCGAAACGGGCACGCAGCAGTCCGAGCTGGTGCGGGGCAACATGGAGCGGCTCTCCCGCAAGCTCGATACCAACGAGGAGATGATCTGCGCGATCCGGGAGGAGAAGAAGGAGCGCCGCGCGCGCGGAAAGGGAGATCAGGCGGGCGTCCGCACCGCCGGCGCGATCAGCGTCGTCTTTCTGCTGACGCTGTTTGCAAAGCTGCTCGGCGTCGTGCGCGAGATGATGCAGGCGAACATCTTCGGCACGGGCATCGAAGCCGACCTCTATACCGCGTCCTATAATTCGACGCTCTACCTTTTTACAACGGTGTGCTATGCGCTGTGCATCGCGGCGGTGCCGATCCTGACCAAGGAATTTGCCGCTGACCGGTCGCGCGGCGAGCGCGCGGCGAATAACCTGATGACGGTGACGCTGCTCGGCGCGCTCGCGGCGGTGGTGCTGTGGCAGGCGTTCGCCTCCACGCCGCTCGTCGGCATGATCTGGGACCTCGACGCCGCGGAGCTGCCGCGCCTCGCGCACTATATCCGTATCATGGCGTGTACGCTGCCGGTCGTGGCAGCGGCATACCTGAACGTCGCCATCTTTCAGGCGACCGACCACTACGAGCTGCAAGGCAGCATGAGTATCCCTTATAACGCCTTCCTCGCCGCCTTCCTGCTGACGCTGGGGGCGAAGTGGGGCATCGGCGGCGTGGTGGCCGCCAGCTCCTGCGCGTGGCTCCTGCAGCTCGCCATGAGTATTCCCTACGCGCGGCGGGAGCGGTATTTCTACCGCCCCGTGCTCGACTGGAGGGCGGACTATGTCGGCACCTATTTCCGCACCGCGCTCGTCACGGTGCTGACGACCTCGGTGTTCCTCTTCTGCTATCTCATCGACACGGCGACCGCCACCGCCTTCAACGACAGCGCGGTCAGCGCCTTCTACTATGCCGACAAGCTCTTCACCCCGCTCACGACCACCGTGCTCTACAGCATCAGCGCGGTCATGTTCCCGCGCTTCAACCGCGCGTTCACAAAGGACGATACGAAGGGCTACCTCGGCTATATCTGGAGCGTGACGGAAAATACGCTGCTGTTCATCTTTCCCGTCTGCGCGATGATGTGCGCCTTCGGCACGGATATCATCCGCGTGATCTTTGAAAGCGGCAGCTTTACCGCCGAGTCCACGGCAATGACGGGCAGCATTTTCGCCCGCTACGCCCTCGGCATGAGCGCGTTCGCCGTGCTGGACCTTCTGAACAAGGCGTACTACGCGATGAAAAAGACGCTCGTGCCGCTGCTCATCAACCTCGGTGTGCTCGCGCTGAACGTCGCGCTCAACCGCGTGTTCTACACCGATACCGGCGTCGCCGCGGCGACCTCGCTCGCGCTGACGATCGGCGCGCTGGCGATGATCTGCCAACTCTTCCGCGGCACGGGGATCGTGCGCTTCGTCCCGCTCGCCAAGGGACTCGCGGCGACGGCGGCAATGGCGTTCGTGCTCTACGGCGGCCGTGCGCTGCTCGTCACGGGGGACGACAGCAAGCTGATGCTCGTCGTCAAGTGCGGCTTCACGGGCGCCGTGGGCTGCGTGGTGTACGTGGCGGTCAGCCTGCTGCTGCGCCAGCCGATCATCGCCGAGACCGTGAAAAAACTCAAAAAATAAGGAGTAACCTTTATGCTTTCCTTTGTCAACGACTATTCCGAGGGCGCGCACCCGAAAATATTGGAGCGCCTCTGCGAGACAAACTTCGAGCAGCTCGCGGGCTACGGCTTCGACTCCTACTGCGGGAGCGCGAAGGAAAAGCTCCGCGCGGCGACCGGCTGTCCGGAGGCGGAGATCTTCTTCCTCGTCGGCGGTACGCAGACCAATCAGGTCGTGCTCGACGCGCTGCTGCGTCCCTACGACGGTGTGATCGCCGCGGTGAGCGGGCACGTCAACGTCCATGAGGCCGGCGCCATCGAGCGCGGCGGGCATAAGGTCCTCACGCTCGCGCACACGGACGGCAAGCTCTCCGCCGCTGCCGTGCGCGGCTATCTGCAAACCTTCTATGCCGATGGCAACTACACGCACATGGTGTTCCCCGGCGCGGTGTACGTCTCGCACCCGACCGAATACGGTACGCTCTACACGAAAGCGGAGCTCGCCGCGCTGCACGAGGTCTGCGCGGAATACCATATCCCGCTGTTCCTTGACGGCGCGCGCCTTGGCTACGGCCTTGCCGCCGGAGGTACGGACGTGACGCTCCGCGACGTCGCCGCGCTGACCGACGTTTTCTACGTCGGCGGAACAAAGGTCGGCGCGCTGTGCGGAGAGGCGGTCGTGTTCCCGCACGGCGGAATGCCCGCGAACTTCCTGACCATCGCCAAGCAGCACGGGGCGCTGCTCGCCAAGGGGAGATTGCTCGGCGTGCAGTTCGACACGCTGTTCACCGACGGACTGTATCTGGAGATCAGCCGCAGAGCCATCGAGACGGCGGACCGTATCCGCGCCGCGCTGACGGAAAAGGGCTACCGGCTTTTCTGCCCGAACACGACCAACCAGATCTTCCTCGTGCTGGAGAACAAGCGGATCGAGGAGCTGGAGCGGCACGTCGCGCTCGGCTTTATGGAGAAGTTCGACGACACGCACACCGTCATGCGCATCTGCACCTCATGGGCGACGCGGGACGAGGACGTGGACGCGCTCCTCGCGCTGCTGTGAGAAAAAGAAAAGGCGCCTTTACGGTTTCCCGTAAAAGCGCCTTTTTTCGGCTCTGCGCCGTTATCCCTGCCGCTTTTTGAACGTCAGGTACCCCTCGAGCATCAGACTCGCGGCGACCGCATCGACGGTCTTCTTGCGCTCCTTGGCGCGCCTGCCGTTGCTCAGCAGGATGTTGTGCGCGTCCACGGTCGTGCGGCGCTCGTCCCATAGCGTGACGGGCAGGGAGGAGGCTGCGCGCAGCATTTCCGCAAAGCCCTCCGCCTTCTCCGCGCGCGGACCGCGCGTGCCGTCCATATTCAGCGGGTGACCGAGCACCAGCTCGCCGACCTCATGCTCGGCGATCAGCGGCAGCAGCCTTTCGATGACCGCCTCGGGGCGGTAAGCGGTGACGACGGTCGTGAAGCCCGCGAGCGTCAGCGTGCGGTCGGAAATGGCGACGCCGGTGTGCGCGTCGCCGTAGTCGATTGCCATGATCTTCATAAAAACCCCTCGCAAACCTCGTAGTGTCCCCATTATACAAAAAAAATCTCATTTTTCAAGCATTTTGTGCTTGACGGCGGACTTGCCGTATGCTACTATTTTACTTACCTGTGAAAGGGGCTTTCTTTTTGCGCGCTTTTGCTTCTCGGCGCGCGGAGGGAATGCACCCCTTAAATCTAAAGCAGGGAGGCAATCGGCGGTCACGGCTCTGCCGGGGGCTGCCAAAATAAGGAGGTGCCGTTAGATGCGCATTAAGATCACGCTCAGATGCAACGAGTGCAAGCAGAGAAACTACAACACCGTCAAGAACAAGAAGAACACCCCGGACAAGCTTGAGCTGAACAAGTACTGCCCCTTCTGCAAGAAGCACACCGTTCACACCGAGACCAAGTAATCAGGAAAGGTTGTTTGAAACATGGCAGAAGAAAAGAAGAAAAAGGATCGGACCAAATGGTTCCGTGAGATGAGAAGCGAACTGAAAAAGGTCGTGTGGCCCGATGCGTCCACCACCGCGAAGAACACCGGCACCGTGCTGCTGTGTTCCCTTGCTGTCGGCGCGTGCATCTGGATCTTCGACTATGTCGCCATTTCCGCAGTGAATCTGCTGATTGGCCTTGCGGGTTAACGGGAGACGAGCATGACTGAAAATGCTAAGTGGTATGTCGCGCATACCTACTCCGGCTATGAAAACGCAGTCAAGACCGCCATTGAGAAGTTCGTTGCCAACCGCCACCTCGAGGACATGATCCTCGATATCCAAGTCCCGCTGGAGACCGTTACTGAGGTGACGGATTCGGGCGAGGTCAAGGAGGTCGAGCGCAAGGTATTTCCCGGCTACGTCCTCGTCAAGATGGTCATGACGGACGATACGTGGCATCTGATCCGCAATATCCGCGGCGTGACCGGCTTTGTCGGCAGCGCCAACAATCCCATTCCCCTCACAGAGGAGGAAGTCCTGTCCCTCGGCATGGAGCGGCGCGAGATCGTCGTGCGCTACAATGTCGGAGATCAGGTCAAGATCACCGACGGACCGCTTTCGTCCTTCCTCGGCACGGTCGAAGAGATCGACGCGGAGAAGAACAAGGTGTGCGTGGTCGTGTCCATGTTCGGGCGCGAGACGCCGGTCGAGCTGGAGCTCGATCAGGTCGAAGTGGTGGAACCGTAAGCAAACCGCAATCACCGCCAAAAGCGATGAGCCGCTGAATGCGGCAAACGTGGGAGAGACGGAGAACCGTCTCGCCAAGGGCGGTCGGGATCGCCGGCCGCTACCACATCAATAGTAAGGAGGTGCCTCTCATGGCACAGAAGATCACCGGTTACGTTAAGCTGCAGATCCCTGCAGGCAAAGCAACTCCCGCGCCCCCTGTCGGTCCCGCGCTCGGTCAGCACGGCATCAATATCGCCGCGTTCACCAAGGAATTCAACGAGCGCACCAAGAACGACATGGGTCTCATTATCCCCGTCGTCATCACGGTCTATGCCGACCGTTCCTTCTCCTTCATCACCAAGACGCCTCCCGCCGCCGTCCTCATTAAGAAGGAATGCAACATCGAGTCCGGCTCCGGCGTCCCCAACAAGACGAAGGTCGCCACGATCTCCAAGGCTTCCGTCCAGAAGATTGCCGAGATGAAGATGCGCGATCTCAACGCCGGCTCCCTCGAAGCCGCGATGAGCATGATCGCCGGTACCGCACGCTCCATGGGCGTTGTCGTCGAAGAGTAAGGAGGGTGTGAACAATGTTTAGAGGTAAAAAGTATCAGGATGCTGTTAAGCAGATCGAAAAGAACACGCAGTATGACGCCGCAGAGGGCTTCGGTCTGATCTGCAAGACCGCTTCGGCGAAGTTCGACGAGACCGTCGAGCTGCACGTCAAGCTGGGCGTCGACTCCCGCCATGCCGACCAGCAGGTCCGCGGCGCGATCGTCCTTCCCAACGGCACCGGCAAGAACGTCCGCGTTCTCGTCTTCGCCAAGGGCGAAAAGGCTGACGCCGCCAAGGAAGCCGGCGCCGACTATGTCGGCGAAATGGATCTCGTTGAGAAGATCCAGAAGGAAAACTGGTTCGATTTCGACGTCGTTATCGCTTCGCCCGATATGATGGGCACCGTCGGCCGTCTCGGTAAGGTCCTCGGTCCCAAGGGTCTGATGCCCTCCCCGAAGGCGGGTACCGTCACGCCTGACGTTGCCAAGGCGGTGCAGGAGTCTAAGGCAGGTAAGGTCGAGTACCGTCTCGACAAGACCAACATCATTCACTGCCCGATCGGCAAGGTCTCCTTCGGCCCCGAGAAGCTCACCGAGAACTTCAACGCGCTCATGGGCGCGATCATCAAGGCGAAGCCTGCCGCCGCCAAGGGTCAGTATATCAAGTCCTGCGTCGCCGCCTCCACCATGGGCCCCGGCGTCAAAATGAGCACCGCGAAGCTCTAAAAAGCGCGCGATCCCGCGATATTTGGGGTTGACAAGCCCGTCAGCTCCGGGTATAATATCAGAGCGTTCCAAAGACAGCAGGTGAGGTCTCTCTCGTAAATCCTGCCGAGGATGGCAAACATTTTATGGTTGCTTTACCGTCCTCATGTCCCGCATGAGGACGGTTTCCTTTTTTAGAACGCCTCTTTCCCCTTGGCACGCGGAGGCGTGCCGCAAAATCCAACGGAGGTGAAAACAAGAAATGCCTAACGCAAAAGTTCTGTCTGAAAAGCAGGCGATCGTGGCTTCCCTGACCGAGAAGCTGCAAGGCGCGGCTGCCGGCGTGATCGTTGATTACAAGGGCATCACCGTTGCCGAGGATACCGCTCTTCGCGCCGAGTGCCGCAAGAACGAGATCGAGTACGCGGTCGTGAAGAACACGCTGCTCCGCTTTGCTTTCAACAACGTCGGGCTCAGCGAGCTTGACGAGCAGCTGAACGGCACCACTTCTCTGGCGATCGCCGCCGATCCCGTCGCTCCCGCGCGCGTGATCGCTGACTTCGCCAAGAAGCTCAACGGCAAGTTCGAGATCAAGGGCGGCTTCATGGACGGCAAGGTCGTGGATATGGCTACCGTCAATGCGCTGGCCTCGATCCCCGCGCTGCCGGTCCTGCAGGCGCAGGTCCTGGGCACCATGCTGGCTCCCATTTCCGGTCTTGCCTGCGTCCTCAAGCAGATCGCCGAGAAGAACGGCGCTCCCGCTGAGGAAGCTCCTGCCGCAGAGTGATCCGCGGCACCGTAATCAAATCAAAACAAATATCTTAAAATTGGAGGATCATTACAATGAGCGAGAAAGTTACCGCTATGATCGAAGAAATCAAGGGCCTTACCGTCCTGGAGCTCTCTGAGCTCGTCCACGCTCTCGAGGAAGAGTTCGGCGTTTCCGCCGCCGCCATGGCTGCTCCCGCTGCCGGCGCCGCCGCTCCCGCCGCCGAGGAGAAGACCGAGTTCGACGTCGTTCTTGCCAGCTTCGACGCTGCCGCCAAGATCAAGGTCATCAAGGTCGTCCGCGAGATCAGCGGTCTGGGTCTTGCCGAGGCGAAGGCGTTCGTCGAGTCCGCCCCCAAGGCGATCAAGGAAGGCGTCTCCAAGGACGATGCCGAAGAGCTCAAGAAGCAGCTCGAAGAAGCCGGCGCGAAGGTCGAGATCAAGTAATTTCAGCTTACGTTTCAATAGGAAAAAGGCTGACTTCCTTATGGGAGCCAGCCTTTTTTCGGCGCGGGGCAGAGGAAAAGCGGCGGTCGTAGGACCGCCGCTTTCGGTATTTGACAGAGGTCTCAGATCGCCGCGGCAATGTGCCATGCGGCGCGGTTGCCCGTGAGCAGATTGCCCGCCTGAAGGGAATCGCCGATGTTGTAGATCTCGGGCGCGATGCGCTCCTCGACCGCCTTGTAGTAAGGCTCCTGATTGGCGGCGCGGCCCATGCACAGCACGATCAGCTCGGCGGGCAGGCTTTCGATCAGGCTCTCGGGCCCCATCTTGGGCGCGAGCGGATTGTCGATATTCTTGGGAATGATGGGCGCCCATGTGCAGTAGGGATCGGGCACGCCCTTGGAGATGTTGCGCTCGATCTTGACGGAGTTGTCACCGCCGAAGCCGACGACCTTGGAGCAGTTGATGAGCTTGCCGCCCGCCTTCTCGAAGTAGTGGATCAGATGACCGCGGTTGGCGGTGCAGGCGCCGTCCATCATGTACTTGAGCATCTCGACGACGGTCACGTCGCAGCCGTGCTCATACGCGAGCCAGTAGGCGGTCTCCATGCCGACGCTGCCGCCGCCGATGACGACGATCTTCTTCGCATCGCCGAGCTTTTCGGGATGGTTGAGCAGGTCGATGCCGTCCACGGTCTTCGCGTCCTGAATACCGGGGATCGGGGGCAGCTTACCGTCGCCGCCCTGCGCGCCGACGGCAAAGACGACCGCGTCAAAGCCGCCGCTCTTGAGGAAATCGTTGTCCACCGCCTGATTCAGGTGGACGGTGACGCCCTCAGCCTTTTCGACCTGCGCGATGAGCCAGCGCGTGTAGTTCATCATGTCGAACTTGACCAGCGGCTTGGAGGCGGGCCAGAGCTTGCCGCCGAGCATATCGGACTTTTCAAAGATCTCGACCTGATGACCGCGCTTGGCGGCGACGAGGGCGAAGTTCATACCGGCACTGCCGCCGCCGACAACGGCGATGCGCTTGACCCTCTCCGCCTTCGGGAACTCTCTGGGCATGACGTCCTCAAAGCCGGTGCGCGGGTTGACGGCGCACTGGGGGTGACCGCCCTCGACGAACTCGTTGACGCAGCCCTCCTGGCAGCCGATGCAGGGACGGATCTCCTCGACCTTGCCGGCATACGCCTTGTTGCACCAGTCGGGATCCGCCAGCACGGGACGGCCGAGCATGACCATGTCGCACTTACCGTCGCGCAGAGCCTGCTCGGCAAGGTCGGGATACCCGAGCTTGCCGACGGCGACGATGGGGACCGCGACGCCGACGTTGGACTTCACGCCGCGGGCGGCGAAGTACTCCTTGGCGACCTTGGAGATATCGAGGAAGCAGCCGGCAGGCATACCGGCGGGCGGATGCGGCAGCCACCAGTTGTCGTAGCAGCCGAGGTCAACGTCGAACATATCGACGCCCGCCTTGACGAGATTTTCCATATAGCTCAGCGTATCGGCAAGGCTGCGGCCGTTCTGAAAGTTCTTGAGGCTCTTGACCTTTTCCATGCGCTCGCCGTAGGTCTCGTTGAGCGCCAGCGACAGGTCGATGCGGTACATGATGGGGAAGTAGGGACCGACGCGCTTGCGGATCTGCTTGATGAGGTCGATGCCGAAGCGCTGCCAGTCGGCGTATTTGCCCGCCTTGCGGCGGTTGAAGGCGGGGGAGGTCAGCTGGTCGAGCAGATACCCCTCGTGACCGTGCAGATACACGCCGTCCATGCCCATGACCTTTGCGTCCAGCGCGGCTTGACCGGCGTTGCGGATGATCTTGTCGCACTCGCAGTCGAGCAGCGGGCGGCAGGGGACCTCGGGCAGGTAGAAGTTGGGGTTGAAGGAGGCGGACACGGGCAGCTGGTACTTGGTCAGCAGACACTGGGGATTGCCGACGCGGCCGAGACCCGGCGTGAGCTGGATAAAGATGCGGCTGCCGCGGGCGTGGACGCCCTGCGCCAGATCACGCCAGCCCATGTGGTTGGTGCGTGTGCCGTCGATGCGCGGGAAGTAGGAGAAGTTGCCCTTTTCCGTCACGGAGGCGTCGATATGGTGGCTGATGGGGATCAGCCCCGTGGTCAGCAGTCCCACTCCGCCCTCCGCGCGGGCGAAGAAATACTGGAGCATCTTGTCGTTGGGGCGGCCGGTCTCCTCCGCCATCTGGCAGTTGCCCATCGGCGCCATGACAAGGCGGTTCTTCACCTTCAGCTTGTTGATCTGAATGGGGGAGAAGAGCTTGTCGTAGGGATAAAGCTCCTGCGTCATGCGCGCGGCGCCGCCGGCGCAGTTGCCGGAGTTGGTCTGGAACCAGTTGCCGTAGCTGTCGATCAACTGTTGTACCAATGCGTCAGTCTTCATAGGGGATCCTTCCTCTCTTCCTTAGAAAAAAATAATCGAGCGGTCATGCCTTGTTTCCTAAACGGGCAGGATGAGCCTGCGAATTACCATTCTCAGTTTACCATAGCATGGAAGAAGAATCAACAAAAAAATTGCACAGCAGAGACGATTTTTGCGATAAAATGTCAAAATACAGATTGCCAAATCCGCGGGGCTATGGTAAAATGCCATTTGTGAACAAAGCATGAAGCTGCGGAAAAGGGAGGGGTGCGACTCATGGCGGAGCGGGCAAGGATCATCGCGCTGGCAGGGAAGGGCGGCGTGGGGAAAACGTCGGTCGCCGCCGCGATCGTGCGCCTGCTCGCGCAGCGGTATCCCGACGCGCGCATCCTCGCCATCGACGCGGACCCCGCCGTCGGTCTTGCGACGGCGCTCGGCGTGGAGGTCGAGGAAACGCTCGACGATATCCGCAAGTCCATGGCCGCGTCGTCCACAAAGACGCAGGCGGACGAGCTTTTGAGCGAGGCGCGCTTCCGTCTTTTCGGCGCGATGCGCGAAACGCGCGGCTTCGCGTTCCTCGCCATCGGCAGACCGGAAACGGCGGGCTGCTACTGCACCGTCAACGGCTACCTCAAGGAGGTCATCTCGCTTCTCGCGGGGGACTTTGATTACGTCGTCATCGACGGGGAGGCGGGCATCGAGCAGATCAACCGCCGCGTGATGGAAAAGGTGACGCACCTGCTGCTGGTGACGGACCAGAGCCGCAAGGGCTATCAGGTCGTCGGCACGATCAAAAAGGTCGCCGACGAGCTGGTGATGTACGAGCGGTGCGGCGTGATCGTCAACCGCGCGACCCGTCCCGACCTGATCGCCGATCCGGAGATCGCGGGCGCGCCGCTGCTGGCTGTGATCGGCGCGGACCCGCAGCAGACGAAAAACGACGTGCAGGGGCGCAGCGTCTTTGACCTTGCGGAGGATTCCGCCGTTATCAAGGGGGCGCGCGAAGCGCTCTTAAAGATAAAGCTGTGAGACGGCGCGCCGCGCCCTCTCCGGCAAAGGAAGAAACAAAATGAAAAGAGGTGTACCATTTGAAGGATCTCAAGCATCTGATCTACTTTGAACAGCTCCTCGACGAGGCGAACAACGAACTGGTACAGCAGGCAAAGGCGGAGGGAAAGCTCGCCATCGGCTATACCTGCTTCCACATTCCCGAGGTGCTGCTCAATCTGGACAACTGTTTCTCCGTGCGCCTGCGCGCGCCGAGGACTGGCTCGATCGATATGGCGACCTACTATATGTCGAACTACACCTGCGAGTTTGCGCGCGCCCTGCTCGAGCGCGGCATGGAGGGGGGATACAACTTCCTCGACGGGCTCGCCGGCGTGGACGCCTGCTCGATGATGAACCGTTTCTACGAGCACTTTGAGATACTCAAGCTCAACGAGAAGCCGAACTTCTTCGTCACGCACACCGATATGCCGTTCAAGGTGGAGGATTACACCGTCCGCCAGTACGTCAAGCAGATGCGGGTGCGGCTGCTCGACGTGATGGAAAAGAGCTACGGGATCGACACGTCCGACGCCGCGATCCGCAAGGCGGTGGAGGAGCACAATGAGGTCTGCCGCATCATCGGCGAGATCGGCGAGCTGCGCAAGCTCGACAACCCGCCCATCACGGGCTACGAGTTCCACGTGCTCAATCTGGTCACCTACTGCTGCCCGAAGTACCTGCTGCTGCCCAAGCTGCGCGAAACGCTCGCGGAGATCAAAAAGCGCAAGACGGACGAAAAGCCGTGGTACCGCGCCCGCGTCGCCATCGTCGGCAGCGAGATCGACGATCCGAGCCTGACGAAGATGATCGAGGACGTCGGCGCCTTCGTCGTGTCCGACCGTTACTGCTTCGGCTCCACGCCGGGGCGCGAGGTCATCGAGCTGAACGACGGGGAGGACGCGCTGACGCAGATCTGCCGCCACTGTATGCAGGTCTCCGAGTGCGCGCGCTATATTGCCGACGATAAGGTTGCCCAGCGCCGCGCCACGGCGGACCGTCTCGCGCGCGAGTTCCGCGCCGACGGCATCATCTACGAGCAGATGAAGTTCTGCGACTATTGGGGCTTCGAGCGCGCGCTCGTCAGCCACATCATGAACGAGGAGATGGGCTGGCCCGTGCTGTCGATCGACCGCCCGTACAACGCCCGTTCCTCCGGTCAGCTCCGCACGCGCTTCCAGGCGTTCGTGGAGTCGCTGGAGATCAAGCGGATCCAGAAAGAGGGAGGGAAGATGTAATGGCAAAGCAGAAATATCCCAACCCCGCGATTTGGCGCCATAAGGACAATGTGGACTGGAAGGCGCAGGGCGAGAATCTCAAGGAAGTCGCCTCTATCGCCGCCGATCTTTTCAAGGAGACCGACTGGGGCGCGTGGAAGGCAAGGCAGCTCCGCAGCCTGAAGGATACCGGCGCGCGTCTCGCCGATGAGGCGCGGGAGATCGCGCAGATGTCGAACGCCGAGCGCTGGGATCTGCTCGTCAACGGCGAGAAGCATCTCGGCCGCCTCTACCGCAGCGGCGCGATGGCGACGGTGCGCCGCGAGTGGCGCGGTGTTTCCTCCACGGCGATGGACTTCTACTACTGGTGCAGGATGTGGGGAATGCTGCTCGGCACGTTCTCCAAGGACCTTGTCCCTGCGCTCAACAGCGTGCTCTATTACCGCTGGATGATGTCCTATATGTGCTGCGTGGGCTTCCTCGATAAGAATACCCTCGGTCAGCGCGGCAGCGCCCTGCGCATGAGCCACCTGATGATCTACGATATCTTCCGCTACGTTGCCGAGAACCTCGTCATCATGGCGAAGTGCGACAGTAAGAACGGCAACAGCGAGAGCCTGAACAAAAAGGTCGTCCTTTTCGACGAGATGACCATGGGGCAGATCATGGCGGGCTTCCCCGACCTGGTCGGCGTGCCGTACCAGCTGTTCCCCGTGTTCCTCGTCTCCGAGATCGACCAGCTCACCTGCGTCCCCTATATCGACGCGGTCGAGTCCTTCGGACTTCCGGCGGATACCTGTCCCGTGCCGTCGAGCGAGTGCGGCGCGCTGGTGCTCGACGCGCTGCCCCACATGGGCAAGTGCTTCATCTCGTCCTCCATGCCGTGCGACGGCTCGACGATGGCGTCGTCCTATATGTCCCGCCGCTTCCCGGAGCTGCCCGTCTTCCACCTGACGTTCCCCGTGCGCTACGAGTACGAGGAGACCGTGTCCGACGCGGCTGAGGATATCAAGCACTGCATCAAGTTCATCGAGGAGCAGACCGGCGCGAAGTGGAACTGGGACGCTTACTTTGCCGCCATGAAGCGCTTCAACCGCGAGACGAGCTTCGAGCTGCAAAAGTGGGAGGTCAACCAGACCCGCTATCCGCAGATCATCGGTCCGGCATACGAGCTGTTCCGCAAGTGGAACTACGAGATGGACGGCGGCAGCGACCCGCGCATCATGAAGACCTTTGAGAAGGTCAACAAGATCATGCTCAAAGCATACGAGAGGAAGGAGGAGGCGTGGCGCGGCAAGATGAAGTACCGCGGCATCGTCTGGTCCTGCCCCGCGCACTATTACGCGAACTTCTCCAACTGGATCGCCAACTGCTGGGGCGTCGATATCCTTGTCGAGATGGAGAGCCTCAACTTCACCCGCCCGCTCGAGACCGAGGATCAGGGCAAGGCGCTTGAGGATCTCGCCCGCCTGTACGAGCGCATGGTCATGCGCCGCCACACCAACGGCGGCTATCAGAACGTCGTCAACGAGCTGTGGCGCCAGTGCGAGATCTGGAACGTCGACCTCATCATCATGTACCAGAACGTCGCCTGCAAAAATATGGCAACGCTTCAGGGGATCCTTGACGAGCAGGCGCGCCAGAAGGGCTACCACATGATCTGGATCGAGCACGATCTGATGGACCCGCGCACCGTGTCCCGCAAGACCATGCGCGGCAAGGTCAACGAGTATATGCGCACCGTGATGAAGGCGGAGCCTGTCGATCCGACGCTCGTCGAGTTCGACGATGAGACCGCAATGTGATCCTGAGCTTAATTATTAAAACAAATACATTTGGGGGAAAATTTTTATGAAGTATTTCGGCGGCTGTGACGTAGGCTCCACCTACACCAAGGCAGTGATTCTCGATGAGACCGGCAATATCGTTGCCGACACGACCCTGCGCTCCAAGATCAACTCCGAGGTCAGCGCGACGCTGGCGATGGAGGAGGTCTGCAAGAAGGCGGGGCTGAACGATTCCAAGGACCTTGCCTACCTGATCGGCACCGGCTACGGCCGCAATAAGGTCCCGTTTGCCGATGAGAACATTTCCGAGATCTCCTGCCACGCCATGGGCGTGCATATCACCAATCCCGACGTGAAGGCGATCATCGACATCGGCGGTCAGGACGTCAAGGGTATCTCTATCGACAGCGACGGCACGGTCAAGAACTTCGCCATGAACGATAAGTGCGCCGCCGGTACCGGCCGCTTCTACGAGGCGATGGCGCGCTCGTTTGAGATGACCCTGCCCGAGTTCTCCAAGCTCTCGCTGGACGCGAAGAACGTCATTCCCATCACCGCCCAGTGTACCGTCTTTGCCGAGAGCGAGGTCATCACCCTCGTCGGCGAGGGCAAGCCCATGGACGAGATCGCAGCCGGCATCCAGATGGCTGTCGCCAAGCGCTGCTTCGTCATGGCGAAGAAGGCGGGCGCGGTGGACGCGATCACGCTTACCGGCGGCTGCGCCAAGAACGACGGGCTCAAGCAGGCGATCGAGCGCGTGCTCAAGCTCAAGGTCGTCGAGCTCAAGACCGACCCGCAGCTCATGGGCGCGCTCGGCGCGGCGGAATACGCCCGCCAGAAGGGACTTGCCAAGGCGTAAGGCTTGCATATAAATAGCTGACAGGTAAAAATACTTTACGGCACATCGCCCGCGCGGTGCGCCGGACGGAGGAACAAATGGATAAGATTTTCAAGATCATTCTCAAGATCGCGTCGCTGCTTTCCGTTGTGATCGGCGTTCTGTTCGTCGTCTACTTCTGGAACCTCGACCAGAAGCTGATGAGCTGGGTGTATGTGCAGGTCAACCGGATCCACGACCGCAAGAACGTGGACATCAAGTTCTGAGCGATGGAGCTTTACAACGCGCTGATCCGCTCGTCGCGCGCGCTGTATGACGGCGTGCCGGTCCGGCGGTGGGACTACCGCGAGGACGACGCATGGTCCGACAACGGCGAGAGCGAGCTGGTCCTGCTGCGCGACGCGGCGTTTGAGCTCGGAGGCTCCGGCTGTCCGTCGGCGAACTTCACCTGCGCTACGAGCGACTTATCGCTCGTCCCGCGCGACGAGATCCTGCTTTGCGGCAGCGACCTGCCGCAGCTGACAGGGGACGTGTCCTTCGCCCGGCTGGTATTTTTGCAGGTGGACGAGGTTCTCGGCGAGGACGATGAAGCGACATTTCAGGCGATCCGCGACATGGAGTTCGTCAAGTACCACGTCTTCCCCAAGGGCTACATGGTGCGCATCTCCAGCGAGAGCAACCGCGAGCAGGTGCGCGTCAGCCGCGACGCGCTGCGCGGCGGCGTCAGCTTTCGACGCATCGGCGCGAGCTATATCCGCGCCTACCGCAAAAATCCGCACGTCAGGCGCGTGCAGATCGTGTTCCTCACCGACCATCCAGCCGTGGCGGAGCTGGCGAGGACGGCGAAGAGGGTGGACGATATCACCAAAACGCTGACGCATATTTTGGAGGGTCTGCCGACCGACTGCGGCTCCTGCTCGCTCAAGCCCATCTGCGACGAGGTCGAGGGAATGCGCGAGATGCACTTCGGCAAGGTGAAGCAGCAGGGAAAATGACCGGATATGAAAAAACGGAGACCTTTGGTCTCCGCTTTTTTCATGCGCCGCAGCCTTGCGCCGCCGTGAAGAATATGTTAATATGCAGGTGTGATTTTCAGACGCTTTCGGAGGAATAACGACGATGATGGACAGACAGAAAAGGGCGGACCTGATGCTGGTGCTGGCGACCTCCTTCTGGGGGATCTCGAACTGCCTGACGGCGATCTGCCTCAGGGAGCTTCAGCCGCTCACGCTCAACGCATTCCGTTTTCTGTCGGCATTCGCTGTGCTGGGCGTCCTGTTCCACAAGCGCATCGTCCGCGCGAGCCGCGAAACGCTCCGCTACAGTCTGCTCGTGGGGCTGTCGCTCGTGATGGTCTACGTCGGCTCGACCTACGGCGTGCTGTATACCTCCGTCTCCAACGCGGGCTTCATCGGCGCGATGACCGTGCTGTTCACCCCGCTGTTCGAGTTCGTGCTCTACCGCAGGAAGCCGGGGAAGAAGTTCAGCGCCGCGCTGCTGATCTGTCTGGTCGGCATCGCGCTGCTGACGCTGAACGAAACGCTCAAGCCCGCGCTCGGCGACGTGATCTGCCTGCTCGTGCCGGTGTTCTACGCCGTTGACCTGATGCTGACGGAAAAAGCCGTCTCCCTGCCGGAGGTCGATCCGCTCGCGCTCGGCGTCTGTGAGCTGAGCGTCGTGGGCGTCGTGATGCTTGTGCTGTCGATTTTTCTGGAAACGCCGCGCCTGCCCGCCACGCCGACGGTCTGGGTGTCCGTGATCTTCCTCGGCATCGTCTGCTCGGGCGTCTGCTTCGTCATTCAGAGCGTGGAGCAGCAGTTTACGACGGCAAGCCACGCCGGGCTGATCTTCACGCTCGAGCCGGTGTTTTCCGCGGGCTTCGCCTTTTTCCTGCTGGACGAGCGGCTCGGCGTCAAGGGCTACATCGGCGCGGCGCTGATGCTGCTGAGTCTTGTCATCATGGAAGCAGACCTTCCCGCGCTTTTCAAAAAGGTCGAAAAAGAGGGCTGAAACGCCCTTTGCCACGTCCGGTTGCGGAGATTCCAGCCTGAAGTTGCGGAGATTCCAGTCTGAAATGGTGGCGCGGCGCGCCTGTTTCCACTACACTGGCTGCATCAGGAGATAAGGAGGAACAGCTATGACCCTGGGAGAAAAATTACAGCTGCTGCGCCGGTCGCGCGGTCTGTCGCAGGAGCAGCTCGCCGCGGAGCTGGACGTGTCGCGGCAGGCGGTCAGCAAATGGGAGTGCGGAGACGCCGTGCCCGATCTCGACAAGCTGCGCGCCATCTGCGCCTACTTCGATGTGACGACGGATTACCTCATCTGGGAGGAGCGCGGGGATGCGCCGCGCACGAGTGCGCAAAGACCGGACTATACCGCCCGCAGGGAACGTATCCGTGCCTTTGTGCATCGGAACGGTCATTGGGGCGGATATCTGGTCGCGCTCATCGGCGCGGTGAATTTGATCGATTCGCTGCTCTCGCTGCTGGCGCTCCACGCCTTTCAGAAATCGGCTGAGAGCGGCATGGCGTTGGACGGCGTCGATGTAACCGTCTCCGGCGTTGGTACGATGGTTTTTAACGCCTACCTGCCGTATCTGCTGCTCTACGCCGCGCTGACCGTCGGCGGACTGCTGCTCGCCCGCCGGCTCAAGAGGAAAGAGGAGGAAGATGACGACCTTTGAGAAAGTCTACGCGGCGGTGAAGCTCATTCCCCGCGGCAGCGTCGCAAGCTACGGGCAGGTCGCTGCCGCGCTCGGCAACCCGCGCCTTTCGCGCGTGGTGGGCTACGCGCTGCACGTCAATCCCGAGCCGGGCGCTATCCCGTGCCACCGCGTCGTCAAGCGCGACGGGGAGGTGTCGCGTGCGTTCGCCTTCGGCGGCGCGAACCGTCAGGTTGAGCTGCTGAAGGCCGAGGGCGTCGGCTTTCTCGACGGCAGCCACGTCGATATGGCGCGCTTCTGCGTGCGCGCTCTGCCGCTTGTGTTGGAACAGCAAGAACTGTAAAGCAAAGATACTTGCAAGAGAAAACACCCCGTGCCCATGGTGAAAGACATGAAAAAGTCCCTTTCTCTGCCCAAAATCGTCCGCGTCCTGACGCTCGCACCGGTGATGGCGCTGCTTGCGCTCTCGCTGCTGTACGCGCACCGGCAGGAACTGTTTCGCAGCGTGTGCGACTATCTTGCCGCGCTGCTGTTTTTGACGGTGTTCCCGCTGCTGGCGTACCCGCTCCAGCCGCTGCTGCCGCGCTTTCGCGGCGAGGGGCGCAAAGGGCAGCGCACCCTTGCGATCGTCATGGCGGTGCTCGGATATCTGCTTGGCATCGCCTGCGCGCTCGCAATGCGCGTGACGCGCGGGCTGCTGATGATCTACCTCGGCTACCTGCTCGCGGGCACGCTGATCGCGCTGTTCAATCGGGCGCTTGGGATCCGCGCCAGCGGACACGCCTGCGGCGTGGCGGGACCGATCGCGTACCTATACGTGTTCTTCGGTCCGCGCGCGCTGTGGGGACTCGCCGTGCTGGCGCTCGTCTATTGGGCGTCGCTCGAGATGAAGCGCCATACGCTCTCCCAGCTGCTCTGGGGCAGCGCGCTGCCGGTCGCTGCGGTGTGGCTCTCACGGACGCTGCTGCTCCGCTGAAAACCTAAAAGCCCGCGGGATACCCGCGGGCTTTTTCTATGTTTGTGCTCACATCATATCATACGGCTGCTCGAGCGGATTCCTGCGCTCCATCTTGTCGTAATGCTTGCAGAGGAACGGCTCGACCACATAGTAGAGCAGCTTCCCATCGAGGTCGAAGTAAAAGACCGCGAACAAGATGGCATAAACCGGCGCAAGGATGGCGGCGAGCTTGCCGAGCACCTTGGCAAGGAGCTTGAATATCTTCCACAGGAGCTTTAGCGCTCCGCAGAGGAAGCGGCAGACACAGCAGCCCCTGCGCGCTTTGCGTTCACGTTTCATATTGGCGTTCCTCCTTTACCAGCTGTCGCTGTCGTCAAAGTCGAGCAGGGAGGGATCGAGCGGCTCCTCCTGCATGACGGTGGTCATGTAATCGCTGATGACGCGGCGGATCTCCGCGCGGGAGACGGTGCGCTTGTCGGGCAGCGCGTGCGGCATCCAGATGGCGTGGATATTGCGCTTGCGGAACTCGTCCTCAAAAAGCCCGTGCACGCCCTGCATTCCCTTGCACTGGAGCTGGTCGTACATCATGACCATGTCGCAGTTGAAACGCTCCATATTTTCCCACAGCTCGAAGATGTGGTGCATTCCACCGACCGCCATGCGGCGCATGGGCGCCCACTCGTGATAGCGCGCCATATCCTCGAGCGTGTGCTCGTAGCTGTCGGTGCGGAGGGTCATGTCGAACATCAGCGAGTCCATGTTGATGATGACGTTCAGCCCCCAGCAGTTGTACGCCCACGTACACCAGTTGGAGTAGTACAGCGGCGCGCAGGACCACGCGATCACGCGGTGGCGCGTCATGGGGAAGGTGTCGATCTTCTTCTCGACGCAGCGGTAGAGGACCTTGCTCACGTGCCTGTCCACCTCGTGCCAGATGGGGAGGTCGCCGTACTGGGACTGATAGATGCGGTAGAGCGCCTGCGAGACGCCGTTGATGGGGTAGGAGCTCGTCTTGGCGGCAACGTCCCACTTCTCCCACTCGAAGCGCTGAAGCTCGTTCTGGCTCTCAAGCTTTTTGCACAGCTGCTTGTAGCTGAACGGCACGCCGGTCTGCTCCTCGATGAACCTCCACGCCTCCTCGATCTCTTTCTGGCAGTGCTTCTGCACCAGCGGATCGTCGAACTGCATCGGCTGCGGCATGGCGAACAGGGGCTTGTTGATGAGCCAGTCCTGAATGATGGAGGTCGCCACGCTGCCGTCGCACGCCTCGTTCGAGGTGATGACGGCTTTGTAATAATCGGGCACATCGTCGAGCACGAAGATGCCCGCCTCAGCCTGACACATCGGGCAGGGGTCGCCCGGCAGACCGAGGGACTGAATGGCGTCGATATAGTTTAGTACCGTGTGGTTGTTGACGTGTACGGAGACGAAGTAGGGCACCATCTGCAGCGGAACGTTCTCGACCTCCTTGCTGAACGGGTAGAAGATGCCGCCCCAGACGGTCTCGTCGTGCGCCATCGTCTTGTCGTGGCGTGCGCGCGCCTTCTCGCCGTTGATGTTCAGGTCGTTGCGGAACATCTGCATGAACTGCACGATGGTCGCGTTCGTCATGCCGCGGTAGTGCCACGGGCAGGCGCGCAGAGCCTCGCCGCGCAGCCCCTCGAAGCCGCGGTCGTACCAGTGCATGACCGTGAGGTAGGTCTGCCCCGCCCAGCGGTAGCGCCAGATGCCCTTCAGGAAAGTTGGCAGCCCGCCGTATTTGTTGATGTCCATGACCATGTGGGCGTAGTTGTAGAGCCACACCATGTGGAAATAGTAGAACGTGTCCTTCACGCCGCGCCACTCGCGGTGGCGGTACAGACCCGTCTTGGGGATATAGAGGTCGCCGAGGCGGCGCTCCCCATGGGGCTTGCCGTACCAGAAGTCGCGCGCGAGCTTTTTGTAGTCCACCGTGACGGAGGACGGCTTCTCGGGCTTTTTGAAAGCAGGCTTCTTGAAGGCGGGCTTTTTGATCTCCGGGAGCTTGAAATTGAACTTAGGCATTCTTCTGTCCCTCCTGCAGCTTCTTGATCTCCACGCTCTCGACAAACGCCTGGAAGCGTGTGCGGAGCTGACCGGACGCGGAGTTGATGTATTCCTTCTCGATCGAGCAAACGGGAAGCCCGAAGTCGCGCTGGAGCACGACCGTGTCGATCACGCGCTCATAGCTCCAGTATTCGCAGAATTTGTTGCTGGCGACGATCACGCCGTCGGCGTGGTACTCCTTGGCGAGGTCGGCGATGAACTGCTTGCGGCGGCGCATCTCGCTCTGCTCCATGAAGCGGGTGCAGTTGCTGTTGAGCAGGTAGTGGCGCGCGATGGCGCGCAGCGGCGTTTCGCCCTCGCGCAGCTCGATCGGCTCGCGCGCCTCGACCGCGCCGTAGCAGAAGCGGTCGGCGACCACGAGCGCGCCGCAGCTCTCGATGAGCTTGATGAAGTCGGGATCGTCGTTCTCACTGCCGGCGAGCACGACCTTGCAGCGGTAGGCGGGCTTCGCGTCCGGCTCGCGCGTCTTGAGCTCCTCGAGCGTTTCGCGCAGCTTATCAATGATGAGGTATTTCGGGCAAGCCATCGTCACCAGCGTGATGACGTGGAACTCGTAGCCCGTGATGGTGGGCTGGTCGAGCTTGCGGAAGTCGCCGATCGCGCGCACGAGACGGCAGATCTCGTTGTGTTCCGCAAGGCTCTTGCGCAGGGCATCGTCGGAGGTGTCCACGCCGTAGTTGTCGCGCAGGAAGTCGAGCACGTGCTTTTGCAGCTGCGCCTCGTAATGCTCGATGCTGTTTTCGGTCTTCTTGAACGGCACGTCCGTAAACTCGCACTTGAAGCGCGGATTGGCGATCACGCCGGGCATCCGCTGCAAATGCTCCTGAAAACGGCAGGTGACGGTGCAGGTCTCGGTGGCGAGCTGCGCGTCAAGATAGTTGAAGCCGCCCTCCAGCGCGCGCTCGAGCAGGCACCGCCCGTAATGGCAGGTGCGCGAGGACATATAGTAGGTCGCCATATCCGGCGAAGCGCAGCGCGGCGCGCGAAGGCGGGAGGAGAAGCAGCCGGGCAGATCCAGCAGGACCTCGGGCATGAAATAGCAGGTGTAGCCCAGCGCGAGCCTGCCCTCGCTCTTTGCCTGCTTGACCAGCTCGTTGTTCGCCTCTTGCAGGAGATTTTCAAAGTAGATCAAATGCTTGAGATCTCGCATAGGAAGTGTCCTCCCGGTGTGTTTTTTTGCGGGATTCTGCGGTGCGCTGCAAGGCGGCTCCGCGCAAAAACGCGGAGGGATCCTCACAGTTCGCCTGTATTGTCATAATTCTACCAGTTTATACAAAAAAAGTCAACAAAATGTTAACGGTTTTGTAACAAAAATGAAAAGGCGCTCCGTACGCAGCGGAGCGCCTTTTACAGCGGCAGAATATCTTACAGCAGCCTGCACAGCAGGATCGGCAGGAAGACGGCGGGGACGTAATTCATCACCTTGAGCTCCGTCAGCCCCAGCATATTGAGCGACAGACCGAGGATCAGGATCGAGCCGACGCACTTCATCTCCGCGATGACCGCGGCGGTGAGAAGCGGCGCGAGCGCCGCCGCGCCGAGCGCGATCGCGCCCTGATAGAGCAGGACCGGCACGGCGGAGAGCGCGACGCCGATCCCCATCGTGGAGGCGTAGACGATGGAGGTGACGCCGTCGAGCGTGGATTTTGCGTAGAGCGTGGCGTGATCGCCCGTCAGGCCGGAGTCCAGCGCGCCCATGATCGCCATTGCGCCCACGCAGAAGAGCAGGGAAGCGGACACAAAGCCCTCGGAAAGGGAGGTCTTGCTCTGCTTTCCGCCGAGCTTCCGCTCCACCCAGCTGCCGAGTGCGTGGATCCGATCGTCCAGCCGCAGCAGCTCGCCGAGGAGCGCGCCGAGCACGATGGACAGAATGGCGACGAGCGTGTTCTCGCCCGCGAGCATTCCGTCCACGCCGATGTAGAGCACGCACAGCGCCACGCCCTTTTCGACCGTGTCGCTCAGATGCTCCGGGATAAACCGCCCGAGCAGCACGCCCACGGCGCTGCCGGCGATGATCGCCGCGGAGTTGACAAGGGTGCCCGTGAGGATCATTTGCCGTCGCCTTCTTTCTCGTATCCGGCGAGCGTGAGGATCACGTCGCCCGCCATCATCAGTCCCGCGCAGCCCGGGACCCAGGCAAGGCTCGCAGGTACGCTGCGCCGCCCCGGCGGGGGCGCCTCCAGCGCCTCGGGCTTGGCGGGCAGCTCGGGGGAGAAGAGCACGCGCAGGTGCTTCACGCCGCGCGCGCGCAGCTCCTTGCGCATCACGCGCGCAAGGGAGCAGTTGTACGTTTTGGAGATATCGTCGATGCGCAGCAGCGTCGGATCGGTCTTGTTGCCCGTGCCGAGCGCGGAAAGGACCGGCACGCCCCGCGCCAGCGCGGTCTCGATGAGGTCGAGCTTGCTCGAAACGGTGTCGATCGCGTCGATGATGTAGTCGCAGCGCGCAGGGAATACCTCCTCGCGGTGCGCCGCGTCGTAGCGCGCGCAGACGGGGTGGAGCACGATGTCCGGAGCGATGTCGCGGCAGCGCGCGGCGACGGCGTCGGTCTTTCTCATGCCGGCGGTGGAGTGCAGCGCCTCAAGCTGGCGGTTCAGGTTCGTTGGGCTGACGGTGTCGTCGTCGATGAGCGTCAGCTCGCCGACGCCCGAGCGCGCGAGCGCCTCGACCGCGTAGCTGCCCACGCCGCCCAGCCCGAAGACCGCGACGTGGCTGCGGCGGAGACGCGCCATCGCGTCCTCGCCGAGGAGCATCTGCGTGCGGAGAAACTGGTTTTCCATAAAAGACCCTCACGGAAGAAACGGCCGACCCGCAGGCCGACCGTTTCCTTTTTCTTAAAGAATGTGGTTTACCCGACGTACTTCATACCGTCGAGCTGCTCGGCTTCAACGCCGTCGGTGATCGCGCTGTACCACTCGTTATAGGCGTCGCTCTTGAGAGACAGCTCCGCCTTGTAGTACCAGTAGGGCTGCTCGGCGGTCTCGACGAAGTACATGACGTGATAGCCGTAATCGGTCTGGATGATGCCGGTGTCGCCGCTCTGACGCGCGGGATCGAAGCACCATTCCTCGAACGCCTCGACCGTCTGCCCCTTGTAGATGTTGGAGTACAGACCGCCGGAGCTGGCGCTGGAGTCGGTGGAGTTGGCGGCGGCAAGGGCGGCGAAGGCGTCCTCGGTCTGCTCGCCGTCGGTGTACTGCTGGAGCACGTCGTTTGCCGTCTCCTCATCGGAGACGAGGATGTGGCGCACGGAGACCGCATGATAGTCGTCGCGGCTGCGGGAGTGGAACAGCACGGCGTAGTAGCCGCTCTCGCCGTAGGCGGCAACGGTGGTGTCGCCCTCGGCGCGCGCGTCGTCAAACGCCCACGTCAGCATCTCGGAGCTGCCATTGGTGATGTTGGCGGCGTGGTAATAGGTGCCCTCCATGTCCTCGCCGATGGCGTCGAACGCCTCGCCGGCGGCATAGCGGGTGAGGGCGGTCTCCGCCTTGACCTTGGCTTCCTCAAGCAGAGAAGCCTTTTCCTCGTCGGTAGCGTCGCTGCCCGCGCCGGAGGAGAAGAGGATATACTCGATGTCGGCGCTCTGATAGCTCTTGGGATCGGCGTCGTAGGCGGCCTGCACCTCGTCGGCGCTGTATTCGAGGGAATCGGCGTAGCTCTGGGAGTAGGCGTCGGCAAGCGAGACCATGCGCACGTTGCGCTCAAAGACCTTTTCATTCACCAGCGAGCCGCAGACCGCCTTGATGTACTGCCCGCGGGTGTAGCCGGCATAGGCGGCGTAGGTGTCGAGACTCGCATAGGTCTGCGTGAGCGCTTCCTCAACATACTCGTCGTCGCTGAAGCCCTCGGCCTCAGCCTTCTGCGCGAGCAGCGCGCAGGAGGTCATCTGCTCGAGAGCCTGCTCGAGGAAGTAGTCGTACCACGTGCCGCCGTCCGTCAGCATACAGTCCTGCTCCTTCATCGACTTGCTGGTGTCGATGCCGTACAGGCTGAGATAGCCGGAGCTCTGCGCGCTCGTGACGAAGTTGTTGTAGACGTTATAATAGAAGTAGTCCACGTCGGCGGCGGTGAAGGTCTCGGTGCCGATGGTGACCGCGTCGGCATTGCGCTCGATGACCTTGGAGTTCGCCACGATGACCACGACGGCGACGATCACGAACGCCACGGCGACCGCAATGTAAAGCATACTGCTGCGGCGGGCTTTTGCCTGCTCCTCCTGCTCGCGCTTCGTTCTGGGATCGACGTAGCCGGAGACCGTCTGTTCCTGACGGGTCTTCTTTTCTCTTGATGCACTCATGTTGTTTTTTCAGTCCTCTCAGTTAGTGGGGTGTTGCGCGGGAAATCCCGCTTATTATAGCGAATCGCCCGCAGGAATGCAATGACAAAATTGTGAAGATCACTTCGTGCCGAAGATACGGTCGCCCGCGTCGCCCAGACCGGGGACGATGTAGCCGTGCTCGTTGAGATGATCGTCCAGCGCGCCGGCATAGATGCTCACGTCGGGGAACTTCTCCTGCACCGCGCGGATCCCCTCGGGCGCGGCGACGAGCACCATGAGCGTGATGTGCTTGCAGCCGCGCTTTACCATCTCGCCGATCGCCTCGCAGGCGGAGCCGCCGGTGGCAAGCATCGGATCGACGATCAGCACGTCGCGCTCGGCAACGTCCTTGGGCATCTTGCAGAAGTAGGGGTGCGGCTCAAGCGTTACCTCGTCGCGGTACATACCGATGTGTCCCACGCGCGCGGAGGGGACCATGCGCAGCACGCCGTCGACCAGGCCGAGACCCGCGCGCAGAATGGGGACGACGACGAACTTCTTGCCCGCCAGCGTGGGCGCGTCCATCTCGCAGATGGGCGTCTTGATGTGCTTGGTGGTCAGCGGGAGGTCGCGCGTCGCCTCGTAGGTGATGAGCATACCGATCTCGGACACAAGCTCGCGGAAATCCTTGACGCTGGTGTTCTCATCGCGCATGATCGTCAGCTTGTGGGCGACGAGGGGGTGATCCATGATGTGTACTTTGTCGTTGAATTTGGCTTCCATTGCTTTGACCTCCGTAAAAATAATGTATGTAAAGTTATTTTGCTTTACTGCTTTTGACCGGCGGTGCGCAGCCGCTCCGCCTGCGCGGGACGCAGGTAGACGGGCAGGAGCTCCTGCGCGCTCACCGCTTTGCCGCGCGCGTAAGCGCGCTCCGCCGCAAGACCGACGCCCACGGCGTTCTGATAGAGCAGCGCGCCCGGCGCGAGCGCGCACCTGATGCCGCGCCCAGTCAGATGACGCCAGCACAGCGCGCCGCCGTCGCCGAGGACGGTGATGCGCCGCGTTTCGCCGGCAAGTTCGTCCGCGAGCGCGTCGAGAGAGATCGCGCGGTCGGGAGTCAGGCGCGTCAGCGTGCCGCCGTCCGCTTCGAAAACGGCGTTGTAGACCTGCGCGCGCCGCGCGTCCATCGCGCCGACGATCAGCCCGCCCATGTGCGCGGCGTTCTCCGCCATCGCCTCGAGCGTCGATACGCCAACGCACGGCTTGTCCGCCGCCCATGCAAGCCCCTTGACCGCCGCGATGCCGATGCGCAGCCCCGTGAAGGACCCCGGACCCGCCGCGACGGCGATACAGCCGATGTCTCCGAGCGTCAGCTCGGCATTTGCAAGCATCGCGTCCACCATCGGCAGCAGCGTCCTGCTGTGCGTCAGCCCCGTGCATTGATAGGCGGAGGCGAGGGGCGCGCCGTCCTCCACGACGGCGCAGGAGACGCTTTTCGCGGACGTTTCCAGCGAGAGTATTTTCATGCGAACCGCCCTCCCGTGACCGTGATGACGCGCGAATCCTCGCCCTCCGCGCCGCGCGCGATATCGACGAAGACCGTCCCCTCTGGCAGCGCGTCGCTCACGCGCTCGCTCCATTCCACGGCGCATATGCCGCCGCGGGCGAGGTAATCGTCCCAGCCGATGTCGAACAGCTCGTCCGACGAGCCGAGACGGTACATATCAAAGTGGAACAGCGGCGTTTCCCCCTCGTACTCGTTGACGATGGTGAACGTCGGGCTCGTGACGCGGCCGCGGCAGCCGAGCCCGCGGGCGAGCCCGCGCGTGAAAGCGGTCTTGCCCATGCCGAGCGGACCGGTGAACGCCAGCACGTCACCGCTCCGGAGCCGGCGGGCGAGCTGCTCGCCGAAGCGCTCGGTCTCCTCCGCGCTGTGCGACAAAAACTGCATAACCTCGCCTCCCGACCCCATTTTAGCCCATATTAGCAAACAGTATAGCACACGCTGCGCCGCTTTACAATTCCTTTTCTGCGAATTTAAGGGAAAAGTGCGTTTACAGCCGCGGGGTATCGTGTTATAATCCCTTGGAAGAACATCGGAAGGGAGCGTGAGAGCCGTGCGGCGGATCAGGGAATTTTTCAGCGACGTGGTGCGCCAGTCGGATCTGGTGCTGCTGTCGCTGTGCGTCGCGGCGACGCTGTACGGTATGCTGCTCATCGCCAGCGCGACGAATGCCCGCGGTACGCTCAAATACGTCGCGGTGCAGGGGCTGGGGCTGCTGATCGGCGTGCTGCTCTACTTTTTCCTCTCCTCCGTTGACGTTGGCGAGGTCTGCAAAAAGTGGAAGTGGCTGCTGGGCTTCAACGTTGTCTTTATCCTGCTGCTGCGCACGCCGTTCGGCATCGAGAGCGGGGGCAACCTCGCGTGGCTCGGCGTGAACAGCATCGGGGAGAAGCTCGGCGTGCGCTTCCTCGCGGATTTCCCCATCACCGTCCAGCCGGCGGAGATCGTGAAGATCACCTTTATCCTGCTGCTGGCGCGGCAGCTGGACGAGCTGGGCAGCAAGCACGATCTCAGGCACCTGCGGTACGTCGCCCAGCCCACGGCGCACGCTCTTTTACTGTTCGTCTTTTACTACGTCGTCTCCAAGGACGCGGGCAGCGGGCTCGTGTATATGTTCGTTTTCGTGTGCATGGCGTTCGCCGCGGGCTTCGCCCTGCGCTGGATATTCCTCGGGCTCGGCGGCGCGGTGAGCGCGTTCCTGCTCGCGTGGAATCTGAAGCTCCTGCGCGGCGACTGGTACGACCGCATCATGGTCATTCTGGATCACAGCTACCAGCCGGAGAAGAAGGGCTACCAGCAGACGCGCGGGATGCTCGCTCTCGGCTCCGGCAAGCTGACGGGGCAGGGGCTCTTCAACGGCACACAGACGCAGTCGCCCTACCGCCAGAGCCTGCCCGCACGGCAGACGGATTTCATCTTCTGCGTCTGTGGAGAGGAACTGGGCTTCCTCGGCTGCCTGCTCATTATCGTCCTGCTGCTGGCGATCATCGTCCGCTGCCTCATCGTGGCGCACGACGCGCCCACGCGCATGGACGGGCTGATCTGCGTCGGCATCGCGGGGATGCTGATCTTCCAGACGGTCGCAAACATCGGAATGTGCCTTTTCCTGCTGCCGGTCATCGGGCTGACGCTGCCGTTTTTCAGCTACGGCGGCTCGTCGATCGTCACGATCTTCGCCGCGATGGGCGTCGTCTCCGGCATCAAGAAGCGATCGCGTCCGGAATGGCTCGTGAACTGAAAGAAAAAGACACGGCTGCGGTGCAGCCGTGTCTTTCGTTATGGTACGGTCATTCACCCTTCACGCTGTGCAGCGCCGCGCCGATGGCGGTGGCGAAGGTGGCGTTCTCGGGAATGATGAACTCCACGCCGTAGAGCGTGTGGAAAAGATCGAACGTGCTGCGCGCGGGGGGCAGCATCGTCAGCGCGCCCGTGAGCACGACCGTATCCGTGCCGCAGCATTTGCACGCCAGCACCGACATCGTGCCGATCGACTGGAGCACGAGGTTGACGATGCCGAGCATCTTGTCCGACGGCGTCGCGTCCTCGGCGAGGTTGGCGAAGTTCGCCGCCGTGGCTTCTGGTGGGAGATCGCCCACCTGCTCGCGCGAAAGGTCGCCGACCGTCAGGTCGATGCGGCTGAGATCCCCGTCCTGACAGAGCTTGCGGATCAGGGCGTACTGATGCACGCCCGTCGTCAGCGAGCTGAGGCCCGCGAGCGTGCCGCCGCCGACGCCGCTGCCGATCAGGTGGCGGACCTCTCCGTCCTTGCTCGCCCAGAGAAAGGAGGTGCCGGTGCCCATGCTGACGACGACCGCGCGCTCCCTGCCCGAGAGGGCGAGTCCGCCCGTGCCGACGGAGGGGAACTCCGCGACCTTGATGGTCTTCACGCCGTAGATGCCGCCGTCCACATATGACGCGCCCACGCCCGTGAGGGCGATGTGCCGGATGTCGGAAAGCTGCAATCTGTGCGTGGAGAGGAAATTGCCCATCGCGCCGTAGAGTGAGGTGAGCGGGTCCTCCGCCTTGACGCGCAGCATATCAATGACCGAAAGGTCGGGGGAGAGACCGACGATCTTTGTGCTCGAACCGCCAATGTCGATGCCCAGGATAACGCCCATGATAAAACGCCCCGTTTCATAAAGTGCCTTTATCATAGGGGACGCGCCGCCCAATGTCAAGCCGAAAACATGAAATGGCGCAAAAGCCTTGCTTTATCCACGCGTTCGGGCTATAATGCAGCTATCACAAGGCGCGCTCATAGCGGCGCTTGGATATTGTATGAGGTGGATAATGAAGACCGATCAGAAGTTGAATATGACGATGCTCTGCGACTTCTACGAGCTGACGATGGGCAACGGCTACCTGAAAGCGGGCTTTCAGGACCGCATCACCTATTTTGACGTTTACTTCCGCTCCGTGCCGGACGGCGGCGGCTACGCCATCGCGGCGGGGCTCGACCAGCTGATCGACTATATCGAGGATCTGCACTTCGACGCGCAGGATATCGAATACCTGCGCGGGCGGGGCATCTTCTGCGAGGAATTTTTGACCTATCTTGCAAACTTTCACTTCAGCGGCGACATTTACGCCGTGCCGGAGGGGACGCCCGTGTTCCCGAAAGAGCCGATGGTCGTCGTGCGCGCGCCCGCGATCGAGGCGCAGCTCGTCGAGACCTTTGCGCTGCTGACTGTCAACCACCAGAGCCTGATCGCGACCAAGGCGAACCGCATCGTCCGCGCCGCCAAGGGGCGCGCGGTGATGGAGTTCGGCTCCCGCCGCGCGCAGGGCAGCTCCGCCGCCATCGACGGCGCGCGCGCCGCCTACATCGCGGGCTGCTGCGGCACAGCCTGCACCATCTCCGACCAGCTTTACGGCACACCCGCGCTCGGCACGATGGCTCATGCCTGGGTGCAGATGTTCGACAGCGAGTACGACGCATTCGTCTCTTACTGCAAATACTACCCCCATAACGCCGTCCTGCTGGTCGATACCTACAATACCCTCAAGTCCGGTATCCCCAACGCGATCCGCGCCTTCAACGACGTTTTGAAGCCGCTCGGCATCAAAAAGTGCGGGATCCGCCTCGACAGCGGCGATATCGCCTACCTCTCCCGCAAGGCGCGCAAGATGCTCGACGACGCGGGCTGGGAGAGCTGCACCATCACCGTTTCCAACTCGCTCGACGAGTACCTGATCCAGGACCTCTGGATGCAGGACGCGAAGATCGACGCGTTCGGCGTCGGCGAGCGGCTCATCACCGCCAAGAGCGAGCCGGTGTTCGGCTGCGTCTATAAGCTCGTCGCCGTGGAGGACGAGGACGGCGTGGTCGTCCCCAAGATCAAGATCAGCGAGAACGTCGGCAAGATCACGACGCCGCACTTCAAAAAGCTCTACCGCTTCTACGGGCGCGACACCGGCAAGGCGATCGCCGACTATCTCACCGTCTACGACGAGACTGTGGACGACAGCGGCGATATCGAGCTGTTCGACCCCGACGCGACGTGGAAGCGCAAGAACGTCTATCATTTCACGGCGCGCGAGCTGCTCGTCCCCATTTATCAGAAGGGAAAGCTCGTCTACAAGCGCCCCGGCATCGAGGAGATCCGCGCCTACTGCGCCGAGCAGGTGGATACGCTCTGGGACGAGGTCAAGCGCTTCGACAATCCGCATAACTATTATGTGGATCTTTCGCAGAAGCTCTACGACATCAAAACGCGGCTCCTGAACGAGAAAAACGGCTGACCGCCGCTTTTCAGAAAAGCCGCACGGAGGGAGAGAACAGGAGGCTTGCAATGAGCGGGATTCACATTCAAGAAAAGGGCGAGCGGCGCATTTCGGCGGCGCTGCGTATCCTGCTGGTCGCGGTGCTCGTGCTGGCGCAGCTTGCGCTGGTCGTGCTGCTCTCGCACTTTCTTGAGGAATACATGGCGATCGCCTACGGCGCCTTGCAGATCGCCTCGCTGTTCATCGCCATTCACATTTACAACGAGCAGGGCGATCAGGCGTACAAGCTCGGCTGGCTCATTCTGATCCTGCTGGTACCCGTCGTCGGGCTGATCCTGTGGTTCCTGTGGGGCGGCGCGGCGCAGAAGCGGCACCTGCCGGCGGAGCTTCGGAAGACCGCCGGCGAGCCGGAGAGCGTGAGGATGCGCAGCGAGCTCTGCGCCGATAAACTCACCCGCCAGTTCCCGTTCTGGTCGCGTACGGCGAATTATCTGCTGCGGCGGGGCTTCCTGCTCTATCAGGACACGCGCGCGGTCTACTTCCCGGAGGGGGAGCTGTTCCTGCGCGACCTGATGGCGCGCGCGGGGCAGGCGGAGCGCTTCATCTTCCTCGAATACTTTATCATGGCAGAGGGGCAGCTCTGGGACGAGCTGGAGCAGATCCTCTGCGCCAAGGCGCGCGCGGGCGTCGAGGTCAAGATCATTTTCGACGATTTCGGCAACATCAAGCGCTTTTCCGGCGAGACGATCGACCGTCTGCGCGCGGCGGGGGTCGAGGTGTTCATCTTCAACCCCGTGCATGAGTACGTCAACCGCCTCTACTTCAACTACCGCGACCACCGTAAGATCGCCTGCATCGACGGCGACGCCGCCTACACCGGCGGCGTGAACCTTGCCGACGAATACGCCAACCTGATCGACCGCTTCGGGCATTGGAAGGACACAGGCGTCCGGCTTGAGGGCGAGGGCGCGTGGGGGCTGACGGCGCAGTTCCTTCAGATGTGCGCCGGCCTCGGCGGCACGATGCACAACGAGCGGGACTATTACCGCCCCCATTCGCCGGTCAGGGGCGAGGGCTTCTGCCAGCCCTTTGTCGATGGACCGCAGAACAATCCGGACGATCCGGCGGAGGACGTTTTTCTCCAGCTCATCTCCGGCGCGCGGCGTTTCCTATATATCACCACGCCTTACTTCGTTCCGGACGACAGCATCATGCGCGCGCTGTGCATCGCCGGTGACGGCGGCGTAGACGTGCGGCTGATGCTGCCCGGTACGCCGGATCATTGGTATGCCGACTTTGTGGCGGAGTCCCACTTCGGCGAGCTGCTCTCCCACGGCGTCAAGATCTACCGCTACACGCCCGGCTTCCTGCACGCCAAGAGCGTCATGGCGGACAGGGAAGCGGCGTTCATCGGCTCGGTCAACATGGATTACCGCAGCTTTGAGCTGCACTACGAGTGCGGCGTGATGCTCTATGGCGCGCCGATGATCGAGTCGCTGCTGGAGGATATGGATCATATCGTCGAGCAGAGCCATCAGGTGACGCTGGAGGAATGGACGCACCGCAGCCGGGCGCGCCGCGTGTTCGAGCCGCTCCTGCGCCTGTTTGCTATCTGGATGTGACCGGGCGGAACGCGGAATTCGGCTTTTTGCAAAATTCCCTCTTGACAAATAAGAGAGTTCCGCTATAATGATGTATGTTCGCTGAGCGGACGGAAATATGGATAGCGGGATTGTGTAATGGTAGCACAGCGGACTCTGACTCCGTATGTGAGGGTTCGAATCCTTCTCCCGCTGCCACCGGCAGGTCTGGAGCCGTAAGGCTTCAGACCTGTTTTTTGCCGAAAAAAAGAGACAGCCCTACGGCTGTCTCTTTCCCTTTTGCTGCGGCGGCTCAGTCGATGCTCACGACCTCGTAGCCCGCCTCCTCAACGGCGGCTTTGAGCGCGGCGTCCTCCACCTGCGGCTCGGCATGGATGGTGGCGGTCTTGCTTGCAAGATCCACCGTCGCGCTCACGCCGTCAATGGCGTTGAGCGCCTTTTCCACATGTGCGGAGCAGTGGGCGCACATCATGCCCTCGATCTTTACGGTACGGGTGTTCATCGTCGTATCCTCCTTGACCTCGTTTTTCTTTTCTTTTTCTTCGGCCCGAGCGGACTCGGGGGGATCCATGTGGTTTGGCTTCCAGCCGCGCAGACGCAGCGCGTTTGATACGACGCACACGCTGCTCAGCGACATGGCGGCGGCGGCGAACATCGGATTCAGCTTGAACTGGAAGGCGGGGTAGAACGCGCCCGCCGCGATAGGGATACCGATGGCGTTGTAGAAAAACGCCCAGAAAAGGTTTTCCTTAATATTGCGGATGACCGCGCGCGAGAGCGAGATGGCGGCGGGAACGTCGCGCAGGTCGCTCTTCATCAGCACCACGTCCGCGGACTCGATGGCAACGTCCGTCCCTGCGCCGATGGCAAGTCCGACATCTGCGCGCGCCAGCGCGGGCGCGTCGTTGATGCCGTCGCCGACCATGGCAACGCAGCGCCCCTCGCCTTGCAGCCGCGCGATGCACTTCTCCTTATCCTGCGGCAGCACGTCGGAGAGTACGTCGCCGATGCCGAGCTGCCGGGCGATCGCCCGGGCGGTGCGTTCGTTGTCGCCCGTGAGCAGCACGAGCTTCACGCCCATCGCCTGCAATTCCCTGATGGCGGCGAAGCTCGTCTCCTTCACGCCGTCGGCGATGGCGAGGATTCCGAGCAGTCTCCCGTTTTCGGCGAAGTAGAGCGGCGTTTTTCCCTCCTCGGCAAGGCGGCGCGCCACGTCCTCGAATGCGCTGAGCGCAACGCCCTTCTGCTCCATCAGCCGCGCGTTGCCGCCGCAGATCACGGAGCCGTGAAGCGCTGCCTCCACGCCGCCGCCCGCAGTGGCGGAAAAGCCCGTCACGTCGCCGACCAGCGGGATATTGCGCGCGCGCGCTTCGTTCACAACGGCGCGGGCGAGCGGGTGCTCGGACTGCGCCTCGATCGACGCGGCGGTACACAGCAGCTCCTCGGCGCTGACCGCGCCGAAGGGGAGGATCTCCGTCACGCGGGGCTGCCCCTCGGTCACGGTGCCGGTTTTGTCAAGCACAACGGTATTGACCTTGTGAAGCGTCTCCAGGCTCTCGGCTGACTTGATGAGGATCCCATGCTCGGCGGCTTTGCCCGTGCCGACCATGATGGCGACCGGCGTGGCAAGCCCCAGCGCGCAGGGACACGAGATGACGAGCACCGCGATGCCGATGGAGAGCGAGAAGCCCGCGCTCTGCCCGCCGATGAAGTACCACAGCAGCGCCGAGACGAGCGCGATGGTCATTACCACCGGCACGAAAACGCCGCTGACCTTATCCGCGAGCTTTGCGATGGGCGCCTTGGACGAGCCTGCCTCCTCCATCAGGCGCACGATCTGCGCGAGCGTCGTATCCTCGCCCACGCGCTCGGCGCGCAGCCGGAGATAGCCGCTGCGGTTGATCGTCGCGGCGGTGACGGCGTCGCCCGCACGCTTTTCGACCGGCAGGCTCTCACCCGTGATGGCGGATTCGTCCACGGCGGCTTCGCCATCGAGCACCGTGCCGTCCACGGGGATCCTGCCGCCTTGACGGACGATGACCGTGTCGCCCGCGGCGACCTCGGCGAGGGGGACGGTCCGCTCCGCTCCGCCGCGCTCAACGACGGCGGAATCCGGCGCGAGCGCCAGCAGCGCGGAGATCGCGCCGGTCGTCTTGCCGCGCGAGCGCTGTTCGAGATATTTCCCGATGGTGACGAGCGAGAGGATCATGCCCGCGGACTCGAAGTACAGCTCAGGCATACCCGAGCCGTCGTAGGTGAAGATGGTGATGACGCTGTAAACGATGCCCGCCGCCGCACCGAGCGCAACGAGGGAATCCATGTTCGGCGCGCCGCGGAACAGGCGGGAAAAGCCAACTGTAAAGTAAGAACGGTTTACAACAAGAATAGGGATCAGCAGCATGATCTGCACACCGGTAAAGAGCGGGAAGCTCGCGTGGAAAGCGTGCGGCAGCGGCCAGCCCATCATATGCCCCATCGAAAGGTAAAAGAGCGGCACAAGGAAGCAGACCGACAGAAGCAGCCGCCGCTTCATCGCGCGCGTGGCTTCGTCCTGCCGCTCCTGCTGGCGGTGGGCGTCGGTATTCGACGCAAGCTCCGCGCCGTAGCCGCCTGCGGCGACGGCGTCGCAGATGGCGGCGGGGGAGGTCCTGCTCTCGTCGAACGTGACGCTCATGCGCCCTGTCATCAGGTTGACCGCGACCGTCTCCACGCCGTCGACCTTGCTCACCGCGCGCTCAACGTGCGCCGAGCAGGCGGAGCAGGTCATGCCGGTCACAACAAAATTTTCCGTCATTGCAAAACACCTCGGGGTGGAAAGAATTACCAATTCACTTGCTTGGTTAGTTGCATCTTACCACCGCCGCGAAAAATTGTCAACGCTTGTCGCCGGGCTTGAAAAGAAGCGCCATCAGCACCGCGAAGACCACCGCCGCAGCGATGCCGCCCGCCGTGGCGGTCAGCCCGCCGGTCATCACGCCGAGCCAGCCGTCGGCGGCGACGGCTTTTTCCACGCCCTTCGCCAGCGAATAGCCGAAGCCGAGCAGCGGCACGGTCGCGCCCGCGCCGCCCCACGCGACGATCGGCTCGTAAATGCCGGCCGCCGTCAGAAAAACGCCGCAGACGACGTAGCCCGTCAAAATGCGCGCGGGCGTGAGGGGCGTCTTGTCGATGAGGATTTGTCCGGCGGCGCAGAGCAGCCCCCCGCAGAGGAAGGCGTTGAGGTATTCCATCGCTCAGACCTCCTTTTCGTTCGAGAGAATGACGGCGTGGCAGATGCCGGGAATGCTCTCGCCCTGAAGGGTCGAGGTGGGGGAGAGCAGCGCGCCCGTCGGCGCGAAGATGATGCGCTTCCACCTGCCCGCGCGCATCTCACGCAGAAGGTACCCGCACAGCACGCTTGCCGAGCAGCCGCAGCCGCTCCCGCCGCAGTGCATATCCTGCGCGTCGATGTCGTAGAGCAGCAGCGCGCAGTCGGTGTAGCGTTCGCCGAGCGGAAGCCCGTCGCGCGCGAAGAAGTCGGAGACGATCCGGTGTCCCAGCTTCCCGAGGTCGCCCGTCACGATGAGGTCATAGTCCTCCGGCTTCGTCCGCGTGTCGCGGAAGAGCGCGCAGAGCGTGTCGTAGGCGGCAGGCGCCATCGCCGCGCCCATGTTGTTCGCGTCGGTAATGCCCTTGTCAACGATCCTGCCCGCGGTGACGTGCGTGATATACGGTCCCTCGCCCTCGCGGGCAAGCAGGCAGCAGCCGCTGCCCGTCGCGGTCCACTGCGCGGTCGGCGTGCGCTGCGAGCCGTAGGGGACCGGCATACGGTACTGCCGCTCGGCGGTGCAGAAGTGCGAGGAGGTCAGCGCGGCGGTGCGGCGGGCATAGCCACCGTCGAGCATCAGCGCGGCGAGCGACAGCGCCTCGCCCATCGTGGAGCACGCGCCGTACAGCCCGTAAAAGGGCAGGCGGGAGCCGCGCAGCGCGAACGACGAGCCGGTGCACTGGTTGAGCAGATCCCCCGCGAAGACGAGGTCAATGTCGCGCTCGCGCAGCGCCGCCTTCTCCAGCGCGCGGGAGAGGGTGCGGCGCTGCATGGCGCTCTCTCCCTTCTCCCACGTCTTTTCGCCGAAGAAGTGATCCTCGCTCAGCTCGTCAAAGTATTCGCGCAGCGGTCCCTCTCCCTCGAAGCGTCCGCCGACGGCGGCAAAGGACAGGACCGATGGGCAGGAGGGGAGGCGGCGCGTCTGCGCGCCGAGCAGCTTGCTATCCGTGGCGGACATTCCTTTTCCTCCGTTCATCTGAATTACTAAATGCGCCGTTAGTTTCTGTGCTTTTTCCGAAAATATGAGCACTTGACGCAATATGTACGAAATGCTATAGTACAGTTACTTCAAAGGAGGAGGAATTTCTCGTGAAAAAAGTGATCAGTACCACCGCCGCGCCCGGCGCCGTCGGACCCTATTCTCAGGCGATCGAAGCCAACGGCTTCGTGTTCGTTTCCGGGCAGCTCCCGCTCGACCCTGCGACCGGGGCGTTCGTCTCCGGCGGCACCGCCGAGCAGGCGGAGCAGAGCATCAAGAACCTGCTCGCCGTGCTGGAGGCGGCGGGCTGCAAGGCGGAGGACGTCGTGAAGGCGACCGTCTTCATGATCGACATCGGCGATTTCAGCGTCGTCAACGAGGTGTACGGCAGGTATTTCACCGGCGCGTGCCCTGCGCGCTGTGCAATGCAGGCGGGCGCGCTGCCCAAGGGCGCGCTGGTCGAGATCGAAGCCATCGCGCTCAAGCCGTGAGGACGGTCGGATATCTCTGCCCCGCGTGCCGCAGGCGCGTCGTCCGGCAGCGGAGCGTCTTTGCGCTCAGCGCCTCGGGCGCGGTCGTGAGCTGCGAGTGCGGGCGGTCGAGCATGGAGATCGAGGCGGAGGAGAATAAGTTCCGTCTGCGCGTGCCCTGCGGCGTCTGCGGCGGGGAGCACACGGCGGAGTGCGGCGCGGATAAGCTGCTGCACGGGCGCGGCATCGGTCTTGCCTGCCCGGAGACGAAGCAGCTGTGCTGCTTCATCGGCGAGGAATACGCCGTCGAGCATGAGCTGGAGCAGCTCTCCCTCGCCGCCGCCAAGGAGCGCGAGCTGGGGGACGATCCCGCCGCCTTTGCCGACGGGGTCATCATGTATGAGGTGCTCTCCGAGCTCAAGGAGATCGCCGCGCGCGAGGACGGCATCACCTGCGCCTGCGGCGGCAGGGACTTCGGCATGGAGATCCGCAGCACCTACGTCGATCTTATCTGCAAGACCTGCGGCGCGAAGCTGCGTATCCCCGCGGCGACGGACGAGGATCTCGACCGTCTGTGCTGCCGCGTGAAACTGCGGCTCGGGAGCGAGTGAGGGGAGAGCTATGATAGGTTTGCTTGCGCGCCGGTTCATCGGGGATTATCAGAACACCGCCGACGCCGGGGTGCGCCGCGCTTACGGTGTCCTGTGCGGCGCGGTGGGCATCGGCATCAATCTGCTGCTGTTCGCGCTGAAATTCACGGCAGGTCTCTTAGCCGGCTCCGTCGCCGTCACGGCAGACGCCTTCAACAACCTTTCCGACGCGGGCGCGTCCATCGTGACGCTGCTGGGCTTTCGCCTTGCGGGGCAGAAGCCTGACCCTGAGCACCCTTTCGGGCACGGGCGGTTGGAGTATATCTCGGGGCTGATCGTTTCGCTCGTGATTTTGCTGATGGGCTTCGAGCTGCTGCGCAGTGCGGTGGGCGCGATCCTCCGCCCCGAGGCGGTGGAGTGCAGCGCGCTCACGGTCGCGATCCTGCTCGTCTCCATCTGCGCGAAGCTGTATATGTACGCCTACAACCGCGGCGTCGGCAAGAGGATCGACTCGGCAGCCATGCAGGCGACGGCGGCGGACAGCCTGTCCGATTGCGCGGCGACCGCCGCGGTGCTGTTCTCAACGCTTGTGGGGCATTTCCTCGGCTGGCGGATCGACGGCTGGTGCGCGCTCATCGTGTCGGGGCTGATCCTGTGGGCGGGCTGTCAGGCGGCGCGCGACACGCTCTCGCCGCTGCTCGGTCAGCCGCCCGCGCCGGAGTTCGTGCAGCGCATCCGCGAGATCGTCATGGCGAGCCCGTCGGTCTGCGGCGTCCACGATCTTGTGGTGCATGACTACGGTCCCGGGCGCGTGATGATCTCGCTGCACGCCGAGGTCCCCGCGCACGGCGATATCATGGCGCTGCACGACGAGATCGACAACGCGGAGAAGGAGCTGCACGACAGGCTCGGCTGCGAGGCGGTCATTCACATGGACCCCGTCGTGACGGACGACGCGCTCATCAACGAGACGCACCGCAGGGTCGCGGAGCTGGTGCACGGCATCGACGAAAGCATCTCCATCCACGACTTCCGCATGGTCACGGGACCGACGCACACGAACATCATCTTCGACGCTGTCGTGCCCTACGGCTGCGCGCTGAGCGACAGGGAAGCGGAGCAGAAGATCAAGGACGCCGTACACGGGCTGGACGAGCGCTACCGCGCCGTTGTGCAGGTCGATAAAAGCTACGTCCGCTGAACGGGAGGAGTTTATGACTGCGGAACTCGAACAACTCAAGCGTCTGATCGACGGATCGGACAATATCGTCTTTTTCGGCGGGGCGGGCGTATCGACCGAGAGCGGTATCCCCGACTTCCGCAGTGTGGACGGACTGTACCACCAGCAGTGGGACGACCCGCCCGAGACGATCCTGAGTCATACCTATTACGAGCGCTATCCGGAGAAGTTTTTCGCCTTCTACCGCGCGAAGCTCCTCTGCGAGGGCGCAAAGCCCAACGCCGCGCACCGCAAGCTTGCCGAATGGGAGCGCGAGGGCAAGCTCAAGTCGGTCATCACGCAGAATATCGACGGGCTGCATCAGGCGGCGGGCAGCAAAAACGTCCTCGAGCTGCACGGCAGCACGCTGCGCAACTATTGCGAGAAGTGCGGCAGATTCTATGACGCGGACTATATCAGGCGCTCCGAGGGCGTGCCGCGCTGCGCGTGCGGCGGGCGCATCAAGCCGGACGTGGTGCTCTACGAGGAGGGACTCGACGAGGAGACGCTCCGCCGCGCGGTGGATGATATCCGAAACGCCGACGTGCTCATCATCGCGGGGACCTCGCTCTCGGTCTATCCCGCGGCGGGACTCGTGCGCTGCTATCGGGGGAATAAGCTCGTCGTCATCAACAAAACGCCCCTCGGCGGCGAGCTGGGCGCGGATATCGTCATTACGGGCGCGGTAGGGGAGACGCTCGCGCAGCTTTGACGGAAATGCGCGCGAAAGATTCATAAAACAGCAAGAAAACAGGGCTTTTCCGCCCGTTTCCGCGCGCTTTCACAGCAAGAAAAAAATGCTTGACATTTGGCGCAAAATGGGCTTATAATAGCGGAGCGGTCGCTTGAAAGACTGATGAAAATGCGGGTGTGCTGGAATTGGCAGACAGGCTAGCTTGAGGTGCTAGTGTTCGATTGGACGTGCGGGTTCAAGTCCCGCCATCCGCACCATCTTTTTTCAAACAGCTGCAAAACGCGCGAGTGGTGGAATTGGCAGACTCGCTAGATTCAGGTTCTAGTGCTCATTACGGGCGTGCGGGTTCAAGTCCCGCCTCGCGCACCACCGTACATCCTTGAAAGCCCCGTGCTTTCAAGGATTTTTCCTTTTTCCGCGCGTCTTTACCCTTTACGCATCGGTCACGTTATGGAAGTACCGGTCCATTCTGCTCACGCTTCTGCGCTTCGTACCATTCGTGACCCTGCCAAAAAACTTCGCCGCGAACGGTTGACAAACCCCGCCGCGGTATGGTATGATACCACTTGCGTTTGAGAGATGACGCGAACTCGCGGCACGGAGAGATGGCCGAGCGGTTGAAGGCACCGGTCTTGAAAACCGGCGATGCGCGAGCATTCGTGGGTTCGAATCCCACTCTCTCCGCCAACTGAAAATTTCCATCGACCTGCGGAAGTACCCAAGAGGCCGAAGGGGCTCCCCTGCTAAGGGAGTAGGACGTGTAAAAAGCGTCGCGGAGGTTCAAATCCTCTCTTCCGCGCCAGAAAAAGCAAGAGAAAACGTTTCGTTTTCCCTTGCTTTTTCTTTTTCGGCGCGTGTGAAAAAGTTTACAATTTTCGCATCGGAACGGCGGCGGACAGCTTGCATATTCATCTCCGGCGGTGTATACTGTAACAGAATAACGCGCGGTGCGCGGCGCCGCATCACAGCAGATAGAGGGACAAGAGCATTGATTTTGGAAACAATACGAAGCAGCGGCGACGTCAAGCGGCTGAACGACGCGCAGACGCGGCTTTTGTGCGCGGAGCTGCGCGAATTTATATTGAACGGCGTCGCCGAAACAGGGGGACACTTGGCGTCCAACCTCGGCGCGGTCGAGCTGACGGTCGCCATTCACCGCGTGTTCGATACGTCGCGCGACCGGCTCGTGTTCGACGTGGGGCATCAGTGCTACGCGCATAAGCTCCTCACCGGCAGGAGGGAGCGGTTCTCCACGCTGCGGCAGTACGGCGGCATCTCCGGCTTTCCCAAGCCGCGCGAGAGCGGGCACGACGCCTTCATCGCCGGGCACGCGTCAAATTCCGTGTCCGTCGCGCTGGGCATGGCGCGGGCGCGCACGCTGCTGCACGAGGACTATTCCGTCCTCGCGCTCATCGGCGACGGCGCGCTCTCCGGCGGTCTCGCCTACGAGGGGCTGAACAACGCCGGCGCGTCCGGCGAGCCGCTGATCGTCCTGCTGAACGATAACGGAATGTCCATCAGCAGCAACGTCGGCGCGGTGAGCCAACACCTCGGTCAGCTGCGGACGAAGCCGGGCTATTACGAATTCAAGCGCGCCTACCGCGGCGCGCTGGAGCGCAGCGCGCTCGGCCGCGCGGTGTACGGCTTCAACCACCGGCTGAAAACGGAGCTGAAGAAGGCAATGCTGCCCAATTCCACGATGTTTGAGGATATGGGCTTCACCTATCTCGGACCCGTGGACGGGCATAATGTCGAGCGGCTGACGGAGACGCTGCGCTGGGCGAAGGAGCTGTCCTGCCCCGTGATCGTACACGTCCGCACGCAGAAGGGCAGGGGCTACGGTCCCGCCGAGCGGGAGCCGGAGCGCTACCACGGCGTCGGACCGTTCGACCCGAAGCTCGGCGTGCCGCGCGCGCAGAAGGAGGATTTTTCCGCCGTGTTCGGCGATGAGCTGTGCCGCATCGCGCAGGAGGACGCGCGCGTGTGCGCCATCACCGCCGCCATGCGCGACGGGACGGGGCTGCACGGCTTTTTCGAGCGCTATCCCGACCGCTTTTTCGACGTCGGCATTGCCGAGGGTCACGCGGCGGCGATGGCGGCGGGCATGGCGAAGCAGGGACTTGTGCCGGTGGTCGCCGTGTATTCGAGCTTTTTGCAGCGCGCCTACGATCAGCTGATCCATGATACGGCTCTGTCCGACCTGCACGTCGTCTTTGCGGTCGACCGCGCGGGCATCGTCGGGGCGGACGGGGAGACACATCACGGCATCTTTGACGCGACCTTCCTTTCCGAGATCCCGAATATGACGGTGTTCTGCCCGTCGAACTTTGCCGAGCTGCGCGCGATGCTGCGCCGGGCGGTGCGCGAGACCGACGGTCCCGTCGCCATTCGCTATCCGCGCGGCGGCGAGGGGGAATACCGTTCGGACAGCGGCGCGGCGCGCATCGCCGTGCTGCGCGAGGGAGGAGATATCACGCTCTGCGCCTACGGCACGATGATCAACAACGTCCTTGCGGCGGCGGAGCTGCTCGCGCGCGACGGTATCGCCGCCCGCGTGGTGAAGGTCAACGTCATCTCCCCGCTCTACGACCGCGATATGCGCGAGATCGTCGGGAAAACGCGGGCGCTGCTCGTGGCGGAGGAGTGCGCGGGCGTGGGCTGCCTGGGGCAGCGAATGGCGGCGATCCTTGCGTGGAACCGCATCGCCCCCGAGCGGCTGGAGCTTTGCAATCTCGGGAAATGCTTCCCGGCGCAGGGCGATACGGAGGCACTCCGGCGCGAGTTCGGGCTGGACGCCGCGTCGCTCGCGCAGAAGGCGCGGGAGGTGCTGCGATGAGCAACAAGACAAGGCTCGACACGCTGCTCGTGGAGCGCGGTCTGGAGCAGTCGCGCCAGCGCGCGCAGGCGGTCATTATGAGCGGGCTCGTGTACGTGAACGACCAGAAGGTGGATAAATGCGGCACCGCCGTTCCCAACGACGCGCGCATCGAGGTGCGCGGCAGCGCGCTGCGCTACGTCAGCCGCGGCGGGCTGAAGCTCGAAAAGGCGATGACCGTTTTCTCCCTCAAGCTCGACGGCTGCATCTGCGCCGATATCGGCGCATCGACCGGCGGCTTTACCGATTGTATGCTGCAAAACGGCGCGGAAAAGGTCTACGCGGTGGACGTCGGCTACGGTCAGCTCGACTGGAAGCTGCGCTCGGACGGGCGCGTGGTGTGCATGGAGCGCACGAACGCGCGCTATCTGGACCGCGAGCAGATCCCCGACGAGCTGGATTTCGCCAGCATCGACGTTTCGTTCATCTCGCTGCGGCTCATTCTGCCCGCGGTGTACCGCGTCCTCAGGGAGGGCGCACACGTCGCGTGCCTTATCAAGCCGCAGTTTGAAGCGGGACGGGAAAAGGTCGGCAAAAAGGGCGTCGTCCGCGACCCCGCGGTGCATCTCGAGGTGCTGGAGCAGTTCCTCGTCAATGCAAAGGAATCCGGCTTTACAGTGCTTGCCCTCACGTTCTCTCCGATCCGCGGACCGGAGGGGAATATCGAATACCTCGGCTATCTGGAGCGCGGCGGGCAGGAGGAGCGCAGCTTTGATCTGCGCGCGCTCGTCGAGCAGTCCCACGCCGCGCTCGACCACGGAAAGGAGGAAGCGGAATGTTGAAAAAAGTGATCCTCTGTCCCAACCCGTACCGCGACGCGCAGCTCCGCGTTGCGAAGGAAGCAAAGCGTGTGCTGGACGAGGCGGGCTGCCCGAACGTCGTGTGCCTGCCGTTCCGGAATCAGGAGCGGCCGGAGGGCTACGGACTCACGATCGAGCCGCTGCAGCAGGAGCTGCGCGGCGCCGATATGATCATCGCCTTCGGGGGCGACGGGACGATCCTCCACCTTTCCAAGACCGCCGCGCATAAGGATATCCCCGTGCTCGGCGTGAATCTCGGCAGCCTCGGCTTCATGGCGGAGCTGGAGAGCCGCGACCTCGCGCGCCTGCGCGATCTGTGCAGCGGCGGGTACGATATCGAGAGCCGCATGATGCTCGACGTGAGCGTGCAGCGCGAGGGGCACACGATCTACTCCAACCTCGCGCTCAACGAGGCGCTCATCGCCCGCGGGAACGTTTCCCGCGTGATCCGCCTGCGCATCAATACCGAGCAGGGGAAGCTCGTGGACATCGCGGGCGACGGGGTGATCGTCTCCAGCCCGACGGGCTCCACGGCGTATTCCCTTGCCGCCGGCGGACCGGTGGTGGAGCCTACGGCGCGCAATTTCATCATCTCACCGATCTGCGCGCACAGCGTCCACGCGAACTCCTATGTGCTCTCGCCCGACCGGACGGTCAGCGTGCAGACGGAGAAGAACGGCTACAAGCCCGTGCTTTTGAGCGTGGACGGCGGGCGGGCGTTTTCCCTGCGCAGCGGCGACTGTGTCAAGGTCAGCCGCTCAAAGTACGAAACAAAGCTCGTGCGGCTGACAAAGCGGAGCTTTTGCGAGATATTACAAAAGAAAATGATGACAGGAGGACTTAGCGATGAAGAATGAGAGACAGGAGAGGATCCTTGCGATCATCACCGCCGAGGCGATCGAAACGCAGGAGCAGCTGATCGACCGGCTGCGTGAGGAGGGGATCTCCTGCACGCAGGCGACGATCTCGCGCGATATCAAGCAGCTCCATTTAATTAAGGAGCCGGCGGGCAACGGCGCGTACCGCTATGCCGTGTCCACGCAGAAGGTGCGGCTCAACCTTGCCGACCGTTTGCAGACCATTCTGCGCGAGAGCATCGTCTCGGTGGACTATGCGCAGAATCTTGTCGTTATCAGGACGATGTCCGGGCTCGGCCCCGCGGCGGGCGCCGCGTTCGACGGCATGGATATTACCTCCAAGGTCGGCACCGTCGCGGGCGACGATACAGTGCTCATCGTGATGCGCGAGGAATCGTCCGCGCAGGAGCTTTGCCGCGAGATCGACGAGATGCGCCGCCAGCGTCAGCACCGCTGAACCGGCGCGGCGGAGGGGAGCCATGCTGGAGCTTCTGCACATTGAGAATATCGCCGTGATCGAGCGGGCGGATATTACCTTCGCGCGCGGCTTCAACGCGCTCACCGGCGAGACCGGCGCGGGCAAATCCATCGTGATCGACGCGCTCGGCGCGGTGCTGGGGCAGCGCACCTCACGCGAGCTTCTCCGCACGGGAGCGGAGAAGGCGCTCGTCAGCGCGTCTTTTTCCGAGGTGGGATCTTCGCTGCCCGCGCTCGCGGACAACGGTCTTGCGCCCGAGGAGGACGGAACGCTGCTCCTGCAGCGTGAGATCTACGGCGACGGGCGGAACGTCTGCCGCGTCGGCGGGCGGCCCGTCACAGTGGCGCAGCTCCGGCAGATCGGGGCGAGCCTGCTCGATATCCACGGTCAGCACGACGGTCAGCAGCTGCTCGACGAGCAGCGCCACCTGACCTATCTCGACCGCTTCGGGAGGACGGACGAGGCGCTCGCGCTCTGTGCCGCGCGCTATGACGCGCTGCGCCGGACGCAGAAGGAGATCGCCGCGCTTGAGATGGACGAGGCGGAAAAGGCGCGCCGCGTCGATATGCTCCGTCACCAGATCGGCGAGCTGGAGCGCGCGGAGCTGCGCGAGGGGGAGGAAGAGGAGCTGCTGTCGCGGCGGAATATCCTGCGGAACGGCGAAAAATTTCTCTCCGCCGTCGCCGAGGCGGACGCCTGTCTGAACGGCGGGGACGAGGGGCTCGGCGCGGTGTCCGCCCTCAAGCAGGCGGAGGACGCGCTGCGCGGTCTGCGCGGCCTCGGCGACGAGTTCGCCGACCTGTCGGACCGGCTGGAAACGCTGCGCTGTGAAGTATATGACCTTGCCGAGACGATCCGCGACAAAAAGGACGAATACGACTTTTCCCCGCAGGAGCTGGACGCGGTGGAGGCGCGCTGCGACCAGCTCTACCGGCTGAAGAAGAAATACGGCGCCACGGCGGAGGAGATGCTCGGCTATCTCGACCGCTGCCGCGGCGAGCTGGAGCGCATCGAGTACGCGGACGAGCGTCTCGCGCAGCTCCGGCAGACGATGGACGCGCAGAACGCCGCGGCGATGGACGCCGCGCGCGCGCTGTCCGCACGCCGAAGGGAAGCAGCAGGGGAACTGGAGGCGCGTATTTCCCGGGAATTATCCGAGCTGGATATGCCGAAGCTGCGCTTTTCCATCGACTTTCAGGAAAAGGAACTGTCCGGGGACGGCATCGACGCCGTGGCGTTCCTGATGTCCGCAAACACGGGGGAAGCCCTCAAGCCGATCCGAAAGATCGCCTCCGGCGGCGAGCTTTCGCGCATCATGCTGGCGCTCAAAAACGTGCTGGCGGAGCAGGACTGCGTGATGACGATGGTCTTCGACGAGGTGGACACCGGCGTCTCCGGGCGCGCCGCGCAGCGCGTGGCGGAGAAGCTCGCGCGGCTCTCGCGCTTTCGCCAAGTGCTGTGTGTGACGCATCTGCCGCAGCTCGCGGCGATGGCGGACGTGCACTTCGCCGTGGAAAAGGGCGAGGAAAACGGCCGCACGCTGACGCGCGTGCAGCCGCTCGACAGAACCGCCCGCTGCCGCGAGATCGCGCGCCTGAGCGGGGGAGACTGCCCGAGCGAGACGATGCTCCGCAGCGCGGAGGAGTTGCTGGAAGCCGCCGAACAGTATAAAAACAATATCGTGTAAAGATAAACTACTTAACAGAAAAGGAACGATCCCATGAACGATTTCGCAGCACGCATCGAGAAGGATTTTTCGGTGCGCCGCAAGGAAAAGCAGAAAACGGAGTTTCGCAGCTGGCTCGTGTATACGCTCAAGGAGATGGGCTATGCGGTGAAGCTGGAGAGCGGCGAATACGCGCTCACGCTCGGCGGAACGATGACGAACGTGGTCGCGGGTGACGTGGAGAAGGCGAAGATCGTGCTGGCGGCGCACTACGATACCGGCGAACGCGACCCGCTGCCGCCGATGATCAGCCCCACACGGCCGGTGAGCTTCCTCGTCTATCAGGCGCTCCGCCCGCTGCTGACGCTCGCGGCGAGCTTTGTGCTTTCGCTGGCGCTGACCTTTCCGTTCAATTTGCCGAATCTGACGTTTCCGCTTTTCCTGATCTTCCTGATCGCCGCGCTGTTCTACCCGAAGTACGGTCCCGACGAGAAAAACAACCGCAACGCGAACGAGTCCGGCGTTGTGGCGCTGCTGGAGGTTGCCAAGGCGCTGACGCCGCGCTATCGCGGCGAGGTGTGCTTCCTCTTCCTCGACGGCGGCACGCAGGCGTCGAGGGGGGCGAAGGGGCTGCGCCGCGCGCACCCCTGCCTGAAGGAAAAGCCCGTCATCGTGCTCGACTGTGTCGGCGAGGGGGACGAGCTGCTGATCCTGCCGGGCAAGTCCGCCCGCTGGGACGGCGCGCTGCTCGATGCGTTCAACGACCAGTTCAGCAACAGCGAGCGCAAGACCTGCTTCCTGAAAACGGACGGGCTCGTTTCCTTCCCGTCCGACAACCGCGCGTTCGGTCACAGCACCGTGATCTGCGCCTGCCGGAAGATCCGCGGCTTCGGACGCTGTATCCTGCCGCGCCGCGCGGAGAAGCTCGACGAGGAGAATCTCTCCCTCCTGCGCGACGGGCTGTGCAGGCTCATCATGTATTACCACCCCGGCTCTTGACATTTCAAAAAACTTCCGTTACAATAGCCCTTGCTTACGACGATGAAGCGGAGAAGTAAGCGGTCCGCCCCTGTAAAGAGAGCCTCCGGCCGGTGGAAGGAGGAGAGGGGAGCCGCCGAACTACACCGCGGAGCCGGCGCCCGAACGACGATGCCCGTCCAGTAGGCGCGCTCCGGGAGCGCCCGTTACCGCGCAGGGGTGTGGCTGCACTCCATGAGGCCGCCTTTGCGAGAAGGCGGCGAACCAGAGGTGGTACCGCGAAATGATTTCGCCCTCTGTCCGAGAAGGACGGAGGGCGTTTCCCTTTGCCCGGAGACGCCCGGGATGTCCGAAGATCAAAAAAGTGAAAATACAGGAGGAAACGAACCATGGGCATTTATGAGGAACTGAAGGCGCGCGGGCTGATCGCGCAGGTGACGGACGAGGAGCAGATCCGCGAGCTGGTCAACAGCGGCGGGGCGACGTTCTACATCGGCTTCGACTGCACGGCGGACAGCCTGCACGTCGGGCATTTCATGGCGCTGTGCCTGATGAAGCGGCTCCAGATGGCGGGCAACAAACCCATCGCCCTGATCGGCGACGGTACTACGCGCATCGGCGATCCCTCGGGACGCACGGATATGCGTAAGATGCTCACGCCCGAGGACATCAACCACAACGCCGAGTGCTTCAAGCGCCAGATGGAGCGCTTCATCGACTTTGGCGAGGGCAAGGCGAGGATGCTGTATAACAGCGAGTGGCTGCTGCCGCTCAATTATATCGACCTGCTGCGCGAGGTCGGCGGCTGCTTCAGCGTCAACAATATGCTCCGCGCCCGCTGCTATGAGCAGCGCATGGAGCGCGGACTGAGCTTTCTTGAGTTCAACTACATGATCATGCAGAGCTACGACTTCTACTATATGTTCCAGCACTACGGCTGCAATATGCAGTTCGGCGGCGACGACCAGTGGAGCAATATGCTCGGCGGCACGGAGTTGATCCGCCGCAAGCTCGGCAAGGACGCCCACGCCATGACCATCACGCTGCTGATGAATTCCGAGGGCAAGAAGATGGGCAAGACCGCCAGCGGCGCGGTGTGGCTCGACCCGAACAAGACGACGCCCTACGATTTCTACCAGTACTGGCGCAACGTCGGCGACGCGGACGTTCTGAAGTGTATCCGTATGCTCACGTTCCTGCCGCTCGAGCAGATCGACGAGATGGACAAGTGGGAGGGCAGCCAGCTCAACCGCGCCAAGGAGATCCTCGCCTACGAGCTTACCGCGCTCGTCCACGGCGAGGAGGAGGCGAGGAAGGCGGAGGAGAGCGCCAAGGCGCTCTTCGGCGCGGGCGGCAGCAGCGCCGATATGCCGACCACCACGCTGACGGACGCGGACTTTGACGAAAACGGCACCATCGACGTTCTCGGTATGCTGGTCGTCTCCGGACTCTGCGCCTCCCGCGGCGAGGCGCGCCGTCTTGTCCAGCAGGGCGGCGTGACCGTGGACGAAAAGAAGGTCGATTCCATCGACGCGCGCTTTGCCCGCGAGCAGTTCGCGGACGGCGGGCTGATCGTCCGCAAGGGCAAGAAGGCGTACCACAAGCTCAAGACGTGACCGAAGCAGTCTTTAGATAACGGCGCGGACGCTCTCCCTCATCGGGAGAGCGTCCGTTTTTTTCGGAATGACGCGCCCTATCCGGCGATACCGAGCTCCTCCATCGCGCGCGACAGCCGCGCGGCGTTCATCTCGGAAAGCGCCGTCAGCGGGAGCCGCAGCTCGCCGCCGCATAGACCGAGCCGTGCCAGCGCCGCCTTGACGGGAATGGGGTTGACCTCACAGAACAGCGCGCGGATCAGCGCGCTCAGCTTGAGCTGGAGCTGCCCCGCCTCTCGGAAACGGTCCTCAAGACATAGCCGCGTCAGCTCGTGCATCTCGCGCGGAATGACGTTCGCGGCGACGGAGATCACGCCCCTGCCGCCGAGCAGCATGATCGCGGCGGTGGACTCGTCGTTACCGCTCCAGACGGAAAAATCCGCGGGGCAGAGGTTGAAGGTGTCCTGCAGCAGGGCGAAGTTATCGCTCGCCTCCTTGACGCCCGCGATGTTCGGGTGTCCGGATAGCCTTTGATAGGTCTGCGCCGTGCAGCTAAGCCCGGTGCGCGAGGGGACGTTGTAGAGGATAACGGGGAGTTCGACCGCGTCGGCAATGGCGGTGAAGTGGCGCACAAGGCCGTCCTGTGTGGCTTTGTTATAGTAGGGTGTGACGGTCAGCAGTGCATCGACGCCCGCCGCCTGCGCCGCCTTGGAGAGCGCGATCGAGGACGCGGTGCTGTTTGTGCCGCTGCCCGCGATGACGGGCACGCGGCGGTCCACGACCTGAACGCAGTGCTCAATGAGCGCCATGCGCTCGTCATGGCTCAGCGTCGCGGCTTCGCCGGTCGTGCCGCAGACGATGACCGCGTCCGTGCCGCCCGCGAGCTGCCGCTCTACGAGCCGCTCAAAGGCGGGCAGATCGACCTGACCGTTTCGGAAGGGCGTGACGATCGCCACGCCGCTGCCGGTAAATACCGTTTTTTTCATGCTTGCTCCTTTCGCCGGAAGGACGCGCCGGCGGCGCAAAAAGATGTGGCTGCGGCTTGCGGTTTTGCTTGAAACGGGGCGGGATCTGTCATATAATAGATAAAACTTACAGATCGGCGAAGCCGAGAGGACAGGGAGGATACCGCCCCGATGAGAAGACCGCGAACGACGCTCCTGTTTGCAGCGCTGCTGTGCTGCGCTCTGTGCGCAGGCGCGCAGGCCATGGAAAACGATATGCTCAGAGTCGGCATAAAATACGGCGAAAGCGCGATGACGGAGGCAAACCTCCAGAATTACTCCGATTTCGACGGTTATGCGCTTGGCTATTACGACGCCTCGTGCGGCTTCACCGCGCTGGCGGCGCTGCCCGCGAGCTGCGGGAAGATCACCGTGACAACGGACACGACCTATCACGTACAGCTTTCCGGCACGTTTTACGATTACGACGACGCATCGCGCGCGGCTGCGCAGTACAATGGCGGCTTCGCCGCCTATGAAGACGGCGCGTTCTATGCGCGCACCGGCAGCTACGCGAGCCTGAGCGCGGCGCAGTCCGCGGCATGGCAGCTTGGCGGTACGGCGGTCGGCGGCAGCGGTACGGGTGTGACGGTCATCGTCACGGGAACGGACACGATCCTCTTTGAGTTCGACTGCGGCGGGCGCGAAAACCTCGGTATCCGTCCGATTGAGCTGCGGGAAAAGACGGTCACGTGGTTCCGCGGCTACCGCTATTACGGCGGCTTTGAATACCGGCGCGCGGACGGCGGTGCGATCAGCGTGATCAACGTCGTGAACATCGAGGATTACGTCAAGTGCGTCATTCCCTGGGAAATGAGCAGCGACTGGCCGCTGGAGGCGCTCTGCGCGCAGGCGGTCTGCGCGCGCAGCTATGCCGCCTGCCAGACGCGGCACGGCGCGCAGGGCTTCGACGTCTGCGCGTCCACGCATTGTCAGGTCTATCAGGGTACCGCCGCGTCCGACAGCTATTCCGACTCCGCCGTGGAGCGGACGGCGGGGGAGTATCTGCGCTATAACGGACAGATCGTTCAGGAAGCCGTGTACTATTCCAGCAACGGCGGCGCGAGCGAGGACAGCGAGAATGTCTGGGGGCAGGCGGTGCCGTATCTTCGGGGAAAGACGGACCCTTACGAGGCAAGGCTCGCCGCGCGGATCTCGAAGTATCGCTGGTCCACGACCTATACGGCGCAGGAGTTGACGGCGCTGCTCAGCAGCAGGGGCTACGGGATCGGCACGGTGAAGAACGCCTATGTGTCCTCGTTCACCGACCTCGGGAACGTCTACGCCGTTACCTTCGTCGGAACAGACGGTACCAAGACCGTGCTGCGCGAGACGAGCCGCACGCTGCTGAATCTGCGCAGCCAGCGCTTTACCATCAACGGCAGCGGCGGCGAGAGCCGCTATGTCAATGAGGACGGCGGCACGGTGACGCTCGGCGCCGCCTCGGTGATCGACGGCAGCGGCGCGGTGTCTGCGCTCTCCGGCGTGAAGGAGCCGTATGTGCTCACCGCCTCCGGCACCGCGGCGCTCACGCAGAAGGCTGTCTCATCGGCGACGAGCGATTTCGTGATCTCCGGCAGCGGGAACGGTCACAACGTGGGCATGAGCCAGTGGGGCGCCTATGCGATGGCTGATCTGGGATACTCCTATCGGGAGATCCTCCAATTCTACTATACAGGTGTCACCGTGGAGTGACGCGGAAGGAAACCTATGAAGACCAAGGACTTTGACTATGAGCTCCCCGAGGAGCTGATCGCGCAGACGCCGCTCGAAAGGCGCGATGCATCGCGCCTGATGTGTCTCGACAAGGAGACGGGCGCGCTCTCGCACCACCATTTTTACGACCTGCCGGATTTCCTGTACCCCGGCGACTGCCTGATTTTGAACGATTCCCGCGTGCTGCCCGCGCGCCTTTTGGGGCGGCGGCTCCCGGGCGGCGGCGCGTGCGAGGTGCTGCTGCTGATCGACCGCGGCGACAAGACGTGGGAGTGTATCGTGCGCCCCGGCAAGCATCTGCGCAAGGGCGCGAAGCTGCAATTCGGCGGCGGTGAGCTGACGGCAGAGGTCACGGACGTGCTGCCCGGCGGCAACCGCATGGTGCGCTTTGACTATGAGGGCATCTTCCTCGAGGTGCTCGAGCGGCTCGGCAAAATGCCATTGCCGCCCTATATCAAGGAGGAGCTTCAGGATCAGGAGCGCTACCAGACGGTCTATTCCCGCGTGGAGGGCAGCGCCGCCGCGCCGACGGCCGGGCTGCACTTTACGCCGGAGCTGCTGGAAAAAATTCAGGCAAAGGGCGTGGACCTCGGCTATGTGACGCTGCACGTTGGTCTCGGGACGTTCCGCCCCGTCAAGGAGGACGACATCGAGCAGCACGATATGCACAGCGAATACTGCGTGATCCCGCCGGAGACGGCGGCGCTCATCAACCGCACGAAGGCGAACGGCGGGCGCGTGATCTGCGTCGGCACGACCTCCTGCCGCACGATCGAGAGCTGGGCAGCGGAGGACGGGCACATGGAGCCGTCCGCGGGCTGGACGAATATCTACATTTACCCCGGCTACCGCTTCAAGGTGATGGACGCGCTCATCACGAACTTCCATCTGCCGCAGTCCACGCTCATCATGCTGGTCTCGGCGCTGGCGGGGCGCGAGCACGTCCTGCACGCCTATGAGGAAGCGGTGAAGGAGCGTTACAGATTTTTCAGCTTCGGCGATAGCGCATTTATTTTCTAATTATTTTGATGTAAAAACAAAGTATTTCAGCAAAATATTAAGAAATATGCAACTTTTTATTGTAAAATTCGCTTGTTTATAAGCATCGGTTAATTCGTGTTTAACGCCGCGATAAATGAAATGGTGGCTTCTACAACAACTCTACTTTCTTACTATAAAATATGTATAACATATTGACTTCGCGGCATAATGTGGTATAGTATAAGTAACAAGCAAAAAGGAGTGATTTCAGATGGCGAAAGTATCGACCAGCATTTCCATCGACGCCGATGTGAAAGCGCAGGCGCAAGAGCTGTTTGCGGACTTCGGCCTTGACCTGTCCACCGCAATCAACATTTTCCTGCGGCAGTCGATCCGCGAGAACTGTATTCCGTTTACCATCCAGCGCGAGGTTCCCAACGCGGACACCATAGCTGCGATGAAAGAAGCGGAGGACATGGTAAACCACCCTGAACAGTACGAAACCTTCCACAGCATGGAAGACCTGAAGAGGGCTTTGGAGGCATGAAGTACGATGTGCGGATGTCCACCCGCTTCAAGAAGGATATGAAGCTGGTGCAAAAACGAGGGTATGACCAAAGGCTCATTTTCGAGGTGATCGAACTGCTTGCCAACGGCATGAAGCTCGACGAGAAGTACAAAGACCACCTCCTGACCGGCGACTACGGCGGGTTCCGTGAGTGCCATATCACACCAGACTGGCTGTTGGTGTACCAGTACAGGGAGCAGGAGCTTTTGCTGCTGCTGTCCAGAACAGGAACGCACAGCGACTTGTTCTGAATAGCTGAAAAGGTGCGGCAGTTGCGGCTGCCGTACTTTACTGCGAGGGTGAAATAATATGCAGAGCATTCGCATTCGCGCTTTCCGTGAGCTTCGGCGATGCGATGTTCATCTCATAAGGAGGGGCTATGTTCAAGGTCATCAAGTACGAGGGCAGGGCGCGGCGCGGCAAATTCCGGTGCGCGCACGGCGGCGAGGTGCAGACGCCCGTCTTCATGAACGTCGGCACGCAGGCGGCGATCAAGGGCGGCGTGAGCGCGCTTGACTTAAAGGAGCTCGGCTGCCAGATCGAGCTGTCGAACACCTACCATCTCCATCTGCGTCCGGGCGACGAGGTCGTGCGCGCGCTGGGCGGGCTTCATAAATTCATGCACTGGGACGGTCCGATCCTGACCGACAGCGGCGGCTTTCAGGTCTTTTCCCTCGCCGGGCTGCGGAAGATCCGGGAGGAGGGCGTGACCTTTGCCTCGCATCTCGACGGGCACCGCATCTTCATGGGTCCGGAGGAGAGTATGCGGATCCAGTCGAACCTCGGCAGCGACATTGCGATGGCATTCGACGAATGTGTGGAAAACCCCGCGGCCTACGAGTACGCAAAGAACTCCTGCGAGCGCACGCTGCGCTGGCTGGAGCGCTGCAAGATCGAGCATGACAAGCTGAACTCCTTGCCGGATACCGTCAACCCGCAGCAGATGCTTTTCGGCATCAATCAGGGCGCGACGTTCGAGGACTTGCGCATCTGGCACATGAAGGAGATCGCAAAGCTGGGCTGCGACGGCTATGCCATCGGCGGTCTTGCCGTCGGCGAGCCGACGCAGGTGATGTACGATATCATCGACGCGGTCGAGCCGCATATGCCGCAGGACAAGCCGCGTTACCTCATGGGCGTCGGCACGCCGTCGAACATCATCGAGGGCGTCGCGCGCGGCGTGGATTTTTTCGACTGCGTGATGCCCGCGCGCAACGCGCGCCACGGCAAGCTCTTTACCTGGGGCGGCGCGATCAACCTGAAAAACGAGAAATACCGGCTCGACGAGCGTCCCATCGATGCGCAGTGCGGCTGCCCGACCTGCCGCAGCTTTTCCCGCGCGTACCTGCGCCACCTCTTCAAGGCGGAGGAGATCCTCGCCCTGCGCCTTGCGGTGATGCACAATCTGTACTTCTACAATACGCTCATGTCGCGTATCCGCAGCGCGTTGGACGCGGGCGAATTTGCCGCCTTCCGCGCGGAGTACAGCGCAAAACTTGCGGAAAAGCTCTGATTCGTGAAAGAAACCTCTTGCGCGGCGGCGCGTTTTCCTTTATAATAAAAACATCTTTTGGTTTGAAAGGAACTTTTTTACTATGGATAGCATGATTCTGATCGTTGCGATGATCGCGGTGTTCTACTTCCTGGTCATCCGTCCGGAGAACAAGCGCAAGAAGCAGGCTGAAAATATGCGCAACAGTCTGAAAAAAGGCGAGCGCATCACCACCATCGGCGGCATGGTCGGCCGTATCGTTCAGGTGAACGATACGACGGTCGTGTTCGAGACCTCCGAGGACCGCGTCCGCATCGAGATCGCCAAGTGGGGCATCCAGTCCACCGAGTCGATGGAAGCCGCCGCGCAGAAGGGCGGCAAGAAGCCCGCGCTCGAGAAGAAGGAAGCCGAAGCACCCGAGCAGATCGAGGCGCCCAAGGCGGAGGATACCGCTCCCGCCGCCGAGGAAGAGAAGCCCTCCTACGATCCCGAGATCAAGTAAGCACCGTACAATTTCACAGGCATAATCAAACCTCCCCTGACATACGCTCGTTTAGGCGAATGCAGGGGAGGTTTTTTTGCGTGGAACAGTCGGTAAAGACGGTACGGTATCTCAAAAGGTGCGCGGCGGGCGCGCTGGTCGCTCTTGCGTCGGAGCTTGTCCTGCTGGCGATTGCCGCGCTGCTGATCAGCGCTGGCGCGCTCGCCGAGCAGCGCATGAACGCCGCGGTGCTGACCGCGACGGCGCTCTCCGCGATGCTCTGCTGCGTCTCCGCGGGGAAGAAGACCGGGCGCAGATCTGTCGACGCCTGCTGCTGCGCGGGGTGCTTCTGGCTGCTGCTCCAGTTGATCGGACTGCTGCTGTGCGGCGCTCTGGAGCCGGCGCGGTCGGCGGGGAGCGCGGCGGCGGTATGCGTCGGGGCGGCGGTATCGCTGCTGCTGCGCGGCGGAAAGGGCAGACGAAAGAACGGGCACGCCGCCGTAAGACGCGGCCGCAGGTGAACATAAAGTGAGCGGCGGCGACTGACAGGGAAGTGGAGCCCGAATACGGAAAATAAATTTGTCAGACTGCACAAATGGGGGAAAGGCGGCACCGAAAAGCGACTTTTTCGGACGCAAGTGGCGATGACCGGCGAAACTTCCAGATGTGGTGAGGTTGGGAGAACGCCGCCCCATATCTTGTTGCGGCGGCGCACCGTCAGCGCTTCGTTTCCACGGTTTACATAAAGCGATTTACATAATATTTTGACATAAATGACAAAATTGGAGAAATTCGGCAAATCCGCTTGCGAAAACGGCGCAAAAGCCCTATATTTATAGGTGCGTTCGGTGCTCCGCTTCGGGCAGGCGCGTTTGCCTCCACTTTACCAAAGGGGTGACGTATTTGCTCGCTGGGGTGCTTGGAAGACGGCGCGGCAGCTTTCCGCTGCGGCGCGTGCCGCTGCCGCTGCTGATCCTGTCGGCATTTGTTGTGTTGGGTGTGTTGTGCGGCTATGCGTTCGCGGCGGGAGCGGTAGAGCAGACGGGCGGCGAGCTGGGGCGCTATTTCCGCGCCTATCTCGCGCTCGGCGCGCAGCGGTCGTTCAGCGCGGAGGCGCTGGCGGGTACACTGGCGTGCTATTTCCGCGCGCCGCTGTTCGTTTTCCTGCTGGGCTTTGCGTCGGTCGGCGTGCTGCTGGTCCCGCTCGTGTGCGCCTTTCAGGGCTTTTTGCTCTCCTTCTCGCTGTGCTGCTTTGCCGCGTCGCTCGGAAGGGAGAGCTTCCCGCTGCTGCTGGTGCTGTTCGGTCTGCGGCTGCTGACCGTCCTGCCGTGTACGATGGCGCTCGGCGCCGCGTCGCTGGAGAAATCGCGGCAGCTCCTGCTGCTCTCCTTCGGGGGCGGCAGACGCGCGGCGCCCGTCGCTTACGGCGCGGCGTACTGGTACCGCTTCGGCGGCTGTTGTGTGTGTTTACTTTTCGGCTCCCTGCTGGAGCTGTGGCTCGTCCCGCAGTTTTTGCTGCTGGCGGCGGGCTGAATCATTACAGGAGGAGGGGATCCCATGGCGGAGCTTTTGGCGCAGTACGAGCAATATCTGTCGGACGAAAAACACGCCTCCCGGAATACCCTCAGCTCCTATCTGCGCGATCTCCGTCAGTTTTCCTCATATCTGGACGAGCATTGCCCCACCGAGCTTCCCGCCGTGACGCAGGACGTTATCAGCGGCTACGTCGCGTGGATGAGCGGAAAGGGGAAATCCGCCGCCACGATCACGCGCTCCATCGCCTCGCTCAAGTCGTTTTACGCCTACCTGCAAATGAAGGGCGTCGTACATACCAATCCGGCAAAGGGCGTCGCCGCCGTCAAGGTGGAGCACCATTTCCCCGAGGTGCTGACGGGCAAGGAGGTCGAACTGTTCCTCGATCAGCCGCGCTGCGTGGACGCCAAGGGCTACCGCGACCACGCGATGCTCGAGCTGCTCTATGCCACGGGGATCCGCGTGTCGGAGCTGATCTCGCTCGACGTGGGCGACGTCAGCCTCAGCGCGGGCTTTATCCGCGCCCGCAGCAAGGGGCGCGAGCGCGTTATTCCGCTTTATTCCACCGCGGTGAAGGCGCTCTCCGCCTATATGAAGGACGTTCGCCCGCAGCTGCTCGCCGATCCGGAGGAGCCGGCGCTGTTCGTCAACATGAACGGCGAACGCATGAGCCGCCAGGGCTTCTGGAAGATCGTCAAGCACTATCAGGAGACGGCTGGCATCGAGAAGGACATCACGCCGCACACGCTGCGCCATTCGTTCGCCGTGCATCTGCTGGAGAACGGCGCCGACCTGCGCTCCATTCAGGAGATGCTGGGTCATGCCGATATTTCCTCGACGCAGATCTATACGCACGTCGTAAAGCGCCACCTGAAGGACGTTTACCAGAAGGCGCACCCGCGGGCATGACGCGGCACAAAGGATAGCGAAGACCGTCTCCGGCGGAGACGGTCTTTTTGCGGCGTATTTTCCGTTGCATTTCGGACAAATGTTTGATATAATCACTGTAACTGAGCGGTAGGGAGGGATCGCGTGTGCGCATACTCGGCATCGACCCGGGCATCGCCATTGTCGGCTTCGGGCTGATCGACGCCGAGCGGGGGCAGGTGAAGCTCCTCAATTACGGCGCGATCACCACGCCTGCGGGACTGCCGCTGGCGCGCCGTCTCGTGCAGATCGAGCGGGATATGGACGAGCTGATCGCGCAGCTCCAGCCCGACGCTATCGCCGTCGAGGAGCTGTTTTTTTCCAACAACATTACCACCGGCATCGCCGTGGCGCACGGGCGGGGCATCATTCTCTGCACCGCGGAGAAGAGCGGCGTGCCGCTCTATGAATACACGCCCATGCAGGTCAAGCAGGCGGTCGTGGGCTATGGGCTCGCCGAGAAGCGGCAGGTCATGGACATGGTCAGAAGGCTCCTGAAGCTCAAGGCTGTGCCGCGGCCGGACGACGCGGCGGACGCGCTGGCGATCGCCCTCTGCCATGCGCGCAGCGCGACCTCGCTTCTGAGCCGCATCGAGGGCGGCGGCGTCCGCCAGACCATTTGAGCAGGAGAGTGGCAGCTTATGTTTTATTATGTCAGCGGAACGGTCGCCCATGTGGAGCCGTACCTTGCCGTGATCGACTGCGGCGGCGTGGGCTACGCCTGCCGGACCACCGGCACGACGATCGCGCAGCTTCAGGTGGGTAAAGCAGGAAAGCTTTACACCTATTTGCACGTGGGGGACGGCATCTTCGACCTCTACGGCTTCGCCGCGCAGGACGAGCTGGCGAGCTTCAGGCAGCTTATCGGCGTTTCCGGCGTGGGACCGAAGGCGGCGCTCGCGATCCTCTCGTCCTGCACGCCGCAGCGGCTTGCGATGGCGGTCGTAACGGAGGACACTAAGGCGCTGACCGCCGCGCCGGGCATCGGCAAGAAGATCGCCCAGCGCATCATTCTGGAGCTCAAGGACAAGCTCGCGCACGAGCAGGAGGAGCTTGGCGCCCCCGCCGTTGCCGACGCCGCGGGCGGGCGGAGCAAGGTCGTCGAAGCCGCGGCGGCGCTCGCCGTGCTCGGCTACACCCAGCAGGACATCGCGGCGGCGATGAAGGGCGTGGACGTGGACGGCCTGCCGCTGGAGGAGATCGTCCGCCAGAGCCTGAAGAAAATGGTGAAGTAGGAGAAACGATAAATGAACGAGAATACGAAAGCAGCCGCCAAAAAGGGTATCACCTTCGGCACCTGCCTTGCAATGGTCATTTCTTACGCGAACTGGCACAGCGTGGGCTGGGCGATCGTTCACGGTCTGATGGGCTGGCTGTATGTGATCTATTTTGCACTTCGGTACTGAGCGTTTCCCCGCCGGACGGGAGAAAAGGGAAGTGAAGCTGTGAGCATTGATTTTGGGACCGACATTTATGAAGAGCCTATCGTGGCAAAGACCTTCCTGAGCGAGGACGCGCAGGAGGGCTCTCTGCGCCCGAAGACGCTCTCGGAATATATCGGGCAGGAGAAGGCGAAGGGCAACCTCGCCGTATTCATCGCGGCAGCGAAAAAGCGCGGCGAATCGCTCGACCACGTGCTGCTGCACGGTCCGCCGGGGCTGGGCAAGACGACGCTCGCGGGCATCATCGCCGCCGAAATGGGCGTCAATATCCGCATCACGTCCGGACCCGCCATCGAAAAGGCGGGCGACCTCGCGGCGCTGCTGACGAATCTGAGCGAGGGGGATATCCTCTTTGTTGACGAGATCCACCGCCTGAACCGCAGCGTGGAGGAGATCCTGTATCCCGCGATGGAGGACTACGCCATCGACATCATCGTCGGCAAGGGACCGAGCGCGAACTCGATCCGGCTCGACCTGCCGCACTTTACGCTCATCGGCGCGACCACGCGCGCCGGTCAGCTCTCCGCCCCGCTGCGCGACCGCTTCGGCGTCACGCTGCGGCTGGAGCTTTACACGCCGCAGGAGCTCTCGAAGATCGTCACGCGCTCGGCGGGCATCCTGAACGTGGACATCGACCGCGGCGGCGCGATGGAGCTTGCGCGCCGCTCGCGCGGCACGCCGCGCATCGCCAACCGTATGCTGCGCCGTGTGCGCGACTTTGCGGATGTGCGGGCGGACGGCGTCATCACGAAGGAGGTCGCGGACGAAGCGCTCCGCGCGCTCGAGATCGACGACCTCGGATTGGATCCCATCGACCACCGTATGCTGCGCGCCATCATCGAGAACTACGGCGGCGGTCCCGTGGGGATCGACACGCTCGCCGCGACCATCGGCGAGGAGGCGGTCACGCTGCTGGACGTTTACGAGCCATATCTGATGCAGCTCGGCTTTTTGCAGCGCACGCCGCGCGGCCGCTGCGTCACGCGCAAGGCGTATGAGCATCTGGGGCTCTCCGTGCCGAAGGACGGGGAGGACGTGCCGGAGCAGCTCAGCCTGTGAGCCAATCCCTCCGCGAATAGTGCGCGAAACGGGCGTAAAATCAGCGAAAGCGACAAAAACTTGTCGATGCACTTGGACTTTTTAATGAACTTTCGCAAATGCTTGACAAATCGTTTACAAAAAAGGTATAATACATGATGTATCGTCAGGATAACGGCAGCGACGCGAGCCTTGCGGCTCGCACAGATGAACAGCTCTGCGCTATGGCGGCGGCGGGCGACAGGGGAGCCGAGGAGCTTCTCGTCACGCGCTACTACAGCTTGGTCCGCGCCTGCGCGCGCCCCCTCTTCCTCGCCGGAGGCGACGGGGAGGATCTGATCCAGGAGGGGATGTTCGGTCTGCTTCGGGCGATCCGCGAGTATCAGGCGGGTAAGACCGCGTCCTTCCGCACCTTTGCGGAGGTATGTATCCGCAACCGGCTCTATTCTGCGCTTCGCGCGGCGTCGCGCGACAAGCACCACGCATTGAACGAATCCATCTCCCTTGATACCCCTTTCTTTGACAGTACTTCTTACCTCTCCGGCGCGTTTACGGTCGGCAATACGGATCCCGAGCTTCTCATCATCGACCGGGACCGCGTGACCGGTCTGCTGGAGAGCACCCGCAAGCAGTTGTCCGAGTTCGAGGCGAAGATCTTAGGGTACTATTTGGAAGGTCTTTCGTGTCACGAGATCGCAAAGACCGTCGGCAAGTCTCCCAAATCGGTGGACAACGCCGTGCAGCGCGTTCGCCGCAAGGCGGCGCGGCACATTTCTTCCGGCGAGATCAGCAAACGCTGAACGCAATATATTTTTTTCTGATTCAAAGAGAGGGTAAAATCATGTACGAAGACAAGACTTTAGTTTGCAAAGAGTGCGGCAACGAGTTCGTGTTCACCGCCGGTGAGCAGGAGTTCTACGCGGAGCGCGGCTTCCAGAACGAGCCCCAGCGCTGCAAGGCCTGCCGCGACGCTCGCAAGAACGCCGCCCGCGGTCCCCGCGAGTACTTTACCGCTGTCTGCGCTGCCTGCGGCGGCGAGGCGAAGGTTCCCTTTGAGCCCCGTTCCGACCGTCCGGTCTACTGCAGCGAGTGCTTCGCCAAAATGCGTGCCGAGCAGTAATTCTTTGCAGTTGTCTTTGTGAAAAGCCGCCCGTTTAACGGGCGGCTTTCTTTTTTTCGCTACCTATTGAAAAAGCGCGAAAAATAGGATATACTATCCGCATGAAACCATTTTCACGGAGGTGAATCAATATGATCGAGATCACGCGCGAGACCATCATCGGGGATATTCTCGACGTTGCGCCGCAGACCGCGCCGATCTTCCTTTCCATCGGGATGCACTGCCTGGGCTGCCCCAGCTCCCGCGGCGAGACGGTGGAGGAGGCGTGCATGGTCCACGGGATCGACGTTGACAAGCTGCTGGCGCTCGTCAACGAGGAAGCCAACAAGCCCGCACAGGAATAAGACAAGACGCATACGGAACCGCCGTATGCGTCTTCTTCGCTTGCATCGGAGGGACGGAACGTGACGGAAAAGGAATTGCAGCTTCAGCCCCGCCTCGCGTGCATCGCGTCGCTCGTGCCGCGCGGCGCTCGGCTGGCGGACGTCGGAACCGATCACGGCTACCTTCCCGTGTATCTTTTGCAGCACGATCGCATCGCGTGCGCGATCGCATCTGATATCAACGCCGCGCCGCTTGACCACGCCCGCGCAACGGCGCGGGCATACGGCGTCACGGAGGGGATCGGGTTTCGTCTCTGTCCCGGGCTTGCGAAGGTCGGGAGCGGGGAGTGCGATACCATCGCCATCGCCGGAATGGGCGGGGAAACGATCATCGGTATCCTCGAAGCTGCGCCGTGGACGCGCGACGGCGCGCATACCCTCATCTTGCAGCCGCAGACGAAGACCGAGCTGCTGCGCCGCTGGCTGAGCGGACACGGCTATCACATTCAGGAGGAGCGGCTCGTGCGCGACAAGGAGCAGCTCTACGTCGTCCTCCGCGCCGCCGGCGGGGAAGGGCGCGCGCTCAGCGACGCGGACGCGCTGGCGGGCTTTCTGCTGCAAGATGACCCGCTCTACGGCGCGTATCTTTCGCAGCACCTCACAAAGCTCAAACGGGCGAGGGACGGGCTTGCCGTCTCGTCGCTCGCGGATAAGGACGAGCGGATCGCGCGCCTGCGTGCGCTGATCGAAGAACTGGAGAAAAGACGGGAGGCGTGGGAGCATGGCAACGGTGCATGAGATCGAGCAGAGCCTGTTTTCCTGGGCGCCGCGCGAGCTGGCGGCGGAGTGGGACAATGTCGGTCATCTGGTCGGAAGACCGGAGCAGGAGGTCGGGCGCGTCTTGGTCGCGCTGGATATCACCGAGCGTGTCGTGCGGGAGGCCATCGACTGCGGCGCGCAGCTCATCGTGTCGCACCACCCGGTGATGAACGTGCGCTGGCATGAGCGCGAGCTGCAGACGCTGCGACCCGATACGCGGCTCGGCGGACTGCTGACGATGCTCGTCAGGAACGATATTTCCGCCGTCTGTATGCATACGAATCTCGACGCCGCGGACGGCGGCGTGAACGACTGCCTTGCGGAACGGCTCGGGCTTGAGGAGCTCGTTCCGCTCAACGAGGAAAAGATCGGGCGCGTCGGCACGCTGCCCCATGAAAAAGGACTTGAAGAATTCCTGCGGGATGTGGTAAAATTACTTGGTTGCGGCGGTCTGCGCTACCGCAGCGGCGGAAAGCGCGTGCATCGCGTCGCCGTCGGCGGGGGCGCGTGCGGCGATTATATCCCTCAAGTGCTCGCCATGGGCTGCGACACTTTCGTGACGAGCGATCTGCGCTATAACGATTTTCTCGATACGCAGGGCATCAACCTGATCGACGCGGGACACTTCCCGACGGAGAACGTCGTCTGCCCGGCGGTCAGGGCGTATCTTACAGAGCATTTTCCCGCGATCCAGACCGTAATTTCGGCGTCGCATCGGGACGTCATCGAATACTACAACACATAACATAAGGAGAGATCACATCATGTCCGGACATTCCAAGTGGCACAATATCCAAAAGACGAAGGGCGCGGCTGACGCCAAGCGCAGCGCCGCCTTCACCAAGATTGCCAAGGAGATCATCGTCGCCGTCAAGCAGGGCGGCTCCGGCGACCCGAACAACAACTCCCGCCTTGCGACCGTCATCGCCAAGGCAAAGGCAGCCAATATGCCCAACGACAACATCAAGCGCACCATCGACAAGGCGCTCGGCTCCGGCAATACCGACAGCTACGAGTCCGTCACCTACGAGGGCTACGGTCCCGGCGGCGTCGCCGTCATCGTCGAGGCGCTGACCGATAACCGCCAGCGCACCGCGCCGGAGGTCCGCCACTATTTCGACAAGTACGGCAAGGGCATGGGCGCGCAGGGCTGCGTGAGCTGGTCGTTCGACCGCAAGGGCGTCATCGTTATCGACAATGAGGACGGCGACTATGACGAGGACGCCGTGATGATGGACGCGCTGGAAGCGGGCGCCGACGATTTCCACGCCGAGGACGACGTGTTCGAGATCACGACCGATCCCGATGCGTTCAACGACGTCGTCAAGGCGCTTGAGGAGAAGAACTACACCTTCGTCAGTGCAGATATCAGCCTTGTCCCGCAGACCTACGTTAAGCTCACGAGCGACGAGGACGTCAAGAGCATGGAAAAGCTGCTCGATATGCTCGACGACAACGAGGACGTGCAGAACACCTACCACAACTGGGAACAGGACTGAATCCATTGAAAATACTGACTTTTTTCAGTACCGAGGCATCGCAGCTGTGACATACCCGCGCTCTCTTGGGGCGTACACGGCAGCTTCTGTTGTGACAAACATTGTGTCAAAATGGAGGGTGCCAGCATGAAAATCGAACAGGCTATCAAAGAGTATCTGATTGAGATTGAGGTAAGGCAGTATAGTCCGAGAACGATTAAGGGCTATCGCAATAACCTCAATCTCTTTCTGCGTTTTTGCCATTCCGTGGGGGTCGAAAACGTGGAGGAAATCACTTTGGCGACCGTGAGACAGCTTGTAAAAATGCTCACAGCCAGCCGCAGAAAGGGAACGTATATCAACGGAATCCTGAAAGGCTTAAAGTCCTTTATCCAGTATTGCTATGGCGAGGGCTACGGAGCGTTCAACACAAAGGGAAACTTCATCTGGTGCAAGGAGGAAAAGCCCGTCATCGTTGCCTTTACCCCCGAACAGGTCAGGCGAATGATGAAAAATTGCAGCGGGAACAGCTTCAAGGCCATTCGTGACCGTGCGATTCTGACGATGTTCTTTGAAACGGGGATTCGCTGCTTGGAGCTTTGCAGTATCAAGCCAGAAGATGTCCACGATGACTATATCATCATCAAGGGGAAGAATCACAAGCAGCGTGTCGTTCCCATTACCCCTGTGCTCAGAAAAGCGATGATGAAGTATGAACGTGTCAGGGAGAGCTATTTCCTCTACAAGAAGACAGATGACTTTTATTTCCTTTCGTTCCATGGGAAGATGCTGACCGTCACGGCGGTCGAGATTATCGTCAAGCTGTACGGAGAGGGAATAGAGGGCGTTCGCGTCTCCCCGCATACTTGCCGCCACTTCTTTGCCCAGCAGCACGTCAAGATGGGGACTGACCTCTACACTATCTCGCGCCTGTTGGGACATGAGAATATCCAAATCACTCAGACCTATCTGAACAGTCTGCGAGACAAGGATATTGTTGAAATCGCCAAGAGCAGAAGTGTTCTTATGGCAATGTAAATATACAAATATGCAGCATTGCCACAGCACTATTCAAATTATAATGAGATAAAAATAAACGTAAAAAGTTCTGATAATTCAAAAATTTTCACAAAAAACTTGACAAACGGGAAAATATATGTTATATTACTCATATAAGCAAATGAGCCAGCACAAACGAAAATGTGAATAATCCATATAATTACGCATAAATCAAGGCTTTTAGTATTCCTGCGATATAGCGCTGGACACTACTGTACCGAAATTCTTACACTACTGATTTTTTATTCGTACAAGAGTGCTGCAACAGTCCTACACAAATGTTTGGCAGTCTTATGGTGAGTGTAAAGCAAAAGTTGCAAAAATCCTGTATTTCCAATGCTTATAAGCTCCCATTAGATTACTATAAGATTAAAAATAGATTACTAAAAGATTAAGTACTGAAATTAAGATTACAATATCATTCGCCAAAGGCTCATGTAGCTTAAACTTTATTTAGAATCTTTTTGATATGGGAATTGATAAGATGGAAAAAAAAAGAAAAAAAAGAAGATAAACACTTAGCTGACAGACAAATTCGTATCTGTACCATATAGAGCATTATTCTTTGATGGATTATCAATTTCAGATGCTCTTGTGTATGGGTATCTGAATGGATTTGCTAAAACATTGGGGAAAGACCCTAATGAACGTATTGTATGGGAAAGTACAAGGGGTATAGCATCTAAGCTGAATCTATCTCCTACTACCATAAGCGAGTGCATTAAGCATCTTGAGGAAGCAGGATTAGTCAAAGTACAAAGGGCAAAGGGAAAGCCAGCAGTTACTTGTGTTCTGCATGATTTGAAAGACGATGAAGACAGATTTGGCTTAGAAGATGATGAAGAGGAAGAATTTGAAGATTCTGAATTAGATTGGCTTCCAGACTATGCAAAAGCTGCTGTCAGAGCTTGGAGAGATGCAGATACAGAGGACAAAGATTCTGAGCAAAGAGGGCAGAAAGAGCGAGACGATAGAGAACGCTTGACAGGTGGTAGTTTACCACTTGACGAGGAATCGACTTTTGACATAGACGATATACCTTTTTGAGCAGAACAGGCAAGAAGCATAACAGCCCCCCCTGTGCAGAGGATCCGCTCGCGGATCCTTTGCTGGGGGGCTTTCTCTTTACATATAGCAGCATGGATTCCAAAAAACTGCCCAGCCACCATGAGAAGAAGCTATGAGTGGCAGAGCAGTTATTTTTTCATCATTTTTGAAGTCTGAATTTCAACAGCAGATAAGGCTCGATTTCCAGCACAGAGGCGATGTTGAAGAGCAATTCAAGAGAAAGTCCTCGATTCATTCTTGGGGCTTCTACTGCTGCAAGATGCTGACGGCTGATGCCCAATTTTTCAGCTAATTGCTCCTGTGACAAGCCTTTTTCCTTGCGGTAGTAACCAATGGCATAGGAGAGGTTTTCCAAGCGCTCAGAGTTGTCAAAGTCGGGTTTCAGATATACGTTCTCCAAATGTTCCACCACCTTTATGGACAGTTTATCCAAAAAAGCAGTGCAGCAAAATAATCTAATAAACACTATTGACGTGTATAAAACGACAATATATAATGGCAGCGATGGAAGTCAGCGTTTTTCGGTGCGCGGCTTCATACCGCACACTGTTTTATTTCCTCACCGAAAAATTAAAATATCGGAGGGAAAAATATGTTCGACAATGTGGAAGAAAAACTGAAAGGCTTTGCAAAATTTAATTTTGTGGTGGTAATCATATTTGCGGCAGTTGGCTTTTTCGCGCTTATGTCAAGGCTTAAATATGCAGACGAAGGGGAAGCCCTTTTGTATGTGATGTTTTTTGCTATAATCATCTACTCGCTTCTTGCTGCGTGCTGGTT
>CAVDWO010000003.1:78457-78983 GCA_963612845.1 Alistipes onderdonkii
GAAAGAGGCAGAGGCGGCAGCAGAGGCTGCGCGGAAAGCAGCGGAAGAAGAAGCGGCAGCGGCAGAAGCGGCAGCGGCGGCACGAATAAAGCGTTTCGATGATTACTGGCAAGCCCATGCCGAAGAAAAGGCGGCACTTCTTGCGAAGAGAGCAGAGGCTCAAAATGCCCTTGATTCTATCGGCGGTCTTGCAACGGAGGAACGCGCAAAGCTCCAAAATATTATCAACGCCATTGATGCGGAACTGACTAAGGCCAGATAAGGGGGGGACATGGAAATGGACGAAAATTTGAAAAATCTCCTCGATATTGATATTGAGAAAATCGCGGAAGATGGCAAAAAAAGAAGTAAGAAACGGAAGAGGGCTTTGATTGCCATAACTACTGTGACCGTTTTTGCTGTTGTTATATGTACTGTTGTAATACCGCGTCATATCAAGATGTCAAATGCTCTTGAACTCATGGCGGAGGGGAAGTACGAAGAGGTAAACGCAATTTTTGAAGACAATCCAGATTTGCTGAAAGAG
>CAVDWO010000004.1:0-59524 GCA_963612845.1 Alistipes onderdonkii
CCGCTGTCCCTTACCGCGGTAGAACAGCGGCGCGCCCACCTCGTCCTCCAACGATTTCAGGCGGGCTGAGAGCGACGGCTGGGTGATGTACAGGGCTTCGGCGGCGGCGGTCATCGTGCCGTGGTCAAGCACGGCGAAAAAGGTCTCGATATCCTGATTGGTCATGGGAACACCTCCAAATTATAGGCGTTGACTATATTATACTGCAAAATAATCAATTTTACAAGCGCTGACTTCTGTGGTATGCTTTAGCCACAAACAAGAAAGGAGTTGTTCCCTATGACAAAATCAAAGTCCTCCACCCTTACCGTTCTGGCTATCGCCGCAGTGGTTGTCACGGCCATCCTCGTTTACACCTTCGTGTGTATGCTGACGGGGAACATCACCCCGCTGTGCCGCGTGACGGGCATACTGATGCCGGTGTGGCTGCTGGCTGACCTGAATCTGCTGTGTACGCTGCTGTAACACGGCAAAAGCTCGATTACTTTCCTTTTTTTCTCTCTTAACACGAAAAGCGCGGACGGTTTCCCGCCCGCGCTTTTCGTTTGTCCACAGTCTGCTCTTAATACGCCAGCTTCTCCGCCAGATACGCCTTCAGCTCGCTGATGGGGATACGCACCTGCTCCATGCTGTCGCGCTCGCGGACGGTGACGCAGCTGTCGCCCTCGTGCTCCGCATCGCCCACGGTGTCGAAGTCCACGGTGATGCAGAACGGCGTGCCCACCTCGTCCTCGCGGCGGTACCGCTTGCCGATGGAGCCGGTCTCGTCGAAGTCGATCATCCACTCCTTGCTCAGCTCGGTGTAGACCTCCCGCGCCTTGTCACTGAGCTTCTTGCTCAGGGGCAGCACGGCGGCCTTGTAGGGAGCGAGCGCGGGGTGCAGGTGCAGCACCGTGCGGACATCGTTCTTCTCCGCGTCCACGACCTCCTCATCGTAGGCATCCACCAGCACGGCCAGCACACTGCGCTCCACGCCGAGGGACGGCTCGACCACATAGGGGATATACCGCTCGTTCGTCTCCGGGTCGAAATAGGTCAGGTCCTTGCCGGAGGTGTTCTGGTGCTGCGTCAGGTCGTAGTCGGTGCGGTCGGCCACGCCCCACAGCTCACCCCAGCCGAACGGGAACAGGAACTCGAAGTCCGTGGTGGCCTTGGAGTAGAAGCACAGCTCCTCCGGGTCGTGGTCACGCAGGCGCAGGTTTTCGTCCTTCAGCCCGATGCCCAGCAGCCAGTTATGGCAGAAGGTGCGCCAGTAGTTGAACCACTCCAGATCCGTGCCGGGCTTGCAGAAGAACTCCAGCTCCATCTGCTCGAACTCGCGCACGCGGAAGATGAAGTTGCCCGGCGTGATCTCGTTGCGGAAGCTCTTGCCGATCTGCCCGATGCCGAACGGCAGCTTCTTGCGCGTGGTGCGCTGGACGTTATTGAAGTTTACAAAGATGCCCTGCGCGGTCTCGGGGCGGAGATAGACGGTGTTCTTCGCGTCCTCGGTCACGCCCTGGAACGTCTTGAACATCAGGTTGAACTGGCGGATATCGGTAAAGTTGTGCTTGCCGCAGGTGGGGCAGGGAATGTTGTGCTCTTCGACAAAGTCCTTCATCTCCTGCTGGGAGAAGGCGTCGATGGGCTTGGGGAGCGCGAAGCCGGTCTCGGCGCACCAGTCCTCGATGACCTTGTCGGCTCGGAAGCGCTCGTGGCACTCGCGGCAGTCCATCAGCGGATCGGAAAAACCGCCCAGATGCCCGCTTGCCACCCAGGTCTGCGGGTTCATCAGGATCGCCGCGTCAAGACCGACGTTGTAGGGGTTCTCCTGCACGAACTTCTTCCACCAGGCGTTCTTGATGTTCTTTTTCAGCTCCGCGCCGAGCGGACCGTAGTCCCATGTGTTGGCAAGCCCGCCGTAGATCTCGCTGCCAGGGAAAACAAAGCCGCGGTTTTTGCACAGCGCGACGATCTTGTCCATCGTCTTTTCGGTGTTTTTCATGGTTGATTTCTCCTTTCGGTGCTTGGCTCAGGAGACGAAAAAACGCCCTGAGCCCATGATGGTAGGCTCAGGGCGAACAAATCATTGTCCGTGGTTCCACCTGAATTCGTGTCTGGCTGACACGCACTTCGTTCCCCTGTAACGGAGGGCCCGGCGCGGCATTTCCGCCGCGCGGCTCAAAAGCGCCGCCTTTTCCGTTCCGCGGGGACTCGCACCGACCGACCCCTCTCTGAAGCGGGTGAAAAGAAAAGGCTTCTTTCTCGCTGCCTTTTGTGGAGGCAGTATACCACGCGCCCGCGCGCTTGTCAAGCGCGCGCAGGCACAGGTTGCCTTTTTTCGCGCGAAATGATATACTTACATATTATCGTTTTATCGTTTTTGAAAGGGGTTCTCGCGTATGCGATCCTTCCTTGCTTTGCTCCGCCCTGGGGCGGACGCCTCTCCCGCGCTGCGGCGCGCGCACCGCGTCTGGCTCTACGGCTGGCTGACGCTGATGGGCGTTGGAATCGGGCTGATCTCGCTGATGCTCGCGGCGTATGCCTACGCGCCGCTGAATCATCTGTATCTCTTTTTGTCCTACTTCCGTCTGCCGCTGCTCGCGGCGCTGAATCTTTTTGCGCCGGCGCTGTTGGTCTATTTCGGCTTTTTCCTGTTCCGGCGGCCGTGGGCGGCGTATCTCACCGCCGCGCTGCCATGTTTTGCGCTCGCCTTCGGCAGCTATTACAAGGTTCAGCTGCGCGGCGACCCCGTGTTGGCGACCGACCTTCGCATCCTGCGCACGGCGGGCGGCATCGTGGGGCACTACACGCTCGAGCTGACGAAGCCCGTGCTCGCGGGTATCGCGGGCGCACTCATCATGCTGCTGTTTGCCGTGCTCCTGATGCGGAAGGAGCCGCTGCGTGTGCGCACGCGCGTTCTCGGCGCGCTTGCCTGCCTTGCGTTGGCAATCGGGGCATACTTCACCGTCTATACCGACGCGGACATTTACACGAATAAGACCGCGAACAACAGCTTCATCAACCCGTGGTCGGATGTGGAGGTCTACGTCTCCAAGGGCGCGGTCTACCCCTTTATCTACAGTGTGCAGGAGATGTTCCCGGATCCGCCCGAGGGCTATGACGAAGCGGCAGCGCTCTCCGCGCTCGCGCAGTATGAGGACGCGGATATCCCCGCGGAGGAGCGGGTCACGGTCATCGCCGTGATGCTGGAGGCGTTCTGCGACCTGACGGACTATCCGGTGCTGGCGGATATCCCTGCCGTGGCGGAGGTCTACGCCCCGCTGCACGAGCTGGAGCGCCGCAGCGTGTCGGGGCGGCTGCTGACGAACATCTTCGCCGGCGGCACGACGGATACCGAGTGGGGCTTCCTCACCGGCTACAGCCGCCACGAGGACTTCCGCACCAACACGGACTCCTACGTCTGGTATTTTAAGTCGCAGGGCTACGACGCGCTCTACCGTCACCCCGGCTACGGCTGGTTCTATAACCGACAGAACGTGAACGGCTATCTCGGCTTTGATGAGAGTGTCTTTACCGACGACGGCTTCGGCGAGCTGGTGGACCCGATGACCGCCGTGTTCCATTCCGACGCGGTGCTGATGGATTATCTGCTGCGCGATCTCGACGCGCGCAAGACAGACGGCGTGCCGCTCTTTCTCTTCTCCGTCTCGTACCAGAATCACGGACCCTACTCCTCCGAGAGCTGCGCGCGCGAGTATGTCACGAGCGCGCAGACCGGCTGGTCGCAGGAGAGCTGCTGCATCCTCAATAATTACCTTGCCGGCGTGAGCGAGACGATCGGCGAGCTGTGCCGCATGGCGGACGAGCTGGAAAAGCGTGACGAGCCTGTCGTATTCGTCTTTTTCGGCGACCATAAGCCGTGGCTCGGCAACGGCGGCAGTGTATACGCCGAGATGGGTGTCGATCTCGACATGGGGACGCTCGACGGCTTCTACAACTATTATGCGACGCCCTACGTCATCTATGCCAACGCCGCGGCGAAGCGGACGCTTTCTTCCGGGTTCACCGGCGACGGCGGCGACTTTTCGCCCTGTTTCCTGATGGCGAAGGTCTTTGACGAGTGCGGCTGGGAGGGATCTGCCTTCATGCAGCTCCAGCGCACGCTCCGCGAGGTCACGCCGCTGCTGCATACGGGCGGCTGGTTCCTTGCGGACGGCGAGCTGACGGGCTGCCTCGGCAAGGACGAGTCTGCGCTCTGCCGCAGTTATCTCTACGCCCAGTATTACCGCGAGCAGCACTTTCCGTGGTCTGCCGCAGGGACGGAGGCTCGAGGATGAAAAAGCGGATTTTTGCACTGTTTCTAGCGCTTTGTTTCAGCCTTAGTGCCTGCGGAGTCCAGCCGGCGAAGGAGGAAGAAAGCGGAACCGCTCCCGGCACGCAGCAGAACGCGCAGGGCGGAGAACTCTCGCCCGAAGAGCTTTACGAGCAGGAGCAGCAGGCGCTCAGTGAAGCTGCCGCGCAGCGCCTGCGCGAGCGTATCGCGGGCATGACGCTTGCGGAAAAGGTCGGGCAGCTCTTCTTCGTCCGCTGCCCGGAAACGGACGCGGCAGAGGACGTGAAGACCTATCATCTCGGCGGGCTGCTGCTTTTTGGCCGCGATTATAAGGACGCGGCGGGCAACTGGCTCACGGAGAAACAGTTCACCCGGACCGTACAGAGCTATCAGACCGCGGCGGATATCCCGCTTTTCATCGGCAGCGATGAGGAGGGCGGCACCGTAACGCGCGCGAGCCGCAACCCCAACCTCTTTTCCGAAAGGCTCAAGTCTCCGCAGGAGCTTTACGCGGCGGGCGGTATGGATACGCTGCGCAGCGCGATGTTCGACTATAACGAAGCGCTGCGCTGGAAGCTCGGTATCAACGTGAACTTCGCCCCCGTGTGCGACGTTTCGACCGACCCCGATGATTTTATCTACGACCGCGCCTTCGGGCAGGACGCGGAAGCAACGGCAAAATTCGCCGCCGACATGGTGCTTGCGATGCAGAACGCGGGTGTCGCCTCTGTTTTGAAGCATTTCCCCGGCTACGGGAACAACGCCGACACGCATACGGGTATCGCCGTCGACAAGCGACCGTATGAGACCTTCGAGCAGTCCGACCTTGTGCCGTTCCGGGCAGGCATCGCGGCGGGCGCGCCGTTCGTGCTCGTGAGCCACAACGTGGTCGAGTGCATGGACGCGAGCCTGCCTGCCTCGCTCTCGCCCGCCGTGCATGAGCTGCTGCGCGAAACGCTCGGCTTTACCGGCGTGATCGTGACGGACGATCTGGCGATGGACGCTGTCAAGGCGTACGCCGAGGACGGCAGCGCCGCGGTGCTGGCGCTGCTGGCGGGCAACGATATGGTCGTCACCACCGATTATCAGGCGCAGATCCCGCAGGTAATCGCCGCCGTGCAGAGCGGCACACTCAGCGAGAGCGTGCTCGACGAGCACGTGCTGCGCGTGCTGCAATGCAAGCAGACGCTCGGCTTACTGGACTGAGGAGGAGTATATGGAAACGAAAAAGCTCTATTACGACAACCCCTTTCTGCGGCGGTTTGCCGCCGTCGTCACCTCCTGTGGGGAGGCGAAGGGCGGCTGGGCGGTCACGCTCGATCAGACCGCCTTTTACCCCGAGGGCGGCGGTCAGCCATGCGACACCGGCACGCTGGGCGGCGTCCGGGTGCTCGAGACCCGCGAGAGGGACGGCGTCATCACGCACCTCTGCGATTCTCCGTTCGCCGTGGGCACGGACGTGGAGGGCGAACTCGATTGGGCACGCCGTTTTGACCATATGCAGCAGCACTCGGGCGAGCATATCTGCTCGGGGCTGATCTGCGCGCGCTACGGCTGCGACAATGTCGGCTTTCACATGGGCGCGGAGATCGTGACCATCGACTTCAACGCCGATATCCCGTGGGCGGAGTTGCTGGAGATCGAGGCGGCGGCAAACCGCTATATCTATGAGGACCACGCCATCGACATTCAGCTTCACCGCGGGGCGGAGCTGGACGCGATCGACTACCGCAGCAAAAAGCCGCTCACGGGTGACGTGCGGATCGTTTCCTTCCCCGGCGCGGACTGCTGTGCCTGCTGTGGTACGCACGTTAACCGCAGCGGGCAGGTCGGCATCGTCAAATTCCTCTCTGTGCAGAAATTCCGCGAGGGCGTGCGCATCGAGCTTCTGTGCGGCGAGCGCGCGTACCGCTATCTCTCCGCGTGCTGGGAGCAGGACGTGCGCCTTTCGCAGGTGCTTTCCGTCAAGCCGACGGCGAGCGCGGCGGCGGTGGAACGTTTGCAGGGGGAACTCGGCGCGCTCAGGCTGCGCTGTGCGAGATTGGAGGAGCAGGTGTTCGCGGACATCGCGGCACGATACGCGGGGAGCGGCGACGTGCTGATCTTCGAGGACGAAATGAACGGCGACAGCCTGCGCAGGCTCTGCGACGCAGTGACCGTCTCCTGCGGCGGACGCTGCGCGGTCTTTGCGGGCGTGGACGGCGCATGGAAATACGCCGTCGGCGAGCGGGACGGCGATCTGCGCGCGCTTACGAAAAAGCTCAACGTGGAGCTGAACGGCCGCGGCGGCGGCAAGCCGAATTTTGTGCAGGGCAGCGCGGCGGCAAGCCGTGCGGAAATCGAGGAGTTTTTTGCCGCATTGCACCGGTGATGCACCCCCACAGAACAGAACAAACGACCGCTCCCCGTGCGCCGCACGGGGAGCGGTCGTTATCTTTATTTGCGGTCGAAAGCGATTACTTCCCGTCGCTCTCGAGCAGTCCCTTGAAGCCGGCGGCAAGTCCGGCAAGGCTCTGGATCTCGCTCGGCACGATGATCTTCGTCGCCTGGCCGTCGGCGGCTTTCTCGAAGGATTCGAGCGCCTTGAGCTTGACGACCTGCTCGTTGGGGTTGGCTTCGTTGAGCAGCTTAATGGAGTCGGCGAGCGCCTTCTGCACCTCGAGGATTGCCTGCGCCTCGCCCTCCGCCTTGAGAATGGCAGCCTGCCGCTCGGCCTCGGCCTTGAGGATCGCCGCCTGCTTTTCCGCGTCCGCGCGCAGGATGGTGGACTGCTTCTCGCCCTCTGCCACGAGGATCTGCGACTGCTTCTGCCCCTCTGCCTGTAAGATGGACTCGCGGCGCTCGCGCTCGGCCTTCATCTGCTTTTCCATCGCGTTCTGGATCTCGCGCGGCGGCAGGATATTTTTAAGCTCCACGCGGTTGACCTTGATGCCCCACGGGTCGGTCGCCTCGTCAAGGATGGAGCGCATCTTGGCGTTGATGACGTCGCGGCTCGTGAGCGACTGGTCCAGCTCCATCTCGCCGATGATGTTGCGCAGCGTCGTCGCCGTCAGATTTTCGATGGCGTTCATCGGGTGCTCCACGCCGTAGGTGTAGAGCTTGGGGTCGGTGATCTGGAAGTAGATGACCGTGTCGATCTGCATGGTGACGTTATCCTTGGTGATAACAGGCTGGGGATCAAAGTCGGCGACCTGCTCCTTGAGGCTGACCTTCTTCACGACGCGCTCGATGAACGGGATCTTGAGGTGCAGCCCCACGCCCCACGTCGCGCTGTACGCGCCCAGCCGCTCGACCACATAGGCGCGCGACTGCTGCACGATCTGGATATTCGAGACGATCACCAGCAGCACCAGCAGCACCAAAATGCCGATACCGATATAGCCTACCCATTGCATAGTTCGTTCCTCCTGATAAATAAGTGATTGATCGGATTATTTTTCCGTTTCTTCTTTCCCTTTTTCCTCGCGGACGAAGAGCTTCACGCCCTCCATGCGAATGACCTCCGCCATTTTGCCCCGCTCGATGATAGTGCCGTCCTCGCTGCGCGCGCTCCACGTTTTCCCGTCGATGTAAACGGCGCCCGCGGCGTTCTCGTTGTCCACCGTCTCCGTCACCTTGGCGCTGCGGTGCAGCACGCGGTCGGCGTTGGTGGGGACGATGGTCTTGTCCAGCATCCTGCGCACGAGCGGGCGCGTGGCGATAAGCGCGAGAATGGACACGACCAGGAACACCGCGAATTGCAGCCACAGCGCCGCGCCCAGCTCCGTTGCGATCAGCGCCGCCGCTGCGCCGGCGACGAACCAGATCGACACCAGCCCCGCCGTCGCCGCCTCGGCGATGCCGAAGACAATGATCGCGGCGATCCAGATCACGGTCATCATTTCATCTGCTCCTCCTTTCAAGCTGCGCATACAGTAGACATACGCCGGACCGATCATGGCGATGACGACCAGCAGTATGATGCCGATGCTTTTGTTGTAGGGCGACAGATTCGCGTAAAGGCTGCTCAGCTCGCCCCCGAGCGTGCGCGTCCGGAGCCGCGGCTCCTCGCGCGGCGGTTCATCAACGGCGGGGATCTCCTCCTCGAACAGCTCGTCCATCGTCGTGCCGTAGCGGTTGCAGATGTAGATGAGCTTTTCCATCTCGGGGTAGCCCCGGTTGGATTCCCACCGCGAGACCGACTGGCGCGAGACCTGAAGCTGCCCGGCAAATTCCTCCTGCGTCAGCCCGCTGCGCCTACGGACCTCCTGAAGCCGTTCGCCGAATGCCATCGTGCAGTTCCTCCGTTTCTCTGTCTGAGCATAGGATAGCGGATCGCGGCGGCGATTTCCACCAAGTTAAACGTTGCATCGCCGAAAAAAGTAATTTTTTCGCGCAAGTTTAATGTTACATCGCGCCGCGCCGCTGTTATTTTCATTGTAACATAAGCCGCCGCGCTTTACTACGGTTATTTTGACGCGGTGATTGCCTTTTTTGTTTCCGTGAGCTATACTGAAGGAAAGAAAACCATTTGGGAGCGGAACTATGCTGGAATTTGTCATTCCCTGCCTGCTGGGGCTGGAGAGTCTCGTGGGCGATGAAGTAAAAAAGCTCGGGCTTTCGGACGTGCGCGTGGAGAACGGGCGCGTCCTCTGCCGCGGCGAAGCACGCGATATCGCGCGTCTCAACATCAACCTGCGCTGCGGTGCGCGCGTCATTCTGGCGCTGCACCGCTTCCGCGCGACGGATTTTGAAGCGCTCTTTCAGGGCGTGCGCGCGGTGCGCTGGGAGGACTGGATCCCGCGCGAGGGAGAATTTCCCGTCGTGGGCTACTCCATCAGCTCCACGCTCCACTCCGTACCCGCCTGCCAGTCGATCGTCAAGAAGGCGGTCGTCGACCGCCTGGGCGCGGCATACGGCATCGCGCAGCTTCCCGAAACGGGGCGGCGCTGTCAGGTGCGCTTTTCCATTATGAAGGACGAGGTCACCGTCGGGCTCGACACCTCGGGCGAGGGCCTTTACAAGCGCGGCTACCGCGCCCACGGCGTCGCCGCCCCGCTGCGTGAAACACTTGCCGCCGCGATGGTCAAGCTCTCGCGCTACAACGGTCGCGACCCGTTCTGCGATCCGTTCTGCGGCAGCGGCACCATTGCCATTGAAGCCGCCTTCATCGCACGCAACCGCGCGCCGGGGCTGAACCGCAGCTTTGCCGCCCAGCATTGGGCGTCGCTCGATAAAAGGATCTGGCTTGACGCGGCGGACGAAGCCATGGATAACGAGTTCCGCGGCAGCTACGAGATCTGGGGCGGCGACATTGACCCCGGCGCCATCGAGCTCTCGCGCCACAATGCCGAGCTTGCCGAGGTAGACGACATCGTGCGCTTTGAGGTCGACGACGCCACGCGCTTCCATTGGGGCGGGCTTTACGGTCGCGTCGTGACAAATCCGCCTTACGGCGAGCGTCTGCTCGAACGCGAAGAAGCGGGCGAGCTGTACCGCACCTTCGGCAGAGCGATGGATAAGCTGCCGGATACATGGCGCATCTATGTGCTCTCCTCGCACCCCGATTTTGAGCGCTGCTACGGCAGACCGGCGGATAAAAAGCGCAAACTCTACAACGGTATGCTCAAGTGCGACCTGTTCATGTACGGCAAAAGGCTGTAAGATTGCCGGTGGGCGCGGGAGAAAATTGAGCAAAAAGGTACTGGAACATTCTGAAAGTCTGTGGTACAATCGGAATATTCCAAAATCTTTTTCCCGGGAGGACGAAAAAATGGAGGACAATCCGATCCTCAGGAACCCGCTGTCGCTCGACAGCGAGGTCCCGCTGTACTCTCAGCTCATGGGCATCATCAAGCGCAGCATCACCGCGGGCGCGCTCAAGGTCGGCGACCTGCTGCCGAGCGAGACAGAGCTTTGCCGCGCCTACGATATCAGCCGTAACACAGTCCGCCAGGCGATCGGCGCGCTGGAGGAGGAGGGCTTCGTTGTGCGCAAGCGCGGCAAGGGTACCTTCGTCACCGACCCCAACACCCGCCGCAAGGGCGTGCAGTATTCGTTCACGACGGAGATCTCCCAGCTCGGCAAGTTGCCGTCGTCCACGCTGGTGGATTTTAAAGTCATCGCGCCCTCTCCCAGGATCGCCGCGCTCATGAGCCTTGATCCGGGCGTGAAAGTCTATTGCTTCACGCGCGTGCGCAATGTGGACGGCGAGCCGCTGATCCTCGAAACGTCGTACTATCCCGAGTATATCTACCCGAACCTGACGCGCGAGCTGTTGGAGACGCACAGCTTCTACAGCCTGCTCTACCACGTCGGTATCGTTCCGTTCTCCGCGTCGGATACTTACGAGGCGGTGCTGCTCGCGCCGCGCGAAGCAAAGCTCCTGCACTGTGCGCCGGGAACCGCGGCGTTCTTCCACCAGCGCCGCACCACGACCGAAAACGGTCACACCTATGAATACACCACGAGCTATATGCGCGCCGACCGCGTAAAACTGGACGTGCGCTTCCAGAAGGGGACGACGAGCTTCATGCGCACGGTGGACTGATGAAAAGAAAAGAGCGGAGCGGCTGAGCCGCTCCGCTCTTTTTTACTTTTTTTCGAGAATCACAGGCTTCCTGCGGTCGCTTTCAACAAAAGCGCGCGCCTTTTCGACGGCTTCCGCGCGCGGGAGCTTGGTCTGCTCTCCGGTGCGCATATCCTTGCAGGATACGACGCCTGCGGCGATCTCGTCCTCGCCGAGGAAGCAGACGAAAGGAACGCCAAGCTTGTCGGCATAGTTCATCTTGGCTTTGAATTTCTTCTTCTCCGTGTAGATCTGTGTGCTGATGCCCGCGGCGCGCAGGTCGGTCGCAAGCGAGATCGCCTCGCTCAGATCCTCCGTCATCGGCAGGATCAGCACGTCCGCCGGCGCGGTGCAGATATCGCCGTTCAGGAGCCCCTGCTCGCCGAGGACGTAGAAAAGCCTCGTCACGCCGATGGAAATGCCGACGCCGGGGAGCTTCTTGTCGGTGTAGTATTCGGCAAGGTTGTCGTAGCGCCCGCCGGAGCAGACCGAGCCGATCTCGGGATAGTCGAGCAGCGTCGTCTCATACACCGTGCCGGTGTAGTAGTCGAGCCCGCGCGCGATGGTCAGGTCGACGGCGAAGTTCTCCTGCGGTACGCCGAACGAGCCGAGGTATTTGGCAACGGTCGAAAGCTCGTCCAGCCCCTGATCGAACATCTCGTTCCTGCCGCGGTACGCCTCCAGCGCGTTCAGCACCTCCGCGTTCGTACCCTTGATGGCGATGAAGGCGAGGATCTCGTCAGCCTTTTCGCCCTCGATGGCATAGTCGTCCACCAGAATGGCGCGCACCATGTCCGCGCCGATCTTCTCGATCTTATCGACTGTGCGCATGATGTCTCCGGCTTTGTCGCCAAGCCCCAGCATCGCGTAGAAGCCGTTCAGGATGCGGCGGTTGTTGATGCGGATCTGGAAACGGGATAGACCCAAACGGGAGAAGACCGTATAAATGATGGCGGGGATCTCTGCGTCGTTCGTGATGTCCAGCTCGCCGTCGCCGATCACGTCGATGTCCGCCTGATAGAACTCGCGGAAGCGTCCGCGCTGCGCGCGCTCGCCGCGGTAGACCTTGCCGATCTGAAAGCGGCGGAACGGGAAAGCAAGGTCGGCATAATGCAGCGCAACATACTTTGCCAGCGGGACCGTCAGGTCGAAGCGGAGGGAGAGGTCGCTGTCGCCCTTGGAGAAGCGGTAGATCTGCTTTTCGGTCTCGCCGCCGCCCTTGGCGAGCAGCACGTCGCTCGCCTCGATGATGGGCGTGTCGAGCGGAGTGAAGCCGTAGACGCCGTAGGACGAGCGCAGGACTTCCATCAGCCGCTCCATCTGCGTCTGCGGAGCGGGCAGCAGCTCCATAAAGCCGGATAAGGTGTGCGCTTTGATCGTTGCCATGATAGTGAGTGTCCTTTCATAAATAATGTATGGACAGCGTACTGCACCGCGGTGGCACAGCAGCGTATCAATATGGATGAGGGATATTGTACTTTGCGGAAAGGAAATTGTCAAGCGCCGCGCGGCAAAAACCGTTTTAACTCAGTAAAAACAGCCCCAGCACGCAGACGGCGAGTCCGGCTGCCTGCCGCGGGGTGATCGTCTCGTGGTAGAGCAGCACGCCGACGAACAGCAGCACGCAGGCGAGCGAAAGATTGACGACGAGCGAGCCGACGCTGACCTTCCACCCCGCGCGGTAAAGATAGATGAAGCCGAGCTCCAGCCCGACGATCGAAACGCCGAGAACGGGCGAGCTCCAGTTCATATGCGACAGCTCTCCGGCAAGATCCTTCGATCCGCTCGTGAGGAAGAAGAGCGCGCAGGCGGCGGCAGCAGCCGTCAGATAGCTGACCGTCAGCCCCGCGAGGGGGTTCATATCGCCGGGCGTCGATTTAGCGCAGATGTGATAAAACGTGTCGGCTGCGACGGTCAGCAGCACCGGCCAGAGCAAATTCCACATAAATGACAGCACACTCCTTTTGCGTGGTTGCATGGTTGTATTACTGCCTGAGTATAACAAAGCCGCCGCCAAAACGCCAGCGCTTTGGCAAAATAAGCAAAAATTTTTAGAAATCCAGCCGCCAAAACCTAAAAAAGCAACAATTACGGAGAAAAAAGCCAATGCCGCTTGACGCAAGGCTCAAAGTTTGTTACCATACTAAAGTAACGAACACCCCTTTTATCGGCAGAAGGAGGAAGGTTTGTATGTACGAAAGCAAAATGAAAAGCGAGGAGACCGACCATCTGTTCCAGGCGATCCTGTCCCTGAAGAACGAGGAGGAGTGCTACCGGTTTTTCGACGATCTCTGCACCTTCAGCGAGATCGAGGCGATGTCCCAGCGTTTTCAGGTGGCGACCCTGCTGAACGAGGGGAAGACCTTCACCCAGATCTCCCAGAAGATCGGCGTCTCCTCGACAACGATCACGCGCGTCAACAAGTGCCTTTGCTACGGCGGCGACGGTTACCGCCTGCTGCTGGACAGGCTCAAAGAAGATCATTGACCCAACGCTTGCGCCGAAGCAGACGCGGCTGCGTCTGCTTCTTTTCCCACCGCATCGCTTTATTGCACTACCGTGCAGCCGTAACAGCAAGACAACATGACACCTAGCAACAGTTATTTTGTCTAAAAAATTTACGGAATTTTATCAAATTTTATTGCTTTTGCTGAAAGCGTATGTTACAATTCATTCACAAATAGATTGGAGCGGAGAAGAGCGGCATCGCAAGAAAGCCGTTTGCCCGACGGCGCCGCCTGCTCTGTGCCGATTTGTTTGCCTGCGGGACCCCTCCGCAGGACGCATACCCCCTTATGCGGTTGTGATCCCGGTCTGTTGAAAGGGGAGAGCGGTCCGCCGCTCCAAAGACAGGTCAAAGTATTTTTATTAAGAGAGAGGTACAAATCAAATGGCAAACGAAAAGAAAGTAGCGCGGCAGCCAAGCTTTATTCTGGCTTGTGTGCCTATCGCGGCGATGATCGCCCTGATGCTCTACTGCTTCCTGCTGTCCGACTCCGGCTACCATGACGCGCATATGCCTCTGGTCATCTCCATCGTCATCGCCTGCGCCGTCGGCTGCTACTGCGGTCACAGCTTCAAGGATATGCTCGCCGGCATGGTCGACCGTCTGAGCGCTTCCATGGAAGCGATCCTGATCCTCTGCACGGTCGGCTTCCTGGTCTCCAGCTTCATGGCGTCCGGCGCCATCCCCGCGATGATCGTCTACGGTCTTGACCTGCTGACCCCGAAGCTGTTCCTGCCGATCGGCTGCATCATGTGCGCGATCGTTGGCCTGTCCTGCGGCTCCTCCTGGACCACGACCGCTACCGTCGGTCTTGCGTTCCTTGGCATCGGCGCGGGTCTCGGCATCAATCCCGCCATCACCGCCGGTATGATCATCTCCGGCGCGTATGTCGGCGATAAGTTCTCCCCGCTGTCCGACACCACCAACCTCGCCGCGGCTGTCGCCGAGACGGGCCTGTTCGACCACGTTGCCGCGATGGTCTCCACCACCGCCCCCACCATGGTCATCGCTCTGGTGCTCTACACCATCCTCGGTCTGAACGTCGATACCAGCGCTTATGATCCCTCCGTCGCCGCCGGCATCCAGGATGCGTTCCGCGGCGCCTTCCACATCAGCCCCATCCTGCTCGTTCCCATTCTGGTCGTTATCCTCATGTGCATCCTGCGCGTGCCCGGCCTGGTCGGCATTGCCGTTTCCGTGTTCGTCGCCGTGCTCTTTGCCATCATCTTCCAGGGCGGCTACGGCGATCTCGGCGGCATCTTCGATATGCTGCACTATGGCCTCGGCATCGAGACCGGCAACGAAGTCGCTGACTCCATTCTCGGCAAGGCCGGCGGTATGGACGGCACCATGTGGACCATCAACCTCGTTATCCTCGCGGTCGCCTACGGCGGCGCTCTCGAGCGCTGCGGCTGCATCGAGCGCCTGTTCGGCAACATCAAGCACAAGATCCACTCCGTCGGCAGCCTGATCCTCGCTACCCTGCTGACCTCCATCTTCTGCGATGCCACCATGTGCGACCAGTTCCTCGGCATCGGCGTGCCCGCCCCCATCTATGTCGATAAGTTCGACGAGCTGGGTCTCGCCCGCAATATGCTCTCCCGTTCCCTCGAAGATGCCGGTACCCTCTGGGCGGTCATGTTCCCCTGGACCGGCTGCGGCGCTTACCAGACCGGCGTTCTCGGCATGAGCCCGCTGGTGTTCTTCCCGTATGCGTTCGTCAACCTGCTCAACCCCGTCTATGCCTACATCACCGCCGCGTTCGGCCGCAACATCTTCTGGGCTGACGGTGCTTACACCAACCTCTTCGGCAAGACCAAGATGGGCAAGGTCGCCGAGGCTCCGGAAGAGGCTCACGCCAAGGCTGTCGCCAACCTCGAGGCGCTCCGTGCCGCCGGCAAGGCGCCCAAGATCAACGCCTGATTTCCCCTACATCAGAAAGGAATCGCCATTGTGAGACAACTGCTTCCATGGGACTCTGTCCCGCCTCCGGTCTACGCCGCCCAGCAGCTCAAGCCGCGTAAACGGTGGGTGCAGATCGGCGGCTGGGTCCTGATCGTCGTCCTGCTCCTCTTCGGGCTGACGTCGCGGGACAGGAACGCCCTGCTTTCCGGCGTCTCCCTCGTGTTCGCCGTGCTGTATCTCATCACGATGCTGACGAAGAAGGACGCGGTGATCACGCAGAGAGGACTTGAGATCTTCTATCAAATGCAGATCACCACGCATTACGACTTCATCTCGTGGGAGGAGATCAACTCCATCGTCCGCGAGGACCGCGGGCACGACAAGCTCGTCCGGCTGCACATCGGCTACGGCGGCGCGTCGGAAAAGGCGCTCTTCTTCCCTTATGCAGACGCGAGCGCGATCTGCGAGATGGCGAAGGAAAAGAACCCCTCGATCCGCGTGCTGGATTTCAACACCAGCCGCCCCGAAAAACCTGCGAAGCAGCAGCACAAGAAAAAAAGGTGATCCCTCGGTTTACGGACCAAAAGGACGCTCCGATCATTCGGAGCGTCCTTTTTTCGCGCGGTCAACAGCACAGCACTGCGCTATCACAGCAGTACGGTATGGTGATAGCGCACAAGAAAAAAGAAATTAACGAAGAAAAAACTATTGATTTTGCACAAATATGTGGTATACTATCCTCGTAACAATCCCACGGGTCAGCCCGTGGGCGGAGCGCTTTCCGTATTCGGGCAAATACGGAGCAAAAAAGGGGTGCGCTCCGGATATTTCTTGCGGCGGCGGCTGCGTCCGCCGGAAAAAATTTGAGAAATCAAAGAAAAGAGGCACCTACCATGATTATGAATCCTACCGCGATCAAGCACGTTGTCGTTGACGGTCACAGCCTGACGCTGGAGTCCTTTGTTGCGATCGCGCGTTATAACGCGACGGTCGAGCTGGCTCCCTCTGCGCTCGAGGCGATGAAGAAGTCCCGCGCCCTCGCTGAGAAGATCGCCGCCGAGGGGCGTGTCGCCTACGGCATCACCACCGGCTTCGGCGAGTTCCAGAAGGTTGCCGTCCCCAAGGAAATGAGCAACCAGCTCTCCACCAACCTGATCCTCAGCCACTGCACCGGCGCCGGCGAGCCGTATGCCGATGAGATCGTCCGCGGCATGATGCTGCTGCGCGCCAACGCGCTCTGCGGCGGCGTGAGCGGCGTCCGTCCGCTGCTCGTCGAGATGCTGCTTGAGATGCTCAACAAGGGCGTCACCCCCGTTGTTCCGCAGAAGGGCTCCCTCGGCTCCTCCGGCGACCTCGCGCCGCTCGCCCACATGACTCTCCCCATGCTCGGCAAGGGCGAGGCGATGTATCAGGGCAAGAAGATGACCGGCGCCGAGGCTATGGCGAAGGCAGGCATCAAGACGCTCGACACCCTCGTTTCCAAGGAAGGTCTCGGTATGACCAACGGTACCTGCGCGATGACCTCCGTCGGCGCTCTCGCACTGTATGACACCATCTGCGCCGCTCAGCTCGGCGACGTGATCGCCTCCCTTTCCATGGAGGGTCTGACCGGTCTGCGCAACGCTTTCGACCCCCGCATCCATCAGGTGCGCGGCCAGAAGGGCCAGATGCTCGTCGCCGCGAACATGCGCAAGCTGCTCGACGGTTCCGAGATCCTCGACAACTGCCAGAAGGACCGCGTGCAGGACGCTTACGCCCTGCGCTGCATCCCGCAGCTGCACGGTGCCTGCCGCGACGCGCTCGCTTACGTCCGCGAGAAGGTCGAGATCGAGCTCAACGCTGTCACCGATAACCCGCTGATGTTCCTCGACGACGAGGCTGTCATCTCCGGCGGCAACTTCCATGGCGAGCCCATGGCCCTGCCCTTCGACTTCCTCGGCATCGCCGCGAGCGAGCTGGCCGACGCTTCCGAGCGCCGCACCGAGCGTATGGTCAACCCCGCGCTCTCCAACGGCCTGACCGCGTTCCTGACCACTCAGGCGGGCGTCAACTCCGGCTTTATGATCGTCCAGTACGCCGCCGCCTCCATGGTCAGCGAAAATAAGGTCTACGCGCACCCCGCATCTGTGGACTCCATTCCCTCCTCCGCCAACCAGGAGGATATCGTCTCCATGGGCACCACCGCCGCCCGCAAGGCGAAGATGATCCTGCAGAACACGCAGGACGTCCTTGCCGACGAGCTGCTGACCGCCTGCCAGGCAATCGACATTCGCCGCCGCCTGAACACGCACGGTCAGGGTCTGACCCCGCTGCACGAGGCCCTCTACAAGCACGTCCGCAAGGAGGTCGCCTTCTACGAGGTCGACCGCGAGATCTGGCCCGATATCCGTGCGGTGGAGAAGATGATCCGCTCCGGCGAGCTGCTCGACATCGTCAAGGAATATATCCCCGACTTCGAGTAAGCAAATCCGCGCCCTGCGCGCAAATGGATTGACAATGCAGTAAAAGAAGGTGTAAAGTCTTTACGGACTTTACACCTTCTTTTTTCGGGAGGATCTTACAATGAAGCTCAATATTCTGCGCGCCGACCCCGCGGGGAACATCACGGTCTTCGTGCTCGACCCGGTCGAAAAGCCGCAGCGCGCGGCGCTTGCCGCGCGCATCATGGCGCTTCCGGAGCTGAAAGCGGAGCAGGTCGGCTACGCCTGCCCGCCGGAGGACGGCGTGGACGGTCATATGGAGATGATGGGCGGCGAATTCTGCGGCAACGCGACCCGCGCCTACGGTATGTATATCGCGCGGCAGCGGGGCGGGCTTTCCGCCGTCCGGCTGCGCGTGAGCGGCTGCGGTCACGTCGTCACCGCGCAGGTCGATCTTGCCGCGGGCACGGCGAGCGCCGAGATGCCCTGCCCGCGCAGCGTGACGCGCGCCGCGGTGAACGGCTGCGAGGGTACGCTGGTCGATCTGACGGGCATCGCCCATTTTGTCGTCGAGGGTGTGGCGCCGAGCGAGGAATTCTTCCGCGCGGCAGAGCCGGTATTCGCCGGCATCGCGGACATGGATGCCTGCGGCGTCATCTTCCTCGATCCGGAAAGCGGGCGCATGACGCCCCTCGTCAAGGTCGTCGAAACGGGTAGCCTCGTCTGGGAGGGGAGCTGCGGCAGCGGCAGCGTCGCTTGCGCGGTCGCGCAGAGCGAGGGGCTGCAAAACGGCGGCTTCGCGCGCGAGTATCTCCAGCCCGCGGGCGTCGTGCGCGCGAGCGTGGAGCGGCGGGACGGCGCGGTCGTCGCCGCGCGCATCGGAGGGCGCGTCACGCTGGACGAGCCTCGCTGCATCGAGCTTTGACCCGCCGGAAATGACGGACGGCGGCGTATCGGCGTCGCTTGGGAACGCCCTGCGCCCGCCCCGTCCGCACCCCGCTTTACTTTCCAAAGGGGAAACAGCGCGCACTCCCGCAAGCCGCGTCAATTTATCTGTTAGGCGATGGCGTGGAACGCTTAAAAATTTTAACTCTTCCGCGCAAAGTGAGTGGCGAAAGCGGTTTACCTTTTTCCTGCATTGGGTTATAATGCCCTTACCATAAAAAAGGCGCTCGCGCCGACAGGATAAAAAGCAGGAGGTATTTCAAAATGACCGATATTGAGATCGCTCAGGCACATGAGATGAAAAAGATCACCGAGATCGCGGCGAACGCCGGGATCGACGAAAAGCACCTTGAGCTTTACGGCAACTACAAGGCAAAGCTCGACCTGACCGAGATCCGCAAGCTGCCCCGCAAGGCAAAGCTGATCCTCGTCACCGCCATCAGCCCCACCCCCGCGGGCGAGGGCAAGACCACAACGTCCGTCGGTCTTGCTGACGCGCTGCGCCGCCTCGGCAAGAAGTCGATGGTCTGCCTGCGCGAGCCCTCCCTCGGTCCCGTGTTCGGCGTCAAGGGCGGCGCTGCCGGCGGCGGCTACGCGCAGGTCGTCCCCATGGAGGATATCAATCTCCACTTCACCGGCGACTTCCACGCCATCGGCGCGGCGAACAATCTGCTCGCCGCTATGCTCGATAACCACATCCAGCAGGGCAACGCCCTGAACATCGACCCGCGCAAGATCGTCTGGAAGCGCGCCGTCGATATGAACGACCGCCAGCTCCGCCACATTGTGGACGGTCTCGGCGGCAAGGCGAGCGGTACCCCCCGCGAAGACGGCTTTGAGATCACCGTTGCCAGCGAGGTCATGGCAGTCCTGTGCCTGTCCTCCGGTCTGTCCGACCTCAAGGAGCGTCTCGGCAAGATGGTCATCGCCTACACCTATGACGACCGGCCCGTCACCGCGCACGACATCAAGGCGGAGGGCGCGATGGCAGCGCTTCTGAAGGACGCCGTCAAGCCCAACCTGGTGCAGACGCTCGAGGGTACGCCCGCCCTGATCCACGGCGGTCCGTTCGCCAATATCGCCCACGGCTGCAACTCCCTCATGGCGACCGAGACCGCGCTGCGCCTGAGCGACTATACCGTGACCGAAGCGGGCTTCGCCGCCGACCTCGGCGCGGAGAAGTTCCTCGATATCAAGTGCCGCGCCGCGGGCTTCCACCCCGACGCCGTCGTCATCGTCGCCACCGTCCGCGCGCTCAAGTACCACGGCGGCGTGCCCAAGACCGAGCTGAATCACGAGGATCTCGCCGCCCTCGAAAAGGGTCTGCCGAATCTTCTCCAGCACGTCGATAACGTCAAGAACGTCTACGGACTGCCCTGCGTCGTCGCCGTCAACGCATTCCCGACCGATACCAGGGCGGAGCTTGATCTCGTCGAGGCAAAGTGCCGCGAGCTGGGCGTCAACGTCTGCCTGAGCGAGGTCTGGGCAAAGGGCGGCGAAGGCGGCAAGGCGCTGGCGGAGGAAGTCGTCCGTCTCTGCGGCGAGCCGAACCACTTCCAGTTCGTCTACGACGCGAACGACAGCATCGAGAATAAGCTCAACGCCATCGCCACCAAGGTCTACCATGCCGACGGCGTGGTCATCGCCGCCTCCGCAAAGAAGCAGCTCAAGCAGCTCACCGAGCTCGGCTTCGACAAGCTGCCCATCTGCATGGCGAAGACGCAGTTCTCCTTCTCCGACGATGCTGGCAAGCTCGGCGCGCCGCGCGGCTTCAAGATCACCGTGCGCGACCTCAAGGTCAACGCCGGCGCGGGCTTCCTCGTCGCCAAGACGGGCGACATCATGACAATGCCGGGTCTGCCCAAGGTTCCGAGCGCCGAGAAGATCGACGTGGACGACAACGGCAGGATCTCCGGTCTGTTCTGATCGGAACGAACGGCTGAAAATATCGGCAAGGCTCCCCGCGGGCTTCCCGCGGGGAGCTGCGCCCGATTTTCGGGGCGGCTCGCCCCATACACCCATTCCAAGGAGAGATGAGACTATGAAGATCGCAGATATGAAGGTAACGGAGCTCGTCAACGAGATCGGCTCCGATTCTCCCGCCCCCGGCGGCGGCGCGGTAGCGGGGCTTGCCGGCGGCGTCGGCGTCGCGCTGACGATGATGGTCAACGGGCTGACGCTGAACAAGAAGGGCTTCGAGAACGACCGCGCCCGCCTTCTGGACGCCATCGCCAAGGGCAACGAGCTGAAGGAGCGCTTCATCGAGGTGATGAACCGCGACAGCGAGGTGTTCGACACGCTGATCGAGTCTCTTGCTCTGCCCAAGGAGAACGATGCGCAGAAGGCGATCCGCCGCGGCGCGGTGCAGGCGAGCTTCCGCAGCTGTACGGAGGTGCCGCTTGCCATGATGGAGGTCTGCTCGGAGTCCGTCGACCTGCTTGCCACGCTCGTCGGAACGACGAACCCGAACGTCGTCAGCGACCTCGGCATCGCCGCGCTCACGCTCAAGACCGCGATGCAGAGCGCGTGGCTCAACGTGCTCATCAACCTTTCCTCGCTCAACGACAAGACCTTTGCCGACGAGTGCTGCAAAAAAGGCGAGGCGCTGCTCTCGCACGCCGTCCCTCTGGCTGAGGAGAGCTACGACAAGGCGCTCCGCCTCATCACGGAGAAGAAAAAGTAAAGCGTTCCCGCCGATCGACGGAACGGAGCCGCCCGCCGCGTACCGCACGCGGCGGGCGGCTTTGAACGGTTTTTCGGAAATTTGTAATTAACAGTAGCTTTTTGCGTGTTTTGTGGTACAATACGAAAGTAAAATTTCTGCACGAAAGAGGCATTTTTATGGATTTTGTTGCAAACGGCTCCAAGAGCGTTGAGATCGAGACCTCCACCGGCGTCTATCTGCGCCACGCCATTCAGACGCACTTCGTCGAGATCGGAGAGGATTATATCGAGCTCGTCAACCGCTACGTCAAGCCCCTCTATGAGGAGGGCGACCTGCTGAGCATCAGCGAGAAGATCATCGCCCTGTGCCAGAAGCGCGTGGTCTACCGCAAGGATATGAAGATATCGTGGCTCGCAAAATTTCTCAGCCGCTTCGCCATTCAGCATAACAGCGCGGGCATCGGCGTGGGCGAGGTGTGCAAGATGCAGTTCGCGATCGACGTGTGCGGACCGTGGAAGGTCCTCTGGGCAGCGATCTGCGCGGGCTTCGGCAAGCTCGTCGGCAAGCACGGCATCTTCTACGATATGGTCGGCATGGAGGTCACGGGGCTCGACGGCTTCTATCCCGATGTGTTCCCCGTCTACGGCGACTACGGTATCCGTATTCCCGAAAACCCCTCGGGCGTCTGCGACGAGATCTTTGAAAAGACCGGCGTGCGCGCGATGATCGTCGACGCGAACGACTTCACGCGCGATATCCTCGGCAAGGCGGGCTGCATCGACCTGACGGACGAGCAGCTCTGCGAGATCATTCGGGACAATCCCGCCGGACAGGACGACCAGTGTACGCCGTTTATCCTGATCCGTAAGAAGCAGTAAGCGCCGCCCTGCGCGTGCGCTAAGATGAGGGACGCCATGTTTTTCAAAAAGAAGCCCGGTCCGCCGGAGTGGCTGCTCGTGTGCCTGGGCAACTACGGCAAGGAATATGAAAATACCCGCCACAACGTCGGCTTTATGGCGGCTGACCGTTTGATCGAAAAGCGCGGCCTGCGCTGCAACCGTCTGCGCTTCCGCGCGCTGACGGAGGTTATCGAATTCGGTGGGGCGAACGTGCTTTTGATGCTGCCGCAGACCTATATGAACCTCTCCGGCGAGGCCGTCGGCGCGGCGGCGCGCTTTTACAAGATCCCCGCCGCCCGGGTGATCGTCATCTCGGACGATGTCTCCCTCCCGCTCGGGAAGATCCGTGTGCGCGGCAGCGGCAGCGCGGGGGGACACAACGGGCTGAAGAACATCATCGCCCATCTCGGCACCGATGCGTTCCCGCGCGTCAAGGTCGGCGTGGGCGCGCCGGAGCACGATATCGTCGATTGGGTGATCGGTCCGTTCACGGCGCAGGAGCGCAAAACGGTGGACGAGGCGCTCGACCGCGCGCTTGCCGCGGCGGAGTGCATCATCACGAGCGGCGTGAGCGCCGCGCAGAACCGCTTCAACTGAGAGGGGGGGTGACAAGATGAGGGATCAGCTTCGGGCGATCTGCCTGCTGCTCTTCAGCCTGCTTCTCCTCGGATTTTCCGTGGAGGGGGTGCGCCTCCCATACTTCGGGGACCTAAGCGCGGCGGCGGAATTTGCGGCGCTGGCGTGCGGCGGCTTCGGCGTCTATCTGGCGTTCCGCAAGGAAACCTGAGCCCACGCGAAAAGTTTTTTATTTGTTCATTTACATTTTTCCTCCGGCGTGGTATCCTCGTCGGAGGAAAATCATTTACTGTGCTGTGGGTACAGACCACCGGAGGGGAGGTCTGCGCCCTTTCGCGCGTTGCGGAGGGAGGTGTGCCGTGTGCCGCAGGGAATGACAGAGCTGAATCGCGCGATCGCCGCGCTGCCGGAAGCGAGGGAGCTGCTCTCCGACCTTGCCGCGGGGCGCACGCCCGCCGCCGTCTCCGGACTTTCGGGCGTACACCGCGCGCAGCTTGCCGCCGCGCTGCGGAGCCAAACGCGCCGCCCGCTTCTGGTGCTCTGCGCGGACGAGAACGAAGCCGGCCGCATGGCGGGCGACCTTTCGCTCCTCCTCGGTGAGGAGGTAAGCCTGCTGTTCGCCCGCGAATGGCAGCTGCGCGATCGCGTGTCCGCCTCCCGCGGCTGGGAGCAGCAGCGCCTCGGCACGCTCTGCCGCATGACCTCCGGCGCGGTGGGCGTGCTCGTCGCCACACCGGACGGGCTGATGCAGCACACGCTCCCACCCGATACCATCCGCGGCGCGGTGATGGAGCTTGCCCCCGCCCTGCGCATCGAGCCTGCCGCCCTTGCGCGGCGGCTCGTGGAGAGCGGCTATACCCGCAGCGAAACGGTCGAGGGCGTCGGTCAGTTCGCCCTGCGCGGCGGGATATTAGATGTCTGGTCGCCGCTCAGCGCGCCCGTCCGCATCGAATTTTTCGACGACGAGATAGATGCCATGGGCGAATTCGACGTCCTGACGCAGCGCCGCACGCGGAATATCCAGAAGCTGACGATCCTTCCCGCCGCCGAGGTGCTCCCTGCGCTTGCCGAGGGCGGGCGCGGCGCAATGCTTGCACGTATGGAAAACGCCGCCACGCGGCTCGCCGGGAAGGAGGGCGCCGAAGCGGCGCTCCAGACGCTCCGCGGCGATATCGAACGGCTCAGCAATGATCTGCCGCTCGGCGGAATGGATCGCTACCTCGCCGCCTGCTACCCCACGGAGGTCAGCGCGTTGGACTATCTCGCGCCCGACACGCTCGCCGTCGTCAGCGACGGGGCGCGCGTGCTGGAGCGGTGCAAAAACTACCACTGGGAGCTTTCCGAGGATAGCAAGCCTCTCATCGAGGAGGGCGTGCTCTGCGGCAGCTTCGCCGCCCTCGCGCTGAGCACGGAGGCATTGTGCCGCCGCCTTTCGGACTTTTCCGTGCTGCTGCTCGACGCGCTGCCCACCTCGCGCAATCTGCTCGCGCCGAAAACGCTCCTGAGTATGAACGCGCGCTCACTGCCGTCCTACGGCGGCAGCCTTGAGACCGCCGCGGGCGAGATGGAGCGGTATCTGGAGGCGGGCTGCGGCGTTCTGGTGCTCTGCGGCAATGAAACGCGCGCGGAGAATCTCCGCCGCCTTTTGCAGGAGCGCGGGATCCGCGCCCGGCTCGACCCCGAAAATACCCGCCTGCCCGCCCCGCGTGAGACCGTCATCGGTCTCGGCGCGCTGAGCGCCGGCAGCGAATACCCCCAGCTCCGGCTGGCTATTCTGACGGAGGGGCAGCTCACGACGCCGCTCTCCGGCAGCCGCGCCGGGAAGCCGCGCGCCGTGAAAAGGGACGCGCGCACGGCGCTGCGCTCCTATGAAGACCTTTCCCCCGGCGACCTCGTCGTCCATGCCCACCACGGCATCGGACGCTTTGCGGGCATCGAGCGTATGCGCGTGGACGGCGTGGATAAGGACTATATCAAGATCTGCTACGCGGGGAGCGACAGCCTGTACGTTCCCGCGACGCAGCTCGACCTTGTGTCGAAATACATCGGCGGACACGGCGAGGACGAGGACGGCCCGCGCGTAAAGCTCTCGAAGCTCGGCGGAACGGACTGGGCGCGCGCCAAAACGAAAGCGCGCGCCGCGGCGAAGGACCTCGCCAAGGGGCTCATCGCGCTCTATGCCGAGCGGCTGCGGCGCCCCGGCTTCGCCTTTTCGCCCGATTCGCCATGGCAGAAGGAGTTTGAGGACGCCTTCGACTATGAGGAGACCGACGATCAGCTCCGCGCCATTGCCGAGATCAAGGCAGACATGGAAAAGCGCGTCCCGATGGACCGCCTGCTCTGCGGTGACGTGGGCTACGGCAAAACGGAGGTCGCGCTCCGCGCGGTGATGAAATGCGTGCTCGACGGCAAGCAGGCGGCAATGCTCGTGCCGACCACCGTGCTCGCCCAGCAGCACTACGCCACCGCCATCAACCGCTTCCGCTCGTTCCCCGTCCGCATCGAAACGCTCTCGCGCTTCAAAACGCCCGCGCAGAAAAAGCAGCTCCTGCGCGACGCGGCGGAGGGCAGGATCGACCTGCTCATCGGCACGCACTCCCTGCTGCAAAAGGGGCTGCGCTTCAAGGACCTCGGGCTCCTTGTCATCGACGAGGAGCAGCGCTTCGGCGTGACGCACAAGGAAAAGCTCAAGGAGCTCACCCGCCAGGTCGATACGCTGACGCTCTCGGCGACGCCCATTCCCCGTACGCTCAATATGGCGCTCTCCGGGATACGGGATATGTCCACCATCGAAGTGCCGCCCGTCGACCGCCAGCCGGTGCAGACCTATGTGCTCGAGCATGACTGGGGCGTCGTCGCCGAAGCGATCCGCCGCGAGCTTGCGCGCGGCGGGCAGGTCTACTATCTGCATAACCGCGTCGAAACCATCGACCGCTGCGCGGCGAAGCTGCGGGCGCTCCTCGGCGAGGAGACCGCCATCGCCGTGGCGCACGGCAGGCTGGACGAAAAGAGCCTTTCCTCTGTCATGCAGCAGGTCTCCGACGGGGAGGTGCAGGTGCTCGTCTGCACGACCATCATCGAGACCGGCATCGACATTCCGAACGTCAACACCCTCATCATCGAGGACGCCGACCGTCTCGGGCTTGCCCAGCTCCACCAGATCCGCGGGCGCATCGGCAGGAGCGCGCGCAGGGCTTACGCCTATATGACCTACCGCGCGGGCAAGATACTCACCGAGGTCGCGGCAAAGCGCCTGACCGCGATCCGCGAGTACGCGGAGTTCGGCTCGGGCTTCCGCATCGCCATGCGCGACCTTGAGATCCGCGGCGCGGGCAACCTGCTCGGCCCCGAGCAGTCGGGCTATATGATGAGCGTCGGCTACGATATGTACCTGCAATTGCTGGAAGAAGCGGTGCTTGAGCAGCGCGGCGAAAAAGCCTTGCCTCGCGCCGAGTGCTCGGCGGACCTCACCGTTTCCGCCAACCTGCCGGAGAGCTATATCCCCTCGGGCGAGCAGCGCATGGACCTCTACCGCCGCATCGCGGCGCTGCGCACGGCGGAGGAGTCGCGCGAGCTGTTCGATGAGCTGCTCGACCGCTACGGCGAGCCGCCGCAGCCGGTGCTCCGGCTGATGGACGTGGCGCTTCTGCGCGCGGAGGCGGTGCGCCTCGGCGTGCGCGATATTTCCCAGCGCGGGAGCGAGATCGTTTTCACCTTCTCCGGCGCCGGCGCCGTCCCTGTGGGCGCGGTGATGGCGCTGTGCTCGCTGCCGCAGAACCGCCGCCGGCTCACGCTCTCTGCGACCGGCACGGAGCCGAAGCTGACGCTGCGGCTCGCCAAGGGCGAGGACGCGCTCAATACAGCCTTGACGCTGGTCAACGACCTGCGTGTGAATAAGGAAGAAACAGAAAAGAAGGAGTAACACCATGCTGAAAAATCGTGTTCTATCATTCCTCGGCGCGGCGGCGATCACCGCGGCGCTCACCTTTGCGGTGATCGGGCTTTCCCCCGATGCCGGGCTCTCCTCCGGCAGTATTCAGGAGGGGCTGTGCTACGAGACCACGGGCGTTTCGCCTGACGCAATCGTCGCCGTCGTGGACGGCAACGGCGCCAGCGCCGACCTTGCATTCTACTGGACGGGCTACAATGTCTCCTATCTCAACAATTTCATGCAGTACTACATGGGTACGACGCTCGACTGGGACTATACGTTCGAGAACGGTGAGAGCATGAGCGAATATGTCAAGGACGACGCGCTCGCTGCCGTCAAGGAGCAGCTGGTGCTGGAGAATCTGGCGGAGCGGTATGACGCGCAGCTCACGGACGAGCAGACCGCCGCGCTGGCGGAGAACGAGCAGTCGTATATCGAGCAGTACGGCAGCGAGGAGGCTTACGAGGCGGAGATCGCAAAGCTGGGAATGCGCCGCGAGACCTATGACCGCGTCCTCCGAGCCAACTACCTCTACCAGAACCTCTATCAGCTCTACACGACCGAGGGCAGCGCCCTCTACGCTTCGGACGCCGACCTCGCCGTCTACGCCGCGGAGCAGGGCTACATCACCGCCGACCACATTCTTCTGGCGACAAAGGACCTGACGACGGGCGACGCGCTGAGCGACGAGGAGCTCGCCGCGAAGAAGGCGCTGGCGGAGGAGCTTGCCGAAAAGCTGAAGGCATACACCGGCGACGACCTCGCCGCCTACTTCGCCGAGCTTGCCGGCGAGTACAGCGAGGACACCGGCCGCGCGTCCTATCCCTCGGGCTACACCTTCACCACCGGCTCGATGGTGCAGGAGTTTGAGGACGCGGCTTACGCGCTCGGCGAGGGCGAGCTCAGCGAGATCGTGGAGAGCGAGTTCGGCTATCACCTTCTGCTGCGTCTCCCGCTCGACGAGACCGCCGCGGCGGACGCCGTGCGCGAGGACTATTTCAGCGCCCTCATCACCGACGAGATCGACAAGGCAGAGCTCGTGACGGGCAGCGAGTACGACAAGTTCGACCCCAAGGCGATCTACGAGGCGATCCAGAACGCACAGGCGGGCTGAGCCTGCCGGGAAAAGGGCGGAGCATCAGCTCCGTCCTTTTTTGTGAAATGACGCAGGATATGCGGCATTTTCGTTAATTCATTAACGAAAAGAAAGAAAAAAGTCAAAATTTCGCAAGATTTGCGCACGTTTGCAGTTGATTTTTCATTTTACCCTGTGTATAATCAAAACGCAAACAAGCCGGACGCTCCCGCGCCGGAAAAAATGCTGTGATAAGGAGAAATGAAATGAAAGAATTATACGTCGTGAACTGCTGCCGCACCGCCGTCGGCTCCTTCGGCGGCTCGCTGAAGAACACCCCCGCCGCCCAGCTCGGTTCCATCGTCGTCAAGGAAGCCCTCAAGCGCGCCAACGTCGCCCCCGAGAATGTTGACGAGCTGATGTTCGGCTGCATTCTGACCTCCGGCCTCGGTCAGAACGTCGCCCGTCAGGTCGGCGTCGGCGCGGGTCTCCCGTATTCCGTCCCTGCCTACACCGTCGGCATGGTCTGCGGCTCGGGCATGAAGTCCGTCATCGAAGCCGGCCGCGCGATCCTCGCCGGCGACGCTGACATCGTCGTCTGCGGCGGCACCGAGAACATGAGCGCCGCTCCCTACGCCGCGCCCGACGCGCGCTGGGGTGCCCGCATGGGCGACAAGAAGCTCGTCGACACCATGATCAAGGACGGCCTGTGGGACGCGTTCAACAACTACCACATGGGTACCACCGCCGAGAATATCTGCGACGTGTGGGGTATCACCCGCGAGGAGCTGGATGCCTTCGGCGTTGCCTCCCAGCAGAAGACCGAGGCGGCGCAGGCTGCCGGCAGATTCGACGATGAGATCGTCCCCGTTCCCGTGAAGGTCAAGAAGGAGATCGTCGAGTTCAAGCGCGACGAGTTCCCCCGCGCCGGCGCATCCATGGAGGGCATGGCGAAGCTCAAGGGCGCGTTCCCCGTCGGTCCCGAGGGCGTTGAGGACGAGGTCGTCCACACCTTCCAGCCCACCGGCATCCACGAAGCCGACGCGCGCAAGCACGTCCAGCGCGTGACCGCGGGCCAGTCCTCCGGCATCAACGACGGCGCCGCCGCCATCGTCCTCGCCTCCGGCGAAGCTGTGAAGAAGTATAACCTCAAGCCCATGGCGAAGCTCATCGGCTGGGGTCAGGGCGGCGTCGACCCGAAGATCATGGGCGTCGGTCCCGTGCCCGCGTCCCGTCAGGCGATGGCTAAGGCTGGCGTGACCATCGAGGATATTGACCTCGTCGAGGCGAACGAAGCCTTCGCTGCGCAGTCCATCGCCGTCGCCCGTGAGCTGGGCTTCGACATGAGCAAGGTCAACGTCAACGGCGGCGCGATCTCCATCGGCCACCCCGTCGGCGCCTCCGGCGCGCGCATCATCGTCACCCTCCTGCACGAAATGCTCAAGCGTCCCGACGCGAAGAAGGGCCTTGCCACCCTCTGCATCGGCGGCGGCCAGGGCGTTGCCACCGTGTTCGAGAAGTGCTGAGCCGCTTCCCCAAATGAATAAGAAAAACGAGACCCCGCACGGGGTCTCGTTTTTTATCCTTATCCGCGCCGCTCAGTTGAACAGCTTTGCGATGGAGATCTCCTGGTACGTGCGCTCGATTGCCTCGGCGAACATCGGCGCGACGGTCAGATACTTGATGCGGGACTTCGCCAGCTCCGCCTCATCGACGGGCGCGGGGATCGTGTCGAGCAGGGCAAGCTCCTCGATGTTGCTGTTCGCCAGCCGCTCCAACGCGGGACCGGACAGCACGCCGTGGGACGCGCAGGCGTAGATCTTCTTCGCGCCGCCGACCTCAACGAGCGCCTTGGCGGCGTTGCAGAGCGAACCGGCGGTGTCGACCATGTCGTCAAAGAGGATGCACTCGCAGCCGCTCACGTCGCCGATGACGTTCATGACCTCGCACTGGTTGGCTTTCTGGCGGCGCTTATCGACGATGGCAAGATTCATGTGCAGCTTCTGCGCGAAGGTGCGCGCGCGGGCGACGGAGCCGACGTCGGGGGAGACGACGACCATTTCCTCGCAGCGGGAGCCGAACTTCTTGGCGTAGTAATCGACGAAGATGGGGTTGCCGAAAAGGTTGTCCACCGGGATATCGAAGAAGCCCTGGATCTGGTTGGCGTGCAGATCCATCGTCAGCACACGGTCCACGCCCGCCGCAACGAGCATATTCGCCACGAGCTTGGCGGAGATGGGGTCGCGGCTCTTGGCTTTGCGGTCCTGACGGGCGTAGCCGAAGTAGGGCATGACGGCGGTGATGCGGCCGGCGGAGGCACGGCGGCAGGCGTCGACCATGATGAGCAGCTCCATCAGGCTGTCGTTGACGGGCTTGCAGGTGGACTGGACGAGGAACACGTCGCTGCCGCGCACCGTCTCATACAGGGAGACGGACGCCTCGCCGTCCGCAAAGCTTTTGACCTCGCTCTCGCCGAGCTTGGTGCCGATGATCCTGCAGATTTCTGCCGCGAGCTTGGGGGTTGCGTTGCCGGTGAAGATCTTGATATCCTTGCCGTGTGAGATCATGTTGATTTACTCCTCTGAATTTATAAAAATTTGTTGTTACTTCTTTTCGTGTGCCCTGCGCCATTTCTCCGCCCAGCCGGGCTTGTTGACCTGCCGGGCGCGGGCGACGGCGAGCGCGTCTTCCGGCACCTCGTCGGTGACGGTCGAACCCGCGGCGATGTAGCTGCCCCTGCCGACCGTGACGGGCGCGATGAGATTCGTATTGCAGCCGATGAAGGCGTCGTCGCCGATCGTGCAGCGGAATTTCCGAAAGCCGTCGTAATTCGTCGTCACCGTGCCGCAGCCGAAGTTGATGCGCTCGCCGCAGTCGCTGTCGCCGACGTAGGTGAGGTGCGAGATCTTCGTGCCGCTGCCGATGACGCTGTTCTTGATCTCGACAAAATCTCCGACCTTGACGTGGTCGCCGATCTTTGAGTTCGGACGCACATAAGCAAACGGTCCCACCGCCGTGTGCTCGCCGACCGTGCTCTCGTTGAGCTGCGAGGCGTTCACCTCGGTGAAGCTGCCGATGGTGCAGTCGCGGATCATGGTATTCGGACCGATCACGCAGCTCTCGCCGATGACCGTCCGTCCCCGCAGAATCGTCCCGGGCAGCAAGACCGTGCCGCGCCCGATCCTCACGCGCGGGTCGATGTAAACGGCGTTGGCGTCCAGAATATCGACCCCCGCGGCAAGATGCGCGTCGGTGATCTTGCGGCGGCACATGGGCAGCGCGTCGCGCAGCTCGGCTTCGTCGCCGACAGGGAGGAAGCCCTTGCTGATCTCCGCCCCCTTGGGGAACGCGGCGAACGCGCCGTGCTCCCTGAGCACCTTGCGGCACTCCTTCGCGTCAGCCGCATAGACCGCGCCGCCGGAGAACATTCCCACGGGCAGCACCGCGCCGTTGACGATGAGCACGCTGCCCTTCACGTTTTTAAGGAGCCTAAGCAGCTCCTCCCCGTGCTTCGCCCCGTCCACGTAGACCACGTCGGCGCTCTCGGGGATATAGGGGCGCATCACGTCGTGCGCGCGTGCGTCCGAAACAACAAAAAACCGCTCGATGCCCTGTCCCATCAGCTCGTCGAACATCCACGTAAGGACGGGGCAGAACAGAATGGGTCGCAGCATCAGCGGCGTCGTATCCTTTGTCAGGGTCATGTCGTCCGGCATAAAAAGCACGGCGATCTTCTGGTCCATCGGAGATCATCTCCTTTCACGGTAGTCATTTCTTACTGCCATTATAGCAAAGCTGCGCAAAAAATCCACCGTTTCCCACAAAAAAATCAAAAAATTTTTGCGCCGCCACGTTCTCCGCCTCTTTTTTGAAAAAATGTTTCAAAAGTCTCTTTTTTTAGTTGAATTCGCAATATTTTTGCGGTACAATGATAAAACTTTCGCTTGGAGGAGATCGCATCATGCTCAATATCGTGCTCGTCGAGCCGGAGATCCCGCAGAACTGCGGCAATATCGCGCGCACCTGCGCGGCGACCGGCGCGCGGCTGCACCTCGTCAAGCCCCTCGGCTTCGACATTTCCGACCGTGCCGTCAAGCGCGCGGGGCTGGACTACTGGCATCTGGTCGAGGTGTGCGTGTACGAGGATCTTGCCGATCTCCTGCAAAAGCACCCCGAAGCCGGGCGCGACTGCTGGCTCGCCACGACCAAGGCGCCGCGGGACTATTGCGCGGCGGAATTTCACGACGGCTGCTGGCTCTTTTTCGGGAAGGAGACGGCGGGCCTGCCGGAGGATTTCCGCATGGCGCACTATGACCGCTGCCTGCGCCTTCCCATGCGCGCCGAGGCGCGCAGCCTGAATCTTGCCAACTCCGTGGCGGTCTTCACCTACGAGGCGCTGCGGCAGACGGGTTTCCCCTCCCTCAAGCACGAGGGGGAAATGCTGAGATCATCGGATCCGAGTATCGTATGAGGAGGAAGCAATATGAACTACAACAAAAAGACCGTTCAGGACGTGGACGTGCGCGGGAAGAAGGTCCTGCTGCGCTGCGACTTCAACGTCCCGCAGGATAAGGAGACCGGCGCGATCACGTCGGATAAGCGCATCGTTGCCGCGCTGCCGACCATTCGCTATCTTCTCGAGCGCGGCGCGGCGGTCATCGCCTGCTCGCACCTCGGCAAGCCCGAGCCGAACTATGAAAAATGGGTGAAAAAGCAGACCGAAAAGGGCAAGGACCCCGCCTCGCTCACGGAGGAGAAGTGGAAAAAGTCCCTCGCTCAGCTCACGCTCGCCCCCGTCGCCAAGCGCCTTTCCGAGCTTTTGGGCGCGCCCGTCATCTTCGCGCACGACGTCGTCGGCGAGGACGCGCGCTCGAAGGCGGCGGCGCTCAAGGGCGGCGAGCTGATGCTGCTCGAGAATACCCGCTTCGAGCCGGGCGAGACGAAGAACGACCCCGCCCTCGCCAAAGCCCTTGCCTCCATGGCGGAGCTGTATGTGTCCGATGCGTTCGGCTCCGTCCACCGCGCGCACGCCTCCACCGCGGGCGTGGCGGCGTACCTGCCCGCCGTTTCCGGTTTCCTCGTCGCGCGCGAGCTGGAGGTCATGGGCAAGGCGCTCGACGATCCCAAGCGTCCGTTCGTCGCCGTGCTCGGCGGCGCAAAGGTCAGCGACAAGATCGCCGTCATCAACAACCTGCTCGACAAGGCGGATACCGTCATCATCGGCGGCGGCATGTCGTACACGTTCTCCAAGGCGCAGGGCGGCGAGATCGGCAAGTCCCTGCTCGAGGAGGATAAGTGCGCCTACGCGCTTGAGATGATCGAAAAGGCAAAGCAGAAGGGCGTCAGGCTCCTCCTGCCCGTCGACGCGGTCGCGGCGAAGGAGTTTTCCGCCGATGCCGAGCCCCACGTCGTTGACGCGATGCACATTCCCGCGGACATGATGGGCATGGACGTCGGACCTGAGACCATCGAGCGCTTCTGCGCGGCGACGCGCGGCGCAGGCACGATCGTCTGGAACGGACCGATGGGTGTTTTCGAGTTCCCCGCCTTCGCCAACGGTACCAAGGCGATGGCAAAGGCGCTCGCCGAGAGCGGCGCCGTCACCATCATCGGCGGGGGAGACAGCGCGGCTGCCGCCGAGCAGCTCGGCTTTGCCGACCGGATCACCCACATCTCGACCGGCGGCGGCGCCTCGCTCGAGTTCCTTGAAGGCAAGGAGCTGCCGGGCGTCGCGTGCCTGCTGGATAAATAAGCGTCTGAGTTCAGCAAAGTTGAGCATAATCTATAAATAAAGAACAACAGGAGAATGACCCGCTATGAATCGCAGATACCGCAAGACCGTGATCGCCGGAAACTGGAAAATGAACAAGACTCCGACCGAGACGAAAGCCTTTGCCGAAACCTTCAAGGCGCTGCTCCCCAGAACGAAATGGTGTGATATCGTCCTCTGCGTGCCCGCGGCGGACCTTTCCGCCGCCGTGCGCGCCTTTAAGGACAGCCGCATCGCCGTCGGCGCGCAGAACATCTACTTTGAAAAGAGCGGCGCCTACACCGGCGAGATCTCCGCGCAGATGCTCACCGACCTCGGCGTGCGCTACGTCATCGTCGGCCACAGCGAGCGCCGCGCCCTCTTCGGCGAGACGGACGAGATCGTCAACAAAAAGGTCCTCGCCGCGCTCGACGCTGGCTTGAACCCCATCATCTGCGTGGGCGAGAGCCTTGTCCAGCGCGAGATGGGCGTCACGATGGAGCTGATCGCGCTCCAGGTCAAGAGCGCGCTGGCGGGCGTCCCCGCCGAGCAGATGCGCCGCTGCATCATCGCCTACGAGCCGATCTGGGCGATCGGCACCGGCAGGACCGCCACGAGCGAGCAGGCGGAGGAGGTCTGCGCGTCGATCCGCGCGCTCCTTCGCGCAAAGTACGGCGCGCGCGTGGCGCGCAGCGTCACCATTCAGTACGGCGGCTCCATGAAGCCGGACAATGCCGCGGAGCTGCTCTCCCACGAAAATGTGGACGGCGGGCTGATCGGCGGCGCCTCCCTCACGCCGGAGGCGCTCATGGAGATCGTCCACGCCGCCAATCAGGGCTGAGAGCCGAAAGGAGATCGTTTTATGAATAAAACTCCGACCACCTTGGTCATTATGGACGGCTTCGGCTTGTCCGACAGCACCGCCGGCAACGCGGTGCGCGCCGCCAATACCCCCGTGCTGGACGGCCTTTTCGCCGAGTATGCCCATACGGAGCTTCAGGCGTCTGGGCTCGACGTGGGGCTCCCCGCCGGGCAGATGGGCAACAGCGAGGTCGGTCATACCAACATCGGCGGCGGGCGCGTCGTCTTTCAGGATCTGCCCCGCATCTCCCGTTCGATCGAAGACGGCAGCTTCTTCGAAAACCCCGCCTACAATCAGGCGATGGACGACTGCCTCGTGCGCGACGCCTCTCTGCACCTCTGCGGGCTCCACTCCGACGGTGGTGTCCACTCCACGCTCGAGCATCTCTACGCCCTTTTGAAAATGGCACGCATCAAGGGGCTCAAGCGCGTGTATATCCACGCCTTCCTCGACGGGCGCGACACGCCGCCGTCCTCCGGGCGCGGCTTCGTGGCGCAGACGGAGGAAAAGTGCCGCGAGCTCGGCGTCGGCAGGATCGCGACCGTCATGGGTCGCTACTACGCCATGGACCGCGACAAGCGCTGGGACCGGCTGGAGACCGCCTATGACGCGCTCGTCTACGGCGACGGCGTGCAGGACCCCGATCCCCTCCACGCCATCGACGAGAGCTACAAAAACGGCGTGACGGACGAATTTGTCGAGCCGATCGTCTGCGATAAGGACGGTCTGATCTCCGATAACGATTCCGTCATCTTCTTCAACTACCGGCCCGACCGCGCCCGCGAGCTCACGCGCGCGTTCGTTGATCCCGCGTTCGACGGCTTCAAGCGCGAGTTCTTCCCCCTCACCTACGTCTGCAACACCGAGTACGACGCGACCATGCCGAACGTGCTCGTCGCCTTCCCCCGCATCAGCGTGAAAAACGGTCTCGGCGAGTACCTGAGCAAAATGGGCATGACCCAGCTCCGCATCGCCGAGACGGAGAAGTACGCCCACGTCACCTTCTTCTTCAACGGCGGCGTGGAGGAGCCGTACCCCGGCGAGGACCGCGTGCTCGTCGCCTCCCCGAAGGTCGCGACCTACGACCTCCAGCCCGAGATGAGCGCGTATGAGGTCATGGAAAAGTGCGTCGAGCGCATCGAATCCGGCAAGTACGACGTCATTATCCTGAACTTCGCCAACTGCGACATGGTCGGTCATACCGGCGTGTTCGACGCGGCGGTCAAGGCGGTCGAAACGGTCGACGAGTGCGTCGGCAAGGTCGTGGAGGCAACGCTCAAGATGGGCGGCATCGCCATGATCACCGCCGACCACGGCAACGCCGAGCAGATGCTCCAGCCCGACGGCGTCAGCCCCATGACGGCGCACACGACCAACCCCGTGCCCTTTATCCTCTGCGGCGCGGGCACGGAGCTGCGCCCCGGCAGGCTCGCGGATATCGCCCCCACCATTCTCGACGTGCTGGGGCTGGAAAAGCCCGCGGAGATGGACGGCAGAACGCTCATCGTGCGATAAAAAATCGGCTCCCACAGGTTTAGAAAAAGCTCTGACGGTACACACTACCGTCAGAGCTTTTTTGATCTTGCGCGAGCCGCATACGCGGCGGAAAGGAAGGAACATGACTGGATCGAACGGCCGCAGCAAGCGGCATTTCTTCGGCGGAACGGGCTTATACATAGCCCTGTTCCTCGGTGTGACGGCGCTTGCCGTCGCGGGCTATTGGACGCTTTTGCCAAAGGACTCGCCGGCGCAGGACGCGGAGAGCGTCTCCTCGAACCTCGAACTGGCGGACGAGCCATCGGTGACGATGCCGGAGACGGACATCGACGAAGCCTCGCTCCTCCCGCCGGAGCCGCCCGAGGAGTCCCTGCCCGTCATGGACGAGGCGACCGGCGTGGAGGACACCGTCCCCGAGCTGACGGAGGAAGCGCTGCCCGTCGCGCCGCGGCTGGTGGTCTCGCCGCTGGTGGGGGAGGAGCTCGCCGCCTTCTCGATGGACGAGCTGCACTATAACGAGACGCTCGACGACTGGCGCACGCACGACGGCGTCGATATCGCCGCCGCGCTCGGCACGCAGGTGCTCGCCGCCTGCAGCGGCACCGTCACCTCGGTCACGCAGGACGACCTGATGGGTACGAGCGTGACCATCGCGCACGACGGCGGCTACGCCACCACCTACGCTAACCTCCAGAGCGTGCCGACGGTGGGGGAGGGGCAGTACGTCTCCGCCGGGGAGGTCATCGGCGCGGTGGGGAACACCTCGCTCGCCGAGTTCGCCGCCGCGCCGCACCTGCACTTCTCCGTCGCGAAGGACGGCATACCCTGCGACCCCGCGGAATTTCTGAACTGAGCGCAAAAAAAGGACGCCCCCGGGCGTCCTTTTCCTTTTTTCTCTCAAAGCCCCATGACGAGCAGCAGCATGACAAGCTCCGCCAGTCCGAACGCCGCCATCACGATGATGCCGCCAAGGTGCGCCTTGCGCACGTGCAGCGGGGCGATGAACAGCACGCCGAGGAGGAACGCCCCCGCGCCGTAGACCGCCGCATAGGGCAGCGAGAGGTACGACGAGAGCAGGTAGAAAAACGGCATGACGAACGCCGCCGCCGTCACCGGTACGCCGAGATAGTAGCTGCGCAGCTCCGCCGTCTGTGACTGCCGCTCCTCCTCCATCACGTTGAAGTAGGCGAGGCGGATCAGCGCGCAGAGCACGAAAAACGCCATCGTCGCAAAGAACGCCGTCGCCGTGCAGCCGAAGGACCAGCCGATCATGGCGGGCAGCACGCCGAAGCAGACGAGGTCGTTGAGCGAGTCGATCTGGATCCCGAAGCGCTTCTCGACCTCCGTGCGGTTTTTCTTCGTGCGGGCGATACGGCCGTCGAAGGCGTCCAGCAGCCCCGCGAGCATCAGGCAGAAGATCGCGGACAGCGTGTCGCCCTGCGCGGCGTGCCAGATGCCGCCCAGCCCCAGCAGCAGGGAAAGATAGGTCGCAATAACGGTGTAATCATAGACTCCGATCATAAAATACTTCCATTCGACGTAGTGTGAGAGAAATTATAGCAAATCCCCGCCCGCATTGCAAGAAAACGGAGTTAAAACTTTGCAAAGATCATTGCTCCCCGCGCAGCCGTCCGATCACCCGCGCGAAGCGCGCCTCGTCATAGACGACGGGAACGGGGTAGACGGGATTCGCCTCGCGCGCCGCCCACGCGGACATTTTTTCGATATCCTCAATGCGGATAAAGTCGAAGCTCTCGGGGATTCCCATCGCCCGGCCCATCGCGCGGATCGCGGCGATGAACGCCCGCGCGCGCTCCCCGTCCGTCTCTCCCGCAAGCCCTACGAGCGACGCGAGCCGCGCAAGGCGCGGATAGACCGCCGCGCCGTAATCCTCCAGCACGATGGGCAGCAGCACGGCGTTGGCAAGCCCGTGCGCCGTGCCGTACAGCCCGCCGAGCGTGTGCGCGGCGGCGTGTACGTTGCCGACACTCGCGCGCGTGAAGGCGGCCCCCGCGTCGAACGACGCCTGCAACATCGCCGCGCGGTCGGGCAGCGACGAGCCGTCGCGGTACGCGCGCTCCAGATGCGCGAAGATGGCAACCACCGCGCGCTCGGCGCACGCCCTCGTCTCCTTTGTGTTGTAAAAGCGGCTCAGGTATGCCTCCACCGCGTGCGTCAGCGCGTCCATGCCCGTCTCCGCCGTGATGTGCGGCGGCAGGCCGAGCGTCAGCGTGGGGTCGAGGACGGCATAGCGCGGGATCAGGCAGAGATCGGAGATCGCGTACTTGCGGTGTGACTCGTCCGTCACCACGGCGGCGATCGTCGTCTCCGAGCCGGTGCCCGCGGTCGTGGGCACGGCGATCAGCGGCGGGACGCGGCGGCGCACCTTCAGCAGCCCGCCGAGCTGCGCCACCGTCTTCTCCGGACGCGCAATGCGCGCCGCCGCGGCTTTGGCGGCGTCCATCGGCGACCCTCCGCCGATGACGAGGAAGCAGTCGCACCCGTCGCGCCGGTACTGCGCGGCGATCCTCTCCACCGTCTCGACCGACGGATCCGGCTCTACCGCGGAGTAGATCGAGAGCGGAACGCCCCGCCCCGCGAGCGTCTCCCGCAGGCGGAGGAAGTGCTCGTCCGCGCACTGCCTGCGGCTCGCAACGACGAGCGGACGCCGCATACCGCAGCGCGCCAGCAGCTCCGGCACGCGCTGAAGGCTGTCCGCGCCGGAGACCACCTCCGCTCTGCGCCACGGCAGCAGCCGCGTGCCGAGCGCGAAGCCGCACTGGAACACGCGGCAGAAAAACGGAGAAAGCCCCATATCCCCGCCCCCTTTTCAGATGGATTGCAGACAGTATATCACGCCCCGCGCAATAAAAAAAGGGGCGAAACGCTCGTTTCGCCCCTCTGCCTTTTTTGTTCAGTCCCCGGTCTCCTCCGTCTCGATGATGCCGTAGCCGCCGTTGTTGCGGCGGTAGACCACGGAGATCGCGTCGCCGTCGTCCGTGTTGCGGAAGACGAAGAAGCTGTGCCCCAGCAGATTCATCTGCAAAATCGCCTCCTCCGCGCTCATCGGCTTGACGGTGAAGCGCTTGGTGCGCACGATGTCGAACTCGCGCTCCTCGTGCAGCTCGAACTCCTCGGGCAGCTCGGGAAGGACGGCGTCGGCGCGCAGGTTCTTGGCAAGGCGGGTCTTGTTCTTGCGGATCTTGCGCTCGATCTGTGCGGCGGCCTCGTCGATCGCGCCGCGCATATCGCCGTCCGCGTCCTCACACACCGCGCGGAACAGCGTACCGTTGGCGCCGCGGAGCATGACCTCGACGATGCAGCGGTTTTTCTTCTCCACGGAGAAGGTCACGGAAGCCTCAGGTTCCTCCTTGAAAAACTTTTCCAGCTTGCCGATCTTCTTCTCGGCGTAGACCTTGACGGAATCGTTCAGGGAGATCTTCTTGCAGGTATAGGTGAATTTCATAATGATGGCTCCTTTCGTCGGTGAGGAAGCGAAAAGGAAGCCGGTGCGGACTCCCTCTTCACTTTTACCAAGTATAGCACGCTTTTCAAAAAATGGCAAATGAACAGAGTGTTAAAAGATAACATTTGTGCAATCTGCTGAATATGGCACGTTCGATCCGCTTCGACCCTGTTCGCCCGTTTGCGGCAAAAGCTCCTCTTGACCTTTTCGGACGCGCCGTGTATCATCAGCATCGGAAGCTTTCCAATATCCCACCCGTTTTGACCGCCGTTCGCGCCTGCGACGGCGGTCCTTTTTATCTCCCGAAGAAAAAAGGAAAGCGCCCCGCGGCGCCTTCCTATCGGTCAAATTTTCAGTTGCTCACGTCGTAAAAGCTCCGCTCGCCCGGTGTGACATAGCCGAGCTGGTCGCGCGCAAGCTCCTGCAAAAACTCGGGATCGCCCGCCTTTTCCAGCGCGGACGAGAGCGCGTCGTTTTCCTGCCTCGCCTCGTCGAGCTGGCTCTGCAGGACCTGCTGCTCATCTTTCGCCTCGGCGATCTGTGTGCGGATATGCAGCAGTTCCACGCCGACGAGCACGAGCAGCACCAGAAGGACGAGCATCGTCAGCGGACTGGTGCGCTTTTTCGCTTTTTTCGTCTGCTCCGCCATGCCGGCGTCCCTCCTTTTTCGCTTCCTTCCGCCGCGCGTACCGCGCCCGGCGCTCATACGCCTTTATTATAAAACGGTTTTTGGAAAAAAGAAAGCCTCTTTTGCAAAGTTTGGCAAGTTTACCATAAAAATTTTTCGCTGCCCGGAACGGCAGCGCCGCCAGCGCCAGCGCCTCGAACGTCACCTCCGCCCAGAACGCCCACAGCGGGCGGAAAAACCGCGCGCAGAACGCGAAGTAGCCCGCCGCGCCCGCCAGCGCCGAAAAGAGCATGAACAGCCGCAGCTCCCCGCCGCCCACGCCCAGCGCGAAGCGCGTGACCAGCACCGCCAGCGCAAGGCAGTAGAGCGCGTCGAGCGCGCCGGTCAGCGCGCGCCCGCGCCGCAGCCGCAGCGCGCGCAGCAGCTCATAGAGCAGCGCGAGCGTGAAGCCCAGCAGCAGCGCCGCGAAGAACCCCCGCGTCTGCGCCCCCAGCGTGAAGCCCACCGCCTCAGCCTCCGAACAGCCGCGCGAGCAGCCCGCCGCGCCCGCCGTCCGTCTCCTCGAAAACGAGCGCGTCCACGCGCCCGTCCACGTGCAGCTCGCCTCCGTCCAGGCTGAGCTTGCCGATGTGCAGCCTCTCGCCGGAAACGACCAGCACCCCTTCCGCGGTGTTCATCACGATCTCCGTCTCGTCAAAGCGGTCCACGTCCTCCACGCCCGAGACGAGCAGGCTATCCCGCCCGTTCAGCTCGATGCGGCAGGCGGAGCCGTGTGGGGAGTCATACGTCATAGCAAGACCTTCCTTTCGTTTTCAGGCGCAAAAAAAGGGCGCGCTCTCCATACTGTACTGTATGCAGAGCGCGTCCGGAATAGTACGCCTCATTCCCGCGGCGCGGCGACCTCGCGGTAGAGCAGCGCGGCTTCGTCCTTGCCGGCGTTCTCCGCCACGCTGAGGACCTCAACGGCGAGCACCCGCTCGCCGAAGTGCAGCGCGATCACGTCGCCCGCCTTCACGTCGTAAGACGCGCGCGCGACCTTCCCGTTGACCGTGACGCGCCCGCCGTCGCAGGCTTCGTTGGCAACGGTGCGGCGCTTGATCAGCCGCGAGACCTTGAGATATTTGTCAAGACGCATGGCGCCCCTCCTTCAGAAAGAAAGCGGCGGCGCTCCGCGCCGCCGCTCGATCGGTGGAAATAAGCCCTTACTTGGCAACGGCGTCCTTGAACGCCTTGCCGGCCTTGAACGTGGGGATCTTGGAGGCGGCGATGGTGATGCTCTCCTTGGTCTTGGGGTTGCGGCCGGTGCGCGCGGCGCGATGCTTGGTCTCAAAGGAACCGAAGCCGACGAGCTGGACCTTTTCGTCGTTCTTGAGGGAGTCGATCACGGTGTCGAGCATGGCGTTGACAACGACCTCGGACTCTTTCTTGGAAATGTTCGCCTTCTCGGCAACGGCAGCGATGAGTTCGGTCTTATTCATTGAAAATATCCTCCTGATAAATTTTGCGGGACGCTGTCCCGTGGTTATCTGAGCAAAAGACGGGGTACCGTCTTAGGTCATTCGTGTTTTTTCGCGGCGTTCCACAGCGCCGTCAGCTCCTCAAGCGGGAGCTCGGACGTCTCCTGCCCGCGCGCGTTGACCGCCGTCTCCACCGCGCGGAAGCGCTCGATAAACTTCTCGCAGGTCTTCGTCAGCGCCTCCTCGGGATCGACGCCGCAGAAGCGCCCCACCTTCACGGCGGCGAACAGCACGTCGCCCAGCTCCTCCTCGAAGTTGCCGCCGCTTTCAACGGCGGAGCGCAGCTCGCGCGTCTCCTCGTCGAGCTTGTCGAGCGCGCCGGAAACGTCGGCGAACTCAAAGCCCGCCTTCGCGGCCTTGCTCTGCAGCTTGTCCGCCCGCCAGAGCGCGGGCAGCGAGCGGGCGACGGAGCGCATCGCGTCCGCCGTGGTGCGCTGACCCTTTTCCTCGCGCTTGAGCTTGTCCCAGCTGACGAGCACCTGCTCGCCCGTCTCCGCCTTCGCGCTTGAAAATACGTGCGGGTGGCGGAAGATCAGCTTGCGCACCACATGGTCGGTCACGTCATCGGTCGTGAAGCGGCCCGCGTCCTCCTCCATGTGGATGTTGAACAGCACCTGCATCAGCACGTCGCCGAGCTCTTCCTTCATCAGCTCCGGATCGTCGAGGTCGAAGGCCTCGGCAGCCTCGTAGGCTTCCTCTAAGAAGTTGCGGCGGTTGCTCAAATGCGTCTGCTCCCGGTCCCACGGGCAGCCGCCCGGCGCGCGCAGGATCCGCAGGATCTGCACGAGATCCTCGTAGGTGTAGACCGCTTTCTCAGGATAATTTACCATACATTATTCCTCATTGCAAGAAAATTCTGCGTTTTTCCCTGATATTTCAAGGATTTTTCAGCGCATCCGCAGGAACCGCGCCAGCTTGTCGCCCTTCGGCAGCAGTTCGAGATCCTCGCGGCGGATGCAGCGCAGCGCCATCACGAGCACGCCGTACACCACGACCGCCGCCGCGATCGCCGCCGCCACGCAGACCAGCAGCGTCAGCCGCTCGCTCGACAGCACGATCACCCGCGACGCGAACGCGTACACGCCGCGCGCGGCGAACGCCATCACGAGCGAGGCGAGCAGCGGCCGCAGGAAGTACCCCGGATAGTTCAGCCGGAAGCCCGCCGCCCGCGACACCGCGATCAGGTTGAGCACCGCCGTGAGCGCGAAGCACACCAGCGTACCGATGGGCGCGCCGTGAATGTTGATCTCCGGCACGGCGACGAGATTGTAGTTCAGCACGATCTTCACCACGCCGCCGAGCAGCATCGTGACGATCGGCACATTCACGCGCCCGTAGGACTGCAAAATGGCGTTCGTAATGAGCATCAGGCACACGAAGATGCTGGCGATGCCGAGCACGGCGAGCAGCCGCCCGCCGAGCGCGCCGTCATAGCGCGGGTAGAACAGGCGGAAGATCGGCTCGCTGAGCGACCACAGCCCCAGCCCCATCGGGAACGCCAGCAGCGCCGTCACGCGGAACGACGAGCGCACGATGCGCGCGGTCCGCCGCCCGCTGTGCTGCGTGATCGCGGCGGAAACAGCGGGAATGACGGACGCCGTGAGCGCCGTCATCAGCGAGGACGGCAGGTTGTAGAGGTCCATGCAGGCGGAGTAGTTGCCGTAGAGCGCGCGCGTCTCGTCGAGCGTGAAGCCCAGCGCGCTCTGCAGCCGCCCCTGCACGAGCGAGGTGTCGATCAGCGTGATGACCGACACCATCGACGACGCGATGGTGATGGGGATCGCCAGCGCCAGCAGCCGCCGCAGAATGGCGCGGCTCGAAGCGCAGCGCTCCCCGTCCTGCACGGCGGGGCGGTGGCGCAGGTAGTTGACCGCCATGTAGACCAGCGAGAGCACCGTCCCGATCGTCACGCCGCCGATGGCGCCCGCCGCGGCGATATAGTCCGGCTGCCCCAGCGTATTGAGCAGCCAGAGGGAAAGCGCCAGCCCGAACACCAGCTTGCACAGCGCCTCAAGGATCTGCGAAACGGCGGTGGGCGTCATGTACTGCCGCCCCTGCGCGTAGCCGCGAAAGGCGGACAGGCACCCCACGCACACCACCGCGGGCGCGAGCGCGCGGATGCCGTAGGCGGCGCGCGGATTGTTCAGCAGCCCCGCGAGGAACCCGCTGCCCCACCACATCAGCGCGAACGACAGCAGCCCCAGCGCGAGGAACACGATCAGCGAGATGTGGAACGTGCGCCGCGCCTGCCGTGTGCGCCCGCGGGCATACGCCTCGCTCACGAGCTTGGACAGCGCGACGGGCAGCCCCGCCGTGGAGATTGTCAGCATGGTCGCGTAAATATTGTAGGCGTTGGAAAAGTCCGCGCTGCCGCCCTCGCCGAGGATGTTGCGCAGCGGGATCTTGAATACCGCGCCGATGATCTTGACCGCCACGATGCCGAACGCCAGTATCGCCGCGCCGCCGAGAAAGGATTGCTTTTTTTCCGTAGCCATAGAACGCCCGATCCTTTTTCCGGAAGATTTCAGAGCCTGTCAGACCTCACAGCCGCGCAAGACAGCCGAGGACCAGCGCCGAGAAGCGCGGCGCGGACCGCTCGGCCATCTCGTTGACCTCCTCGCCGCGCAGCGGCTGGGGCAGCACGCCCGCCGCCATGTTGGCGCACAGCGTCACGCCCAGCACCTCGTACCCGCAGTGCGCGGCGGCAATGGCCTCCGGCACGGTGGACATTCCCACCGCGTCCGCGCCTAAGACGCGCGCGGCGCGCACCTCCGCCGGCGTCTCAAACTGCGGACCGGGGAAGTACATATAGACCCCCTCGCGCAGCGCGACGCCCTGCTCCGCGGCGACCTCCCGCGCCAGCGCCCGCAGGCGCGGCGTATAGACGTTCGACATATCGGGAAAGCGCGTGCCGAACTCCGAAAGGTTCGGTCCCCAGAGCGGACCGAAGCCGAAGAGCTTGATGTGGTCGGAGATGAGCATGAGGTCGCCCGCGGAATACGCCGTGTTCACCGCGCCCGCGGCGTTCGTCACGATCATCGTCTCCGCGCCCAGCAGCCGCACGACGCGGCAGGCGTAGGCGGCGTCCTCCATCGTATAGCCCTCGTAGCAGTGCATACGCCCCTGCATGACCGCCACGCGCCGCCCGCGCAGCATACCGAAGACGAACCTGCCCTCGTGCCCCGGCGCGGTGGACGCGCGGAAGTGCGGGATCTCCGCGTAGCTCACGCAGACGCGTGCCTCGACCTGCTCGCCGAGGAAGCCCAGCCCGCTGCCGAGCACCAGCAGTACCTCCGGGCGGAAGCCGCCGAGCCGCGCGGCGATCGCGTCCGCGCTCTCGCGGTAGTTGTCATAGGTAAAGTGCGGCGCGGCCGCGTCCGCGGTAAGAAAATCGCTCTTACTCATCATTATTCTCCCTGTTCGGCGTAGAAGCGGGCGAACTCCATCAGGTTCGCGCGCCGCTTCTCCGGCCGGTCGATGTATTCTCTCGGATACTTGGCGTTGAATGCGCGGCGGATCAGCCCGCCGCCGACCATCTTGGTCGAGCCGCCCGCCCCCAGCGAGAGGATCGAGTGCAGCTCCTCCATGATGTAGATGTTGTAAAGCCCCGTCCCGCCCGGCTTCGTCCAGCCGACGTTCTCAAAGCTGCCGGACATATACTTCTGCCGGTAGAGATAGTAGGGCGCAAAACCATGCTTACGCAGCGTGGGGTCGGCATAGTCCAGCATCTGCGCGACCTCGTCCGCTCCGGGGATGCGGCTGCCCTCGAGCGTGATGCGGCTGCCCTTCTTGAGCGAGAGCGTGTGTACCGTTACGTTGTCCGCCCCCATGCCGATGACCTCGTCCAGGCTCCGCGCAAAGCCCCCGACCGTGTCCTCGGGCAGCCCCGCGATCAGATCCATGTTGACGTGCGGGAAGCCCGCGCGCTTCACCTCGTCCATCGCGCGGCGGATATCGTCCGCCGTGTGCCGCCGCCCGATGGCGGCGAGGACGCTGTCCTCCATCGTCTGCGGGTTGATGGAAACGCGCGTCGTGCCGTGCGCGCGCAGCACGCGCAGCTTTTCCCCGTCGATCGTGTCGGGACGTCCCGCCTCGACCGTCAGCTCCGCAAGATTGCCGAAGTCGAAATTCTCCTCCAGCTTCGTCAGCAGCCGGTCCATCTGTCCGGCGCTCAGCGTGGTCGGCGTGCCGCCGCCCATGTAGAACGACCTGACGTTCAGCCCCAGCTCGCGCACGAGCCGTCCCGCCGCGCCGATCTCGTCGAACAGCGCCTCCAGATACGGCTCGACCAGCGAGAACGACTTCTCCACGCTCTGCGCCACGAAGCTGCAATACGCGCACCTCGTCGGGCAGAACGGGATCCCGGCGTAGAGCGAGATGTCGTTTGCCTCCAGCTCCGCCGCGGCGCGGATGCCCGCGTCCGCCGCCTCGATGGCGAGCCGCGCCCGCGCGGGCGTAACGCAGTAAAGCTCCTGCAATTCCTTCTCCGCGCGCGCCCTTCCGCCCTCGCGGATCAGTGCGAGCGCGACCTTGCTCGGGCGCACACCCGTCAGGCTCCCCCACGCGGGGGAGCTGCCGAGCAGCTCCCGTGCCGCGCCGAAAAAGCTGATGCCCACGGCGTGGCGCCGCTGCCCCTCCTTTTCATACTCCGTGCCGGAGAGGGGATAGCCGTAGCTGTGGACGGCGCTCCTGCCGTCCTGCCCCAGCTCCGTCGTCACCTGCACGCGTCCGCCGTCCTCGGCAAGCGTCACGCGCGCCCAGCGCGCGTCGCCCTCGCCGACCGTCCCGTAAACGGGCTTTTCCCCCGGGAACAGCGTCAGCAGGCTCTGCTCCACGGCGTATTTCTCCTCGTGCCCGATCAGTTCGACCTTCATGCCGGCTCTCTTTACGATAAAAGCTGGCGGAGATAGAGGTTGCCCTTCCTCTCCCGCGCGAGCGTCGTGCTCTCCATGTGACCGGGATAGACGGTGTAGTCGCCCTCAAGCTGCCCGAGCCTGCGCAGCGAGGCGAACATCTGCGCGCCGTTGCCGCCGGGCAGATCAGTACGCCCCATCGAGCCGGCAAAGAGCGTGTCGCCGGAGAACATCGCGCCGCCGACCAGCAGCGTCACGCCGCCGAGCGTGTGTCCCGGCGTCGCAAGCACGTGGATCGTGAGCGAGCCGAGCGGCAGCTCGTCGCCCTCGCCGTAGTACCTCAGCTTCGGCACGAGCTCCGCGAGCGGATAGTGATAGATGCCCGTGGAGTGCGCGTCCGCCTCGCTGATGCAGACCTCCGCCTCGGGCAGCGCCTCGGCGAGCGCGGGCACGGCGAACGTGTGGTCGCGGTGTCCGTGGGTGAGCAGGATATACTTGACCTGCACGCCCTCGCGCTCCACGAGCGCGAGCAGCCTCTCCGCCTCGTCGCCCGGGTCGATGAGCGCGGCGAGCTTCGTCTCCTCGTCGATGAGCAGGTAGCAGTTCGTCTGCAAAGCGCCGACGACGGTGGTGATGACCTTCATAAGAAATACCCCTTTCTTTTACTGCTTTTTCGGTGCGTCCAGATCGGCGGAGTCCACGATCAGCGTGAACGGTCCGTCGTTGAGCGACTCGACCTCCATATACGCGCCGAACTCTCCGGTCTCCACGTGATAGCCCTTCTCGCGGCAGACCGCCACGAATTTTTCATATAGCGGAATGGCGGTTTCCGGGCGCGCGGCGCTCAAGAATTCGGGCCGCCGCCCCTTGCGGCAGTTGCCGTAGAGCGTGAACTGCGAGATGATCAGCAGCTCGCCCCCCACGTCGTCGAGCGACAGGTTTATTTTGTCGTTCTCGTCGTCAAAAATGCGCAGCGAGCAGAGCTTATCCGCCAGCTTGCGGCATTTTTCCTCCGTGTCGTCGGGCGCAACGCCCAGCAGGATCAGAAAGCCCCTCCCGATCCTGCCCTTCACCTCCCCGCCGATCGTGACGGAGGCGTGCTTTACCTTTGTCAATACTGCCCGCATGATAGTCCTTCCTTTCCTCGCCCCGCGCGGGGCGCTCTGTTCCTCCCGCGCGCTCAGCCCGCGGGACGGTCCACCTTCATCACGCCGCTGATCTGGTGCAGCCGGCGCATCACGCCGGCAAGATGCTCCGCGTCGGAGACGTAGATGCTCAGGTGGATCACGGCAAAGCCGTCGGCGGTCGTGCTCGCGTTGAGCGACGCCACGCGCGTCTGCGTGGACGAGAGCGCGGCGGAAACGTCGAGCACAAGGTTGATCCTGTCCTTGGCGTAGATGTCCAGCGCGGTCTGGTACGTCTCCTTCACGTCCGAGCCCCAGCTGACCTTGATCCAGCGCCCGTACTCCTCGGGCTTCCTGCGCTCGGGCGCGGCGTTGGGGCAGTCGCACCGGTGGACGGACACGCCGTACCCCCGCGTGATGAAGCCGATGATCGCGTCGCCCGGCACGGGCGTGCAGCACTTGGAGAACTTGACGAGGCAGTTCGACAGCCCCTCGACCACGATGCCCTGCTCACTCTTTGTGCGCTTGGGTACGGCGGGGCGCGTCGCGCCGGAGCTGCCCACCGATACGGTGGCGTCGCGCTCCTCCCTGCGCTGCTTTTCGAGCCTGTTGATCTCCTCGTGGATGCGGTTCACGGCCTTCTGCGCCGAAAATCCGCCGTAGCCGATGGCGGCGTACATCTCGTCCATCGAGCCGAACGACGTCTTCTTGAGCAGCGCTGCCTCGATGTCCGTGCCCAGCACGTCGCTCACCGGAATGCCGAGGTGCTTGAGCTCGGCTTCAAACGAGATGCGCCCGTTGATGATGTTCTCCTCGCGCCGCTCCTTCTTGAACCACTGGCGGATCTTGCTGCGCGCCTCGCTGGACTTGGCGATCTTCAGCCAGTCGCGGCTGGGACCGTGCGCGTTCTTGGCGGTCAGGATCTCCACCACGTCGCCGTTCTGGAGCGGCGTGTCCAGCGGCGCGATGCGCCCGTTGATCTTCGCGCCCGTCATGCGGTTGCCGATGGCGGAGTGAATGGAATAGGCGAAGTCGATCGGCGTCGCGCCCGCGGGCAGGTTCGTCACGTCACCCCGCGGCGAAAAGACGAACACCTCGTCGGCGAACATATCCACCTTGAGCGAGTGGACGAACTCCTCCGCGTCGGTATTTTCCTGGTTTTCCAGCAGCCGCCGCACCCATTCGTAGCTGTGCTCGTTCGCGCTGCCGGAGATGCCCTGCTTGTATTTCCAGTGCGCCGCCACGCCGTACTCGGCGATGTCGTGCATCTCCTGCGTGCGGATCTGCACCTCGAAGGGGATGCCGTCCGCGCCGATGACGGTGGTGTGGAGCGACTGGTACATATTCGGCTTGGGCGTGCCGATATAATCCTTGAAGCGCCCTAAGATCGGGCGGTAGAGGTCGTGGATAACGCCCAGCACATAGTAGCAGTCGGCGACCGTGTCCACGATCACGCGGAACGCGAACAGGTCGAGCACCTCGTCCATCGTCTTGCTCTGGGCGTACATCTTGCGGTAGATGCTGTACGGATGCTTCATGCGCCCGTAGACCTTGCGGTAGGGGACGTGCAGCTCCTTGAGCCGCGATTCGATCTGCCCCTGCACGCGCTCCATAAAGGCGTTGTATTCGTCGCGCTTGGCGTCGAGCGAGCGCGTGATCTCCTGGTACCCCACGGGATCGAGGTACTTGAGCGAAAGATCCTCCAGCTCCCACTTGATCTTCTGCATACCCAGCCGGTGGGCGATGGGCGCGTAGATCTCCATCGTCTCCAGCGACTTCTGCCGCTGCTTCTCCGCCGTCTGATACTCCATCGTGCGCATATTGTGCGTGCGGTCGGCGAGCTTGATCAGGATCACGCGGATGTCCTTCGCCATGGCCATGAGCATCTTGCGCAGATTCTCCATCTGCTCCTCTTCCTTGCTCGCGTACTGCACGCGCGTCAGCTTGGAAACGCCCTCGACCAGATCGGCGACGGCGGGGGAGAACTCCTTGGCGATCTCCTCGTAGGTCGCGTCGGTGTCCTCGATGCAGTCGTGCAGCAGCGCCGCCTCGATGGACTCGCTGTCCAGCCGCAGCTCCTCGGCGACGATCTGCGCCACGGCGAGCGGGTGCGTGATGAACGGCGAGCCGTCCTTGCGCAGCTGTCCGCGGTGATGCGCGTCGGCGTAGCGGAACGCCTTCTCGATCTGCGCGAAGTCCGCCCCCGGGTTGTACTCGCGGACGGTCTGCACCAGCTTCTCGTAGCTCTGCTCCACCCGCTGCTCCTGCGTCATGTTCTCTTTTTCCTGTTCCTGTGGCGTCATGTCAGATCGTCTCCTTTTTTACGAAAGAAAGCCGTGCAGCGCCGAGAGATAGGGGCTGTCCTCCAGCTCCACCTTTTTCCCCTCGGCGGTCAGGCGCAGCGAGAGCGTCTCGCCCTCGCGCGCGATCGTCACCAGCCCGCGCTCTGCAAAGACCTGTAAGCACATCGCCGTGCGGAGGAACGTCTCCGCCCCGACCATCTCCGCGCTCAGGCGCCGCAGCAGCGGCAGTGCCGGACCGCTCACGCCGTCCGCTCCCGCCTCGTGCTGCAAGATCCGCCACGCGCGCACGAACTGGTCGCGCGAGGGCAGCGCCCGCGCCGCGTCGCGCGGGGACAGCACACCGCCGCCCGTCAGCTCCCGGCAGAGGGCGAGCGCCTCGCTCTCGCGCCCGCTGGGGTCGAGCGACGGGCGCAGGTCGATCAGCTGGAGCTGGATCGAGCGCGCCGCGCGGAATTCGTTGACCTGCAAGTAGAACGCCGCGTCCACGCGCATACCCGCGCGCAGCGCGCATTCCTCGCTCGTGACGGAAAAGAAGATGCCGTCAAAGCTCACGCGCCCCTTTTGCAGCCGCACCTTGAGGTGCCGGTTCTGCCCCACGCTCTGCACGCTCTCAAGCGTCGCCCCGCGCAGGCAGAACACCGGGCGGTCGTTCCCCGCGCCGTAAGGCTCAAGCAGCGACAGCGCATCGACCTCCTGCAATGAGACGAGCGACGGGTGCGTCAGGTCCACGTCGATCGTGACCGACGAGACGGGCGCGTTCTCTCCCGTGTGCGCGCGGACGTAGCGGTTCATGCGTGCGCGGAACGCGGGGATGTTCTTCTCCTCGATGGTAAAGCCCGCCGCCAGCTCGTGCCCGCCGAAGCCGACGAGCAGATCCGAGCACGCCTCAAGCGCGCTGAAAAGGTTGAACCCTCCATAGCTGCGGCACGAGCCCTTGCCCGCCCCGCCGGAGAGATGGATCATAAAACTCGGGCAGGAGAACCGCTCCGACAGGCGCGAGGCGACGATGCCCACCACGCCCTGATGCCAGTCCTCGCTGGATAGAACGAGCGCGCTGCGCTCGTCCTCCGGCAGCTCCTCCATCTGCTCGATGGCGCGCCGGAAGATCTCCTGCTCCACGCTCTGCCGCTCGCGGTTCAGCTCGCACAGCTCGCGCGCAAGGCTTTCCGCCCGCGCGGGATCGCCGGTCAGCAGCAGCTCGGCGGCAAGCTCCGCGCGCCCCATGCGTCCCGCGGCGTTGATGCGCGGGGCGAGCACAAAGCCGATCTGGATCGACGAAACGGGCCGCGCCGTCAGCCCCGCCTCGCGCAGCAGCGCGTGCAGCCCGATGAAGCCGCAGCGGTCGATGCTCTCCAGCCCGCACTGCACGATCGTGCGGTTTTCCCCCTCCATGCGCATCACGTCCGCGATCGTCCCGATCGCCGCCAGCGTGCAGTAGCGGGCGAACAGCGCGTCCTCGCGCCCCTCGCCCAGCGCCAGCACCAGCTTGAGCGCCACGCCCACGCCCGCCAGATGCTTGAACGGGTACGGGCAGTCCGGCCTGTGCGGATCGACCACGGCGCAGGCATCGGGCAGCCGCTCCTTGCACTCGTGGTGGTCTGTGATGACGAGATCGACGCCCAGCGCCGCGGCATAAGCCGTTTCCTCCACGCCCGTGATGCCGCAGTCCACCGTCACGATCAGCGTCACGCCGTCCTCCGCCAGTGCGCGGATCGCCTCGCAGCCCAGCCCGTAGCCCTCCTCGACGCGGCGGGGAATGTGCATTACCACCTCCGCCCCGCGCGCGCGCAGGTAGTCGGTCAAAAGGCACGTGGAGGTGATGCCGTCCACGTCGTAGTCGCCAAAGACGGCGAGCTTCTCGCCGCGCGCAAGGGCGGTATTGATCCGCGCCGCGGCACGGTCCATGTCCTTCATCAAAAAGGGGGAGAGGGTCAGCGCGCTCTCGCGTTCGAGCCGCTCCGCCGCCTGCTCCGCGTTCTCCGCGCCGCGCGAAGCCAGCACCGCCGAGACCAGATACGGGTAGCCCGCGTCCATCAGCGACCTGACTGCCGCCTCCCGCTCGTCGGGAAGCAGCCAGCGCTCGTATTTCACGGTTCCCTTACCTTCTTTCGGTGAGGCAATATTGCCTCAGTATATTTTTTCAGCTTATTATTCTAACAAAGAAGAAAGAAAAGGTAAAGAGGAAATTTGACGCGCCCCGCCCTCCTGTGCTACAATACCCGATAAAGACCGACGAGAGGGGAACGACCACCGATGAAAAAAACGCTCAGGCGCCTTACGGCGCTGCTGCTCGCCCTGCTGATGACGGCTACGCTCGCCTCGGCGGCGTCGCGCACCGGCTATTCCGACGTGCCTTCCGACCACTGGGCGGCGGACAGTATCCGCCGCTGCGCGCAGTACCAGCTCCTGCAAGGCGTGGGCGGCGGGAGGTTCGGGCTCGGCGCGCAGATGACCCGCGCGGCTTACGCCGCCGCGCTCTGCCGCCTGATGGGCTGGACGATGCTCACCCCCGCCTCCGGCAGCTTTACCGATAATCAGGATACCTCCAAGTGGTATTACAGCGCCGTGGAGACCGCCGCCGCCCACGGCGTCTTTTCCGGACACAGCAGGTCCTGCCGCCCGGAGGACGCGATCACGCGCGCGGAGCTGGCGGCGATGACCGTCCGCGCGCTGGGCTACGGCGTGCTCGCCGGTATCCTCGCCGACGCGGACGCGCAGCAGCCGCAGGCGGCGGCGGGCTTCGCGGGACTCACCGCGTCCTCCGGCAAAAACTGCCCCTTTACCGACTGCTCGACCAACCGCGGCTATATCGCCCTCGCCTACCGCATGGGCATCGTGACGGGCGTGAACGCGGCGAACTTCGACCCCGCGTCGACCGCCACGCGCGAGCAGGCGGCAGCCGTCCTCCTGCGCGCCTATGACCGTCTCCACGCGGGCGTGACCGTCAAGGAGGTCCACCGCGCTGCGGACGGCGGTTACGACGTCCCCGCCTCCTGCGTCTCCGCCGTCGCGCTGACGGCGCAAAAGGGCGCTCAGGCGATCAGCCCGCGCGCCGCGCTTGAGGAGGTCTACGCCGCGGCGGTGCTCGCGGGCAAGGGCGGCAGCGTCCTGCTGCTCACGGAGCCGGTCGCGCATAAGGTCGATAAAAAGGGCGTGGCGGCCGCCGACGCCGAGCCCCTCACCGCCGATGCCCTCGCCGCCCTGCTCGCCGATACGGAGCACACCAGCCTCCACCGCTCGGCGCAGTACGAAAGCTCCTACCTCTACCACAAGAGCGGCGGCACGACCCTGTGCGTCTGGTACGAGAGCGAGAGCGACCTCGCCCTCAAGACGGCGCTCTGCAAGCTGCTGGGCGTAACGACGGTCTACGTCCTGTCGGAATGAGCCGGAATAAAAGGAAAAGAGGGATATCCCCCCCCTTCGGGCGATATCCCTCTTATTTTCTGCAAAATCCTTCAGCCCTCGCTGCTCCGGTCGCACTCCGGCAGCCGCGGCTCCTCCGGCAGCGCCGTCGCCCGCAGATAGAACCCGCAGGTCGAAAGCTGGATATACGGTGTCAGATAGAGCGAGACGAGCATCGTGAACCCGTTCCCGGCGACCGTCCCCCACAGCGCGTCGAACAGCGACGGCGCCGTCTCCAGATTGACCAGCATCGGACCGCCCCACACGGCGTACTCCACGCCGCCGACGGCGAGCACCGCCAGCAGCAGCCAGCCGAAAAAGCTCAGCTGGAGCAGGAAAAGCTGCCCCTTGTAGCCGCAGGTCTGCCGCTTGCTCAGCGCCAGCGCCTCCATCACGCCGAGCGTGGGATCCTGGCACAGATTCCACAGCGCGAACGAATAACGGTACGACGCGATGATGCCGGGGATCACGAACAGCATCGACCACAGGGTGACGAAGACCGCCTTCACAAGGTTCAGCAGAATGACCTTCCCCGCGAACGAGAACCCGTCGAACAGGCTCTCATAGGGTGTCTGCTCGCGCCGGCAGACGCCGAGGCAGTAGCAGCAGCACCCCGCGATCAGGATCAGCCGGAGCAGCCCGATCAGAATGGAGAGAAAGCTGAACGAGAACTCGGTGAAGCCGCCCGCGTCGGCGATCATGTAGCTCGCGCCGCTGTCGATCACGTCGAGCACGAGACTGACGGCGAAAAACAGCGCGGTGAATTTGACCGGGCTGACCGAGCCGCTGCGGATGAGCGCGCGGGCGTCGGCTTTGATCTCCCTGCGGTCGAGTTGATAAACGGGCATACTGCTGCTCCCCCTCCGTCCAAAGCTGAAAAAATCGTTTTTCCGCCGCGCGCGAAAAAACCGCGCCGCGACACCATATCATTATATCACCCGCCCGCCGCAGCGTCAAGCCGCCCGACCCCCCGCGTCTCCGGGAAACAAAATGTGCGCGCTCTTGTATATTTTGCCACAAAATATGGTGGAACGGCTGGGAACGGACCGAAAAATCGACATATTGACAGAATATTATCTGGACATTGCAATCGAAAGGTTGTATAATCGTTTCAATTATGGAGCAGTGTCCGCACTGCTCTGGCAGTATAAAGATGAGGTGAAGACTATGGCACAGGCTTTCTTTGGCGGCGTTCATCCCAACGACATGAAGGCTGCCACCAACGAAAAGGCCATCGAGCAGCTCGCACCCCCCGCTCAGGTGGTCATTCCCATGTCGATGCACTTCGGCGCACCCTGCACCCCCACGGTCTCTGTCGGCGACCATGTCAAGCTCGGGCAGAAGATCGGCGAGTTCAAGGGCCTCGGCGCTCCCATTCACGCCAGCGTCTCCGGCACGGTCGCTGCGGTGGAGCCCCGGCCCTATTCCATGGGCGGCAAGGTGATGTCCGTCGTCATCGACAATGATTTTCAGGACGAGCTGAGCGAGGAGGTCGCCGCTCCCGCCGATCCCGACGCGCTGAGCGTCGAGGAGATGATCGAGCTGGTCAAGCAGGCGGGCATCGTCGGCATGGGCGGCGCAACGTTCCCCACCCATACCAAGATCTCCGGCGGCATCGGCAAGGTCAATACCGTCATCATCAACGGTGCCGAGTGCGAGCCGTATATCACCGGCGACCACCGCGCGATGCTGGAGCGGCCCGGGCAGATCATCGGCGGCTGCTGCTACCTCGCGCGGATGTTCGGCGTGGATAAGGTCGTCATCGGCGTGGAGGATAACAAAAAGAACGGCATCGACACGCTCAACCGCGTCATCGCCGAGAACCGCGCCCCCGTCGTGGTCGAGGCGCTGCACTGCCGTTACCCCCAGGGCGGCGAAAAGCAGCTCTGCCAGGCGATCACCGGCAAGCAGGTCCCTCCCGGCGGCCTGCCCGCGAACATCGGCTGCGCCGTGTTCAATATCAACACCACCATCGCCATCTACCACGCCATTAAGGACGGTATGCCCGTCGTGCGCAAGGTCGTCACCGTTTCCGGCAGCGGCGTGGTCGAGCCGAAGAACTTGGAGTGCCCGATCGGCACGCCCGTTTCCCTCCTGTTCGACGCCTGCGGCGGCCTGAAGGACGAGACCTTCAAGCTCATCGCCGGCGGCCCGATGATGGGCATGGCGCAGGCGTCTGCCGACTTCCCCGTGGCTAAGGGCACGGGCGCGGTGCTCGCCTTCGCCGCCGACGAGAATAAGGTCGCCGACGATCCTACCTGTATCCGCTGCGGCCGCTGCGTCGAGGCTTGCCCCATGCACCTCGAACCGCTTTACCTCTATATGTACGAGCAGAAGGGCATGATCGACGAGCTGGAGGCCGCCCACGTCATGGACTGCATCGAGTGCGGCGCGTGCTCCTACATCTGCCCCGGCAGGCTCCACCTGACCCATGCGTTCAAGGCGGGCAAGCAGCGCGTCAAGGACGCCGCGGCTAAGGCGAAGGCTGCCGCCGAGGCGGCAAAGGCCGCCGAAGAAGCGAAGAAGGAGGCGTGAGCGATGTTGAAAGATTATAAGGGACTGAAGCTGATCGCTTCGTCCAACCCCCATATCCGCAGCAACGAGGATACCCGCTCGATCATGATCGACGTGCTCGTGGCGCTGTGTCCGGCTCTGCTGATGAGCGTGCTGCGCTTCGGCTTCCGCGCGGTGCTCGCCACCGCGGTCTCCATCGCCTCCGCGGTATTCTTCGAGTGGCTCTACCGTAAGCTCCTGCACAAGCCGCAGATGATCGGCGACCTTTCCGCCGCCGTCACCGGTATGCTGCTCGCGTTCGTCTGCCCCGTCACGCTGCCCTACTGGATGCTGATCGTCGGCAACTTCTTCGCGATCTTCGTCGTCAAGCAGCTCTACGGCGGCCTCGGCAAGAACTTCCTGAACCCCGCGCTCGCCGGGCGCGCCGCGCTCGTCGCGTGCTACACGAGCCAGATGACCACCTGGATCGACCCCGCCGCGGAAAAGGCGGCGCTCTTCGGCGGCGCCGACGTCGTCACCGCCGCCACCCCCCTCACCATTATGAAGGAGGGCGGGCTCGCCGATATCACCGCGCAGTATTCCCTGCGTGATATGTTCATCGGCAACATCGGCGGCTGCATCGGCGAGATCAGCGCGATGATGCTCCTCATCGGCGGCATCTACCTGATCCTCCGCAAGGTCATCTCCTGGCAGATCCCCGTTGCCTACATCGGCACCGTCGCGGTGCTCACGTTCCTCTTCCCGCGCGGGAACGACGCGCTGACGTGGATGCTCTACAACGTCCTCAGCGGCGGCTTGTTCCTCGGCGCCTTCTTCATGGCGACCGATTACGTCACCTCCCCCGTCACGAAGAAGGGGCAGCTTATCTTCGGCCTCGGCTGCGGACTGCTGACGGTGTTTATCCGTTACTTCGGCTCCTATCCCGAGGGCGTGTGCTACTCCATTCTCATCATGAACTGCTGCACGTGGATCATCGACAAGTATACCAGACCCGCCCGTTTCGGCGTTGATAAGAAAGCAGCGAAGGAGGCGGCAAAGAAATGAAGATCGAAGGTAAGTTCATTCTCAAGGTAGCCGGCACTCTGACGGCGATCTCCCTGATCGTCGCGGCGCTGCTGGGCGTCACCAACCAGTTCACCAAGGACCGTATCACCGCCATCAACGAGGAAAAGACGCAGGCGGCGCTGGCGGAGGTCGTCAGCTCCGAGGATTGCGAGTTCCCCCCTGTTGAAGATCTCCCGCAGGCGGCGGTCGACGCTGCCAAGGCGCAGGGCGGCACGCTGAGCGAGGCGTATGAGATCCTCGCCGGCGGCGAGCACGCGGGCTACGCCTTCAAGGTCACCGCCAGCGGCTCTCAGGGCAGCATCGAGATGATCGTCGGCGTGGACGCCGACCTTGCCGTCACCGGCGTGTCCGTCGTCAGCCACTCTGAGACGAGCGGCATCGGCACCAAGGTCATCGGCAACGAGCCCACCTCCTCCGGCGCGCTCGCGCTCGACCAGTTCGTCGGCAAGTCCGGCGCCGGCACCCTCGTCGTCAAGCAGAATATCGACGCCGTCTCCGGCGCTACCGTGACGACCAAGGGCATCACCAAGGGCGTCAACGCTGCGCTTGCCGCCGCCGAAGCCATGAACTGAGAAAGGGGGAACGGTCAATGAATTTCAAAAAACAGCTTAAAGACGGTCTGATCACCCAGAACCCCGTTCTGGTCCAGCTGCTCGGTATGTGCTCCACCATGGCGATCACTACCAGCATTGCCAACGGCGTCGGCATGGGCATCTCCGTTCTCATTATCCTGACGCTTTCCAACATCTTTATCTCGCTCCTGCGCAAGATCATTCCCAACGAGGTCCGCATCGCGTGCTACGTCGTCGTCATCGCCGGCTTCGTCACGATCGTCGACCTCTGCCTGCAGGCGTTCTTCCCCGCCATCGCCAACAGTCTCGGCGTGTTCATTCCGCTCATCGTCGTCAACTGCATTATCCTCGGCCGCGCCGAAGCCTTCGCCAATAAGAACTCCGTCGCCGCCTCCGCGGTGGACGGTGTCTGCCAGGGCATCGGCTACACGATCGTGCTGCTGATCATGTGCGCGTTCCGCGAGCTGTTCGGCTCCGGCACGCTGGCGGGTATCCAGATCATGCCCGCGTCCTACACCCCCGCCGTCATGCTGACGATGCCCGTCGGCGGCTTCCTCTGCCTCGGCACGCTCATCGCCGTCATGCAGTGGGCGCTCGCCAAGAGCGAGAAGAAGAACGCGGAAAAGAAAGAAGAGGAGGGTAAGTAAGAATGGATTTCACAACATTGTTTGCCATTTCCCTCGGCGCGATCCTGACGAATAACTTCATCTTCGCGCAGTTCCTCGGCTGCTGCCCGTTCCTCGGCGTCTCCAAAAAGAGCGATACCGCCGTCGGCATGGGTCTCGCGGTCACGTTCGTCATGGGTCTTTCCTCGGCGTTCTGCTACGGCGTGAACATCATTCTCGTCAAGCTGGACCTTGCCTACCTGCAAACGCTCGCCTTTATCCTCGTCATCGCGGGCCTCGTCCAGTTCGTCGAGATGTTCCTCAAGAAGTCCATTCCCACGCTCTACACCGCCCTCGGCATCTACCTGCCGCTGATCACCACCAACTGCGCCGTGCTCGGCGTCGTGCTGCTCAACGTGCAGAACGATTACAACTTCATCGAATCCGTGGTTTACGGCATTACCGGCGGTCTCGGCTTCCTGCTGGCGATCTACCTGTTCGCCACCGTGCGCGAGCGGCTCAACTTTGCCGACTATCCCAAGGCGTTTGAAGGCTTCCCCATCGCGCTGGTCACCGCAGGTCTGATGGCCCTTGCATTCATGGGCTTCTCCGGTCTGCAGGTTTGGCCCATGTAAGGAGGGTATTGAACTATGATGAACGTATTGTTTGCCGTCCTTGTGCTGGGCGTCATCGCGCTCGTGTTCGGTCTGATCCTGTCCGTCGCGGCAAAGGTCTTTGAAGTCGAGGTCGATGAGCGCCTGCCCCAGATCCAGGAGTGTCTCGCCGGCGCCAACTGCGGCGGCTGCGGCTATCCCGGCTGCGCCGGCTGCGCCGAAGCGATCCTCAACGGTCAGGCGCCCGTCAACGCCTGCGCACCCGCCGGCGCGGAGGGCGCGGCGAAGATCGCCGCCATCATGGGGCTCGAAGCCCCCAGCGGCGAAAAGCAGGTCGCGCACGTGATCTGCAACGGCGGTGAAGCCGCCGTCAAGACCTTTGACTATGTCGGCCTCAAGGACTGCCTCGCCGCCACGAAGGTCGCCGGCGCGCCGACCGCCTGCACCTACGGCTGCCTCGGCTTCGGCACCTGCGTCGCCGCCTGCCAGTTCGACGCGCTCCATATCAACGCCAAGGGCGTCGCCGAGGTCGATAAGGAAAAATGCACCGACTGCGGCGCCTGCCGCGAGGTCTGCCCGCGCAAGCTCATCGTCGAGGTCCCCTATAAGCAGAAGGTCTTCGTCAACTGCGCCAATAAGGACCGGGGCCCCGCCGTCACCAAGGTCTGCGCCAACTCCTGCATCGCCTGCGGCATCTGCGAAAAGACCTGCAAGTTCGACGCGATCCACGTCGTCAACAACGTGGCGGTCATCGACTATGCCAAGTGCAGGAACTGCACCATGTGCGCCAAGGCCTGCCCGCGCAGCGCCATCGAGCCGATCCCCACTCCCGAGGAGAAGGAGAAGTTCAAGGCGGCGCAGAAAGCTGCCGCCGAGCGTAAGGCAGCTGCCGAAAAAGCCGCCGCCGAAGCGCCCAAGGCGGAATAACTCCCAAAACCGCATAAAAAAGAGGAACGCCCCCGCGTTCCTCTTTTTTCGTCCCCGCAGTTCACAAACTGTTTACACTGC
>CAVDWO010000005.1:0-5444 GCA_963612845.1 Alistipes onderdonkii
ACCTCCGGCGTGGGGCTGTTCGGACCGAATATGCGCGTGGCGACGCGCGCGGAGAGCGGCTCATAACCATAATAGAGCGGCGCGTCCCACCGTGGACGCGCCGCTCCTGATATTTTTCCTTGTGCATGGAAGATTTCGCCGGGGCAAGACTCAGATTACGGTGACCAGATCGGTCGCCACAGCCGTCCATGTCATAATGATCGCATTGATGACGGCGCCGGTATGATAGCTTCCCGTCTTCTTGTAGCAGTAGGTCGTGACCTTGCAGGTGATGAAATAGGTCAGCACGCAGTTGAGCAGCGTGGAATTTGCCCGCGACATCTGCACGTTGGTGATGGCGGTGTAGCCGGTCGCCCACAGCTTACCGTAGGTATAGGCGAGGAACAGTCCGGCAGGAATGAAGCTGGTCAGCCACACGAGACGGGTGAAGCTCGCCTCGGACTGTCCGCGGATCTTCAGCCCGATGGTCTGGCTGAAGTTGAACACGCCGAAGAACAGCAGGTACAGCGGGAAGTAGGTGGCGAACAGACCCCAGCGCGTACTGTTCAGGACGTTCACCTGAACCTTCCAGATGCGCGGAGACAGTCCCCAGAACACCTCTGCGGCATAGGTCATCATATACACGACGCCGACGGCGATAAAGCCCAGCGCCAGCGCTTTGAAGAAGTTGGGCCAAGTGGTCTTCGCGTGGGTGGTGATGCGGACCTTATCCACCGTGCCGTCCCACTTGAAGCGAATGGCAAGAATGGTAACGGAAAGCAGCGCACTGCACCCGAACCAGAACACAAAGCCGTTGGTATTGTTGATGCGCAGGACGTTTTTGAAGTGCCCGAGGAAGGTCTGCCCGTTATAGACCGCCCACTGGCAGATCAGCGTGTTGATGATGGCGGGCATGATCAGGTAGAACAGGAAGGGCTTGTTCACGCCGGAAACCGGTGCCGGCATGGGGCGAATGATACCGGAGAAGAACTTGGTGTCGAGCAGAACGGAGATGACGGGGAACATCATCATCAGGATCGCGACGATGCCGATAGAGGTACCGATCTCCTTGCCGGCGTAGCCGATTCCGTCCTGCGGAACTGCGGCGGGTGCGAGCGCCGCTTCAAAGAATTCGACCATCGACAGGATCGGCGCCTTCAGCAGCAGCGCAGAGGCATGACCGGAATTTCCTGTGTACAGCACGCGCGAGGTGCCGTCAGCCATTTCGTACCATTTCCCGATCTCAATGGTATCAACGCCGAGCTGCTCCGTGAACGGCTCAGCCGTGGCGATGTCTCTGGCGGACGTTTTGCCCTGACCGTAGGTGTTGTCCCAGCTGCCGATGAACACGCCCATATTGACGCCGTCAAGGTTAAAGTTGCCGGCACCCAGATAGAACACCGCCTGCACACCGTCGCGGATCACGGTGCAGTCCTCATCGGTCGTGACCGCCCATTTAGCGCGGCCGGTACCGGCGGAATGTCCCACAGCGCCGATGCAGCTGCTGTCAACGAAATTAAGGCTGGTCAGGTAGTCCATGGCGCTGCGGGAGCCCACGTCAGGCTCCGTGACGATATCGGAGCGCCCGATGGTGTACGGATCCACCGCCATAACGACATAGCCGCGGCGGGAGAGCTCGATGGCTACAGAGCTCAGATTTTCCAGACAGGCATTGCCGCCGGGCAGAGCAAGGATCGCGGGGGCGGGTGTCTCGGTCGTTGCATTCTGAGGAACGTAGAGCTTCGCGCTCATCTTGTGTCCCTCGTCGGTGACAAAGTCGATGCGGTCCACATCGACGAACCCACCGGAGGTTTCCGAATGACTCGCCATACTGAAGCCGGTGACGAACAGGACCAGCGACAGCAGGACGACGAAAACGCGGCGGTTCATTCCTTTTAGTTTCTTCATTGTGTGATCTCCTTTCAGCTTTCCCGTCTCATGAAGACGTGAGGGCGAGCGGGCGCTCGGCCGAAGCGTTCGCTCTACGCTGCCCAGCATAAGGGATCCTTATTATAAAGTCTATGCAAAAAATTATCACGAGTGTCGAAACTTTTCATATTTTGCAATAAATGTTCACCATGTCAAAAAATGTTGAAGCCTCCGGCAGCGCCGGAGGCTTCCATGTCAGCTCAGCCGCTGCTTTCCTCTGCGGCGTGCTGCGCGTTTTCCTGAACAAGTGCCTCAGCCAGATCCTGCCCGGCAGTTGACAGGATCTCGTCGAGGAGTGGCTGCGACTTCTCCCGCAGACACTCCGTTTCGTCGGCGCTCAGGTCGTAGATCGTGATACCTTCCTCCGATTGGGAAAGGATCGAGGACTGCTGATCGCCAAGGACCTCGCCGAGCCGCTGCTTTATGCTGGCCTGATAATCCTCGGGCAGACTGTGAAAAGCGTCGTAATTCATTACAATGGCGCTGCTCATCACGAACAGCGGACCGCGCAGGGCATAGGGCTGCATTTCGAGCAGTCCCTGTGTGCGGAGGATCGCAAGCGTCGTCTCTATGCCGTCCACGGCGTTCTCGTCCAGAAGGTAGGACAGACTGCTCAGCCCGATGTTTTCCACACACTGTATCCCAAGGGCGTTATAGAGCTTATTGTGGTACGTGCCGCCGATCGTCCGGATCCGCATCCCCTGCAGCTCCGTGAGCGTCTTTGCGGGCTCTTTTGTCGAAAGGAGCCACGGTTCCCCCGTCCGCAGGAAGAGAAGCTCAAGGGAGTTGTCGTTGTAATATTGGTTCAGCGCGTCAAAGAACACCCCGTCATACACCTGGTAGGGTCTGCAATATTCTGAAAAACAGAACGGGATATCCAGAATAGCCGCTTCAGGAACGACCTCGGTGCAGACGGAGGTGCTGGACGCCATGATGGACAAGGTACCCCGCTGTACGGCCTTGATCATGTCCTTTCCCTCGCCTAGGACGTTTTCACCATAGAGCAGCAGCTCTACATTCCCGTCCGTGTCTTCATACACCAGATCGTGCCATTTTTCAAAGGCTTTGTCATACCCTGTTCCGGAGTAGCCGATCGCAAAGCGGTAGGGCGCCGGCTGAGTCTCCCCCTGCGGGGCGGTTTCCTGCGAGGGCTGCCCGTCCTGCTCCGATGCGGCGCAGCCGGCAAGTATCACAGTAAGAAGCAATACCAATGCTGAAATTCTTTTCATATCAAGTCCTCCACGCCCGAACCGTCCGCGTCCGCGGGATCGGCACGGCACACACTGCTGGGCCCCGCCGCCTGCTTGCGATAGGCTCCCGGCGTGATGCCGGTCTGCCGCTTGAAGGCGCGGCTGAAATTCTGAAGGGAATTAAACCCGCAGCGGAATCCGATCTCCTGTATCGGTATCTTGCTCTGACACAGCAGGAGCTTCGCGCGCTCCACGCGGCAGCTGTTGACGTAGTTGACAAAATTCACATCGCTCAGCTCATAGAACAGCCGGCTGAGGTAAGCCGGAGTGATCCCCACGCTTTCGGCTACCCTGTCCAGAGACAGATGACTGTCCACACACCGTTCCTGAATGTACTTCTTCGCCTGTGCCACATAGCGGTTGCGGCTCTTTTGCCCGTAGCGCCCCAGAATATCCAGCGCCTGCCCGCCAACAGACAGGAGCAGCTTTTCAAGCGTCTCCTCATCGGCGGTATCCGCCTGCTGGTAGTACGGCTCGAACACATCGAGGACCTCCTTCGGTACGCGGAGTCCGAGCAATGCGTCCACCAGACAGTCTATGATACGGTCATATTCCTTTCGGGCCTGTGCAGGCGTATGCTGCTGCCCGCGTATATACTGGATAAGAAGCTCCAGCGAGCGCGCGGCATCGCCCACGCTGCCGTTTGTTGCCTGCTCTATCATCTGCCGGCAATCGCCTTCGAAGAAGTGGGCAGGCTCCTCCATGCCGTCGCCGTGATATTGCCGGTAGCCGACCTCCTCCAGAGCTTCCCTATAGGAGTAGTGCAGATTGACCAGCCCATGGCACAGCTTGCCGCGCCCAAGCACCACCGCATCAGCGGCGTTGTTCTGCCGAAGAAACGCCTGTATCCTGCGGATCAGGAAAAGCTCGGCGCTTTTGAGCTGAGTGGGAAGCGCATGGAGCGCCAGCGAAACAAGGATAACAATGGAATAATCGTCCATCAGCACACATTCCCAGTGATAGAACTCGTATTCCTCGCCGGTCTGCTCCTCCGAAGCACGGCGGAGATACTGGTACAGCCGTCCCATCAGCTCGTCTGGACTCCCGCCGTAGCTCTCCCGCAGGGCGCCGACCATAACGGAGAACATTCCGTTAAGCGGAAAAGGGCTGTTGAGGTAGGCAAGACGGTCGAGCAGATAGTCGTCCGATACAGTTTCCCCCTTGAGCAGATTTTTGTACAGACGATCCCGAACGATGGGCGCCATCTCCGCGACCTGAAGGGAAAGCGACGTTTTCTGCTGCACGGTAGTCTCGTAGGCATGACGAACGATATCCAGCTCGTTTTCCCCCGCTCCGGTCTCCTGGCCGCCCACCGCCGCGCGCAGCGTATGGATCGGCTGGTAGATCTTCCACGTGATCACAATGGAAACCGCCACGCCGACGGCGCAGAACAAGAGCGCCCAGATGCCGACCAGCTGCAGCGTCCGCGTACCGGCCTGAGCCGTGTCCTGCCACAGGCAGAACTCCCAGCCCGCCTGACAGGTATAGCTCTCGCTCTGCCGGTAGGTATTCTCCTGCCCGCCGATGGAGCAGATCAGTGTGCCGGACGGAGCGTGCACCTCGACATAGGGGTCGCCCGTCTCGCTCAGAGACTGTTCCAAAAAGCGGAACAGATAGCTCCGCTCCACCTCCACCAGAAGCGCGCCATTTGTTTCCGGGGTGGGAAAGTCCTGAAGCAGCGCGATCCTCCCTCCTACGGTGAGCACTGTAGTGGAAAAGCTGCCGTCGCTGATGGTACGCGCTGCGACATCCGAGTTGAACTGAGGCAGGAATGAGCGCTGAGGCATATCCTTTATGGGCGATATCTCGCCCGCGGAGCTGTACAGCATTTGGCTGCCGTAGGTGAGCAGATTGGCGTCCTTTGCCAGCGGATGATCCTGCTCAAAGGTGGACAGCGCCTTCACGATCTCCGCCTTGCGCCCATAAAATACCTCGTCGGGGAGCAGGATCGCTCCGGTGATGTCGGTATCCCAGAGCTGCTGCTGCATCGCGCGCCCCAGATCCAGAAGCGCCATATCGACATATTCGCCCGCCGTGACGAGCATCTGCCGCGCGGAATCTTTCGCCTGCCGCTCATAGCTCTTGGCGACAAACGCATGGATAGACAAAAAAGCGATCAAAAACATGAGAGAGGACATCGCCAACAGCAAGGAGAGAATACGGCGAAATGTCTGTTTTGTTTTCATATCCTGAAACAGCTTCATAATAACCTCTTATCCGAACGCGTGTGGATCGCTCTGTATTGTAAAACAGGAAGCCTTGCAAATCAAGAGGAAAACTCCCGGC
>CAVDWO010000005.1:5454-56778 GCA_963612845.1 Alistipes onderdonkii
CCCGGCGGCCCGCATCAACACTGTTAAGATAAGAAAATCTGGCAGCGAAAAAAGCGCCCCCGTCCATTTCAGAGGAAGTGGACGGGGGCTTTTCTATTGTTTTTCGCTGTGCTTACTTCGCGGGCAGGACAATGACTATGTTGTTTTGGCAAGCTGGAAATCAGTTGTCGGCTCCCTTTGTAATTTCGGTTGTCTTTAATTGTAAATGATAAGTGTTTTCTTCTCCATTCAAATTGGTTGTTTTTAATTCAAGCCACAAATTATCAGCCAATTTATCAGTGCTGCCATCTCTGAGGAAGTCACCAGAAATCTTCCCAATATTACCAGAAATATCTATTGTCCCGCCTGTTTGGTCATGGACAGCATTAGAAAGCAAAATTTCTTTTTCACTTCCGTTGGTATAAATGGTAGTTGAGTATGCGGCAATATCAGCAAAACCGTCTGACATCACTTTCAAATCGCCACCATAGCAGATTTCATCTTTTCCATCTAAAATAATTACACCATTCGACACAGAAACATATTCATTTTCTCCGCTAAATGAATATACCTTTAAGGCCTGTTCTTCATTGTCTGTGGGAGAAGTGCCGCACCCCGAAAGCAGAACCGCACAAGCAAGCGACAATAGCATAAGCGCCACCATTTTTTTCATTGTTTGCACTCCCTCATTTCTTTCAAACCGGAAATTGACTATCAACTGATAATCAAAAATAACATTCCTAAAATTGCAAGTCCTTCACAGAACGCAACTATCTTAAAATTTTTTGAACTCATTTGCCCATTTTTATACTCATCGTGGCACAAATAAATTGTAAGTGCTGCAAACACAATCGTCATTATCCCAATAGCTGGCATCATTTTTGCCACCTCCACAATTGACGATTTGCCCATTTCTCTCACCGCTGTCAAACCCATCATACCATACTTTTCCCTGCAAGGCAACAAATTTGTGTAAAAGAAAAGCCCGCTCTCTTGCCGCGCGCGGCGAAGCGTGCTATACTCCGCCACGCAGTTCGAGAGAGATCGGACTTGCAGAAAAGAGGTTATTACCATGAAAAAGAGACTTATTTTGCTGCTGGCGCTGACGGTGCTCAGCGCGGCGCTGCTCGCCGGCTGCGGTTCCAAGACCGGGCAGGACGATCCGGCCGATAATGAGCAGACGCAGCAGCCCGCCGGCCCGCAGACGGATACGGACGAGCAGGGCGATGCCGACGCGGACCGTGAGAGCGAGCTGAACGACTTCTTCCTCGGCGAGCACAAGAGAAGCTCCGACGACAGCGTCCTGACCATCGCCGAGAATGAGGACGGCACCTTTGCCGTGGCTCTCAGCATCACCCGCCTGTGCAGCCTTGAAAACGGCGTCGGCACCTTCGCGGACCACAAGATGACCTTTACGGTGACGGACCCCGCCGACAACGAGATGACCGGCGAGATCTGCCGTGAAGATGACGACAGCCTGAGCGTGAAGATCACGGACAGCACCTGGGAGCTTTTGCCGGCCGGCGAGATCCTCGACGGCTTCGGGAAGTAAGAGAACGTTATCACCCGTTCCACCCAAAAATCGGGAGGACCGCCAATGCGGCCCTCCCGATCGTTTTATTCTGCGCGCCCGCCGCGCCCTCCGCCGCCGAAGCCCTCGCTCAGCGCCGCGGTCGAGGCGGTGGATTCTGCAAGGCTCTCGCCGCCGCTGAGCAGGGAATAGCTCGCGCCGTCCGTCAGACCGGCGGAGGAGAAGAACACGTAGCCCGCCGCGCACGGCGCCTCGCCGCTGTAAAGCACGTTGCCGTCCGCGTCCTGGAGCGTCACGGTGCTGCCCGCGGCGATGGAAACGCCGCTGCCGCCCATGCCCGCGCCCGCTTCGCCGCTCGGCAGCTCGGGGCGCTCGCCCATGTCGGCGCCCGCTTCACCGCCCGGCAGCTCGGGACGTTCGCCCATGTCCGCGCCCGCTTCACCGCTCGGCAGCTCGGGGCGTTCGCCCATGTCGGCGGGCGCTTCACCGCCCATGCCGCCGCCCATGCCCATGCCGCCGCCGAAGACCACATAGGGCTGCGCCGCGCTGAGCGTCATGCCCATGCCGCTGCTGGCGCCCGCCGCGAGCACCGTGCCGCCGGTGATGTTCACGCTCCCGTCCGCGTCGAGCGGCTGGTTGTCCGCGCTGTTGGCGGTCCACACGACCACCGTGCCGCCGCTGATGTTCAGCTCCCCGTTGGAGTCGAAGCCGTCTCCGGCGGAGGAATAGGCGCTGATCGTGCCGCCGGAAATGTTGATGGCGAAGTCATAGTCCGCAAGCTCGCTGTCCGCGGCGTTCAGGCAGTCGTCGGTCGAGGTGACGGAAATATCGCCGGAAAAAATGTTCAGCTCCGCCGCCTCCAGCCCCTCGTAGCAGCCGGTGACGGTGATGGCGGGACCGTCCGTGCCGTCCGCGCCCACGTTCAGCACGTAGTCGCAGTGGATCGCGTCGTCCGCCGCCGAGATCGTCAGCGTCCCGCTCTCGATGTTCAGCAGCTGCTCGGCGTTGATCGCGTCGTTGACCGCGGCGGTGATGTCCAGCGTCAGGCTGCGTATCGTCAGGCTCGCCTCGCCCTCCGTCTCGGTCGTCGCGCCGGACTTGATGCCGTTCTTGCCGAGCGCAGTGATGTTCAGCGTGCCGCCGCCGCAGAGCGTGACGGCGGAGCCGTCCTTGCACTTGATGACCGCGTTCTCCGCGTTCGCGTTGTCGGGATAGCTCTCGTCGTTGTTCTCAGAGCTGTCCGACAGAGCGTTCACCGTGCCGGAGAGGACGAGGATCGTCACCTCCGTCGATTTGCCGCATAGAATAGGCGCGGTGTCCGCGCTCGTGAGCGACAGCCCGTTGAGCACCAGCGTCACGCCCGTCGTGCCCTTCTTGACCTTGACCGAGCCGTCGGCGCAGCTCCCGGAGAGTACATACGTCCCCGCCGCGTCGATCGTGACCGCCGTGCCGTCGATCTCCGCGCCGCTGCCTCCGCCGCTCACGCCGCCGTCCGAAAAGACCAGCGACACGGCGTTCTCCGCGTCATAGCTCTCGTCCTCCGCGATGACCGCGGTACTGTCCGTGCTGCCGGTGCCGCCCGCGCCGCAGGCGGTGAGCGAGAGCGTCAGCGCCGCGCAGAGCAGAAAAATGAAAATGCGTTTTCTAATGATGTGTTTCATCGGAAACACCGTCCCTTCCTCGTTGCTGCCGCCATGGTAGCGCACCGACCTAAAGGCAGACTAAAGAAAATTCCCCCCGCGCCTTTAGCTATCCTTTAGGCTCGCGGGGTATGCTGGGCGCAGCTCAGAAAAAGGAGGCACCCCCAATGGCAGGCGAAGTACAGACTTCCTTCCGCAGATACGAAAAGAAATATCTGCTCACCCCCCGGCAGCACGAGGCGCTCCTGCGCGGCGTGCGCGGGTATATGACGGAGGACGCCTACGGGCGTTACAGCATCTGCAACGTCTATTACGATACCGAGGACTTTTCCCTTATCCGCGCCTCGCTCGACAAGCCCTACTATAAGGAAAAGCTGCGCGTGCGCAGCTACGGCACGCCCGAGAGTCAGGACCGCGTCTTCGTGGAGCTCAAGAAGAAGGCGGGCGGCGTCGTTTACAAGCGGCGCGTGCAGCTCGCGGCGGGACTGGTCCCGCGCTACCTCGACGGCGACCTCGCGCTCTCCCCGGGCGGGCAGATCAGCCGCGAGATCGAGTGGTTCCAGCGCTTCCACCGCACGCAGCCGCGCGTGTTCATCGGCTACGACCGCACGGCTTTCGCCGGCACGGAGCAGAGCGCGCTGCGCATGACCTTCGACACGAACCTGCGCTGGCGGACGGACGCGCTCGACCTGCGCGCGGGCAGCGGCGGCGCGCCGCTCCTGCCGCCGGACCGGATCCTGATGGAGCTCAAGATCCCCGGCGCCGCCCCGCTGTGGCTCTGCGGGCTGCTCAGCGACGTGGGGGCGTACCCCGTTTCGTTCTCCAAATACGGCGTCTGCTACCGCGACCATATCATGGCGGGACGCGGATATACCGAGCTTGAAAAGGAGGCGCGTTACAGTGCTTGATTCTATCCTTACCTCATCTCTCACCCTTCAGAGCTTCCTGCTCTGCACGGGCGCGTCGCTCGTGCTGGGACTGCTGACGGCGCTGCTCGTGCGCCGCGAGAGCCATACCACCCAGAGCTTCGCGCTCACGCTCGCCGTGCTTCCGGCAGTGGTGCAGCTCGTCATCATGCTCGTCAACGGCAGCATCGGCGCGGGCATCGCGGTCGCCGGCGCGTTCAGCCTTGTCCGCTTCCGCTCCGCGCCCGGCAGCGCGCGGGAGATCAGCGCGATCTTCCTCGCCATGGCGCTGGGGCTCGCCACCGGTATGGGCTACCTTATCCTTGCTTTCCTCTTTTTCTTCCTCATAGCGCTCTTTATGCTCGCTCTGCGCGCGCTGGATTTCGGCGGCGCAGACGGGCAGGAGCGCGAGCTCCGCATCACCATTCCCGAGGAGCTGGACTACGACGGGCTCTTCGACGATATCTTCGCCCGCTATACGACCGCCTTTGAACTTGAGCGCGTAAAGACCAGCGGCATGGGCACGCTCTACGAGCTGCGCTACCGCGTCCGCCTCAAGGACGCGCAGGCGCCCAAGGCGTTCCTTGACGAGCTGCGCTGCCGCAACGGCAACCTCGGCATCGTCTGCGGCAAGGTGCCGGAAAAGGAAGCCCTGTGAGCTTTTCCTTGCTATTTCGGCAAAGCTGCGGTATAACAGAAGCGGGTGATCGAAATGAAACTTCTGATCGCGGAGGACGAGCGCGACCTTGCCGAAGCGCTCACCGCATTTTTTGAAAAGAACCAGTTCACCGTGGACGCCGTCTACAACGGGCAGGACGCCTACGACTATGCCATCGCCGGCGGCTACGACGCGGTGATCCTCGACGTGATGATGCCGAAGCTGAACGGCATCGAGGTGCTGCGCCGCCTGCGGCTCGACGGCTTCTCCGCGCCCGTGATGATGCTCACCGCCAAGGCGGAGAAGGACGACCGCGTCGAGGGCTTCGACGCGGGGGCGGACGATTATCTGCCCAAGCCCTTCGCGCCCGACGAGCTGCTCTCCCGCGTGCGCGCGCTGCTGCGCCGCGCGGGGGACTATAAGCCCACGGTGCTGACCTTCGGCGACCTCGCGCTCGACTGCGCGGCGGGTACCCTCTCCTGCGGGCGCGAGACCGTGCGCCTGAGCGGGCGCGAATTTCAGGTGATGGAGCTGCTGATGCGCTCCCCGCGGATGCTCTTTTCCGCCGAGCGCATCATGGAGCAGGTCTGGGGCTGGGAGAGCGAGGCGGAGATCAGCGTCGTCTGGGTGCATATCTCCAACCTGCGCAAGAAGCTGCGCGCCATCGGCTCCGCTGTAACGGTCCGCGCCGTGCGCGGCATGGGCTATCTGCTGGAGGACGGGGCATGATCAAACGGCTGCGAAGACGCTTTATCCGCATCGCCGCGCTCTCCGTGGCGCTCGTCCTGCTGCTGCTGACCCTCGTGGTCAACGCGGCGTACTTCATCTCCACCGACTCGGACCTCACGCGCACGCTGGAGCTGATCTGCGAGAACGCGGGCACGATCCCCGTCCGCTCCGCCCCCGCCGCGCCGGACGACGCCTCCATACCGGACGATACCGCCGCACCCGAAAGCACGGACGGCGAGCGCCCCTCGCCGCCGGAGCAGCCGTGGGACGGGAAGGACGGTCCCTTCACGCAGGAAACGCCCTTCTCCACGCGCTTTTTCGTCCTGCGCTATACGGACGGCGGCGCGCTGGTGCGCGCGGATCTCGACAATATCGCCGCCGTCACGGAGGACGATGTGGACGAGTACCTGTCCGTCGCCCTGCGCGGCGGGGAGGGCTTCGGCTATTACGGACATTATAAATACTACGTCGTCTCCGACGGGGAAGGGCGGCAGATGGCAGTCTTTCTCGACTGCTTCCAGCAGCTCCGCTCGGCAAAGAGCCTTGCGCTCTGGTCGCTCGCGGCGGACGGCGCGTGCATCGCGCTCGTGTACCTGCTCATCGTGGCGCTCTCCCGCCGCGCGATCGACCCCGTCGTCCGCAGCGCGGAGCAGCAGAAGCAGTTCATCACCGACGCCGGCCACGAGCTCAAGACCCCGCTGACGGTCATCAACACCAGCCTCAAGGTGCTGGAGATGGAGGTCGGGCAGCAGAAGTGGATCGACAAGGCGCTCGCGCAGACGGAGAAGCTCGGCAGCCTTGTCAACTCGCTCGTCACCCTCTCCCGCATGGACGAGGAGGAGCCGCCGCTTACGCTGAGCGACTTTGACCTCAGCGCCGCCGTCACGGAAACGGCGGAGTCCTTCCGCGACAGCGCCGCCGCCGCGGGACACGGCCTCGCGCTCGACGTTGCGCCGCATATCACCTACCACGGCGACCGGGCGGCGCTCTGCCGTCTCGTCTCCATTCTGATGGACAACGCGGTCAAATACGCCGCGGCGGGCGGCGCCATCGCGCTGAGCCTGCGCCGCGAGCGCCGCACCGTCGTGCTGCGCAGCAGCAACCCCTGCGCCCCGCTCAGCGGGGAGGAGACGGACAAGCTCTTCGACCGCTTTTACCGCCCCGACCGGTCGCGCACGAGCGCGACGGGCGGCTTCGGCGTCGGACTTTCCATCGCCCGCTCCACCGCCGAAGCGCACCACGGCACCGCCTCCGCCCGCTATACGGAGGACGGGCGGCTGGAGTTCACCTTCACGCTCAAATGACCCAAAATGACCGCAGAAAAGCACGGGCGAAAAGCCCGTGCTTTTTCCCGTCTCAGCGCAGCGCCCGCTCCACCGCCGCCGCGTCCAGCGCGGGGAAGGGAACAAAGGGCGCGCACGCCGCGCCGTGCGGCGCGATCAGCTTCTCCGCCCAGACCATGTTGTACCAGCGCCCGAACTTGTACCCGCAGCGCTCGAATACCCCCACGCGGCGGAAGCCCATGCGCTCGTGGAAGCGCGTGCTGCCGTGCGTGAGATACTCGTCGTCCTCCCCCTGCGGCTCGCCGATGCAGGCATAGAGGTTGGCGATCCCCTGCGCGCGGGACAGCTCCTCAAGCGCGCCGTAGAGCCGCCTGCCGAGCCCGCGCCCCCGCGCGCCGGGCGCGAGATAGATCGTCGTCTCCGCGCTGTGGTCGTAGGCCTCGCGCGCGATGAACGTATGCGTGCAGGCGTAGCCGAGCAGCGCGCCGTCCGCCCCCTCGGCGGCGAGATAGGGATAGCGCGCGAGCGTCTCCTCCATGCGCCGGCGGAACTCCCCGGCCGTCGGGACCTCGTATTCAAACGATACCGCCGTTTTCTCAACGTATGGCGCGTAGATGTCCCGCAGCGCGGGGGCGTCGTCCGGCGCGGCGACGCGCAGACGTACCGAAAGCTCGTTCATTTCTTATGCCTTTCAAAGCCGTGGACCCAGTCGGATCTCAGATAGTAGATGAGGTAGATGGTCGAGCTGATCGCCCACGTGAGCGGATACGCCCAGTAAATGTAGCCGATCTCCCCGAGGAAGCGGACGACCAGCATGATGTAGATGATGCGGAGCACGCACCACACCGAGAGCATGATCATCATCGGCACCACCGCGCGTCCCGCGCCGCGGCACACCGCCGCGATCGAGTGCGAGAACGCCAGCAGGCAGTAGAACAGCGCCACCGTGCGCGCCTGCTGCACGCCGAGGGCGACGACGCCGGGCGTCTTGTCGAACATACCGATCAGCTCCGGCGCAAAGAGATAGTAGCCGAGCCCGATCAGCTCCGCCATGACCACGGCGACGGCGATGCAGAAGCGCGCGCCGCGCTTGGCGCGCTCGTACTGCTTCGCCCCTAAGTTCTGCCCCACGAACGTCGTGCACGCCATCGTGAAGCTCGTGATGGGCAGGAACGCGAAGCCCTCGACCTTGCAGTGCGCGCCGTAGGCGGCCATGGCGAGCATACCGAAGGAGTTGATCTGCGACTGCACGATGACGTTCGCCAGCCCGATCACGCAGTTCTGTATGCCGGACGGCAGCCCGTAGCGCACGATCTCGCGCAGCATATCGCCGTGGAGCCGGATATTGCGCGGCGTGACGGTGTAGACCTCGCCCTTGCGCAGCAGGTGCCGCAGGCACAGCGCGCAGCTCACCGCCTGCGAGAGCACGGTCGCCGCCGCCGCGGACCACACGCCCCAGCGGAACGCGCCGATGAACAGCAGGTCGAGCGCCACGTTGACCAGCGACGAAACGATCAGGTAGTGCAGCGGCCTCCGGCTGTCGCCCAGCGCGTTGAGCGCCCCGCAGCACATATTGTAGAGCACCGTCGCCAGCACGCCGAGGAAGTAGTAGCGGAAATACTCCACCGCCTGCGGCATGACCTGCGCGTCGGTGTTCATCCAGACGAGGAAGGTCGGCGTCAGCAGTACGCCCGCGAGCGTCAGCAGCACGCCCGCGATCAGCCCGAAGGCAAGGTTCGTGTGGATGGCGCGCGACACGTTCTCGTAGTCTCCCGCGCCGAAATATTTCGAGATGGCGACGCCCGCGCCCATCGACGTGCCGATGAACAGACTCGTCAGCAGCATGATGAGCGTGCCGGACGAGCTGACGGCGGCGAAGGCGTCCGTGCCGAGGTACTGCCCAACGATAAAGGCGTCCGCCGTGCTGTAAAGCTGCTGGAACACCTGGCTGACGAAGATCGGCAGCGCGAAGCGCAGGATCAGCGAAACGGGGTTCCCCTCGGTCATATTGCGGACGGTGCCGCCGTGTTTTTCGATAGCGGTCGGCTGCGCCATGGAAGTCCTCTCCTCTCGGTCTCTCTCGTGAAAAATGCCGGAAAAAGAAAAGCCCCGCGCGGCGGTGCTTTTCCTCTCAGCCCTTGCAGGCTCATTATATCGGCGTCCCGCCGGAAAGTCAACTACATCGCGCGCGCGAGCAGCGCGGGCGTGACGTACGCCTCCACGAGCGCGGCGGCGATCAGCAGCGGCACGGCGAGCAGCGCGAACGCGCGCAGGCAGTCCATCACCCGCGGGAGGAACGGCGCGGCGTCCTCGCGGCGGCGCAGCCGCTCCGTCCCCGTGCGGCAGAGCAGCAGCCCCATCGCGCAGGAGAGGATCAGCGCCGGCAGCTCGAAGATCCCGTGCGGCAGCACGCCGAGCAGATACAGTCCCAGCCCCAGTCCCGCCTGCCGGTACAGCGCCGCGAGCACGCCCAGCAGCAGCGCGTTCGTGCCGAGCGCGAGCGCGCTGAGCGGCAGGAACGGGACCAGCCCGTAGAGCATCGAGAGCGCCGCCGCCGAAGCGTTGTTGAAAAACAGCGCCGCCGCCACCTCGCGCCGCGCCGCGCCGTCCGCCGGCCCCAGCTCTCCGAGCTGCGCGGTAAAGCGCGCAAGCACCTGCGCCGCGATGTCCGGAAGGAGCGTCGCGCCGAAAAATCCAACCAGCGCCAGCACGCCGAACGCGGCGGCGGTGCTGCGCACCTCGCGCCAAAGCACGCCTTGTCCCAGCGTGGGGCAGAAGCGGTCGATCATGCGAGCTTGGCGATGCCCGCCCTGACGCGCGCGACCGTCTCCTCGCGCCCCAGAATGTGGCAGAGCTCCACCGCGCCGCCGGGCGTGACGAGCTTGCCCGCCACGGCGATGCGCAGCGGCCACATCAGCGTCGCGTTCTTCACGCCGAGTTCTTCGGCGAACGAGACGAGCATATCGTGGAGGGCTTCACCCGTCCACTCGGGAAGGCTTTCGAGCTTCGGCAGCACCTTCTCCAGCATATCGCGCGCGACCGCGCGGTCGGTCTTGGACTTCTTGTTCGTGTAGAACGCCGCGTCGTAGTCGGGCAGCGCGTCGAAAAAGTCCACCTTCTCGGGAATGTCCGTCAGCTTTTCGCAGCGCGCCTGCAAGAGCGCCGCGATCTCGGGAACGGAATACGCCTCGTTTTTCACCGCCTGCCGGATATACGGCTCGGCGGCCTTGCAGAATTCCTCCGGCGTCAGCGCGCGCAGATAGTTCGCGTTGAAGTACGTCAGCTTTTCAATGTCGAAAATGGCGGGGGACTTGGAGATGCCGCCGATGTCGAACGCCTTCACCAGCTCGTCGAGCGTGAAGAACTCCTGCTCGCTCTGCTCGCCGCGCGGCGACCAGCCCAGCAGCGCCACGTAGTTGAGAATGGCGCTCGTCAGATAGCCCTGCGCCTTGAGATCCTCGTAGCTCGGGTCGCCGTTGCGCTTCGACATCTTGTGCTGCGCGTCGCGCATGACGGGGGAGCAGTGCACGTAGGTCGGCACCTCCCAGCCGAAGCCCTCGTAGAGCAGGTTGTACTTCGGCGCGGAGGAAAGGTACTCGCTGCCGCGCACGACGTGCGTGATGCCCATGAGATGGTCGTCGATGACGTTGGCGAAGTTGTAGGTCGGCAGCCCGTCGCGCTTCAGGAGCACCTGGTCGTCGAGCGTCCTGTTCTCCACCGTGATGTCGCCGAAGCTCGCGTCGCGGAACGTCGTGCTCCCCTCCTTCGGGATGCGCTGGCGGATAACGTACGGCTCGCCCGCGGCGATGCGCGCCCTGGCTTCCTCCGGCGGCAGCTCGCGGCAGGGATCGTCCGCGCGGTCAAACTCGCCGCTGTCCTCCTCGCTCTCCGCCTTCTCGCAGAAGCAGTAGTAGGCGTGTCCGCGCTCAACGAGCAGCTCGGCGTACCTGCCGTAGGTGTCGCGCCGCTCGCTCTGGATATACGGCGCGACGGGACCGCCGACGTCGGGACCCTCGTCGTGCGACAGCCCGCACTCCTCCATCGTGCGGTAGATCACGTCCGTCGCGCCCTCGACGAGCCGCCCCTGGTCGGTGTCCTCGATGCGCAGGATAAACGTCCCGCCCGCGTGCCGCGCGATCAGATAGGTGTAGAGCGCGGTGCGCAGGTTGCCCACGTGCATATAGCCCGTGGGGGAGGGGGCAAAGCGCGTGCGCACCCTGCCGTGCGGGATCTTCGCCTCCATCTCCTCAAAATACTTCCTGTCGATGGACATAGCTGACCTCCTGAAGTGAAATCAAATAAAGATAGTCTATTACACCATATTCCGCCCGAAAAGTCAATCACGACCCGCGCGGGCGCCCTCACCACGATACCTCCTCGCCCGCGCGCAGATAGAAGCGCCCCGCCTCGGGCGTCACGCCGCGCCGCGCGAAAAGCTCCTCAAGCGTGACGAACTCATAGCCCTGCGCGCTGAGCGTGTCGATGGCGCGCAGCGCCGCCTCCACGCTGCTCTCATAGGGGTCGTGCAGCAGCACGATCTCCCCGTCCGCCGCGTTCTCCGTGATGCAGTGCGCCACCAGCTCACAGCTGCGCACGCTCCAGTCCATCGTGTCGAGCGACCAGAACACCATCGGCACGCCGGCGCGCTCCTTCAGCGCGCCGCTGGAAAAGCCCCACGGCGGGCGCAGCCAGTACGTCCCCTCGCCCAGCACGGCGCGCAGCGCCCCGTCGGTCCGCGCGATCTCCCGCAGCGCGGCATCGTCCGCCGCGTCCAGCCGGACGTGCGAGAAGCTGTGGTTGCCCACCTGATGCCCCTCGTCCCTCATGCGCCGCACGAGCGCCTCGTTGCCCGCGATCTGCTCGCCGATGAGGAAGAAGGTCGCGTGCGCGCCGCGCTCGCGCAGCCCGTCGAGCAGCGCGGCGGTCGTCTGCGGGGACGGCCCGTCGTCAAAGGTCAGGGCGATGCAGCGCGTCCCGCCGCCGTTCGCGGCGGCGGCGGGGGAGCCGCCGCGCGCAAAAAGCAGGGCGCACAGCGCCGCCAGCAGGAGCAGCGGCAGGGCATAGCAGCGTTTCAATCTCATCACCTCAAGCCCCATCCTATGCGCGGGACAGGCAAAAAAGAAGCCCGCGGCAGCGCTGCCGCGGACCTCCCGCTATTCCGATACCGCCTTACTGCTTCGCCAGCCTCTCGTCGGCGTTGGTGCCGGTGTAGCTGTCGCGGAAGAACGCGAAGTACACCGCCGCGCAGAGCGCGATCAGCACGTAGGCGCACACCACCACGGCGATGTAGCCGTTCTGGATCTCGGTGACCAGCCCGCCGATCTCCACCACGGCGATCAGCGCGGGCGTGATGAAGCGGATCATCACGCTGTAAAAGCCCTTCAGCCAGCCCGGGAACCTCGTCCCTTCGCTCTCCATCTCCTCGATGGCGCGCCTGGGCTTGATGATCCAGCCGACCGTGATGCAGGAGAACAGCGCGCACACGGGCATGAGCACCGTGTTCGTCATCTCGTCGAAGAAGGTCAGCCAGTCCATGCCGAACAGGGCGGGGGAGTCCTCCTCTAAAATGGCGACGTGGCCGAGCGAAATGCCGATGGGAATGGACACGATGAAGCAGATGACCGTCACCACGGCGGCGGCGGCCTTGCGGTTCGCCTTGAACTTCTGGATCACGAACTGCGTCGCGACCTCGATCAGCGAGATAACGGAGGTGATCGCGGCGATGACGACCATCACGAAGAACGCGAAGCTCACCAGCTTGCCCGCGAAGCCCATCGAGTCGAACACCTGCGGCAGAATGATGAAGATCAGCGCCACGCCCTTGCTGCTCTCAAGCAGGCTGGGGTCGAAGTGCGCCACGGCGGGGAAGATGGCAAGCCCCGCCAGCAGCGCCACGCAGGTGTCAAAGGTGCAGATCATCGCCGTGGACTTGACCAGGTTGATCTCCCGCCCCGTGTAGGAGCCGTAGGTGATCATGATGCCCATGCCGAGCGACAGGGAGAAGAACGCCTGCCCCATCGCGGTCAGCACGCTCTTGAAGGTGACGACGGAGAAGTCCGGCTTGAGGTAGAACGCCAGCCCCTCGCTCACGCCCTCGCCGAGCGTCAGCGAGTAGACCGCCACGCCCACCACGATCAAAAACAGCAGCGGCATGAGCACCTTGCTCATGCGCTCGATGCCCTCCTCCACGCCGCAGGCGATGATGAGCGCGGACGCGGCGATGAAAATACCGGTGTAGAGAATGACCTCCCCCGTGTTCACGGAGAAGTCGGCAAGGATCCCCGCGTTGCCGTTGAAGGAGTTGACGGCGAACTTCGTCGTCCAGCCGCCGAGCACGGCATAGTAGCAGGTGATGAACGTCGGGATCGTGATGGCGACCAGCCCGCACCAGCCGAGGTTCTTGTTGACCTTCTTATACGCGCTGACGGGATTCGCCGCCGCGCGCCGCCCGAGGTAGATCTCGCTGAGCATCGTTACAAAGCCGATGAAGATGACGCAGGCGATGTAGATGAATACGAACGCCGCGCCGCCGTTCTGCGACGTCTTGTAGGGGAAGCCCCAGATGTTGCCCAGCCCGACCGCTGAGCCCGCCGCGGCAAGGATAAAGCCGATGCCGCTGGCAAAGCCGACACTTTTCTTCTGTTCCATTGTTTACTTCTCTCTCTCCTGTTTTTTACGGGGGCTGCGCCCCGTCTTCCATCGAAAATTTTCAATGAAATTTCAAAAATTATATAATCTCCCTTGCAAATAGTAAAGCGACGTATTATAATCAAACCATTACAAAACCTAATGAAAGGGTAATGCTTTGTGGAAAGTAAGAAGCTCGAAGCCCTCCTCATGGCGGCGGATTTGGGCAGCTTCACCAAAGCGGCGGAGGTCATGGGCTACACCCAGTCCGGCTTGACGCATATGATGAACTCGCTCGAGCGCGAGGTCGGCTTCCGGCTGCTCGACCGCGGGCGCGGCGGCGTCAGGCTGACGGAGGAGGGCGAGCGCGTCGCCCCCGCCATTCGCGACTTCCTTCAGGCGAACGCCCGGCTGGACGGCGTGATCGCCCAGGTCAAGGCGAACCACAGCGAGCTGATCCGCGTCAGCGCCTACGCCAGCATCGCCATGCACTGGCTGCCGGGCATTATCCAGCGCTTCCGCGAGGAGTGCCCCAACGTCAACGTCGATATCCGCATGGCGGACCATGTGGGCAGCCCCTACGGGCTGCTCGCGCAGGGGAAGATGGACCTCGTCATGGTCAGCCGGCAGGAGGAGGTGGGCGACTATGAGTGGCTCCACCTCTGGGACGATCCGATGTACGCCGTCCTGCCGAAGGACTATCCCCTCGGCGGCCGCGCGAGCTTCCCGCTCGCCGAGTTCGGCGGGCGCGACTTCATCATGCCCTCGCAGGGCTTCGATAAGGACATCATGCGCATCTTCGACCGCGCGCTCGTCCGTCCGCGGGTGCTGCCCACCCTGCTCGACGATCCGACCGTCATCAGCATGGTCGGGCACGGGCTGGGCGTGAGCATGATGACGGAGCTGACGCTCCGCGGCCGCGCCGACGGGGTGCTGACCGTGCCGGTGGAGCCGGCTGCCTCGCGCGAGCTGGGCATCGCCCTGCGCCGCGGCGAGCGGGACGAGCCCGCCCTTCGGGACTTCATCGCCTGCACGCAGCGCGTGCTCGCGGAGCTGGAGCCGCAGCCGCTTGTATCCCGCGCGGAAAACGGGCAAGCTGCCGCCGCCACCATATAAAAAAGGAGACTATACCCCCATGCTGACCTTCAAGAGCGTCTCGCAGCGCGACCTGTCCCGCCTGCGCCGCTATTATCAGGACTGTGACTACCGCCTGTGCGAATACTCCGCGCTCGTCAAACTGATGTGGCGCGCCCACCTGCACCCGCAGTACGCCGAGGCGGCGGGCTGCCTGCTCGTGATGAACCGGATCGACGGCAAGCCCTGCTTCGACTATCCCGTCCCCGGACCGGACGGCGACGAGGACGCCGCCCTCCTCGCCATCGAGGACTACTGCGTGGAGCAGGGCATCTCGCTTGAGCTTTCCGTCGTCCCGCGCGAAAAAGCGCCGAAGCTGCTCATGCGCTACCCGCACTTCCATCTGGACAATCCGCGCTCCTGGCGCGACTATCTCTACAATGCGGACGACCTGCGCGAGTTCCCCGGCAGGCATTACAGCGGCCAGCGCAACCACGTCAACAAATTCCGCAGGCTCTATCCCGATGCGCGCTTCCGCCCGCTGGGGCGGGACGATCTGCCCCTCATCGAGCGCTTCTGGCAGGACTATCAGCAGGTCTTCTCCAAGACCTCGTCCGGCGCGAAGCGCGAGCTGGCGCTCGCCCGCTCCATGCTGCGCCTGACGGGCAAGCCGTGGCTCTTCACCGGCGGCATGGAGCTGGACGGCAGGCTCATCTCCCTCGCCATGGCGGAGCGCTGCGGCGAGACGCTGCATATCCACATCGAGAAGGCGCTCTACGGCTACGAGGGCGTCTACCCCGCCACCGTGCAGGCGTTCGCCCGCTGCTTCGCCGTGGACGGCGTGCGCTATCTCAACCGCGAGGACGACGCGGGCGACCGCGGGCTGCGCACCTCCAAGCTCCAGTACCTCCCCTGCGAGCTGGCGGAGAAGTACTGCTTCGACGTGAAAAACGAGCTGGAGGACCTGACCGCGATCCCGACGCTCACGACCGAGCGCCTGACGCTCTCCCCCCTGACCGACGCGGACCGCGCGGCGTACAACGCCCTCTGCCTTGACGACGCGCGCAACCAATGGTGGGGCTACGATTACCGCGCCGACTGGCGGGGCGAGGACTTGGACACCTACTTCCTCGCCGTCGCGCGCGAGGACTTCGCCAAAAAGCGCGCCGTCAACTTCGCCGTCCGGCTGGACGGCAAATGCATCGGCGAGGTGCTGCTCTACCGCTTCGACGGCAAGGGCGGCGCGGAGGAGGGCTGCCGCATCGCGCCGGAGTACGGCGGCCACGGCTACGGCGCGGAGGCGTTCCGCGCGCTGGCGGACTGGGGGCTGTACGACCGCCACCTCAGCCACATCGCCGCCAAATGCTATAAGGAGAACGCCGCGTCCTACCGGATGCTCTCCTCCTGCATGAGGAAAAGCGGCGAGGACGGGACCTTCTATTATTTCGACAAGCAGGTGTGACCCCCGAAAAAGCAAAAACGCAAAGGGTAAGAGCGGCCGCGCGCCGCTCTTACATATTTTTCCGCCGCCGCGCGCATACTACCGCCGGATACTTGCACGCGGGGAGGCGGCTATGGAGCTTTTATCGTCGGATTACGGGGAAAACGTGCGCGCGCTGGACGCGCTGCTCGGCGCGGAGCGCTGCTTCGACATGACCGCGCGCGACCTGACGCTCGCCGGACGGCGCGCGCGGCTCTGGGTGATCGACGGCTACGGCGACGACGCGGTGCTCTCGCGGATGCTCGGCTTCTGGCTCTCGCTGCCCTCGCTCGGCGGCGCGCGGACGATGCGGCAGTTCATCGACCGCTGCGTCCCCTTCGGCGAGGTGGAGGCGGAGCGCGACGTGCGCAAGGCGGCGACAGGCGTCTTTCTCGGAAAGACGCTCCTGCTCGTCGAGGGCTACGACGCCTGCGCCCTCATCGACGCGAAGGAGTTCCCCGCCCGCGGCGTGGAGGAGCCATCGGCGGGCAAGGTGCTGCGCGGCGCGCACGACGGCTTCATCGAAACGCTCGTGACCAACGCCGCGCTGCTGCGCCGCCGCATCCGCGACCCGCAGCTCACGCTCGAAGGGCACAAGATCTCGGACGGCTCCCGCGCCGACGTTGTGCTCTGCTACCTCGAAAATAAGGTCGACCGCGCCCTGCTCGACGAGCTGCGCCGCAAGCTCGCCGCCATCGACGTGCGCTCCGTCTCGATGAGCCAGGAGAGCATCGCCGAGGCGATGATGGGGAAGCGCCAGTACTGGAACCCCTTCCCCAAGGTGCGCTACACCGAGCGCCCCGACGCCGCTGCCGCCTGCGTCATGGAGGGCGACATCGTCGTGCTCGTGGACAATTCGCCCGCCGCGATGCTCCTGCCCACGCGCTTTTTCGACTTCGTGCAGGAGGCGAACGACTTCTACTTCCCGCCCCTGATCGGCACCTACCTGCGCCTGCTGCGCCTTGTCGTGTTCCTCCTTACAATGTTCATCACGCCCGTGTGGTTCCTGCTCGTCAAGGACCCCGCGCGCACGCAGGCGGGGCTGGAGTTCCTCGCCATCGACAGCGACTATTCCGTGCCCCTGCTCGTGCAGCTCCTGCTGGCGGAGTTCATCGTGGACCTCCTCAAGCTCGCCTCGCTCAACACCCCCTCCGTGTTCTCCAACTCCTTCAGTATGCTCGGCGCGCTCGTGCTGGGGGACTTCGCGGTGCAGGCGCACTGGCTGGTGCCGGAGGTGCTGGCGTATATGGCGTTCGTCGCCATCGCGAACTTCGCCCAGCCGAGCTACGAGCTGGGCTACGCCTTCAAGCTGCTGCGATTGCTGCTGCTCCTGCTGATCGGCGCGCTGGACTGGCTCGGGCTGGCGCTCGGCTGCGCCGTCATCGCCGCGCTGCTGGCGGCGACGAAGCCCGTCGCCGGCAGGCACTACCTCTACCCCCTCTGCCCGTTCAACGGCAGGGCGCTGCTCGCCCTGCTGATCCGCAGGCCCATCAGCCGCGACAATACCTGAAGGCAGAAAAAAAGCAGCACCCTTGCGGGTGCCGCTTTTTTTGATTGGAAACGCGCCGATTAGAAAATGCCCTGGCACATCATGGCGTCGGCGACCTTCTGGAAGCCGGCGATGTTGGCGCCCGCGACCAGGTCGTAGCCCAGACCGTAGCGCTCGGCAGCCTCGACGGAGGCGTTGTAGATGTTGGTCATGATCTGATGCATCTTGGCGTCGACTTCCTCGGCGGACCAGTACAGACGCTCGGCGTTCTGAGCCATTTCGAGCTCGGAGACGGAGACGCCGCAGGCGTTGACGGCCTTGGACGGGGCGACGACCATGTGCTTCTGACCCTTCAGGAACTCAAGAGCGTCGTTCGTGGTGGGCATGTTGGCGACTTCGATGTAGTACTTGACACCGGACTCGGCGATCTTCTTGGCCCAATCCATGTTGACGTCGTTCTGGGTGGCGGCGGGCATATAGATATCAACGTCCTTGACGCCCCAGCACTTCTGACCGGCGACGAACTCGCAGCCGTACTTGTCGGCATAAGGCTTGCAGTGCATCGGATCCTTGGCGCGCATCTCGAGGATGAAGTTCAGCTTCTCGCCGGAAACGCCGTCCGGATCGTGGATGTAGCCGTCGGGACCGGCGAAGTAAACGACCTTCGCGCCCAGCTCGGAGGCCTTCTTCATGATGCCCCAGCCCACGTTGCCGTAGCCGGACATGGCGATCTTCTTGCCGGCGATATCGAGACCGTCGTGCTTGAGGACCTCGCACAGATAATAGACAGCGCCGAAGCCGGTCGCCTCGGGACGGAGGATGGAGCCGCCGGTCTTGATGTCCTTGCCGGAGATGGCGCCGAACTCAGCGCCGCCGACGATACGGCGATACTGACCGTACAGGTAGCCCATTTCGCGGCCGCCGCAGCCGAGGTCGCCGGCGGGGCAGTCGAGATCCTGACCGATGTGGCGGTACATCTCGGTCATGAAGGCCTGGCAGAAGCGCATGACTTCGCCGTCGCTCTTGCCGCGGGGATCGAAGTCGGAGCCGCCCTTGGCGCCGCCGATGGGCAGGCAGGTCAGAGCATCTTTATAAACCTGCTCGAAGCCGAGGAACTTGATGATGGAGAGGTTGACGGAGGGGTCGAAACGCAGACCGCCCTTGAAGGGGCCGAGCGCCGCGTTGTACTGCACGCGGTAGCCGCGGTTGACGTGATACTTGAGCTGGTCGTCCATCCACACAACGCGGAACTCCACGGTGCGCTCCGGCTCGATCATACGCTCGAGCAGGCAGGCAGCCTCATACTCGGGGTGGGCGTCGATAACGGGCTCCAGAGAGGAAAGGACTTCCTCAACGGTCTGCAGGAATTCGGGCTCATTCGCGTTCTTGGCCTTGGTCTCGGCAAGAACTCTCTCAATGTAAGCATTCATGATACAGTAGCCTCCTCTTAAATTACCCTGCGGGCAGGGCGTGATGGTTTAGCCATCTTGCTTGTAATTTTAGCACCGCGGCGCAAAATCCACAAGGGGTTTGCCCAAAAATGGCATTGACGCAGTGTAAGAAATTTCCTTTTTTCCTTTGTGCAATTTGCAGAAATACGGACAGGGAAGTTTCAAATTTTTGATAAAGGTTATTAAAAATACTGCAATTATTCCGTCACGTCATGCGTTCCATCTGAATTTTTCCTGTCATGCCGCCGCCGCGCATGACAAAAGGCGATGGCCCCCGCCACCGCCTTTTTGCCCGTCTCCGCGCCTTACGCGCCCGCGTCATCGGACGGCTGCGCCTCGTCCGCGATGACCGGCGCGCTCTGCGTCCCGCCGTCCAGCACCTCGACGCCGCTCGCCTCGATCCAGTTTTCCGTGACGTAGCCGTCGCGGTACTCCACGCGCACGCGGTCGCCCACGTTCAGCAGCGGCGCATACGCGACCTCCGCCGCGCTCATGCGCACGGAGAAGTCCTCCTCGCCCGCAAAGCGCAGGAAGTAGACGCTGTTGCCGTCCACGACCGCGCTGCGCAGCTCCGCGATCGTCCCCTCAACGGAGCGCAGCTCCGTCTCCTGCGTCTGCGCGATGTCGGTCTGCTCGTCGGTGATGAGGCTGTTCTGCCGCAGCATCTTGCGGTAGTTCACCTCGCAGTCCGCGACCGTCGCGCCGGTGGCGACGATCTGGTACTGGTTGACGTTGACCATCGCGTACATCTTCACCAGCTCGCTCGCGTCCTTGAGCGCCATGAAGTAGGTCGGCTGCTCGGCGACGTTCAGCAGCAGCGGGAAGGTCGCCGTGTAGCGCAGGTTCTGCACCTGACCCTCGGCGCTGTCCATCGCGCTGTACTCCGTCGCGCCGGCGCAGAGGTAGTACTTCGTCTCCTTCGTGCGCTGGTTGGACAGCAGGAAGCCGATGTTGCTCGCGTCGCCGCCGACGCTCGTCACGCCCGTGTAGAGGTACACGTCGTCGCCCTCGGCGATGTAGTTGTAGCCCTCGGTCGTCACCGTCACGTCGCGCTGCCCGAAGATGGAGTTCCAGAACCCGTTGTGGTACATTCCGTAGTAATCGTACTGCTCGATGATCAGGTCCGCGGAGTAGACGTGGTCCACCCACGCGGGCGGGTCCTCATAGTATTCGCTCTCGCCCGTGACGGCGTTCACCAGCACCGCGCCGCGGTTGTCCGTCCCGCCGAACAGCCCGATCGTCTTCTCCTTCTTGGCGCAGACCCAGTAGGGCGTGCCGTCCTCGTCGATCTCAAAGACCGGCTCCTCGAACATATAGGTCGGGTACTGGAAGCGCAGGTGCCGGTAGAGGTTGCGCGAGAAGTGCTCGGCGGTCGTGTACTTCATGCCCTCCTCCAGCCGCACAACGTCCACGTTCTGCGTCACCATGTCGATGATGAGGTAGGCGGGCAGCCCCTCGGAGCGGTTGTTGAACCATTTGATGACGTCCCCGTACCGCAGCGGCGTCACGCGCACGGGGCGGCCGTGGTAGTTGATCTGCGTGTAGTTTTCCGCCACCTCGAACTGCGATACCATGTCGGCAAGCTCGCCGAGCTTGCGGTCGCCGAGCTTCTCGGCGCTGTCGCGGTCGAGCATCGGGATGCGGTCGTAGGAGACCTCCTCGATCTCGGCGGCGAAGTCGCCGCTCTCGACCGTCAGCAGCGCCTGATAGTCGTCCGCGCGCAGCACGACCCACGAAGCCGCCGCGCCGGCGAGCGCCACCGCCAGCAGCCCCGCCGCGAGGAAGAACGGCACGGTGCACTGCTTCTTGACGAACGAGAAGTAGCCCTTCATCCCCGTGCCCTGAAAGCCGGAGGTCAGCAGCGCGCAGCCGCAGTAGACCGCGCACAGCAGCAGCACGAAGGCGTAGAACTCCTCGGCGTGCAGGTTGACCGCGGGCAGCTCGACGTAGAAGAAGACCGCGCCGGCGAGCAGCGTGACGGCTGAGTTGATCGCCACGCGCGCGCCCCTGGTGCCGACCGGCTTGCGGGGCTTGCGCTCCCTGCGCGGCGCGGCGCCGTCAAAATGAAAACCATTCTCATTTTGTCCGGAGAAATTGATATCCATTCTCATATTCCTTTCCGAAACGGATTGCGCCGCCCTGCGGCGCTGCCGCCAGTATAGCGCGTTTTCCCTGTAAATTCAAGGCTTGCGAGGAAATATTGCCCTCCGCGGCAAAAAGACGGGCGGGGGAAGCGAAAACTACCGCAACCCCCGCTTTTCGTGCAAGTCAATGACAGCGCATCGAAGCGCCGCACCGCCGCCGCAGCGCCACCGCCGCCAAAAGCAGCAGCGGGAGCAGCAGCCATCTGCACCGTTTCATTTTCCTCACCTCCGCCTTATTCGAGGTTCAGCCGCTTGGTCGTGAAGTACCACGTCGCGGCGTAGCCCGCCGCGCAGAAGATCAGCTCGCCGAACATGCCCCACAGGAGGAACAGCTCGACCGTTTTCTCGGCTTCCATCGTGTACGCCGCGTCCCAGCAGGAGAACTGGTTGATCATGTTGATCGCGGTGAACTGCGCGACCTGATAGAAGACAAAGACGAGCAGCACCGTCCAGAGCGTCTTGTGCCGGTTGAAGCTGTAGCCGATCGAATACGCGGCGTATACCACCAGCGCCGCCGCGGAGACGGCGAAGATGAAGTTCCCCAGCAGCTCAAAGAGGATCAGCACCGCGTCGCCGACGAGATCGTAGTCCCTGAGCGCCTTGAAAAGCGAATCAAAAAGCTCGAAGATGCTGGGGAAGGAAAAGCCGATGCAGTAGCTTTCAACCGCGTCGTTCAGACCCGCCGTGGCGATGGACAGCGAGAGCAGCCCCGCGGCGAACGCCGCCGCGTACCACACGGCAGAGACGATCAGCTTGGAGGCGAGCAGCTCGTGCACGCTCACCGGCAGCGTCAGCGTGAGGTAGCCCTCGTCCCTGAGCACGTGGTCGCGCCAGCGCACGGCGGAGAGCACCAGCGGCGCCAGCACCAGCGCGGCAAGCGCGACGATGTAGGTGATGAGCAGCAGCGAGGCGATGATCTCCAGCAGTTTGGAGCCGTCGTTGTAGAACATATGCAGGGATACGCGCATCACCACCGTCAGCGCCAGCAGCCCGAGGAACACGGGCCAGGTGATGCGCCCCGTGGCGCGGAACTCATGTTTGATCAGTTTCTTCAGCATCTGAATACCTCCCGGAAGAGCTCGTCAACGCTCTTGCCCTTTTCCTCCCGAATGGTCTCCACGCTCTCGTGGAGCATGACCCTGCCCTCGCGCAGGAACACGACCTCGTCGAGCACCGGCTCCACGTCCGCGATCAGGTGCGTGGAGATGACGACCGCCGCGTCCTCGCTGTAATTGCTGATGATCGTGCGCAGGATATAGTCGCGCGTGGCGGGGTCCACGCCGCCGATCGGCTCGTCGAGCAGGTACAGCTTCGCGTCGCGGCTCATCGTGAGAATGAGCTGCACCTTCTCGCGCATACCCTTCGAGAGCGTCTTGACCTGCTGCGCGGGGTCAAGGCCGAGGTTCGCGAGCATCTGCCCGGCAAGGTCGCGGCGGAAGTCCGCGAAGAAATCGCCGTAGTAGCCGAGCGTCTGCTCGATGCTCATCCAGCCGGGCAGCGTGCCGCGGTCGGGCAGGTACGAGACGACCGCCTTCGTCGCGCGCGAGGGCGCCCTGCCGTCGATCAGCAGCGTGCCGGAGGTCGGCGTCAGCAGCCCGTTGGCGAGCTTGATGAGCGTCGTCTTGCCGCTGCCGTTGGGACCCAGCAGCCCCACGATGCGCCCCGGCTCGATCGTGAGCTCCACGCCGTCGAGCGCCGTCTTTGCGCCGTAGCTTTTTGTCAATGCCTTACATTCCAGAATACTCATAGTTATCGTCCTCCTTTGCCGACGCGATGCGGGCAAGCACCTCCCGCTTGTCGCAGCCGAGCGTTCTCATCGAGCGGAGGAAGCGTTCCACCCGCTCGTCCGCAAGGCGGTTCCTTGCGTTTGTGATCCTGTATTCTTCCTCAGTGACGAAGCGTCCCGCCGTCCGCTGGGAAAAGACCAGCCCCTGCCGCTCCAGCTCGGCGAGCGCGCGCTGCACCGTGTTCGGGTTCACGCCCGCCTCCATTGCCAGCTCGCGCACCGTGGGCAGCCGCTCTCCGGGGGCAAAGACGCCCGCGGCGATCGCCTCGCTCAGCCGCTGTGTGAGCTGGGTGTAGATCGGCTGGTCGCTGCGAAAATTCCAGTCCATGCGAAGCCTCCTTTTTTGTATTGCTGTATTAAGCGATTAGTACAATAACACACAGTCAACGCCTTGTCAAGCCCCTTTTGCGGGGAAAAATGAAAAAATTTCCGCAAACCGCTAAAACAAATGTTGCATTTTTTCAAAAATATGCTATGATGAAAAAGAACGAAAAAGCGGAAGGAGCGCCTTACCATGGAGAAACTGTCGCGAATGCAGCGCCGCGTTTACGATTTTATCGCCGAAAGCATCGAAAAACAGGGTTACGCGCCGTCCGTGCGCGAGATCGGCGACGCGCTCGGCTTGAAGTCGCCGTCCACCGTCCATTTCCATATCAAGCACTTACAGGAGCTCGGCCTGATCGATAAGGGCGCGGGCAAGGGGCGCGCCATCACGATCAAAAAGCCGCGCCGCCCCGCTCCCGCCGCGCCGCCGCGCGCGGAGGAGGACGAGCCCCCGCGCCGCCGCGTGCCCATCGTCGGCAATGTGGCGGCGGGCAGCCCGATTTTGGCGCAGGAGTGCGTCGAGGATTACCTGACGTTCGACACCGGCGGGCGCGACGAGGAATATTTTGCCCTCCGCGTGCGCGGGGAGTCGATGCTCGGCGCGGGCATTTTGCCGGACGATCTCGTGGTCGTCCACCGGCAGAGCGTCGCGCAGAACGGGCAGATCGTCGTCGCGCTGCTCGGCGACGAGGCGACGGTCAAGACGCTCAGCCGCCGCAGCGGCGAGGTCTGGCTGCTGCCCGCCAATCCCGACTATCAGCCCATCGACGGGCGCGAGTGTACGATTTTGGGGCGCGTCACCGCCGTGGTGCGGCAGTATTGAAAAAGCGCGAAAAAGTACGAAAAAAGGCTCCTCCGCGGCGCGGAGGAGCCTTTTTCTGCGTTTTTTGACGGTCAAAGCCGGTATTCGAGCCATTCCTCCGCGGTCTGCGTGAAGCCGGCGGAGAGGAACATCTGCCGGCTCTGCGCGTTGAAGGAGTAGACGTTGGCGCGCACCGCGTCCATGCCCTTCTCCCGCGCGCGGGCGAGCAGCGCGCGCACGCAGCGCCTGCCGACGTGCCGGTTCTGGTACGCCTTGGAGACGACGATGGCGAGCTCGCCGTTGTCGAGCAGCGTGACGTCCCCGACCGGTACGCCGCGGCAGGCGATGAAGTAGCACTCGCCCCGCGCGCAGAGGTAGTCGTACATACGGTGCAGCCGCTCCAAGGTGTACGGCTCGCTGCGGCCGTCCACCTGGCGGCATACGTCCGGATCCTGATACCACGGGAGCGAGACCTCGTCGTCGCGGTAGTAGGGGATCAGGCGGAGGGAAGCGTCCACGATAAGTTCTTCCATTCTGCGCGCCCCCTCAGCCTTCGTCGAAGTGGAACGTCCAGCCCTCGAAGCCGTAGAACGGCGAGGAGACGGTGGGCTCCAAGCCGTCGATGAGGCCGCTCGGCGTCAGGACCGACGCGGTACGGAACGCGAGGGGCGCGAGGGGCGCGTCCTGCGCGAGATGGCGGCAGAGCGCGAGCGCGGTCTGCTCCGTCTCGTCGGCGAGGAAGGCGTCGAGCAGCGCGTCGCACGCTTCGTCGGCGTAGCCGCCGTAGTTGAGCGAGCCGGTCGAGCGCACGAGCGGGGAAGCGTCCCAGTCCGCCGTGAGCCGCACCTCGCCGAGGTAGAGGTCGAAGCTGCCGCTTTGCAGGGCGGCGAGATAGTCGCTCCACGGGAGCGCGCGGACGCTGACCGTCAGCGCGCCGGTCGTGAGCGCGCGGCTCAGATAACCGGCGATGGAGACCTTGAAGGAGTCGCTCTCGCTGACTAAGATCGTCAGCGTGCAGGGGCGGTCGTCCGTCACGCCCGCGGCTTCGAGCGCGGCGGATAGATCGGGGGAGGCGAGCGTCTGCGAAAGGTCGGCGGGGTAGAGCGGGGAGCGCGGCGAGAGCGGGAAGCGCGCGGCGTCGGCATACCCCGCGAGGTAGCCGGAGACGACGGTGGCGCGGTCGATCGCGCCGGAGACGGCGCTGCGCAGCGAAGCGTCCGACAGCGGGGCGCGGCGCGTGTTGAAGCCGAGGTAGAGCAGGTTCGCCGTGGGATAGCTGGTGATGGCCGTGCCGGCGGAGCGCAGCGCTCCGCTGACGCCGGTCTCACCGGCGTCAATCAGGTTTACCTCGCGCAAGGAGAAGAGGTAGGAGGCGGTGTCCGCGTCCTTGACGGCGCGCAGCTCGATGCGCTCGAGCGGGAGAGCCTTGTCCTGCCACCAGTCGCCGCTGCGGAGCAGGTACGCGCCATCGCTGCCGGTGAGGAAGAGGTAGGGACCCGTGCCGAGGGGGACGGCGCTCTTTTCCGAGCCGGACTTGACGATGGGGATATCCAGCAGCGCGGGGAAGGCGCTGTCCGAGCGCGAGAGGGTCACGACGAGCGCACCGCCGGAGACGCGCATCGAGGCGACGTTGGCAAAGCGCGCGCCGTAGCGCTCGCTCTGCTGCGCGCGGCGCAGCGCGGCGAGCACGTCCGCCGCCGTGAGGGGCGAGCCGTCGGAAAAGACGACGCCCTCGCGCAAATAAAAGGTGTAGGAGGTGCAGGCGTCGTTATGCTCATAGCGGGCGCACAGGACGTTCTGCGGCGCGAAGGTCCCGTCGAGGACGAAAAGCCCCTCGTAGAGCAGGGCGCCGAGCGTCTGCTGTATCCCGTCGGGGCAGGTGAGGGGGTCGAGGGTGACGCCCTGAAGGTACGGCAGGGCGAAGGAGGTGATGGGCGTGAGGGCGGCATCGTCCTCCTGCGGCTGCGGGGAGTCGTCCCAGAAGTCGTCCTCGTCCGGCTCGGCGGGGGACGACCAGCAGCCCGCGAGCGAGAGCGCGAGCGCCAGCGCGCACGTCAGCGCGGTGAGGCGGCGCGTCATGACGGCTCCTCCGTCAGGCAGACGGCGACCGCCATGCCGCCGCGCGTTTCGCCCATCGCGCGGTGCGACCAGTAGCGGTCGGGGCGGCACTTGGTGCAGTCGGGGTGGACGTCGATATGCGCGGGGTCGATGCCCGCGCGCAGCAGCCACAGGCGGTTGATGTCCTTGAGGTCGATGTGGAACTTCTCCCCGCGGCGCTCGATGCGCTCGTCGATGGCGGGGTCGAGCAGGGAGTAGAAGGCGTCCGCCACGTCGCGGTCGACCTCGAAGCAGCATTTGCCGATCGCGGGACCGATGGCGGCGCGCAGCGTGTGGGGGTCCGCGCCGTAGCGGCTCATCATCGACACCGCGGTCTTGAGCACGATGCCCGCCGCCGTGCCGCGCCAGCCCGCGTGGACCGCGCCGATGCAGCGCGCGGTGGGGTCGTAGAGCGCGAGGATACAGCAGTCCGACCCGTAGGCGAACAGCGGGAGGTTTGGCTCGTCGGTGATGAGCGCGTCGGCGTCGTAGGGGCGGTCGTTCCAGAGGATCCTGCCCGCGTGCTCCGCGCGCGCGACGCGCACGAGGTCGGAGTGGATCTGGCGGCAGCCGACGGCGCGCGAAGCGTCGAACCCTGCCGCCGCGCCGAGGCGGCGGTAGTTTTCGAGGAGGTTCTCGCCGCTGTCGCCGCGGTTGTCGGCGAAGTTGAGCGAGTCGAACGGCGCGGGGCTGACGCCGCCGTGCCGCGTGGTGAAGGCGTGGCGGACGCCGCCGAGGGAGAGGGCGCCGGCGGTGTCGAAAATAAGTCCGTTTACGTTATGCTCGGTGAAGGGCATGGGACGGCTCCTTTCTGCGTCTGTGAAGAAGGGGGTATCCTCGCGGGAGGATATCCCCTTCGGGCGGTGGCGGTGGCTTATCTGCTCATCTGCCGCAGCACTGCTTGTATTTCTTCCCGCTGCCGCAGGGGCAGGGATCGTTGCGGCCGATCTTCTGCACCTTGCGGGGCTGCTTTTTCACGCTGCCGTCGCCCGCGGTGGTGGCGACCAGCCCCTCCGCCACGCGCTCGCGCTTGACCTCGGACTCGGTCTTGATGCGGGCGGAGAAGATGCGGCGCACCGTCTCGCCCTGAATGGCGGAGATCATATCCTCGAACATGGTGAGCGACTCGCGCTTGTAAACGTCGATGGGCTTGTTGTTGCCGTAGGCCTGGAGGCGGATCGCCTGGCGCAGCTCGCTCATCGCATCGATGTGGTCCATCCAGTATTCATCGACCACGCGCAGCAGCACCACGCGCTCCAGCTCGCGCATGACGGGCGGGGTGAGGGCGGCTTCCTTGGCTTCGTAATACTGCTCCGCCGCGTCGTAGAAGCGGTCGGTCAGCTCGTCCGCGGAGAGGGCGGAGAGGGCGGAGCCGTCCACCGCGCCGCGCGGGAAGAACGTGCCCTCGCAGCTCTTGAGCGCGTCGGCACGGAGCTCGCCGTCGGTCTTATCCTGCTCGCTGAAGGCGAGGGAGACGTGGTTGGCGATGCTCGCGCGGAGCATATTGAGGACGGTGGGCTTGATGTCCAGCCCGTCGAGCACCTGCTTGCGCTGGCCGTAGATGATCTCGCGCTGCTTGTTCATCACGTCGTCGTACTCAAGGGTGTTCTTGCGGTACTGGAAGTTGCGGGACTCGACGCTCGTCTGCGCGTTCTCGATGGAGCGGGAGAGCATTTTATTCTCGATGGGCGTGTCCTCGTCGATATTGAGCCGCTCCATGAGGTTCGTGATGCGCTCGCCGCCGAACAGGCGCAGCAGGTCGTCCTCAAGCGAGAGGTAGAAGCGCGTCTCGCCCGGGTCGCCCTGTCTGCCGGCGCGGCCGCGGAGCTGATTGTCGATCCGGCGGGAATCGTGGCGCTCGGTGCCGATGATGAACAGCCCGCCCGCGGCGCGGACCTTGTCGGCTTCGCCGCTGATCTCGGCGCGGTGCTTTTCGAGCGCGGCGGCGAACAGCGCGCGCGCGTCGAGGATCTCCTTGTCGCCGGTCTCGGCGTAGCCGGTGGCTTCGGCGATCAGCTCGTCGGAAAGCCCCGCCTTGCGCAGATCGGTCTTTGCCATATACTCGGCGTTGCCGCCGAGCATGATATCGGTGCCGCGGCCCGCCATGTTGGTGGCGACGGTGACGGCGCCGAGCTTGCCCGCCTGCGCGACGATCTCGGCTTCCTTTTCGTGGTTTTTCGCGTTCAGGAGGTTATGCTTGATGCCCTCGCGGGAGAGGAGGTAGGAGAGCTTCTCGTTCTTCTCGATCGACACCGTGCCGACGAGCACGGGCTGCCCCTTGGCATGGCACTCCTTGACCTGCGCGATGACGGCGCGGTACTTCGCCGCCTCAGTTTTGTAGACGATGTCGGGATCGTCGATACGGGCGAGGGGGCGGTTGGTCGGCACCTCGATGATATCGAGGTTGTAGATGGTGCCGAACTCCTCCTCCTCGGTCAGCGCCGTGCCGGTCATGCCGGAGAGCTTGCCGTAGAGACGGAAATAGTTCTGGAAGGTGATGGTCGCGAGGGTCTTGCTCTCGCGCGCGACCTCGACGCGCTCCTTCGCCTCGATCGCCTGATGCAGCCCGTCGCTGTAGCGGCGGCCGAACATCAGGCGGCCGGTGAACTCGTCGACGATGACGACCTGCCCGTCCTTGATGACGTAGTCGATATCGCGCTTCATGGTGCCGTGCGCCTTGATCGCCTGGTTGATATGGTGCGCGATGGTGGAATTCTCGGGGTCGGAGAGGTTCTCCAGCCCGAAGAACTCCTCGGCTTTCTTGATGCCGCGGGCGGTGAGCGTCGCGGTCTTTGCCTTTTCATCGACGATATAGTCGGCGTCGACGTTGACGTCCTCTTCCTCCTTATCGTCGCTCTCGGCGATGACCTTCTTGCGGAAGGTGCGCACGAGGCTCTCCGTGCGGGCGTACAGCTCCGTGGACTTCTCGCCCATGCCGGAGATGATGAGCGGGGTGCGCGCTTCATCGATCAAGATGGAGTCCACCTCGTCGACGATGGCGAAGGCGTGCCCGCGCTGGACGAGCTCGCCGGCGTAGATCGCCATATTGTCGCGCAGGTAGTCGAAGCCCATCTCGTTGTTCGTGCCGTAGGTGATGTCGGCGGCGTAGGCGGCGCGGCGCTCCTCGCTCGTGAGGTCGTGGACGATCAGCCCGACGGTCAGCCCGAGGAAGCGGTGGACCTTGCCCATCCACTCGCTGTCGCGCTTGGCGAGGTAGTCGTTCACGGTGACGATGTGGACGCCCGCGCCGGTCAGGGCGTTGAGGTAGGCGGGGAGGGTGGCGACGAGGGTCTTGCCCTCGCCGGTCTTCATCTCGGCGATGCGCCCCTGATGGAGCACGATGCCGCCGACGAGCTGCACGCGGTAGGGGTACAGCCCCAGCACGCGGCGCGACGCCTCGCGCACGGCGGCGAAGGCTTCGGGGAGGATATCGTCGAGCGTTTCGCCGCTTGCAAGGCGCGCCTTGAACGCCGGCGTTTTGGCTTGCAATTCGGCGTCGCTCAGGGCGGCGTACTCGTCCGAGAGCGCTTCGATCCTGTCGGCGATGGGGTAGATGCTCTTGAGCTCGCGGTCGCTGTAGGAGCCGAACATTTTGGTAAAGATGCCCATATTGAAAAACTTCCTTTCGTGGGAGCATAATGACACAGCTAACAGTATAGCATCACCGGACGGGATATGCAAAGGAAATTTGGCGCAGACGATGAACGGAATGTAAAGTTTTTCCGCGGCGGCGGCGCGCACGGCTTGCGCTATGCCCCGGCGCTGTGCTAAAATACGGGGGAAAAAGAGGAGGCGGACAGATGAAACTGCATTTTTACGGAGCCGACCGCTGCGTGACCGGCTCGTGCCATTGCTTAGAGGTGAACGGAAAGAGGATCCTGATCGACTGCGGGTTGCAGCAGGGGCGCGACGAGCTGGACAACCGCGCGCTCGCCTTCGCGCCGGACACGGTCGATCTCCTGCTCGTGACGCACGCGCACATCGACCACACGGGGCGCATCCCGCTGCTGGTGAAAAACGGCTTCGCCGGGCGCATCGTCACCACGCGCCTGACGGCGGAGCTGATGAAGATCATGCTGCTCGACTCCGCGCACATTCAGGAGGGCGACGCGGAGTATGAGAACCGCAAGGGCGAGCGCGCGGGGCGCGCGCACGTGGAGCCGCTCTACACCGAGCAGGACGCGCTGGACGTATTCAAATACGTCACGGCCTGCGAGTACGGCGAGACGGTCGAGCTGTGCGAGGGCGTGCGCGCGGTGTTCACCGACGCGGGGCATCTGCTCGGCTCGGCGAGCATCACGCTCGAACTGGAAGAAAACGGCGTACACAGGACGCTCGTCTTCTCCGGCGACATCGGCAACGTGGACCAGCCCATTATCCGCGACCCGCAGCCGCTGACGAAGGCGGACTACGTGGTGATGGAATCGACCTACGGCGACCGCAACCACACCGCGGCGTGGAGCTACACCGACGAGCTGGCGGAGCTGATCGACGAGACGCTCGGCAGGGGCGGGAACGTGGTGATCCCGTCGTTCGCCGTGGGGCGCACGCAGGAGCTGCTGTATTTTATCCGCGAGATCAAGGACGCGGGGCTGGTGAAGTCCGTGCCGGATTTCCCGGTCTACATCGACTCGCCGCTCGCCAAGGCGGCGACGACCGTGTTCTGCGGCGACCTGCGCGGCTATCTCGACGAGCAGGCGCTCGCGCTCGTGCAGGACGGGACGCATATGTTCACGTTCCCGAACCTGAGGCTGGTGGAGTCGAGCGAGGAGTCGAAGCTGCTCAACATGGATCCGGCGCCGAAGGTCATCATCTCGGCATCGGGCATGTGCGACGCGGGGCGCATCCGCCACCATTTGAAGCACAACCTCTGGCGCGCGAACAGCGCGGTGGTGTTCGTCGGCTTTCAGGCGCCGGGGACGCTGGGGCGGCTGCTGCTCGACGGCGCGGAGTCGGTGAAGCTGTTCGGCGAGGAGATCGCCGTCAAGGCGAGGGTCGTCAACTTCCAGGGGCTCTCGTCCCACGCAGACCACGACCATCTGATCGGGTGGGTCAAATCGTTCGAGCCGAAGCCGAAGCAGGTGTTCGTCGTCCACGGGGACGAGGACGTGGCGCCCGCGTTCGCAGATGAGCTGTGCACGCTGGGCTTCCGGGCGCACGCGGCGAAGTACACCGAGTGCTATGACCTTGCCGCGGACAGGCTGCTCAGCGAGGGCTATATCCCCGAGCGCAGGCGCACGGCGCAGAGGTCCCGCGCGGACAACCTGTACGCCAAGCTCGTCTCGGCGGCGGAGGCGCTGCTGGAGCTTGCCCGGCGCTGCAAGGGCAGGCCGAACAAGGAGATCTCCGCGCTGACCGGTCAGATCGTCAGCCTGATCGAGCGCTTCCGCGGCTGAGCGGCGCGGGAGGGGAGCTTTATGGAGCTTGCGAAAAATCAGGAGCATACCGCCGTCATCGAGGGCTACGGCGAGGGCGGCATGGGCGTCGCGCGCATCGGCGGGCAGGTGGTGTTCGTCCAAGGGGCGCTGCGCGGCGAGACGTGCCGCGTGCTGATATTGAAGGCGCGCAGGAGCGTCGCCTTCGCCAAGGCGGTCGAGGTGCTCGCGCCGTCGGGCGAGCGCGTCACGCCGGACTGCCCGTACTTCCCGCGCTGCGGCGGCTGCACCTGCCGGCACATGAGCTATGCAGAGGAGCTGCGGCTGAAGAAACAGCGCGTGCAGGACAATTTGTTCCGCATCGGCGGGAGCGGTGTGGCGGTCGAAGAAATCTTGGGCGCGGCGGACACGCTGCGCTACCGCAACAAGGCGCAGTACCCCGTGTCGAAGGACGGGGCGGTGGGCTTTTACCGCGCGAGGACGCACGAGGTCGTCGCCTGTGAGCGCTGCCTGCTGGTAAAGCCGGAGGCGGACGCCGCGGCGGAGGCGCTGCGCGCCTATCTGCGGGAGAGCGGCGCCGCGGGCTACGACGAGGAGACGGGGCGCGGGCTGGTGCGGCACCTCTACGTCCGCTCGAACGCGGCGGGGGAGTGCCTTGTGTGCGTGGTCGTGAACGGGGAGAGATTGCCGCAGGAGGAGCGGCTCGCGGCGCTGCTGCGCGCGGCGTGCCCGAAATGCACCGGCATCGTGCTCGGCGTGAACACGGCGCGGGGGAACGTTATTCTCGGCGGCCGCTACCGCACGCTCTGGGGAGAAGACCGGCTGGAGGACACGCTCTGCGGCAGGACGTTTTATCTGAGCGTGCCGTCGTTCTATCAGGTCAACCGCGCGCAGGCGGAGCGGCTGTACGCGAAGGCGATCGAGTTCGCGGGTCTGACGGGGCGGGAGACGGCGCTCGACCTCTACTGCGGCGCGGGGACGATCACGCTCGCGCTGGCGGGTCACGCGAAGCGGGTCATCGGGGCGGAGATCGTGCCGGAGGCGGTCGCCGACGCGCGGGAGAACGCCGCGCGCAACGGCGTTGGAAACGCGGAGTTTTTCTGCGGCGATGCGTCCGCCGTCGCCAAAAAGCTGGCGCGGGAGAGGCTGCGCCCCGACGTTATAACCGTCGATCCGCCGCGCAGGGGGCTTGCCGCCGACGTGGCGGAGAGCATCGCCGAGATGCAGCCCGGGCGGGTCGTGTACGTCTCGTGCGACAGCGCGACGCTCGCGCGCGACGTGAAGCGCTTCGCGGGGCTGGGCTACGCGGCGCGGCGCGCCTGCGCGGTGGATATGTTCCCGCGGGCGGACCACGTGGAAGCGGTCGTGCTGCTGGAGAGAGAATGAAGAAAAGGGCGTCCCCGGGGGGACGCCCTTTTTTCGCGCGGTTTTGCGCTATTTGATAAGCGCGGCGTGTACCAGCCGCAGGGCGGGCACGGCGTCGGCGCGCGGGACGAACAGGCTCAGATAGCGCTCGCCCTCCGCGATGGCGCAGACCGTGATCCCGCCGCGCTCCAGCGCGGCGATCGCCGCCGATTCCGCCCGAACGGACGGCAGCGCGCGCCCCACCGCCGTGACCGCCGCGAGCGCGCTGTCCGCGCTCTTTTTCTGCGTCACGCCGGCGACGGGGGCGTCCCCGCCCTCCGCGCACACGACGCTGCCCACGCTGTCCGCCTCGCAGGAGCGCACCGCGATCTCCACGCCGCAGCGCGCGGCGAGCGCCACGCTGCGGTCATGCAGCACCTGCGCGCCCCGCTGCGCGAGGAGGAGCATATCGCCGTAGGAGATACGCTCCCGCCGCACGGCGTCGGGGCAGAGGCGCGGGTCGCAGGAAAAGACGCCGTCCACGTCGGTGAAGATCGTCAGCGCGTCGGCGCGGAGCGCGGCAGAGAGCGCCACGGCGCTCGTATCCGAGCCGCCGCGCCCGAGCGTCGTCACGTCCCCGCGCGCGTCCACGCCCTGAAAGCCCGCCACGACCGGAACGCGCCCCGCGCGCAGCTCCGCGCGCAGCCGGTCCAGCCCGACCTCGCGGATCTCCGCGTCCGTGTGCGCGCCGTCCGTGCAGAGCGGGAGCTGCCACGCGCAGAGCGAAACGGCGTCCACGCCGAGCCGCTCCAGCGCCATCGCCCCGAGCGCCGCGCTCATCTGCTCGCCCGCGGAGAGCAGCATATCCAGCTCCCGCGGCGAGGGAGCGCCGCCCAGCTCGCGCGCCTTGGCGAGGAGGGTATCTGTCGTGCCGCCCTGCGCGGATAGCACGACGGCGACCTCATGCCCCGCCTCGCGCCGCTCCTTCACAAGGCGCGCCATGCGCGCGAGACGCTCGGCGTCGCGCACGGAGCTGCCGCCGAACTTCAGCACCAAAAGGCCCATGGGAACCACTTCCAAGCAACAAAAAATGGATCGGCACGCCGCCTGTGCAGCGGCTGCCAATCCATCGTATGGGGGAGGGCTTGTCACGGTTCCGCGCTCAGGCGGCGAGGATCTCGAAGCGCACCACGTCGTCCAGCGCGGCGGCGCGCGCCATCAGCTCCTCGATCGGCTCCCGAAGCTCCGACGTTTCCGCCGAGATCGTCACCGCCGCGCAGCCGTTGGTCGGGATACTCTGGTTGATGGTCAGTATATTGGCGCCGGAATCGGCAAAAATAGAGAGGACGTTGGACAGCGCGCCGGGGTTGTTCTTGAGCATGGCGTAGAAGGTGATGATGCGGCCGGTCTTCATATCGTTGAACGGGCGCACCGCGTCGCGGTACTTATAGAAGGCGCTGCGGCTGATGCCGACGGCGCGGGCGGCGTCGCCCGCGGTGCGCACCTCGCCGGAGCGCAGGAGGCGCTTCGCCTCGGCGACCTTGAGGAAGATCTCCGGCAGAGCCTCCGCCGAGACGAGGTAATATCTTGTGGCTGCGGTCATAGCTGTATCTCCTTTGCGGGCGTTTGTCCTTTGACGGCGCTATTTTACCACGGACCGGCGCGCAATGCAACTTTTTTTGAAGGGAGGGCGGAGCCTATCTGGGACGAAGCGCGGCTGCGCCGCTTTCTGCTCGTCACGCTCTCCGCCGCGGCCGCGGCGGGGCTGTTCTATCTTGCGCTGCGGTACCTTCTGCCGTGGTGCCTGCCGTTTCTGCCGGCGCTGCCGGCGGCGGCGCTGATCGAGCCGGCGGTCGGCTTTTTGCAGCGGCGGCTGCGCTTCCGCCGCGGGTTTTCCGCCCTGCTGCTGACGCTCGTCCTGCTCTTTCTGCTCGGGGGGCTGCTGTCCCTGCTGTGGACGACGCTGACCGCCCAGCTCAGCGCGCTGCTCGAAGCCGCGCCCGCCTTTTTAGACGCGCTCCCCGCCGCGGCCGAGGGGCTGCTCGCGCGCGCCGAACGGCTCAGCCCGTCGTGTCCCGACTGGCTGCGCGCCTATCTGCGCGGACAGCTGACGCAGGCCGTGAGCGACGTGGACGGTCTGCTGCGCGCGCTGGCGGGACGCGCCCTCGCGCTGCTCGGGGCGGCGGCAGCCGCGCTCCCCGGCGGCGTGCTGGGGGCGGCGACCTGTGTGCTGGCGGTGTACTTCACCTCCGCGTCCTATCCCGCGCTGCGCGCGGCGGCGCGGCGGCGGCTCCCGCGCGGGACGCTCCGCAGGCTGGGGCTCCTCCGCAGCGGCGTGACGCGCTCGCTCGCGCAATGGCTGCGCGCGCAGCTCACGCTCTCGGCGGTCACGTTCTGCGAGCTGCTGCTCGGCTTCCTCCTCCTGCGCCAGCGCTACGCGCTGCTGCTGGCGCTGCTCATCACGGCGCTCGACGCGCTGCCGGTCTTCGGGACGGGGACGGCGCTCGTCCCGTGGGCGGCGGGAGCGCTGCTGTTCGGCTCGCCGCCGCGCGCGATCGCGCTGCTGGCGCTCTACCTCTGCGCGCTGCTCACGCGCAGCGTGCTGGAGCCGAAGCTGCTCTCCGCGCGGTCGGGACTGCCGCCGCTGGCGTCGCTGGCGGCGATGTACCTCGGCTTTTGCAGCTTCGGCGTGGCGGGCATGGTGCTCTTCCCCGTGCTGTTGCTGCTGCTCGCGCAGCTCCTGCGCGGCGCGGACGAGGCGCCCGAGGGCGCGTGAAGCGCCGTTTTCCGCACTTTTTCGTTGCAAAGCGGGCGGCGCTGTGGTACACTTGGGGGCAAGGAAGGGGGGACGCGCATGGAAGAAACGCGCGCGAGGATCCTTGCCGTCGCGGGCAAGGGCGGCGTCGGCAAGACCTCCGTCTCCGCCGCGATGGTGCGGCTGCTGCGCGGGGCGTATCCGGACAGGAGGATCCTCGCCATCGACGCGGACCCCGCCGTGGGGCTGTCCACGGCGCTGGGCGTCACGCCGCGCGAGACGCTCGACGATATCCGCCGCGAGGTCGCCGGAGAGGTGACGCAGCGGCAGGGCGGCGGCGTGGGGGACATTTTGCAGAGCGTGCGCGGGCGGCTGCTCGCGGCGACGGACCGCTGCGCGGGCTACGACTTTTTCGCCGTGGGACGGCCGGAGACGGCAGGCTGCTACTGCGCGGTGAACACCTACCTGCGGCAGGTCATCAGCCTGCTGATCGGGGAGTACGACTACGTTGTGATCGACAGCGAGGCGGGCATCGAGCAGATCAACCGCCGCGTGCTCGAACGGGTCACGCACCTGCTGCTCGTGTCCGACGCGAGCCGCAAGGGGCTGCAGGTCATTCAGACGGTGGAGCGCGTGGCGCGGGAGCTGGTGATGTACGAGCGCTGCGGCGCGGTCCTCAACCGCGTGCCGGAGGGCGTCGCGCCCGGCACGCTCGACACGGGCGGTATCCCCGTCTTAGCCGCGATCGGGGAGGACCCGTCGCAGACGGAGTTCGACATTCTGGGCAGGACGGTCTTCGACCTGCCGGAGGACGCGGGCGTGATCGCCGGAACGGCGCGCGCGCTCAAGGCGCTGGAGATCTTATAACGGAGGGGTAATGATGGAGCACATTCACGAGCACACGCATGAACATACACATGACCGCGCGCCCGAGGGCGCGGCGCGCACCAGGGCGCTGCTCGCCTACATGATCGACCACAACGAGCACCACGGCGAGGAGCTGGCGGCGCTGCTGGAGAGCGTGGACGGGCAGGCAAAGAAAAAACTCAGCGAGGCGATCGGCAGCTTCGAGGTCGCAAACGTGCAGCTGCGCGAGGTGCTCTCGCTGCTGGAGGAATAAAGATGTGCCTTTCAAGCGTTTATAAGAACGAGCAGAGGAAGGAGAACCTGCTCTGCGCGGACGTGACGGCCATCGAGAGCGACGGGCGCACCGTCACGCTGACGGACCTTTTCGGCAGGCGGGTGAGCGTGGAGGGCTTCGTCCGCCGCGCCGACCTGACCGGCGGCACCGTGGTGCTGGAGGTAAGGGAATAAGGGACGCAAAAAAGCTCCGCCGGAGACCGGCGGAGTTTTTTTCGTATTTTACGGCGAGCTCTATTTCCGCACGCGGTGGTCGCCGCGGTGGGCGCTGCGCAGACCGATCTCCGTCCCCCGGTAGATGTGGACGAGGTTCATGCGGTGCTTGTAGATGATGATGAGCGAGAGCAGCGAGAGGAGCAGCGCGGCGAGATAGCTGCCCGTCAGCGCGCTGTAAGCAGGGAAGCTCACGACCGTTGCCATCGTGCCGAGGACGATATAATCCGTCACGAGCGTGATGACGGCGACGGCGAGCAGGAGCACGAGGGCGAACCTCCAGTTGAGCGCGAGCGTCATGCCGAGGTAGGACGCGAAGCCCTTGCCGCCGCGGAAGCGGAGGTAGAAGGGGAACATATGCCCCAGCACGCAGGCGACGCCCGCCACCGCGCCGGCGAGCGCCGTGCCGGGAAAGAGGTGGGCGGCGAGCAGCACGGCGGCTGCCGCCTTGCCGATATCGTGCAGCCCGACGAGGATACCGGCGCGCCAGCCCATGAGGATCATGGCGTTGGAGGCGCCGGGGTTGCCGCTGCCGCCGCTCCTGAGATCGACGCCGCGCAGCGCGGCGAGGTAGACCGCCATATTCGAGCAGCCGAGCAGGTAGCCGGCGGCTGCCGAGACGAGATAGGGAAGATACTGCATGGAAAACACCTCCTGTGCGCGTCAGGGCTCGGCGTAGCGGAGCCTTGCCCTGTCGATCTTTTTTTGGTAGCGGTCCTCCTCCGAGAAGACGCAGCCGCAGTATTTCTGCATATAAAGCCCCAGCGCGCGCGCCTTTTCCTGCCCCGCGCGGAAGCCGGGACGGAAATCGCGGTAGTAGAACGCGACGCCGTATTTCCTCCCCGCGGCTTCGCCCACGGAGCGGAGCAGCTCGTGGTCCTGATACGGCGAGATGAGCAGCGACGAGGTGAAGGCGCCGAAGCCGTGGCCGGCGGCGTACCTTGCCGCCGTGCCGAGGCGGAGCGCGTAGCAGTGGGCGCAGCGGCGGTCGATGTCCGCGCTGACGGCGCGCACGAACTCGCGCAGCCCGTAATCCTCTAAAATATGCACCTCCACGTGCTCTTTTTCCCCGTATTGCAGGAGCGTGCTGCGGCGCATATCGTACTCCGTCCACGGGTGGATATTCGGGTTGAACCAGAGCGAAACAGGCTCGATCCCCTCGCCGCGCAGCGCGTCGACACAGTAGACCGAGCAGGGCGCGCAGCAGGAGTGAAGCAGAAGGTGTTCCACGGAAAAGCACCGGCTTTCTTAACATGGTCTTAACCATTATACCATATCCGCGCGGCGCTGTCTACGGGGAAAAGGAAAATGCGCGGCGGGCGGGAATTCACGATTTGTCCATTGACTGATGCGCCGCGGGCGTAGTATAATGCATTGATTATGATGAGTTACTATGCCCATGCGGGAGAAGGAGACGGCGCTATGTGGATCGCGGACGGGTGGAAGGATTACGAACTGCTGGACTGCGGCGGCGGGGAAAAGCTCGAACGCTGGGGCCGGCAGGTCCTTGTGCGTCCCGACCCGCAGGCGATCTGGGAGACGCCGCGCGCCAACCCCGGCTGGCGGAGCGCGCAGGGGCGCTATCACCGCTCGTCCTCCGGCGGCGGGCATTGGGATAAGGCGGGGCTGCCGGAGTCGTGGCAGGTGCGCTACCGCGATCTTACGTTCCAGGTCAAGCCCATGAATTTCAAGCACACGGGGCTTTTCCCCGAGCAGGCGGTCAACTGGGACTTCGCGCGCGAGAAGATCGAAAACGCGGGCAGGACGGTCCGCGTGCTGAACCTCTTTGCCTACACCGGCGGCGCGACGGCCGCCTGCGCCGCCGCGGGCGCGCAGGTGTGCCACGTGGACGCGGCGAAGGGCATGGTCGCGTGGGCGCGCGAGAACGCGCGCGTCAGCGGTCTTGCGGACGCGCCGGTGCGCTGGATCGTGGACGACTGCGCGAAATTCGTCGAGCGGGAGATCCGCCGCGGCAGGACCTACGACGCCCTCATCATGGACCCGCCGAGCTACGGGCGCGGTCCGGGCGGCGAGGTGTGGAAGCTGGAGGACGACCTGTACCCGTTCGTGAAGCTCTGCGCGCGCGTGCTGTCGGACAAGCCGCTGTTCGTCATTATCAATTCCTACACCACGGGGCTTGCCCCCTCGGTGCTGGGGTATCTGCTGCACCTGCTCGTCGCGCAGAGGTACGGCGGCAGGGTGACGTGGGACGAGCTGGGGCTGCCCGTCACGGAGACGGGGCTGGCGCTGCCCTGCGGCGCGACGGGGCGCTGGTGCTCGGAATAAGAGAGGAAATACCGCCGATATGGATATGATAAAGACCGAAAACCTGACCTTTGCCTATCCCGCCGCGGAGGGGGAGGAGAGCACCCCCGCGCTGCGCGGGGTGGACGTGACGATCGAGCGCGGCAGCTTTGTCGTGATCCTCGGGCATAACGGGAGCGGGAAATCGACGCTCGCCAAGACCTTCAACGCCGTCCTGCTGCCGCTCGGCGGCAAGGTATACGTCGCGGGGCTGGACACCGCCGACGAAGCGCTCCTGCTGGAGATCCGCCGCCGCGTGGGCATGGTGTTCCAGAACCCGGACAACCAGATCGTCGCCAACGTGGTGGAGGAGGACGTCGCCTTCGCGCCGGAGAATCTCGGCGTGCCGAGCGAGGAGATCCGCCGCCGCGTGGACGACGCGCTCGCCGCCGTGGGCATGGAGGCGTATGAAAAGCACGCCCCGCACCTGCTCTCCGGCGGGCAGAAGCAGCGCATCGCCATCGCGGGCGTGCTGGCGATGGCGCCGGAGTGCATCGTGCTCGACGAGGCGACCGCCATGCTCGACCCCGTCGGGCGGCGCGAGGTGCTCGCCGCGGTGGAGAGGCTCAACCGCGAGCGCGGCATCACGGTCGTGCTCATCACCCACCACATGAACGAAGCCGAGCGCGCCGACCGCGTTATCGTGATGAACGACGGGCGCATCGTTATGGACGGCGCGCCGCGCGAGGTCTTTGCCCGCAAAAGCGAGCTGGAGGAGATCGGGCTCACCGTGCCGGACACGGTATCGCTGCTCTTTTCGCTGCGCGAGGCGGGGCTCGGCGTGCCGGTGGACGCCATCACCGTGGACGAGTGCGCGGACGCCGTGATGAAAATTTTTGCCTGAGGGGAAACGGCCTTGGAAGAGATCATTCGTGTGGAAAAGCTGACGCATACCTACGGCGAGGGGACGCCCTTCTGCCGCAGCGCGGTCAGGGATATGTCGCTTTCGATCCGCCGCGGCGAGTTCCTCGGCGTTATCGGGCATACGGGCAGCGGGAAATCGACGCTGATCCAGCATTTGAACGGGCTGCTCAAGCCGACCTCCGGGCGAATTCTGCTCGGCGGGACGGATATCTGGAGCGAGCCGAAGAAAATACGCGGCGTGCGCTTCCGCGTGGGGCTGGTGTTCCAGTATCCGGAGTACCAGCTCTTTGAGGAGACCGTCTACCGCGACATCGCCTTCGGCCCGGCGAACATGGGGCTGGAGAAGGACGAGATCGACCGCCGCGTGCGCGAAGCCGCGCGCTTTGCCGGGCTGTCGGAGGAGCTGCTGGAAAAGTCGCCCTTCGCGCTCTCCGGCGGGCAGAAGCGCCGCGTCGCCATCGCGGGCGTGATCGCCATGGAGCCGGAGGTGCTCGTGCTCGACGAGCCGAGCGCCGGGCTCGACCCGCAGGGCAGGGAGGAGCTGCTGGCGAATATCCGCGCGTTCCACCGCGAGCGCGGCACGACCGTCGTGCTCGTGAGCCACAGCATGGAGGAGATCGCGAAAAACGTTGACCGCATCATCGTCCTGTCGGACGGGCAGGTGCTCATGAGCGGCACGCCGCGCGAGGTCTTTGCCCGCGGGGAGGAGCTGGTGGCGGCCGGGCTCGACGTGCCGCAGGTCACGCGCATCGCCATGGCGCTGCGCGCGCGCGGGCTTGCCGTCGATCCCGCCGTCTACACGGTGGAGGAGCTGAGCGCGGCGCTCCTTGCGCTCGGGAGAGGGGGCGGCGCGGTATGCTGAAGGACATCACGCTCGGGCAGTATTTCCCGGGTGATACGCTGGCGCACCGGCTCGACCCGCGCACGAAGCTGCTCGTCACGGTGCTCTATATCACGGCGCTGTTCACGGCGAAGAGCTATCTTGCCTACGGGCTGCTGATTTTGACGCTGATCGCCGCCGTGCGGATCTCCCGCGTGGGGGCGAGGGCGCTTTTCAAGGGGCTCAAGCCCGTGCTGTTCATCATCGCGTTCACCGCGCTGCTGAACCTGTTCTATACCCCCGGCACGGAGCTGTGCCGGTTCTGGATCTTCCGCGTCACGGTCGAGGGCGTGCGCGCCGCCGTCACGATGCTGCTGCGCATCACGCTGCTCATCATGGGGACGTTCCTTTTGACCTACACGACCTCGCCCATCCGCCTGACGGACGGCATGGAGAGCCTGCTCGGTCCGCTCAAGAGGATCGGGCTGCCCGTGCATGAGCTGGCGATGATGATGTCCATCGCGCTGCGCTTTATCCCGACGCTGATCGAGGAGACGGACAAGATCATGTCCGCGCAGAAGGCGCGCGGGGCGGATTTTGAGACGGGCAGCCTCATGCAGCGCGCGCGGGCGCTCGTGCCGCTGCTGGTGCCGCTGTTCGTGAGCGCCTTCCGGCGCGCGGACGAGCTGGCGACGGCGATGGAATGCCGCTGCTATCACGGCGGCGAGGGGCGCACGAAGCTCCACGTCCTGCGCTACGCGCCGCGCGACTATCTGGTGCTGACCTATTACCTCGCGCTGACGGCGGGCGTGATCCTGCTGCGCTGAGCGCGGAGAGGGGAGAGCTTATGCGGAATATCGCCCTCAAGCTGATGTATAACGGGACGGCGTATCACGGCTGGCAGGTGCAGAAAACGGTGCCGAGCGTCTGCGAGACGCTGGAGCGCGGGCTTGCGAAGGTCTGCGGCGCGCCGGTCAAGCTCACCGGCTGCGGCCGCACGGACGCGGGCGTCCATGCCGAGCGCTACGTCGCCAGCTTCCGCACCGAGTCGCGTATTCCGGTCGAGCGGCTGCCGTTCGCCGTCAACACGCACACGCCGGAGGACATCGTTGTGCGCGAGGCGCTGGAGGTCGCGGAGGACTTCAACGCGATCCTCTCGTGCCGGAAGAAGGAGTATACCTACCGGATCTTCAACTCGCGCATCAAGGATCCGTTTTATGTAAACCGCGCGTATTTCTACCCCAAGCGGCTCGACGAGGAGATGATGGACCGCGCGGCGCGCGCCTTCGAGGGCACGCACGATTTCCGCGCCGTCCGCTCCACCGGCACCGAGACGAGGACCACCGTGCGCACGGTGCATTACTGCCGCGTGTCGCGCTCGGGCGAGCTGCTGGAGCTGAAGGTCTGCGCGGACGGGTTCCTGTATAATATGGTACGGGCGATCACCGGCACCGTGCTTTACGCGGCGGAGGGCAAGCTGCTGCCGGAGGATATCCCGGCGATCCTTGCCTCCGGCGACCGCTCGCTGGCGGGACCGACGGTGCCGCCCGGCGGACTGTATATGACAAGACTGTGGTATGAGGACGAACGGCTCAATGAGTGACAGGGAACGGGAAAACGAAATACGGGAGGAGCTGCGCCATTCGCAGGCGGCTCCGCGCCGCCGGGGAGGGCTTCGGCGCGCGCTGACCGTGCTGCTGACGCTCGTGGCCGTGCTCGCCGTGGCGGCTGCCGCGGCGTGGAAGGATATCAGCGGGCTGGACAGCGTCAAGCGCCTGTTTTCCTACAATAAGGTCACGCAGGACGAGCAGGGCAAGGCGGAGCTGTACTCCTTCAGCAACGACCGCAGCAACGTCTTTGCGCTGCTGGGCGAGCGGCTGCTCGTCGTCTCGACGACGGGGGTCTCGCTGCTGTCGGAGGACGGCGTGGTATACAGCGAGAGCGTCAAGCTCACGGCCCCCGCCATCGCCGTGGGCGGGAAGACCGCCGCGGTCTACGATATCGGCGCGCAGACGCTGCTCATCTTTTCCGAGAGCGGGCTCGTGCGGGACATGAGCGGGGAGTGCAGCGGGAATATCCTGTCGGTCAGCGTCAACCCGTCGGACTATCTGGCGCTGAACGCGGAGAAGAGCGGCTACAAGTCCGCCGTGGCGGTGTACGACGCTTCGGGGACGGAGGTGTTCGCCTTCAACTCCTCGGAGCATTATGTGATCGACGCCTGCGTGCTGCGCGACTGCAAGCATATGGCGGCGGTGACGCTCGGCGAGACGGACGGCGTCTTTGCCGACACGGTGAGCCTTTACGCGCTCGGCAGCGAGAAGGCGGTGGCGGTCAATACCCTGACGGGGTCGCTGCTGCTGTCGGCGGACGGCGTCGCGGGCACGCTCGCGTGCCTGACGGACGAGGGGCTGACCTTCTTTTCCTCGGACGGCTCGCTCTCCGGCAGCTACCGCTACGCAGGCTATCCCTATCTGCGCGGCGTGAGCATGGAGGGAGACGGCTTCGCGGCGCTGCTGCTGAGCCGCTACCGCTCGGGCAGCACGCTGCGGCTCGTGACCGTCGGCACCGGCGGGGAGGAGCTCGCCGCGCTCGACAGCCGGAGCGAGGTGCTGTCGCTGTCCGCGGCGGGGAGGTACGTCGCCGTGCTATACAGCGACCGGCTCGTGATCTACACGCCGCAGTTCGAGGAATACGCGGTGCTAGAGGGGACGGAATACGCGCGCGAGGTGCTCATGCGCGCGGACGGCACGGCGGTGCTGGTCGGCTCGTCGTCGGCATGGCTTTATATTCCGTAACTGCTGAAAAAAACTAAAAATGTTACAATTTATGACTTGAAAGGAGCGCGGGGACGTGGATAATGGACTTATCATCGACGCGGTCTTTGCGCTCGTGCTGATATGCGGGACCGCGTTTGGCGCGAAGCGCGGGCTGCTCCGCAGCTTCATGGCGCTCGCGGCGGTCGTGCTCGCGCTGCTCGGCGCGTCGCTGCTGACCGACGCGCTGGCGGACCCCGTGACCGAGCTGCTGGCGCCGCGCGCGGAGCAGAGCGTGCAGGAGTGGTTCGACGAGGCGCGGCTCTCGGACGGGGAGGAGCCTTCGTCCGGCGCGGCGGACGGGGAGATCGCGGACGCGAGCGGGCTTCTGCGGCGGCTGCTGCGCTTTGACCTTGACGGCGCGGTGCGCGATTCGCTGCGCTCCGCGGCGCAGGACGCGGCGCTTGCCGCCGTGAGGTCGCTGCTCGCCGGCGTGGTGCGGACGCTGCTGTTCGTGCTGGGCTTCCTGGCGCTGACGCTGCTGCTGCGGCTCCTGACGCGCGGGCTCGACAGGGTGTTCGACCTGCCGGGGCTGCGCACGGTCAACGCCCTCGGCGGCGCGGCGCTCGGTCTGACGGAGAGCGCGCTGCTGCTGTTCCTCGCCTGCTATCTCGCCCCGCGCCTCGGCGTCGCGGCGTTTGCCGAGAACGAGGAGGGGACGCATCTCCTGCGCTTTTTTATGAACAACACCCCGCGCAGCCTGATCGCCGCGCTGACTATCCACGGAAATCCCTGAACGGAGGAAGATCTATGCAGCCACAGCTTTGTTCCCGATGCAAGAAAAATATCGCCGTCGTGTTCATCACGCGGCAGGAAAACGGAAAGAACATCAACGAGGGGCTTTGCCTCAAGTGCGCGAAGAATCTCGGCCTGCCGCAGGTGGACGAGATGATGAAGCGCATGGGCATCACCGACGAGGACCTCGATACGATCTCCAACGAGATGATGGGCGCCTTCGGCGGCGCGGAGAATCTCGAGGGGCTGAGCGACGCCGATGACCCCGGCGCGGACGACGAGGAGGACGGCAAGACCGCGACCTTCCCGTTCCTGAGCCGGTTCTTCGGCGGCGCGCCCGCGCAGAACGACGCGCCCGGCGGCGACGCCGAGCAGACCCAGCGCCCGCGCGGCGACAAAAAGGTCGAAAAGGGGAGCAAGCACAAGTTCCTCGACTCCTACTGCATCAACCTCTCCCAGCGCGCCCGCGAGGGCAAGCTCGACGCGGTCGTCGGCAGGGAGGAGGAGATCGAGCGCGTGATCCAGATCCTGAACCGCCGCCAGAAGAACAACCCCTGCCTGATCGGCGAGCCGGGCGTCGGCAAGACCGCCATCGCCGAGGGGCTTGCCCAGCGCATCGCCGCGGGCGACGTGCCGTTCAAGCTCAGGAGCAAGGAGGTCTACCTGCTCGACCTGACGGCGCTGGTCGCGGGCACGCAGTTCCGCGGTCAGTTCGAGAGCCGCATGAAGGGGCTGATCGAGGAGATCCGCAAGCTGGGCAACGTGATCCTCGTCATCGACGAGGTGCACAACATCGTCGGCGCGGGCGACGCCGAGGGCAGCATGAACGCCGCCAATATCCTGAAGCCTGCGCTCTCCCGCGGGGAAATTCAGGTCATCGGCGCGACGACCTTCACCGAGTACCGCAAGCACATCGAGAAGGACACCGCGCTTGAGCGGCGCTTCCAGCCCGTCACGGTCAACGAGCCGAACATGGAGGACACGCTCAAAATTTTGAAGGGCATCGCCCACTACTACGAGCAGTACCACGGCGTGAAGATCCCCGAGGGGATCCTGCGTCAGGCGGTGCTGCTGTCCGAGCGCTACATCACCGACCGCTTCCTGCCCGATAAGGCGATCGACCTTATCGACGAGGCGTGCTCGGACCTCAACCTGCACGACAAGAACATCAACCGCCGCATGGAGCTGCGCCGCGAGATCGAGGATTACGGCAAGGAGCGCGAGCTTCTGCAGGGCGCGGAGGAGCCGGATTTCGAGCGGCTCGCCGAGCTCAAGAGCCTTGAACTCAAGGCGCAGAACGAGCTGGACGCGCTCTGCGCGCAGGGCGACCCGCAGCTGACGATGGATAATCTCGCCCGCGTGATCGAGCTGTGGACGAAGATCCCCGCCTCGCGCATCCGCGAGGACGAGTTCCGCCGCCTGAGCGAGCTGGACAAGCGGCTCAAGGAGCACATCGTCGGGCAGGACGAGGCGGTCGAGGCGGTCGCCGCGGCGATCCGCCGCAGCCGCGTGGGCATCTCGCCCAAGCACAAGCCGGTGAGCTTCATCTTCGTCGGTCCCACGGGCGTGGGCAAGACGGAGCTGGTCAAGCAGCTGGCGCAGGACCTTTTCAACTCGCCCGACGCGCTGATCCGGCTCGATATGTCCGAGTTTATGGAGAAGCACTCCGTCTCGCGCATCGTCGGCTCGCCGCCGGGCTACGTCGGCTACGACGAGGCGGGGCAGCTGACCGAGAAGATCCGCCGCAAGCCCTACGCCGTCATTCTTTTCGACGAGATCGAAAAGGCGCACCCCGACGTGCTGAACGTCCTGCTGCAGATCCTCGACGACGGCGAGATCACCGACTCCCACGGCAGGAGGGTGAACTTTGAAAATACCGTCATCGTGATGACCTCCAACGCCGGCTCCGAGCGCAAGGAGGGGACCGTCGGCTTCGGGCACACGCTCAACGAGCAGAACCGCGACCGCGCGATGAAGGCGCTCGGCGAGTTCCTGCGCCCGGAGTTTCTGAACCGCGTGGACGAGATCATCTGCTTCAACCGCCTGGACGAGAAGAATTTTGCCGATATCGCGCGCATCATGCTCGGCGAGCTGCAAAGGAGCCTTGAGGAAAAGGGGCTGCACTTCACGTGGGACGACGCGGTGGTCGCTTATCTCGTGGAGAAGTCCTTCTCCGCCGCCTACGGCGCGCGCAACCTGCGCCGCACCATTCAGAAGGAGCTGGAGGACGTTATGGCGGCGCAGATCATCGACGCCTACGAGCACCCCGTCACGCAGCTCCATGCGTCGATGGAGGACGGGAAGCTCACCGTCCGCAGCCTGTAAAAAGAAAGGGGAGGGAGACCGTGTTCCACCTGTTCCGCAAGGACATCGAAAAGCGCTGCGCCTACTGCAAATGCGGTACGGCGCTCGGCGAGGGCGAGGCGATCTGCTCCCGCCGCGGCGTGGTCGACCCCGCCGGACATTGCCGCCACTTCCGCTACGACCCGCTCAAGCGCGTGCCGCCGCGTCCCGCCGCGCTGAACGACAAGTTCGCGCCGGAGGATTTTTCCCTGTAACACGGGGCGCAAGCCCTGAAAAATAGAAAGAAGGTCTGCACCATGAAGATCGAACGTGTCCACGCCGTCTACTTCAGCGCCACCGGCAACACCCGCCGGATCACGACCGTCCTTGCCAACGCCCTCGCGGAGAGCTTCGAGGTCCCGCTTGAGGTCTGCGATTTTACGCTCCCCGCCGCGCGGGAGGAAAAGTACGAGTTTGCCGCGGGGGATCTTGTCGTGTTCGGTATGCCGACCTACGCGGGGAAGCTGCCGAACAAGCTGCTCGAATTCGTCAAGACCGGCTTTTCCGGCGGCGGCGCGCTCGCCGTGCCCGTCGTGACGTTCGGCAACCGCAGCTTCGACAATTCGCTCGCAGAGCTGTGCGCCTGCCTTGAGGCGGACGGCTTCCACACCGTCGGCGCGGGGGCGTTCGCCTGCCGCCACGCCTTTACCGACGCGCTGGCGGGCGGCCGTCCCGACAGCGATGATATGGCGGAGCTTGCGAAGCTCGGCTCCGCGGTCGTGGGGCGCATCGTGAAGCTGACGGACTATCCCGCGCCCGTCACGGTGGACGGCGACGCCGGCGCGCCCTATTACCGTCCGCTGGGGCTGGACGGCGAGCCGAAGGTGTTTCTGAAGGCGAAGCCCAAGACCGACCTCGACAAGTGTATCCATTGCGGCGTGTGCGCGTCGCTCTGCCCGATGGGCTCGATCAACCCCGGCGACGTGAGCGAGGTCACGGGCGTTTGCATCAAGTGCCACTCCTGCGTGCGGAATTGCCCGGTGGGCGCGAAGTATTTCGACGATCCCGCGTTCCTCTCGCACCGCGCGATGCTTGAGCGCGACTATACCCGCCGCGCGGAGGACAGGATCTTCACGGAATAAAAAAGAGAAACGGCTCCGTTCGGGATATCCCGGACGGAGCCGTTTTTTTCCTCCCGCGCGCGGGCGGCAGGGACGAGCCGGCGCGCATAGCCTGAAGGAGAACGATCGGCACTGGGAGGGCTTTTATGAAACCGACGCTTACCTTTTTCCTCGGCGCAAACAGCGGCGAGGGCTTCTATTCGCTGTACGACCGGCTGCTCGGCGGGCGCTTTGACGACCTGCTGCTCCTCAAGGGCGGACCGGGCTGCGGGAAATCGACCTTCATGCGCCGCGTGGCGCAGAGCGCGGAGCGCGCGGGCGAGCAGGTGATCCAGATCTGCTGCTCGGGCGACCCGGCTTCGCTCGACGGCGTGCTCCTGCCCGGCAGGCGGGCCGCCGTCGTAGACGGCACCGCGCCCCACGCCTTGGAGCCGGTCTACGCGGTCGCGAACGAGCGCTGCGTCGACCTGACGCGCTTTTACGACGTGGCGCGCACCAAGGCGCGCCGCGCGGAGATACAGGCGCTCAGCGACGAGTACCGCGCGCACTACAAGGGCGCCTACCATATCCTCTGCGCGGCGGAGGAGGTGGCGGCGGAGCGGCGGACGGCGCTGCACGCGCAGATGGACTTCGCAAAGCTGCGCCGGCGCACCGGCGGTATCCTCGCGCGCGAGCTGCGCGGCGCGGGACAGGGCAGCGGGCGCGTCGATTATGCCTTCCTCGGCGGGACGACGCACTTGGGCGACGTGTGCCGCTTCGACACGGTCGAGGCGCTCTGCCCGCGCGTCTACGCGCTGTGCGACAGCGCGGGGCTGGGCGCGGAGCTGCTCGGGAACGCCTGCGCCGCGGCGCGGGAGCGCGGCTTCGACGTGATCGCCTGCCCCGACCCCGACCGCCCGCGCGTGCTCCAGCACCTGCTGGTCCCGGAGAAGGGGCTGGCGTTCGTCACGGTGAACGCGCGGCTGCCGTACCCCGGGAAGCCCTACCGCCGCCTGCGTCTGGACGCGATGGCGGAGGAGAAGCTGACGCGCGCGCAGAAGGCGAAGCTCCGCTTCCTGCGCCGGGTGGAAGGCTCGCTGCGCGGCGAGGCGGTGGAAACGCTGGGGCGCGCCAAGCGCGCGCACGACGCGCTTGAGAGCGTCTATCACCCCTGCGTGGACTTCTCCGGCGTGACGGAGCTTGCGGACGCAGAAGCCGCAAGGCTATTAAAGTAAAACCGCTTTACAGGAAAAAGCCGCCCCCTCGGGGGCGGCTTTCCGCGCGTATTTACTTCTTGCGGCACACGAGCTCGCCGTTCTCCGCGTCGAGCACGAGCGTGCTGCCCGCGGCGAGGTCGCCGCGCAGGATCTCCTTGGCGATCAGCGTCTCCGCCGCGCTCTGGAGGTAGCGCTTGAGCGGGCGCGCGCCGTAGACGGGGTCGAAGCCGCGCTCGATGATGAGCTGCTTGGCGGCATCGCTCACCTCCAGCCCCAGCGTCTTGTCCGCCATGCGCTTGCGGAGCCCCTGCATCAGAATGTCGATGATGCCGTTGAGGTTCTCCTTCGTCAGCGGCTTGAACATGATGATCTCGTCGAGCCGGTTCAGGAACTCCGGACGGAACGCGCGGCGCAGCTCGCCCATGACGGCGGCGCGGGCGTCCTCGGAGATGCTGCCGTCCGGCTGGATGCCGTCGAGCAGCTCGGACGAGCCGAGGTTCGAGGTCAGGATAATGATGGTGTTCTTGAAGTCCACCGTGCGGCCCTGCGAGTCGGTGATGCGCCCGTCGTCAAGGATCTGAAGCAGGATATTGAACACGTCCGGGTGCGCCTTTTCGACCTCGTCGAACAGCACGACGCTGTACGGCTTGCGGCGCACGGCCTCGGTCAGCTGCCCGCCCTCGTCGTAGCCGACGTAGCCCGGGGGCGCGCCGATGAGACGCGAGACGGAGAACTTCTCCATATACTCGGTCATGTCGATGCGCACGAGGTTGTGCTCGTCGTCGAACAGGCAGTCGGCGAGGGACTTCGCCAGCTCCGTCTTGCCCACGCCCGTGGGACCGAGGAAGAGGAAGCTGCCGATCGGGCGGTTGGGGTCCGCGATGCCCGCGCGCGAGCGCTGGATCGCCTCGGTCACGAGGCGCACCGCCTCGTCCTGCCCGACCACGCGCTTGTGAAGGATCTCGTCAAGGCGCAGCAGCTTCTCGCGCTCGCCCTCCACCAGACGGCTGACGGGGATCCCCGTCCACTTGCCCACGATGTCGGCGATCTCGTTCTCGGTCACGGTGTCGTGGACCATCGAGCTGTCGCCCGTGTGCTTCTCGGCCTCGGCTTCGGCGTCCTTGAGCTGTTTTTCGAGGGCGGGGAGGTCGGAGTATTTGAGCTTCGCCGCCTTTTCATATTCCAGCTTCGCCTGCGCGCGCTCGATCTCGCCGTGCAGCTGCTCGATCTGGGACTTGAGCTGCTTTACGCTGTCCACGCCGCTCTTTTCCGCTTCCCAGCGGGACTTCATGGCGTTGAACTGCTCCTTCTCGTCGGCAAGCTCCTTCTTGAGCTCCTCAAGACGGTCGCGCGAAAGCTGGTCGTCCTCCTTCTTGAGCGCCATCTCCTCGATCTCCTGCTGCATGATCCTGCGGCGCAGGTCGTCCAGCTCCGCGGGCATGGAGTCGATCTCCGTGCGGATCATCGCGCACGCCTCATCGACGAGGTCGATCGCCTTATCGGGCAGGAAACGGTCGGTGATATAGCGGTCGGAGAGCGTCGCGGCGGCGACGAGCGCGTTGTCGTGGATACGCACGCCGTGGTAGATCTCGTAGCGCTCCTTCAGCCCGCGCAGAATGGAGATGGTGTCCTCCACCGTCGGCTCGTTGACCATGACGGGCTGGAAGCGGCGCTCGAGCGCGGCGTCCTTTTCGATGTACTTGCGGTACTCGTCGAGCGTGGTCGCGCCGATGCAGTGCAGCTCGCCGCGGGCGAGCAGGGGCTTCAAGAGGTTGCCCGCGTCCATGCTGCCCTCGGTCTTGCCCGCGCCGACGATGGTGTGCAGCTCGTCGATGAAGAGAATGATCTTCCCCTCGGACTTTTTGACCTCGTTCAGAACGGCCTTGAGCCGCTCCTCAAACTCGCCGCGGTACTTCGCGCCCGCGATCAGCGCGCCCATGTCGAGCGAGAAGATCGTGCGGTCCTTCAAGCCCTCCGGCACGTCGCCGCGCACAATGCGCTGGGCAAGCCCCTCGGCGATGGCCGTCTTGCCGACGCCCGGCTCGCCGATGAGCACGGGGTTATTCTTCGTCCGCCGCGTCAGGATGCGCAGCGCGCGGGCGATCTCCTTTTCCCGCCCGATGACGGGGTCGAGCCGCCCCTCGCGCGCCATCGCGGTCAAGTCGCGCGAGAATTCTAAGAGCGTCTTGCCGTTTTTCGCCTCCGCGCGGCTCGCGCGCACCTCGGGCAGTGGGAGCTTGCGCGATGACAGGCTCATCGCGCGCAGCGTGTCGCTATATAGCTTTTTTGTGTCCACGCCCAGCGAGCGCAGCAGCCGCACGGCCATATTGCCGCTGTCGCGCAGGATGCCAAGCAGAAGATG
>CAVDWO010000006.1:0-54321 GCA_963612845.1 Alistipes onderdonkii
GTTGCGGTAGCCGAACAGGCCGCGCGCGGGGACGAGGAATTCGAGCTTCATGCGGCTGCCGACGGGCGTCATCTCCGCGAGGTCGCCCTTGCGGGCGCCGAGCTTTTCGATGACGGCGCCGACATAGTCCTGCGGGACGTCGCACACGAGGCGCTCGATGGGCTCGCACCGCTTGCCCTCGATCGTCTGGTACAGGACGCGCGGGGGAGAGACCTGGAACTCATAGCCTTCGCGGCGCATGGTCTCGATGAGAATGGAGAGGGACATCTCGCCGCGGCCGGCGACGTTGAAGGCGTCCATCGAGCCTTCGAGCTCGGTGACGCGGAGGGAAACGTCCTTGAGCGTTTCGCGGTAGAGCCGCTCGCGGAGCTGGCGGGAGGTGACGTATTTGCCCTCGCGCCCGGCGAAGGGGGAGTCGTTGATGGAGAAGGTCATCTCCATCGTGGGGGCGGAGATCTTGACGAAGGGCAGCGGCTCGACACAGTCGGGCGCGCAGACGGTATCGCCGATGGTGATGTCGCCGATGCCGGAGAGGCAGATGATGTTGCCCGCGGTGGACACGGTGACGGGGTTCTTGGCGAGCCCCTCGAACTCGTAGAGGGAGACGGCCTTCGCCTTCTTGGGGGCGGCGCCGGGGTCGTGGTAGTTGCAGACGGCGATCTCCTGATTCTGCCGGAGGGTGCCGCGCTCGATCCTGCCGATCGCCATGCGCCCGACATACTCGTTATAGTCGATGGAGGAGACGAGCATCTGGAACGGGGCGTCCACGTCCGCTTCGGGGGCGGGGATATATTCGAGGATCGTGTCGAACAGGGGCTTTAAGTCGGTGCCGGCAACGTCGGGCGAGTAGGACGCCGTGCCGTTGCGGCCGGAGCAGAAGAGCATCGGGGAGTCGAGCTGCTCGGGCGTGGCGTCGAGGTCCATCAGAAGCTCGAGCACCTCGTCCACGACCTCGTGGATACGCTGGTCGGGGCGGTCGATCTTGTTGACGACGACGATGACGCGGTGCCCCAGCTCCAGCGCGCGGGAGAGGACGAAGCGCGTCTGCGGCATGGGTCCCTCGGCGGCGTCGACGAGCAGGATAACGCCGTTGACCATCTTGAGGATACGCTCGACCTCGCCGCCGAAGTCGGCATGGCCCGGGGTATCGACGATGTTGATCTTGGTGTCGCCATAGCGGATGGCGGTGTTTTTGGCGAGAATGGTGATGCCGCGCTCGCGCTCAAGGTCGCCCGAGTCCATGACGCGGTCGACGACCTCCTGATTTTCGCGGTAGACGCCGCCCTGCTTGAGCATCTCGTCCACGAGGGTGGTCTTGCCGTGGTCGACGTGGGCGATGATGGCGACGTTGCGAAGCTTTTCGTTCTGCATAGGTGATCTCTCCTTCCTGCCGCGGGGCAGGGAATGTCATTCGTAAATCCTGAACTTTAATAGTATATTCTGCCGCTTCGTCATTTGCAAGATTTTTTGAAGCTTTTTTTGTAGATTTTGCAGAAAAAATGCGCGGAAAAGAGGAAAGCAGCCGCCCGCGCGGGGTATGCGGGCGGCTGCGGCGCAGGAGGCGGGGTCAGGCGAGGAGGGCGGAAAGCTCGTCGATCAGCTCGCCGAAGAGGGAGAGCGCGTCGTTGATGGGCGCGGGCGTGCGCATATCGACGCCCACGTCGCGCAGGAGGGCGACGGGGTCCTTCGAGCAGCCGCCGGAGAGGAACCTCTTATAGTCCGCGACGGCGCTCTCGCCCTCGCGCAGGATGCGGTTGGCGATGGCGACGGCGGCGGAGAAGCTGGTCGCGTACTGGAAGACGTAGTAGTTGTAGTAGAAGTGCGGGATACGGGTCCATTCGAGCGCGATCTCCTCGTCGGAGGTCATGCCGGGACCGAAGTAGAGCTTGTTGAGCGCGAGGTACCTTGCGCTCAGCGCGTCGGCGGTCAGCGCTTCGCCGTTTTCCGCCATTTTGCCCATTTGAAGCTCGAACTCGGCGAACATCGTCTGGCGGTAGACCGTGCCCTTGAACTGGTCGAGGAAGTGGTTGATGAGGTAGGCGCGCTGCCTGCGGCCGGCGGTCTTGCCGAGGAGGTGGCGCATGAGCAGGATCTCGTTGCAGGTGGAGGCGACCTCGGCGACGAAGATGACGTATTCCGCGGTGTTCACCGGCTGGTGCTTGCAGGAGTGCCAGGAGTGCATGGCGTGACCCATCTCGTGGACGAGGGTGAACATACTGTCGAGATTGTCCTTGTGGTTGAGCAGGACGTAGGGGTGGGGCCAGCCGCTGCCGGTGCAGTAGGCGCCGCCGCGCTTGCCGGTATTCTCGTACACGTCGAGCCAGCGGTGGGTGAAGGCTTCGGCAAGCACGTCCGTATAGTCCCTGCCGAGGACGGCGAGGGCTTCGAGCGCGGTGCGCTTGGCTTCGTCGAAGGAGAGCTCGGCGTCCGCGTCGGCGACGATGGGGGTGTAGACATCGTACATATGCAGCTCGTCCACGCCGAGGAGCTTTTTGCGCAGGGCGACGTAGCGGTACATCTTGTCGAGGTTGGCGTGCACCGCGTCGATGAGGTTGGTGTAGACCGCGGGCGGGACCTCGGTCACGTCGAGGGCGGCTTCAAGGGTGGAATTATAATGGCGCGCGTCGGCGAAGAACCTGAGCTGCTTGAACTGCGCGTCGAGCGTGGAGGCGTAGGTGTTGCGGAACTCGCCGGCACGCCGGTAGTAGGTCTTGAAGGCGTTCTCGCGCAGCGTGCGGTCGGCGCTCATCAGGAGGGGGACGAAGGTGCCGTCCGTCAGCGTGTGGACTTCGCCCTTTGCGTCCGTCACGTCGGGATAGCGCAGGTCGGCGTTGTGGAACATACTGTAGGTGCGGCCGGGACACTCGCCGAGCTCGCCCGCGGCGGCGAGGAGCTTTTCGCACTCGGGCGAGAGGATATGCGCCTTGCGGCGGCGCAGCTTGTCGATATCGCGGCGGTAGGTCTCAAGCCGCGGCTCGTCGGAATAGAAGCGGGCGAGGGTCTCGTCCGGGAGAGCCATCAGCTCGCTCGCGGCGAAGGCGGAGGCGCTCTGGAGGGCGACGGCGGCGGAGAACGCCTTGCCGCGCATATCCTGATAGAAGGAATTGCCCACGTCCTGATCGCTGCGGCAGCTGGCGTATTCGACGAGCTTGGAAAGGCGCACGGTCAGCTCGTCGCCGAGCGTGAACCAGTCGAGCAGGGTCCGGGCGCTCTCGCCGAGCCTGCCGGTGAACGCTTCGAGCCGCGCGGGAAAGGCGCGGAGGGCTTCAAGCTCCGCGCTCCACGCCGCGTCGTCCGCGAAAATGTCGCTCAGGTCCCAGGTGAACTCCGCGGGGACCTCGGCGCGGGATAAGATGGTCTTACCGTCCATAAAATTACCGTCCTTTTTGAGTTGATGTCCGTCCGCGCGCTTCTGTGCGCGGGCGGCAAATTCCGCATTGACAAACCGGTGGGGGAGAGGGTAAAATAGCTCTTGGCATCTGCCCCCGTAGCTCAGCTGGATAGAGCGTTCGCCTCCTAAGCGAAAGGCCACGCGTTCGAATCGCGTCGGGGGTGCCAAAAGACCCGAAACGAGGTGTTTCGGGTCTTTTTCCTTGTTCCGAGCCGCGCGGCGGCGCTTCAGACCCAGAAAAGCTGCATGGCGAGGATCAGCAGCGCGCCGCCGGTGAGGAAGGCGAGGGCGATCAGCAGCCCCGCCTTGAGCGCGCCGCGGACGGCGGCGCTGCGCTCCTCGCGCGTGAGGGCGGCGCCCGTGTCCCACGGGCGGTCGTCCGCGGCGGGGGCGTCCGGCTCGCGGAGGTCCGCACGGTCACGCCGGCGGCGGATACGGGGGATAAGCAGGGGCTGCGGCTCGACGCCGCTCATGTCGGCGACGGTGCGCCCGTCGTCATAGAAGCTGTCCTTCTTCATCACTTATCGTAGAGGTGGCAGCAGACGAAGTGGCCCGGCTCGATCTCGCGCTGGGCGGGGGCTTCCTCCTTGCAGCACGCCATACAGTCGGCACAGCGGGTGTGGAACTTGCAGCCCCTGGGCGGGTTGGCGGGGGAGGGGATCGAGCCTTCGAGCACGATGCGGTTCATCTTCACCGTGGGGTCGGGGACGGGAATGGCGGAGAAGAGCGCCTTCGTGTAGGGGTGGAGCGGGTTGCGGAAGATATCCTCCTTCGCGCCGTACTCCACGAGGTTGCCGAGGTACATGACGCCGACCGTGTCGGAGATATGCTCGACGACGGAGAGGTCGTGGCTGATGAAGAGGTAGGTCAGCTTGTACCGGTCTTGCAGCTCGTTGAGCAGGTTGATGATCTGCGCCTGAATGGACACGTCGAGCGCGGAGACCGGCTCGTCGCAGACGATGAACTCGGGGTTGAGCGCGAGCGCGCGGGCGATGCAGATGCGCTGGCGCTGGCCGCCGGAGAACTCGTGCGGGTAGCGGTCCTTATGGAAGGGCTGGAGGCCGCAGTTATCCATGACGCGGTCGATATAATCGTCGAACTCCTCCTTGGGGACGAGGTTATGCTCGCGCACGGCTTCGCCGATGATCTCGCCGACCGGCATACGCGGGGAGAGCGAGGAGAACGGGTCCTGGAAGATGATCTGCATCTTCGTGCGCAGGGCGCGCAGGTCCTTATGGGAGAGGTCGTAGACCTCCTGCCCGTTGAAGAGGACCTGACCGGCGGTCTTGGTGTCGTACAGGCGGAGAATGGTGCGGCCGGTGGTGGTCTTGCCGCAGCCGGACTCGCCGACGAGCCCCATGGTGGTGCCGCGCTTCAGGTTGAAGGTGACGCCGTCGACCGCCTTGACATAGCCGACGGTGTGGGCGATCATGCCGCTTTTGATGGGGAAATACTTCTTGAGATGGTTGACCTGAAGAAGGTACTGCGGGTCATATTCCACGGGGGTGAAATTGGGGTCCTCGAAGGGATTTGCCTTATGCTCAGCCATTTGCTCCACCCTCCTTATTCAGATTTTCCGGATAGCAGCGGTAGCAGGAGACGCGGTGCGTGGGGGAGAGGGAGACCTCACAGGGGTACTGCCCCCCGCAGCCGGGGACGCACAGCTCGCAGCGGTCCTTGAAATAGCAGTAGTCGGGCATATTGATGGGGTTGGGGACCTTGCCGGGAATGGAATAGAGCTTATCGACCTGCTTGCCGACGACCGGCTTGGACGCCATCAGCCCGATGGTATAGGGGTGAGCGGGGTGGGCGAAGATCTCCTCCGCGGTGCCGCGCTCGACGATGCGCCCGGCGTACATGACGACGACGTAATCCGCCATCTCCGCGATGACGCCGAGATCGTGCGTGATGAACATGATGGAGGAGTTGATGCGGTCCTTGAGGCTGCGCAGCAGGTCGAGGATCTGCGCCTGAATGGTCACGTCCAGCGCGGTGGTGGGCTCGTCGGCGATGATGAGGCGGGGGCTGCACGCGAGCGCCATGGCGATCATGACGCGCTGGCGCATACCGCCGGAGAGCTCGTGGGGGAACATCCTGTAGACGCCGGCGCTGTTGGCGATGCCGACCATTTCGAGCAGGTTGATGGTGCGCTCCCTGATCTGCTCCTTGCTGTGCCCCTCGGCATTGTGGAGGGCGATGACCTCATCGACCTGGTCGCCGATGCGGAAAACGGGGTTGAGCGCGGTCATCGGCTCCTGGAAGATCATGGAGATATAGTTGCCGCGCAGGTGCTGCATGACCTCGTCCGGCGCGCGGGTGACGTCGTAAGCCTTGCCGCCGCCGAGGTTCAGGCGGATCGCGCCCTCGACGACCTGACCCTGCGGGCGCTGGAGGAGCTGCATGATGGAAAGGCTCGTCACGGATTTGCCGCAGCCGGACTCGCCCACGACGCCGACGGTCTTGCCGGTGGGGACGGAGAAGGAGATGCCGTCCACGGAGTGGACGGTGCCGACGTCCGTGAAGAAGTAGGTGTGCAGGTTTTCGATCTCCAGCGCGTTGTTTGGATCGTCCATCGCGGTGAGATACTCGCTCTCGGGGACGTTCTTGCGCTTGCGGCGCTTTTCAAATTCGTCGGTGATGCGGCGGTTTTCCTTGGAGATGCGGCGGGATTCCTTTGCGGAAAGGTAGCCGTCGTTATGCTTTTTAGCCATTCACGATCCCTCCTTTCTCAGCGCTTCATCTTCGGGTCGAACGCGTCGCGCAGACCGTCGCCGACGAGGTTGAAGGCGAGGACCGTCAGCAGCAGCAGGACGCCGGCGGGGATCCAGATGAACCAGTAGGTCGTGAGCGTGTGGGTGTTGTTGACATCGTTGATGATGTTGCCCCACGAGGCGAAGGGGAACTTGACGCCGAGGCCGAGGAAGCTGAGCGTTGCCTCGGTGATGATGACGGAGCCGAGCCCCATCGTGCAGTTGACGATCAGCTGGGGGATAACGTTGGGGATCAGGTGCTTGAAGATGCGGCTGCTGACGCTGATGCCGCAGGCCTCGGTGGCGGTCATGAACTCCTGCTCGCGCAGGGAGAGGATCTGGCCGCGGACGAGACGGGCGATGCCCGCCCAGCCGAGGAAGCCGAGGATCAGCATGAGGTAGATCAGCCGCTTCCCGGGGTCCACGCGCTGCTGGTCCATGGCGGCGCCGAGGATCAGAATGATCGGCATGGAGGGGATACAGTAGAAGATATCGACCAGACGCATGATGAGATCGTCGATCCAGCCGCCGAAGTAGCCGGCGACGCCGCCCATGATGACGCCGAGCACGGTCTCGATGATGATGACGATGAAGCCGATCATCAGCGACACGCGGCCGCCGTACATCAGGCGGGTGAGCATATCCATGCCGTACTTATCCGTACCGAGCCAGTGCTTGGCGCTGGGGTAGGAATACTTGTCGTACTGGTGGGAGGTCTGCTGCTGGCGAATGATCCAGTTGGCGTGGTTCTGGCTGCGCTCGATGAGGTAGCTGGCGGTGGCGTCGGCGGTCTCGCCGTCCTGCGCGAGCTCGTCGTCCATGGCGCCGATGCCCTCCTGCCCGCCGTCGGCCGTTTCGGTCCCGGCGTCGAGGATCAGGGAGCTGTCGGTATAGGAGAACTCCGTGCCGCCGGCGGCGATGGTGTCGATGAGCTTTTCCTTAAAGTCGCGGGAGAGGAACACGTCCGGCATGATCGCCTGAACGATATAGCGGCTGATGTAGGCGACCTCCGTACCGCCGCAGGAGACGCCGCCGTCCTCGTCGATGAGGTATTCCGCGCCGCCGACCGTGAAGGTGCGGGCGGGGGCTTCGGCGGTGTCGGCGGGGGCTTCGGCAGTTATCGCCTCGGAGGCGCCGGCGGTCTCCTCCCCGGCTTCCTCCTGCACCTGGGCGGCGTATGCCTTGAGCGCGGCGTAGACAAAGTCAAAGTCGAGCTTGCTGCCCTCGGCAGAGGGGCTGACAACGTCCTTATAGGCGATGCCGACGAGCCTGCCGCCGCAGGAGACGGAGTAGAAATCCTCGCCCTCCTGCGTCATGGCGTAGGTATTGCCGCCGTAGGTGAAGGAGGAGAGCTGCTTCTGAATGGCGAGCATCGCCTGCGCCTGCGCGGGGGAGCCGAACCTGTCGGCATCCTTTGCCATGTAGCGGTACTCGGTATTCTCGGTGACGACGGCAAATTCCTTGTTGATGAGGTCCTCGCGGTAGAAGAACTCGTCCTCCCCGTAGGGGGAGATCAGACCGCCGGCGAAGGAGAAGAGGAACATGAAGATGAGAATACTCAGGCCCACGACCGCGAGGCGGTTGCGGAAAAAGCGCTTGGCGACGAGCGCGCCGGGGGAGAGGACCTTGACGCGGCGGTCGTCGTTGAGGGAATAGTGGTTCTCGTTGGTATCCTGCGTGGTTTCGACGTTTTTATCCTCGAACTGGCTCATTAGATGACTTCCCCCTTTCTCAAGCGATGCGCACGCGCGGGTCGACCACGGCGTACAGAACGTCGGCGATGAGGTTGCCGAGCAGCGTCAGCACCGACAGGAAGACCAGATAGAACATGGAGAACGGGATATCGCCGTTGATCATCGCCTGATAGGAGATGTAGCCGATGCCGGGAATGGCGAAGAGCGTCTCGGTGATGAGGGCGCCGGAGAACAGACCGGGCAGGCTGCCGCCGATGATCGTGACGAGCGGAATGAGGGTGTTGCGGAAGGCGTGGTGGTAGATGACCTTCTTCTCGGACAGGCCCTTGGCGCGGGCGGTGCGGATATAGTCCGCATTGAGCACCTCGAGCATATTGGTGCGGGTGTAGCGCATCAGCGAGCCGACGCTGATGACGACCAGCGTGACGATGGGGAGCACGAGGTGGTTCGCCTTATCGAGGAACTGGCCCCAGGCGTCGAGCTGATTGTAGCTGCGCCCGACGAGCCCGAACAGCTCGAACCAGCCGAGCTTGACGGAAAAGACGAGCTTGAGCAGGGAGGCGAAGAAAAAGGTCGGCAGCGAGATGCCCGCCAGCGCGATGACGGAGATGGTGTAGTCCGCTTTGCTGTACTGCTTTGTGGCGGCGATGACGCCGAGGGGGACGGCGATGAGGATCTCCAGCACGAAGGCGATGCCGCCCATGACGAAGGAGAGCCAGATGCAGTCGTTGAACTTTTCAAGAACGGGGACGGTATAGAACCAACTGTCGCCGAACTCGCCGCGCAGGGCGGTGCCGAGCCAGGCGAAATAGCCGGGGATAATGTCCTTATCCATGTTATACATGGCGGTGAGCTGCTCCATCCACTCCTCGAAGCTCTTGGAGCCGGGCTGCATGGACTTCTGCCGCGCCATGTTCTCGATGAACGACGTGGGCAGGCAGCGCATGAGCGCGTAGATGATGAGGCCCACGAAGAACAGGATCACGATGGAGACGAGGATCCGTTTCAGTATGTATTTTCGCAACTAAATTACCTCCGTTCTGATGTGCGGGGGAGTTTGCCATCTCTCAGGGCGGTCCTGCTGCACACCAAGCGGCGCTCTGCGGGGAGCGGAGCGCTCCTTGCCGTGCGGCGGGCAGCCCGACGGCCGGTAAAGACCGCCGGGCTGCACACGGGACTTCTATATGGAGTTGTGCCGTTTACCGTCAGGCTCAGTTGAGCTCGATATTCTCGACCTCGCTCAGCCAGCCGTAGAAGGTGGTGATGTCGGGCGTGACGGTAGCCATGTTCACACGCTCGGTGGAGAAGATGATGGCGTTCTGACGCTGATAGAAGGGGACTTCGACAGCCCAGTCGACGACGGTGTCGAGGCACGCCTTATACATGGTCTTGCGGTAGCTGGTGTCGAGAGACTCGCGCGCCTGCATGATCATGGTGTCGAGGTCGGCGTCAGCGATGCAGTACATATAGTTGGAGCCGCCCTGCGCAGGACCGCCGTAGGGATTCTTGCCGACGCCGGGATCCCCGGTGTGGTTGGCAATGTCGGAATAATAGATCTGGTACATATCGGGATCGACCGTGGCGCCCCAAGCGGCAGCCCACATATCGAGCTGGCGCGCTTCGATGCTGTCCCAAAGCTGGGAGCTGTTGGTCAGGTCGGTGATGATGAGATTCATGCCGATGGTCTCAAGCGCCTTCTTCGCCTCGGAGAGCATCATGAAGGCGGGGTGGTTGCCGGTACCGTCGCCGGGGATCTGGACCTCATATTCGAGCTTGGCACCCTCGGGAGCGGCGGTGAGCTTACCGTCCGCGACGGTGTAGCCGGCAGCCTCGAAGTAGCCGAGGGCGGCTTCCAGCGCGGCGGCGTAGCGCTCGTCGGCGCTCATGTCGGAGGTGTAGAGGTCGTTGCCGTTCACGTCAACGGAGAAGGCGACCTTGTAGCCGTCGTCCGTAGCCTGGGGGGCAGCCCAGGAGGTATTGGAGATGGGGTAGTTGATGATCGCCGCGCGCTCGCCGTAGTAGGACTCGATGGCGACGTTGCGGTAGACGGAGAAGATGGTGGCGAACGCCTTGCGGAGATTCTTGGAGGCGTCGCTCGCGGGATCGCCGGCGACGTTGACGCGGTAGGCGCTCATGCCGACGTAGCCGTAGCCGAGGTTATCGACGGTGTTGGTGGTGATCTTATCGCCGGTCACGCCCGCGCCGCCGTTCGCCTTGGTGAGGGCTTCGATCGCGTCGGAGGAGAAGGAGGGATCGGTGATGTCGATCGTGCCGGTGACGACGCCGTTGAGCTTGTCGTCGTCGCTCATGCACTGCTGGAAGTTGACGTACTTGGTCTTGGGCGCGCCCTTGAAGTAGAGGTCGTTCGCCTCGAAGTAGACGACGCCGTCCTCAAACTTGATGAACTTGTAGGGGCCGGCGCCCATGGGCTGGGTGGTCTTGGCGCGGACGGAGCTCAGATCGCCCTTGGGGAAGCCGAAGCTGTTGTTGTCATAGTCGTAGAGGGAGGTATCGCCGTAGTAGTGCAGGGGGGCGATGGAGAGGGCGAGCTGATAGATGGCGGTCGCGTCGACCTTGGTGAGGGTGACGGTCATGCTGTAGTCGCCGGTCTTCTTGATGCCGGAGATGTTGGCGGCGGACTCGCCGGTCTTGATGCCGGTGGTGGGATAGTCGTTATAGACGTCCTCGTCCATCATGGCGGAGAGAGCGTCGGAATTGCCGACCTCAGCCTCCATCGCGGAGAAGACCCAGCCGTACTGGTTGCCGATCTCCATGGCGAACTCCTCGACGGTGGTGGAATCGCCGGAGAAGCCCCAGTTGGCGGAGGCGCCGGCAACGTCGCCCTCCTTGTTGTAGCCGTTTTCAACGCAGTAGTCCACGATGCCCTGCGCGAAGGGGACGAGAGCCTTGTCGAAGTTGTCCCAGAACTTGGTCTGCTGCTCCTCGGTCCAGAAGGAGAAGTCGGCATTGTCGCGGCCGGCGGCGGCGATCGCCTTGGACAGCGTGGACATACCGGCGCGGTAAGCGTCCATACCCTGAATGGGGACGGCGTAGAGGGTGAGGTTGCCGTCATAGGTCGGGTCGCAGACGACGTACATGGAGAAGATAACGTCGTCGATGGTGAGCTTCTCACCGTCGGAGAAGGTGAGGTCCTCACGCAGCGTGAAGTTATAGTCGACGGTGCCGTCGGCATTCTCGACGATCTCACAGTCGGCAGGGCCGTAGTAGGTATAGTCGGTGCCGTTGTAGGCGATGGTCTCGCCCTCGATGCCGTTCATGATGATGGCGCCCTGACGGTCGCTCGCCAGCAGGCCGAGCTGGGTCATGGCATAGACATCCTGGTCATAGGCGGTCTCGGAGAAAAACGGGGAGAATTTCTCGTTGAACGCGGAATAGCCGACGACCAGCGGGGTGTCCTCGCTCTGGGTCTGGTCGCCGGTGGTCTTATCGCCGCAGCCGGCGAGAAGACCGAGACACATGACCAGAGACAGGATCAGTGCAAGTGTTCTTTTCATTGAATCTACTCCTTTTTTATTTTTTTGCTTCAACGGGACGGGCGTCCCGCGTGGCACGGAGAGGCGCCGCGCGCGTCGTGCGCGGACACAAAAGGCGCACGCCTTTTGTGATGGGGGTGGCTGCTCAAGCGTAGAGCATGACCCTTTTATCACCCGGTACTATACCATAGAATACGGGGTGTTGTACAGTAAAAATTTTCAGAGTTCGTGATTTTCTGGCAGTTTGTTCCAAATTGACCGAAGGATCAGGCGGCGGAGCCGCAGCGCCGCGAGCACGGCGGCGGCGCGCAGCAGGAGGAACGCGGCGGCGGGGAGCGGCTGTCCGCCCTCTGCGGACAGGGCGAGGAAAACGGCCTCGCCGAGCGCGCCGAGCGCGGCGAAGAACGCCGCGCAGGCGGCGCGGGAGGGCAGCACGCGGACGGAGCGGTCGTAAACGTATTCGCGCACGGCGGTCCAGTCCGCCCCAAGGCGGACGACGCCCCAGACCGTGAGGAAGGTGCAGATCAGCTCGCCGACGTAGGGGAGGATCACGTAGAAGCAGCCGCGCATCCCCGGCGCGGGGAAGCAGCCGGAGAGCACCGCCGCGGCGGCGAGCAGCGCCGTGAGCGCCCAGAGGGAGCGGCGCAGCGCCGCGCGTTCGGCTCCGCCGCCGGAGAGGGCGTAGTGCGCGCCGCTGTAAACATACTCCCCGGCGAGGTTGCGGTGAAAGTCGTTGAGGTAGGAGTTTTCCCCGTGCTTTCCGCGTTTTTTCGGCATCATTCGATCCCCGTGAGGTCAAAGTCCGCGAGGGCGCGCTCCGCCTCGGCGCAGACGCCGCGCAGGCAGCTCTCGTCGAACGGGCTTTCGAGCCCCGCGTTCTTGAGCAGGTCGGTGAAGGTGCGGCTGCCGCCCTGCACGGTGTACGCCATGTAGCGCTGCCAGGCGGACTTGATATCCTTGCGGATCAGCGCCCAGAATTCGAGCGACACGGTCTGGGCGAGGCAGTAGTCGATATAATAGAAGGGGCTGGAATAGATATGGTGCTGGCGCTGCCAGCCCATGCCCTCGGAATAGAAGGGGATCTCGCCGTCGAGCTTCATCCACGGCATATAGATGCCGAGCAGTTCCTTCCACGCGGCGTGGCGTTCGGCGGGGGTCATGTCCGGCTTTTCATAGACGATGTGCTGGAAGTGGTCGACCATCGTGCCGTAGGGAATGAACGTCAGCGCGCCGGAGAGGTGGCTGTAGAGGAATTTCTTCGCGTCGGCGCCGAAGAAGCCCTCCGCCCACGGCTCGGCGAAAAATTCCATGGACATCGAGTGGACCTCGCAGGCTTCAAGGCTGGGCCAGATGTATTCGAGGGGGATACGCGCGCGGTTCGTCCACGCTTCGAAGGCGTGGCCCGCCTCGTGCGTCACGACCTCCACGTCGTGCTGCGTGCCGTTGAAGTTGGCGAAGATGAAGGGGACCTGATAATCGGCGATGGTGGTGCAGTAGCCGCCGCCCGCCTTGCCCTCGGTCGAGAGCACGTCGAGCAGCTCGTTATCGAGCATGGTGCGGAAGAACTCGCCCGTCTCGGGGGAGAGCTCGCGGTAGAACTTCATGCCCTGGGCGAGGATATCGTCCGGCGTGCCGGCGGGGCGGGGGTTGCCGGAGCGGAACTCGAGGGCATTGTCGGCAAAGCTCATGGGATACTGCTTGCCCAGGCGCTTGGCCTGCGCGCGGTAGACCTGATCGGCGACGGGGACGAGGTATTTGACGACCGCCTCGCGGAACTTTTCGACGTCCTCCTTCGTGTAGCAGTTGCGGCACATACGGTAGTAGCCGAGGGGGGTGTAGCCGCCGTAGCCGAGCTTTCTGCCCATCGTGTCGCGCAGGTGCACGAGCCTGTCGTAAAGCGCGTCGAGCTCCGATTGATGGTCCTTGTACCACTGGCCCTCGGCCTTCCACGCGGCAAGGCGGCGCGCATCGTCCGCGCAGGTCTTGAACGGGGAGAGCTGGGAGAGGGTGTAGGTCCTGCCCTCGAACGGGATCTGCGCCGAGGCGAGCAGCTTTTCGTATTCCTGCGTGAGGTCGTTTTCCTGCTGGAGCTCGGGAATGATGGCGGGGGAGAAGGTCTTGCGGGAGAGCTCGGCGTTGACGAACATCAGATCGCCGTACTCCTTTTCAAAATCCGCGCGGAACGGGCTTTCGAGCATCGCGGCGGTCCACGCCTGATTGTACTCCTCCAGCTCGGGGGAGAAGGCGTTCCAGAACCTCTCCTCGCCGTCGTAAAAGGCGCCGCGCGTGTCGATCGAGTGGCGGATGCTCGCGAGCGCCGCGGCGGTGAGGATATGGCTCGTCAGCTCCTGCTGCGAGAGGAATACCCGGTGCGCTTCCTCGTAGCTTTTCGCGGCTTTGAGCTGCGCGGTCAGCGCGGAAAGCTGCCGCTTGGACGCCTCGGGGTCGGGGCGGGTGTAGGTCATTTCGGAAAATTTCATGGAGCACCTCCGTTATTTTGATCGGAAAGCCGGGGGAAAGAAGGTACAGCCATTATATAGGAGAACGGGGAAAGAAGCAACCATAATTCCGCGTGGGACGGACAAAAACGGAAAAATTTTCAGCCGAAGGGGGCGTTTTGCGGACACGCGGCGTCTTGCCTGCGCGCGCGGGGTGTGCTATAATCGGGCGAGAGAGCCTTTGGAAAGAGAAAGGAAGAAGAAAAATGGACGTGAAGGAAATTCTGAAGCACGTGGACCACACGCTGCTCAAGCAGACGGCGACGTGGGAGGACATCAGGGGGATCTGCGACGACGGCATCAGGTACGGCTGCGCGAGCGTCTGCATCCCGCAGACCTACGTCGCGCAAGCGGCGCGGTACATCGCCGAGCGGCAGCACTTCGGCTTCGGTCAGCTGCCGGTATGCACGGTCATCGGCTTTCCCAACGGCTATGTGACAAGCGGGGTGAAGTGCTTCGAGGCGGAGTCCGCCGTGGCGGACGGCGCGACCGAGATCGACATGGTCGTGAACCTCGGCTGGGTGAGAGAGGGGCAGTACGACAAGGTCTTGCAGGAGATCAACTCCGTCAAGATCTCCTGCCACGGGAATATCCTGAAGGTCATCATCGAGACGTGCCTGCTCACCGAGGAGGAGAAGGTCAGGCTGTGCGAGGTCGTGTCCGCCTCGCGCGCGGACTATATCAAGACCTCCACGGGCTTTGCCGGCGGCGGGGCGACCCGCGAGGACGTGGCGCTCATGGCGGCGCACATGACGAACGGCAAGAGGATCAAGGCGGCGGGCGGCATCGCGAGCCTGCGGGACGCCGAAGATTTCCTCAAGCTCGGCGCCGACCGGCTGGGGACCAGCCGCATCGTCAAGGCGGTGAAGGAGCTGGAGGAAAAGGGAGAACTGTAAGGAAAAGGGGGATTTTTTTATGCCGACTCCGCACAACAACGCAAAAAAGGGCGACTTCGCCAAGACCGTTCTGATGCCGGGCGATCCGCTGCGCGCGAAATTCATCGCCGAGACGTTTTTGGAAGAGCCGCGGCTCGTCAACAACGTGCGCGGCGTGCAGGGCTACACGGGCGCCTACAAGGGCGTGCCGGTCAGCGTGATGGCAAGCGGCATGGGTATGCCGTCCATCGGCATCTATTCCTATGAGCTGTTCACGCGGTACGACGTGGAGAGCATTATCCGCGTCGGCTCGGCGGGGGCATTGCAGAAGGACTTAAAGCTCGGCGACGTGGTCGCGGGCATGGGGGCGTGCACGAACTCGAACTACGCCGCGCAGTACGGGCTGAACGGCACGTTCGCGCCCGTGGCGGACTTCAGGCTGCTCTGCGCCGCGGTCGAGGCGGCGGGGGAGCTGGGGGTGGGGATATCCGTCGGGAACCTCTACTCGTCCGACACGTTCTACGACGCCTCGAACCCGTCGCTCAAGTGGGCGGAGATGGGCGTGCTCGCCATCGAGATGGAGGCAGCCGCGCTCTACTGCAACGCCGCCTACACGAAAAAGCGCGGGCTTTCGCTCTGCTCGATCTCGGACAGCATCGTCACGGGCGAGGAGCTTCCGCCCGAGGCGCGGCAGACGGGCTTCACCGCCATGATGAGAGTCGCGCTCGAGACCGCCGTGAAGATGGCGGCGGAGACCCGAAAATAAAGGAGACAGCATACCATGCGCGTGATCGACATTGAAAACATCGCTGCCAGCATGAGGGACGACACACGCTTCGTCCTGCGCTGCGAGGAGGTCTTCCACGACAAGATCAGCTCCGCCGCGGCGAGCATCCTGATGAGCAAGGGGCAGAAGCCCGTCGTCTGCCTGACGGGTCCGAGCGGCTCGGGCAAGACGACGACCGCCATGCGGCTCAAGGCGTATCTTGAGAACCTGGGGGTGAAGGTGTGCCTGCTGAGCATGGACAATTTCTTCCTGCCGCTCGACCGGCGCCCGCCGGAGGCGAGCGATTGGGAGTCGCCCTACTGCGTGGACAGGGGGCTGCTGATCGAGGATATCCACCGACTGATGGACGGCGAGCGCGTGGAGCTGCCGGTCTACGACTTCAAGGCGGGGGACATCGGCGGCTGCAAGCCCATGCAGGGCGACAGGGACGCCATCGTCATCGCCGAGGGGATCCATATGCTCAACCCGCTGATCTTCGACGAGCTGAGGAGCGAGGCGACGGGCGTTTACGTCGCCCCGCGCACGCGCATCATCACGCAGAAGGACCGCATCGTGCGGCCCGAGCAGCTGCGCGTGGCGCGGCGCATGATCCGCGACTATCAGGGGCGCGGACATTCCCTGCGCCAGACGGTCGAGCGCGCGGAGAGCGTTGACCGCGGCGAGCTGAACTACATCATGCCGAACAAGCCGAACGCGAGCATACACATCGACACGTTCCACGACTACGAGCCGTGCATCCTCGCGCGGTACCTAAAGGAGATCCCGGAGTTTTACAGCCAGCTCGACGAGGAGTTCATCGCCGCGCACGGGCTGAGCGATCTGATGGACGTGGTGAACTCCGTGCCGCCGCTCAGGACCGATTACGTGCCGCGCGATTCGATCGTGCGGGAGTTCGTCGGCGGGAGCTGCTTTGCGTATTGAGGCGGCGGAATCCGAAAACGGAGAGTAATCAGAGCGGCGGATTATCCGGAGAGGAATCGGAATTTGCCCGATTCGGGCGGAAAAAGGAGGGGAGCGGCGATGCGCTCAGATGAGAGACGGCGCGCCATCGCGGAGCTGCTGCGGCGGGCGGACGCGCCGGTCAGCGCGTCCGCGCTGGCGGAACGCTTCTCCGTTTCACGGCAGATCATCGTGGGCGACATCGCGCTGCTGCGCTCGGCGGGCGAGGAGATCGTGGCGACGCCGCGCGGCTACGTCGCGCCGAAGGAGGCGCACGGGCCGGTGCGGCGCGTTGCGGTGAGGCACACGCCGCGGGAGATGGAGGCGGAACTGAACGCCATCGTCGACAACGGCTGCACGGCGGTGGACGTGATCGTGGAGCACCCGGTCTACGGGCAGCTCACGGGGGCGCTGCAGATCTCAAACCGCTACGAGGTCGGGCAGTTTATCCTGCGCTGCGCCGACTCCGAGCCGCTCTCCCGCCTGACCGACGGGATCCACCTGCACACGCTCTCGTGTCCCGACGAGGCGGCGTTCGCGCGCGTGAAGGACGCGCTGCGCGCGCTCGGCGTGCTGCTGGAGGAGAGCGGCGCTTGACAAGAGACGGGGTCTTGTGTATAGTGTGATATACAGCTGTCTTGACAGTTGTATATCACACTTTTTTGCGAGGTCGCCATGGAAACGGTAAGGGATTTCTGCAAGCGCAAGAATATCGAGGTCTCAGCCAAGCGCTACGGCATCGACGCGCTCGGCGCGATGGCGCAGGGGCTGTTCTGCTCGCTGCTGATCGGCACGATCATCAAGACGCTGGGCGACCAGCTCGGCGTGCCGTTTTTGACGGACATCGGGAAGTACGCCATGAGCGTCTCGGGTCCGGCGATGGCGGTCGCCATCGGCTACGCGCTCAAGGCTGACCCGATGGTGCTGTTTTCGCTCGCGGCGGTGGGCTGGGCGGCGAACGCCGAGGGCGGCGCGGGCGGTCCGCTCGCGGTGCTCATCATCGCCATCGCCGCCGCCGAGTGCGGCAAGGCGGTGAGCAAGGAGACGAGGGTGGACATTTTAGTGACGCCCGCCGTGACGATCTTAGCCGGCGTCGCGCTCGCCAAGTGGATCGCTCCGCCCATCGGCACGGCGGCTTCGGCGTTCGGGACCGTCATCGAGAACGCGACGAAGCTCCAGCCGTTCCTGATGGGCATTGCGGTGTCCGTGCTCGTGGGCGTGGCGCTCACGCTGCCGATCTCGTCCGCCGCGATCTGCCAGGTGCTGGGGCTGACGGGGCTTGCCGGCGGCGCGGCGGTCGCGGGCTGCTGCGCGCAGATGGTCGGCTTCGCGGTGATGAGCTTTAAGGAAAACCGCTGGGGCGGGCTGGTGAGCCAGGGGCTGGGCACGTCGATGCTCCAGATGCCGAACATCGTGCGGAATCCGCGGGTGTGGATCGCGCCGACCGCGGCGTCCGCCATCACGGGACCCATCGCGACCTGCGTGTTCAGGCTGGAGATGAACGGCGCGCCGATCAACTCCGGCATGGGCACCTGCGGGCTGTGCGGTCCGATCGGCGTGTGGACGGGCTGGGTGTCCCCGAGCGGGGAGGCAGCCGCCAAGGGCGCGGCGGCGATCGCGCCGGCGGGCTTTGATTGGCTGGGGCTGATCCTCATTACCATCGTGCTGCCCGCGGTCCTCGCGCCGCTCATCAATATGCTCTGCCGCAGGCTCGGCTGGGTGAAGGACGGCGACCTGACGCTCGGGTGAACGAAAAAAAGAAAACGCCGCCGGAAAATTGTGAAATTTTTGCAAAATTGAGGAAAAGAGACGGGAACGGGCTTGATTCTCGTCCGTGCGTCTGATATACTACGCTTCGGAGTACGTCCGTGCTCCGAAAACCGGAGGCGGGTCCTGCCCGCCGGACGGAAATATTATAAGGAAGGTTTAGAAGAATGAAGAAGTTTTTTGCAATGCTTCTCGCGCTCGTCATGGTTCTGTCTCTTGTCGCCTGCGGCAGCAAGACCGACGACAGCCAGACCAACACCGACGATCAGCAGGAGCAGACGGACGAGCCCACCGTCTACACCAACGCCGACGACATCGACGACAACATGACGTCCGCGGACGGCAAGTATGAGGTCGCGTTCATCACCGACGTCGGTCAGCTCAAGGACAAGTCCTTCAACCAGGGCACCTTTGACGGCGTGAAGCTCTATGCCGCCAACAACGGTCTGAGCTACAAGTACTATCAGCCCGCCAACGGCGACCAGGCCACCGACGACGACCGCTACGACGCCATGAAGGCTGCCGTGGACGGCGGCGCGAAGGTCGTTGTCTGCGCCGGCTTCATGCAGGGCACCGCTCTGGAGAAGGCCGCCAAGGAATTCACCGACACCAAGTTCGTCTTTATCGATGGTTGGTCTCTCGGTCTTGACAACGTTGCGGGCATCGCCTTCAACGAGGAGCAGTGCGGCTACTTCGCCGGCTACGCCGTCGTCAAGGAAGGCTATGAGAAGCTCGGCTTCACCGGCGGCGGCGGCGGCACCAACCCCGCCTGCATCCGTTACGGCTGGGGCTTTGCTCAGGGCGCCAACGAGGCTGCCAAGGAGCTGGGCAAGACCGTTGAGCTGAACTACTCCTGGGAGTACGGCGCTTCCTTCTCCGCCTCCAGCGAGCTGCAGACCATGATCTCCAACTGGTACACCAACGGCACTGAGATCGTCTTTGCCTGCGGCGGCTCCATGTTCCAGTCCGTCGCCGCTGCGGCTGCCGCCAATGACGGCGCGGTCATCGGCGTTGACGTTGACCAGTCCGGCGAGTCCGACACCGTCGTCACCTCCGCGATGAAGGGTCTGAGCGACGCGGTCGTCTGGGCTGTCGCCAAGGTCTATGACGGCACTTGGGACGAGATCGGCAACAACGCCACCTCTCTGGGCGTCGCCGAGAACGCTGTCGGTCTGCCGACCGCTACCTGGTCCATGGAGAACTTCACCGTCGAGGACTATGAGGCTCTGTTCCAGAAGGTCCTGAGCGGCGAGATCACCATCGACAACAACTCCGAGATGGCCAACCCCGCCGAGGGCGGTCTGACCAACGTCACGGTCAACTACATCTAAGTCTCTGACGGGAAACGAAAAACGGGAAGCTGCGGCTTCCCGTTTTTTTTGTCAAATTTGCCGGAACGGCGGGAAAAAAGCTTTTGCGTTATCGGGAGGAATGTAGTACAATACAGATAATCATGGTTTCCGTCCCCGCAAGCTCGGGGCATGCGGGCCATCAAAACGGAAGGAGGGCGAAAGAACTTGGAAACGCAGTATGCGATCGAAATGCTGAACATCACGAAAAGGTTCCCGGGTATCATCGCCAACGACAACATCACCTTGCAGCTCAGAAAGGGCGAGATCCACGCGCTGCTCGGCGAGAACGGCGCGGGGAAATCCACGCTGATGAGCGTGCTCTTCGGACTCTATCAGCCGGAGGAGGGCATCATCAAGAAGGACGGGGAGGTCGTGTCCATCAAGGACCCGAACGACGCCACCGCGCTGGGCATCGGCATGGTGCACCAGCACTTCAAGCTGGTGGACGTGTTCACGGTGCTCGACAACATCATCCTCGGCGCGGAGACGACGAAGTGCGGCTTTCTCCGGAAGAAGGAAGCGCGCAGGAAGGTGGAGGAGATCTCGCAGCGGTACGGGCTGCACGTTGACCTCGACGCCAAGGTCGAGGACATCACGGTGGGTATGCAGCAGCGCGTGGAGATATTGAAGATGCTCTACCGCGACAACGAGATACTGATCTTCGACGAGCCGACGGCGGTGCTGACGCCGCAGGAGATCGAGGAGCTGATGGCGACGATGAAGGAGTTCGCCCGCGAGGGGAAGTCGATCCTTTTCATCTCCCACAAGCTCAACGAGATCATGGAGGTCGCCGACCGCGTGAGCGTGCTGCGCAAGGGCAAGTACATCGGCACGGTCAACACGAGCGAGACGACCAAGCAGGAGCTGTCCAACATGATGGTCGGGCGCCCCGTGCAGCTGGAGGTCGTCAAGGACGAGGCGAAGCCCGCGGGCGAGGTGCTCCGGGTCGAGCACCTGTGCGTCCACTCCCACGTGCAGAAGCGCAACGCCGTGAACGACGTTTCGTTCAGCGTGCGCGCGGGGGAGATCGTCTGCATCGCCGGTATCGACGGCAACGGGCAGACCGAGCTCGTCTACGGGCTGACGGGGCTTGACAAGCCCTCCGCCGGAACGGTCACGCTCTGCGGGAAGGATATCTCCCACGCCTCGATCCACCAGCGCGGCAGCCATATGAGCCACATTCCGGAGGACCGCCACAAGCACGGGCTGGTGCTGGACTTCACGCTTGAGCAGAACCTGGTGCTCCAGCGCTTCAACGAGCCGCGCTTTGAGACCCACGGCTTCATCAACAACAGGGCGGTGCGCGACTATGCCAACTACCTGATCGAGAAGTTCGACGTGCGCAGCGGGCAGGGCGCGGTGACGCGCGCGCGCTCGATGTCCGGCGGCAACCAGCAGAAGGCGATCATCGCCCGCGAGATCGACCGGGACAAGGAGCTTGTCGTCGCCGTGCAGCCCACGCGCGGGCTGGACGTTGGCGCGATCGAATTTATCCACAGCCAGCTCGTCGCCGAGCGCGACCGCGGCAAGGCGATTTTGCTCGTCTCGCTGGAGCTGGACGAGGTGATGAGCCTGTCCGACCGCATCCTCGTGATGTACGAGGGGGAGATCGTCGGCGAGCTTGACCCGAAGACCGCCACGGTCGAGGAGCTGGGGCTTTACATGGCCGGCGCGAAGCGCATGACGAGAGAGGAGGCGGCGGTGTGAAAAAGAGGGACTATCTGCAAAGCGAGGGCTTCCGCTCCGTCGCGGCGTCCATTCTGTCGATCCTGATCGGTCTTGCGGTCGGCAGCATCGTCATTCTGATCGTGGGGCTGAGCAGCAAAAACCTGTCGCTCGCCGCCGCGTGGGACGGCATCCGCATCGTGTTCGCGGGGCTTTTTTCCACGGGACGCGACGCCACGGGCGCGCTGACCTGGGGCTTCAACCCAACGAACATCGGCAATATGCTCTTCCGCGCGACGCCGCTCATCATGACGGGGCTTTCCGTCGGCATGGCGTACAAGACGGGGCTTTTCAACATCGGCGCGCCGGGGCAGTACCTGATGGGCACGCTCGCCTCGCTCTCCATCGCGCTGGGGCTGCCGTCCGAGACGTTTTCGCCCGCGGTCATCTGGCTGCTGGCGTTCCTCGGCGGCACGCTGGCGGGCGCGCTCTGGGGCGCGGTGCCGGGGCTTTTCAAGGCGCTGCTCAACATCAACGAGGTGCTCGCCTGCATCATGACGAACTGGATCGCGGCAAACCTTGTCACATGGCTTTTTGATATCAGCAGCTTTAAGAACGTGACCGAGTCCACCAAGAGCGGGTATATCTACAAGACGAGCTACAACGGCGTCGCCACGGCGAAGATGGGGCTTGACGAGATCTTCCCCAATTCGCAGGTCAACGGGGGGATACTCGTCGCCGTCGCCTGCGCGATCGGCGTTTATATCCTGATGTCGAAAACGACGCTCGGCTATCAGCTCAAGGCGTGCGGCGCGAACCGTCATGCCGCGCGCTACGCCGGCATCGCCGACAAGCGCAACATCGTGCTCTCCATGGCGATCGCGGGCGCGCTGAGCGCGGCGGGCGCGTCGCTCTACTATCTCTCCGGCAACACGGAGTTCTTCTGGTCCACGTACCAGTCGCTCCCGGGCATCGGCTTCAACGGCATCCCCGTGGCGATGCTCGCCTCGTGCCACCCGATCGGCATTATCTTTACGGCGGTGTTCATGTCCACGCTGGACATCTCCGGCTTGCAGCTGACGAATCTCACCGCCTATAACGAGTACATCACCGACGTGATCATCGCCGTGATCGTGTACCTGAGCGCGTTTGCGCTGGTGCTGAAGATGTGGATCGGCGATCTGGCGAAGAAGAAGGGCGACGGCGGCGCGGACGCGAACGCGGAGCCTGCCGCTGTGGCGGCGGAGACGAAGAAAGGAGGGGACGCAGAATGACATTCCTGATCCAACAGACGCTCATTTACGCCGTCCCGCTGATGATCGTGGCGCTTGCCGGCGTGTTCGCCGAGCGGAGCGGCATCATCAACCTGGCGCTGGAAGGCATCATGGTCTTCGGCGCGTTCATCGGCGTGTGGTTCGTGCGCATTTTGCAGACGAGCGACGCGATCCTCGCCCTCAAGCAGGACGGCAACTGGGTCGCGCTCCAGGGCGTGGAGCTGCTGACGATGGCGGTCGCGGCGGCGTTCGGCGCGCTGTTCTCGCTGCTGCTGAGCTTTGCCTCCATCAACCTGCGCGCCGACCAGACCATCGGCGGCACGGCGCTGAACCTGATGGCGCCCGCGCTGGTGCTGTTCTTCATCCGCATCATCGCCAACCAGAATACGCTGCAGATGCTCACGGGCGACGCGGCGAGCTGGTTCATGATCAAGAAGTCCACGCTCGGCATCGACAAGAGCACGGACCTCGGCTTCTTCGGGGAGACGTTCATCAACAAGGTCTATCCCGCGACGTATGTGTGTATTCTGCTGTTCATCGTGCTGTCGATCCTGCTCTACAAGACGCGCTTCGGGCTGCGCCTGCGCGCCTGCGGCGAGAATCCGCAGGCATCGGATTCGCTGGGCATCAACGTCTATAAGATGCGCTACGCGGGCACGACGATCTCCGGCGCGCTGGCGGGCATGGGCGGCTTCGTCTACGCGCTGACGACGGCGAACTGCGCCGCGAACGGCGACGTGGCGGGCTTCGGCTTCCTCGCGCTGGCGGTCATGATCTTCGGCAACTGGAAGCCGCTGAACATCGCGCTGGCGTCGCTGCTGTTCGGCCTGTTCAAGTGCATCGCGGCGAGCTACGCGGGCATCGACATCAACGGCGACGGGGTGTTCCTGCTGGCGGAGATCGGCATCAGCGCCCATCTCTACCGGATGCTGCCGTATATCGTCACGCTGCTGGTGCTGGCGTTCACGTCCAAGAGCTCGCGCGCACCCAAGGCGGAGGGTATCCCCTACGACAAGGGGCAGCGGTGAGCGGAATTTGATAAAAGATAAAAGCGGTATGGCTGAGAGCCATGCCGCTTTTTTATGGGAACAGCAGCGGCAGCGCGGGCAGCGCCAGCAGCGCCGAGAGCAGCGCTTGCAGGAGCTTGCCGCGCAGGAAGCGGCGCGTGGAGAGTCCCGAATCGCCGAGCGCGCCGAGCGTCTGCGCGTGGACGCTCAGCCCGCCCCAGGCGAGCAGCACCGCGCAGCAGAGGAAGCCCGCAGGCGTATCCGGCAGCGCCGTGACGCCGCTCGTCAGCTCGAAAAAGCCGATCAGCAGCGCGCAGGGGAGCGTTCCGGCGAAGCGGGCGGGGAGGGCGAGCAGCAGCAGGCGCAGCAGCACCATGAAAAGGAGCACGAAGGCGCAGACGTTGAGCGTGGAGGAGAGCGCGCCGGTCACCGCGGTGGGGAAGGCGGCGGCAAGCGGAATGGGACGCGGGGCGGGCTTTCTCCGCCGGCAGGAGGGCGGCTCCGCTTCCCCGCGGCAGAGGAGAACGCCGGTCAGCAGGGCGGAGGAGACGTGGATCGCGCAGAGCGCCGCCCCCGCGCGCGGCGAGCCGAATACCGCGCCGCCGCAGACGCCGAGCAGGAAGCCGGGACCGGCGTTGTTGCAGAAGCCGAGCAGGCGCTCGCCGTCCTCACGGCTGAGGGCGCCGCTGTCCACGAGCGCCGCCGCCGTCCGCGCGCCGACGGGGTAGCCGCCGCACAGCCCGAGCGCAAGCGCCGCCGCGCCCTCGCCGCCGAGACCGAACAGCGGGCGCATCAGCGGCGCGAGCAGGGCGGAGAGGATATCCGCGCCGCCGCAGGAGATCAGCAGGGACGAGAGCACGAAGAAGGGAAAGAGGGAGGGAATGACCGTCCGGTAGCACAGCCCGAGCGCTTCGCGCGCCGCCTGCGCGCTTTCCGCGGGGAAGCAGAGCAGCGCGAGCGCGCAGGAGAGCAATGCGCCGAGCGTGAGCGCGTTGCGGAGCCGCATAGTTCATCACCTCGCAGAAGCGTATGCGTCCGGCGCGGCGAACTTGCCGGAGAGGACAGGCAAATCGGCGCGCCGCCGCGCATAGATTCCCGTAAAAGGAGATGGAGTATGGAGCGAAACGACCGTCCGCAGCGGGTGCTGACCCGCATGGCGGAGCTGTTTGACCTGCCGGCGGATATCGTGGCGGGGCTGTGCCACGTGGAGATGCTGGGCGACCGGCAGCTTTTTTTAGAGGGGCACGGAGGGCTTTTGTCCTACGGGACGGAGCAGATCGACGTGAGCGCGGGCGCGCTGACGCTGCGCGTGCGCGGCAGCGGATTGACGCTGCGGAGCATGACGGACACGGAGCTGCGCATCGCCGGAAGGATCGACGCGGTGGAGTATGTGAGGTGAGGGCGCTATGCTGAAAAGGGCGGTCAAGCTGCTGCGCGGCAGCGTGCGCGTTCGCGCGCAGTGCGCGTATCCCGAGCGGGTGCTCAACCTCTGCTCGGCGCGGGGGATCGAATTCTGGGAAGTGCGGTGGCTGTCGGCGCTGGAGCTGTCGTTCTGCGTGGCGCGGACCGATCTGCGCGCGCTCCGGCGCGCCGCGGAGGGCTGCGGGGCGGAGTTCAGCGTCGAGCGGACGGCGGGCGCGCCGTTCTTTTTAGCGCGCTTTCGCCGCCGCTACGTGCTGCTGGCGGGGCTGGCGCTCTGCGCGCTGCTGCTTGCCGTCAACTCGCTCTTTATCTGGGATCTTGAGGTGACGGGGAACGAGAGCGTGCCGACCGAGCGGATCCTGCGCGTGCTGGCGGAGAACGGCGTGCGCCGCGGGACGTTCGTGTATTCGTTCCGCTCGCGGGAGGTGTGCAACCGCGTGCTGCCGGAGCTGCGGGAGCTTTGCTGGGTGGCGGTGAACGTGCGCGGCTGCCGCGCCTACGTGCAGGTGCGCGAGCGCGTGCGCGCGCCCGAGCGGGTCAACGAGAGCGCGCCGACCAACGTGGTCGCGCGGCGCGCGGGGCTCGTAACGGAGGTGCGCGCGCTCGACGGGGAGAAGAAGGTGCTGCCCGGCACGAGCGTGCGGGAGGGGCAGCTGCTCATCGCGGGCGTGGTGGACACGGGCGGCACGGAAAATCCAAGCGTGGCGACGCGCTTTCTCGCGGGGAAGGGCAGCGTCCGGGCGCGGACGTGGTACGAGCTGAGCGTCTATATCCCGCTTACGATGGAGGAAAAGGTCTACACGGGGGAGAAAAAAGAGCGGCTGACGCTGATCTGGGGCGAAAAGCGGTTGAAAATCGGCGCAAAAGGGAGTAGCATTGTCCGTGCGGATTGTGATAAAATAAAAGAACAGAAGCAATGGGAGCTGCTGGGGCTGCTGACGCTCCCCGTCACATGGGAGAAGGAGACGTATCTTCCCTACGAGACGCGCGCGTATACGCGCAGCCGCGAGGAGGCGGAGCAGCTCGGACGGGACGCGCTGGAGGAATACCTCGCGGGTCTGCTGGAGGAGGACGGGAGCGTGACAAGCAGGCGCTTTGCCTCCGCCGTGCAGGGGGACGCCCTGCTCGTGACGCTGAGCGCCGAGTGTGAGGAGCAGATCGGCAGGGAGGTCCCTGTCGCCGTCAACGAAGGATAGTTTTTTTCAGGAGGAAGCACAGCATGGAGCAGCGCATCAGCATCGAGCGCATGGAGCAGGCGGTGAACCTGTTCGGCTCATTCGACGAAAACGTAAGGCTGATCGAGGAGGAGTTCAAGGTCACCGTGCTCAGCCGCGAGGGGGAGCTGCGCGTCAGCGGCGAGCCGGAGGACACGATGTACGCCTGCAAGGCGCTCTCCGCGCTGCTCACGATCTCGAACCGCGGCGAGCCGGTCACGGAGCAGAACGTGCGCTATGTGATCTCGCTGGTGCGCGCGGGGCAGGAGGAGCGCATCAGCGAGCTGACGCAGGACGTGATCTGCATCAGCGCCAAGGGGCGCCCCATCAAGCCCAAGACGATCGGGCAGAAGCAGTACGTCGAGTCGATCGTGAAGAACACCGTGACCGTCGGCGTCGGTCCCGCAGGCACGGGCAAGACGTACCTTGCCGTGGCGGCGGCGGTCGCCGCTTTCCGCGAGCGGAAGATCAACCGCATCATTCTGACGCGCCCCGCGGTCGAGGCGGGCGAGCGGCTCGGCTTCCTGCCGGGGGATTTGCAGAGCAAGGTCGATCCGTATCTGCGGCCGCTGTACGACGCGCTGTTCGATATGCTGGGCGCGGAGACGTATCAGAAGTATTTAGAGCGCGGGAACATCGAGGTCGCGCCGCTCGCCTATATGCGCGGGCGCACGCTGGACGACAGCTTCATCATTCTCGACGAGGCGCAGAACACCTCCTGCGAGCAGATGAAGATGTTTCTGACGCGCATGGGCTTCGGCTCGAAAATGGTCATTACCGGCGACGCGACGCAGATCGACCTGCCGGCGGACAAGCTCAGCGGGCTGAAGCAGGCGGTGCGCGTGCTCAGGAACGTTGAGGGCATCGGCATCTGCGAGCTCGGCGAGCAGGACGTGGTGCGGCACGTGATGGTGCAGCGCATCATCCGCGCCTATCAGGATTACGAGGACGCAAAAAACAGCAGGAGGAAATAAGGAAATGGAAGAAAACAGGAATCTCATCACGGTGGAGAGCGATCTGGACGAATTACAGGACGAGGAGCTGTTCGCCATGCTGCGCGAGACGGTGAGCACCGCCCTCGCCGCGGAGGGCGTGGAGCTGCCCTGCGAGGTGAATATCCTGCTCACCGACGATGAGGGGATCCAGGAGGTCAACGAGCAGATGCGCGGCGTGGACGCGCCGACGGACGTGCTGAGCTTCCCGATGCTCGACCTCGCGCCCGGCGAGCACCCGACCGAGGACGACCGCGATCCCGGCGGCGGGACCGTGCCGCTGGGCGATATGTGCATCTCCGTTGAGCGCGCGCAGGCGCAGGCGGCGGAGTTCGGGCACTGCTTTGCCCGCGAGATCAATTACCTTGCCGTTCATTCGGTGCTGCACCTGCTGGGGTACGACCACATGGACGAGGGCGCGATGAAGGCGCAGATGCGCGAGCACGAGGAAAACGTGATGAAGCTGCTCGAGCTGGAGCGGTGAAGGCGCGCGGCGCGATACACGATAGGAAAAAGTTCAACAGAGAAGAAAGTTGAGGATCACCTGTGAAAAAGACAAAAACCGCCATGATCACCGTCTGCGGACGGCCGAACGTCGGCAAGTCCAGCCTGACGAACGCCCTTGTGGGCGAGAAGATCGCCATTGTGTCGAACAAGCCGCAGACCACGCGCAACCGCATCTACGGCGTGGTGAACCGCGGCGACACGCAGTATGTGCTGCTGGACACGCCGGGCTTCCACAAGGCGCGCAACCGGCTGGGGGACTATATGGTAAAGGTCACGCGCGAGTCGATCGCGGACGTGGACGCGGCGCTGCTGCTCGTGGAGCCGGTGGCGCACGTCGGCATCCCGGAGACGGAGCTGATCGGGAAGATCAGGCAGGCGCACCTGCCGGCGATTTTGTGCATCAACAAGATCGACACCGTGGAGAAAAAGGACGAGCTGCTCAAGGTCATCGCGGCGTACAGCGAGGCGTATGCGTTCGACGCGGTCATTCCCATCTCCGCCCGCACGGGCGAGGGGCTGGACGAGCTGATGGGCGAGCTTTCCAAGTACGCAGCCGAGGGTCCGCAGCTTTTCCCCGACGGCATGACGACCGACCAGCCCGACCGGCAGGTGGTGGGCGAGATCGTGCGCGAAAAGCTGCTGCGGAACCTGGATAAGGAGATCCCGCACGGCACGGCGGTGGAGATCACGCGCTTCATCGAGCGCGAGGACGAGGTCATCGAGGTCGATGCGACCATCTACTGTGAAAAGGCGAGCCACAAGGGCATCATCATCGGCAAAAACGGCGCGATGCTCAAGAAGATCTCGACCGAGGCGCGGCAGGACATCGAGCGCTTCATGGGCACGAAGGTGTACCTTGAGACGTGGGTCAAGGTCAAGGAAAACTGGCGGGACAATATGAATTATATCCGCTCGTTCGGCTACGACGAGAAATAAAAAAATTCCCAGCCATAATCCGCGGGGAACGTCTCATGCTATGCATGAGGTGAGCGATATGGAAAACGGCTATTTCGCGCTGTTCATGCAGACCGGCGCGCCGGAATTTTATCTGGCTGCCCGCGGCGCCCGCGCGGCGGGCAGCGGGGAGTAAAGGGCATGGCGGAAAAAATCGTCACAAGGGGCATCGTCCTCCGCGTCACGCCGACGAAGGAGGCCGATTACATACTGACCGTCCTGACCGGCGCGCTCGGGCGGGTCGCCGTCATCGCGCGCGGCGCGCGGCGGAAAACGAGCCGTGTGGCGGCGGGCTGCGAGCTGCTGGCATTCTCCGAGCTGGTGCTCTATCAGCGCGGGAGCTGGTACTATCTCGACGAGGCGTCCACCATCGAGCTGTTCGACGGGGTGCGGCGGGACATTGAGCTGCTGTCGCTCGCGTCGTATTTTGCCGAGATGACCGAGTGCGTCACGGCGGAGGACGAGCGCGCACCGGAGGTGCTGGCGCTGCTGCTCAACTCGCTCTACGCGCTGGGCAGGCTGCAAAAGCCGCAGAGCATCGTTAAGGCGGCGTTCGAGCTGAAGCTGCTCGCGCTCTCGGGCTACGAGCCGCTGGTGGACGGCTGCGCCGTCTGCGGGACGCACGAGCCGAGAGAGCCGGTGTTCGACGCGGAGCAGGGCGTGCTGCTGTGCAGGGAGTGCGCGGCGCGCGGCGGGAGCGGGCTTTTGCCGCTGGACGCGGGCTCGTTCGCGGCGATGCGCCATGTGCTGCTCGCGGAGCCGAAGAAGATGTTATCCTTCACGCTCTTGGGCGAGACGGAGAAGCGCTTCGGCGCGGCGTGCGAGGTCTTTGCGCAGGTGCAGCTTGACCGCAGGTTCCGGACGCTGGACTTCTATAAAACGCTGAAAAACGACAACAAAAGGTGATATTTGACAGGATAAATACGGAGCGGAATCGCTTTTTTGGAGAAAAACGATGAGTGAACTGTTTGAAAAATCCATTCGCGTGCTGGAGCTGCCGCGGCTGCTGGAGCGGCTGGAGCAGCGCGCCGTGAGCGCGGAGGCGAAGGAGCGCGCGCGAAGGCTGGTGCCGTCGGACGACTACGGCGAGGTCAGCCGTCTGCTCGACGAGACGGACGCCGCGCGCAAGATGATCCTGCTGCGCGGCAGCCCGACGTTCGCGGGCGTGAAGAACGTGGCGGAGGCGCTGGGGCGCGCCGAGCGCGGCGGTATGCTCAACCCGCGCGAGCTGCTCGACATCGCGGGGCTGCTTGCCAACACGCGCCGCGTGCGGGACTACTATAAAGAGGACGCGGAGGGGACGGCGATCGACAAGCTGTTCCTCGCGCTGCACCCCAACAGCTTTCTGGAGGAGAAGATCACGGGCGCGATCCTCGACGAGAACGAGATCGCGGACAGCGCCTCTCCCGAGCTGGCGGAACTCCGCCGCCGCAAGCGCGCGGCGGCAGCCAAGGGCCGCCAGATCTTACAGCGCATCATCTCGTCCCCAAGCTACCGCAGCGTTTTGCAGGACGCGCTGATCACGCAGCGCGGCGGGCGCTTTGTCGTGCCGGTCAAGGCGGAGTGCCGCGGCGAGCTGCCGGGGCTGGTGCACGACACCTCTTCAAGCGGCGCGACGCTGTTCATCGAGCCGATGGGCGTGGTGCAGGCGAACAACGAGCTCAAGGAGCTGGAGGCGAAGGAGGAGAAGGAGATCGACCGGATCCTCTACGCGCTTTCCGGAGAGGCGGCGGGCTTCAGCCGCGATATCCTGTGGGATTACGAGCTGCTGGTGCGGCTCGACCTGATCTTCGCGCGCGGCGAGCTGAGCTATGCGATGAACGCCATGCGCCCGGAGCTGAAGAAGGACGGCAGCGTGTATCTGCGCCGCGCGCGGCACCCGCTGCTCGACCCGGCGAAGGCGGTGCCGATCAATATTGAGCTGGGGCGCAGCTTCGACACGCTGGTCATCACGGGTCCGAACACCGGCGGCAAGACCGTCAGTCTCAAGACGCTGGGGCTTTTGTGCCTGATGACGCAGTGCGGGCTGCATATCCCCTGCGACGACCGCAGCGCGGTGAGCATCTTCACCGCGGTGCTGGCGGACATCGGCGACGAGCAGAGCATCGAGCAGAGCCTGTCGACCTTCTCGGCGCACATGAAGAACATCGTGCAGATCTTGGACGAGGCGGACGGGCGCAGCCTGATCCTCTTTGACGAGCTGGGCGCGGGCACCGACCCCGTCGAGGGCGCGGCGCTGGCGATCGCCGTCATCGAGCAGGCGAGAGCGCAGGGGGCGAAGATCGCCGCGACGACGCACTATGCCGAGCTCAAGACCTTTGCCATGACGACCGCGGGCGTGGAGAACGCGAGCTGCGAGTTCGACGTGGAGACGCTCCGCCCGACCTACAAGCTGCTCATCGGGATCCCGGGCAAGTCGAACGCCTTTGCCATCTCGAAGCGGCTGGGGCTTTCCGAGGCGGTCATCGAAAAGGCAAGGGCGCAGATGGACAGCGAGAGCATCCGCTTTGAGGACGTGCTGACGCAGCTTGAGCAGAAGCGGCAGCAGCTGGAGAGGGAAAAGGCGGAGGCGGACCGGCTGTATCAGCAGCGCGAGGAGGACGCGCGCAAGGCGCGCGAGTTCCGCACGCAGATGGAAAAGGCGAAGGAGAACGCCCGCAGCCGCGGCGAAGCCGAGGCGAAGCGCCTGCTGGCGGAGGCAAAGTCCGCCGCGGACGAGACGTTCCGCTCGCTGGACGCGCTGCGTAAGGAGCAGAAAAAGCTCGACGCGCGGCAGATGAACGAGCAGCGCGCGGAGATCATGCACGGCATCAGGGAGGCGCGCGAGGCGATCGGCGTGCGCGACGAGAGCGCGGAGCCTGTGCCCAAGCCCTCGCGCCCGATCCGGGAGGGCGATCTGGTAGAGATCCCCGGCACGCGCCGTCAGGCGGAGGTCACCGCCGTCAGGGGCGGCGAGCTGACGCTCCGGGCGGGGGCTTTGCAGATGAAGGTCAAGGCGGACGAGGTGCGGCTGATCGAGGACGCCGAGCGCGCCGCGGCCGAGAAAAAGCCCGCGCAGTTCGCCCCCTCGCAGCGAATCCTGCGGACGGCGGCAGCCGCGCGCGAGCTGGATATCCGCGGCATGGAGACGCTCGAAGCGGAGAGCGTGCTCGCAAGCTACATCGACGCGGCGGTGCTGGCGCATCTTGAGACGGTGACGATCATTCACGGCAAGGGGACGGGCGCGCTGCGTAAGGCGGTGCATGAGCAGCTCCGGCGGAACAAAGCCGTCAAGAGCTTCCGGCTCGGGAACTTCGGCGAGGGGGAATCCGGCGTAACGGTGGTCGAGTTGAAGTAAACGGTACGGCGGAGGAACGGGAAGTCTGTGTTTATTGCCGAATCCGCACAGTTCCGCAAAAAAGAACATTGACGAAACGAGCCCTGATGGTATAAAATATGCTACAGTCCGAAAGATTTTTTTGGAGAGGGAGAAGTGACCATGTATACTCAGAGTGTTACGATCAACAACGAAGTAGGTCTGCACGCGCGTCCTGCTACGTTCTTTATCCAGAAAGCCAACGAGTTCAAAAGCGGCATCTGGCTGGAGAAGGACGAGCGCCGCGTGAACGCCAAGAGCTTGTTGGGCGTGCTGTCTCTTGGGATCGTGAAGGGCACGACCATCACGCTGCTTGCCGACGGCGCGGACGAAAAGGAAGCGGTGACCGCTCTGTGCGAGTTGGTGTCCGGTAATTTCGGCGAATAACAAACGATCAGGGAAGGCGGCTTGCGAAAGCCGCCTTTTTCCATCTTTACAGGGGGGCGCGGACATGACGAAAAGGGAGCTGCTGGAAAAGGCGAACGAGCTGCCGCTCGCGCCGGGCGTCTATCTGATGATGGACAGGACGGGCGGCGTTATCTACGTCGGAAAGGCGAAAAAGCTCAAAAACCGCGTCAGCCAGTATTTTCAGGAAAACGCCTCGCACAACGAGAAAACGCGGCGCATGGTCGCGCAGGTGAACGATTTTGACACGATCTTCGTCGCCAGCGAGTTCGAGGCGCTGATCCTGGAGAACTCGCTCATCAAGCAGCATATGCCGCGCTACAATATCCTGCTGAAAGACGACAAGGGCTATCCGTTCGTCCGGCTGTCGGGCGGGGAGTACCCGCGCTTTTCGATGGTCAGCCGTCCGGCGGAGGACGGCGCGCGCTACTTCGGTCCCTTCGGCGGGCGCAGCGAGACGCGCGCCGCGCTCGACGCGGTCTGCGGGGCGTTCCGCCTGCCGTCGTGCAGCCGCGTCTTTCCGCGGGACATCGGCAAGGAGCGCCCGTGCCTCAACCACCACATGGGGCGGTGCGACGCCTTCTGCCGCGGCGAGCCGGACGCGGAGGAGTACCGCCGCCGCATCGCGCAGGCGGAGGAGCTGCTGAACGGCCACTACCGCCGCCTGACGCGCGCGCTGCGCGGGGAGATGGAGCGCGAGGCAGCCGCGCTGCGCTTTGAGCAGGCAGCCGCGCTGCGTGACCGCATCCGCGCCGTCGAGACGCTCGGCAAGCGCCAGAAGGTCATCGCGGGCATCTGCGCCGACACGGACGTGTGGGGCGTGTACCGCGGCGCGGTCAAGTGCGGCAGCGCCGTGCTGCACATCGAAGGCGGCAGCGTGACGGGGCGCGACACGAGCCTTATCACCGCGCCGCAGGACGAGAGCGAGAGCGCCGTCCTCTCGGCGCTGCTGCCGCAGTATTATCTGCCGAAGAGCGTGCTGCCGCGCGAAATTCTGCTGCCCTGTGAGATCGAGGGGGCGGAGGAGCTGGCGCAGATTTTGACCGAACGCGCGGGACGCAGGGTGACGCTCCATATCCCGCAGCGCGGCGAGAAGGCGGAGCTTCTGACCATGGCGCAGCGCAACGCGCGCGAGGAGGTCGAGCGCGTGACGACCGCGCAGGAGCGCGAGGACCGCACGCTGACGCAGCTTGCGGAGATGCTTTCGCTCCCCGCGCCGCCGAAGCGCATGGAGGCATACGATATCTCCAACACCGGCGCGAGCGACATCGTCGCGTCGATGGTCGTCTATGCGGGCGCGAAGCCGAAGAAGAGCGCCTACCGGCGCTTTAAGATCAAGAGCCTTACCGACCGACCGGACGATTACGCCTCGATGGAGGAGGTGCTCACGCGCCGCATCCGGCGCTATCTGGACGGGGACGAGAGGTTCAGCCCGCTGCCCGACGTGATGCTCATCGACGGCGGGGCGGCGCACGCGGGCGTCGCCGTGCGCGTATGCGCGGCGCTGGGGGTGAGCGTACCCGTGTTTGGCATGGTGAAGGACGAGCGTCACCGCACGCGCGCGCTCATCACGGCGGAGGGGCGCGAGATCGACCTCCGCGCCGCGCCGAACGTATTCGCCCTGATCGGGCGGATCCAGGAGGAGACGCACCGCTTTGCCGTTGCATTCCATCACGAGAGCCACACGAGGTCGTCGGTCCGCTCGGCGCTCGACGGGATACCGGGCATCGGCAAGGCGCGCGCGCGGGCGCTGCTCAAGGCGTTCGGGAGCGTCGGAGCCGTCCGCGCGGCGGAGTTGGACGCGCTCGAACGTGTGCTGCCGCGCGACGCGGCGGCTGCGGTCTACCGCCGCTTCCATGAGGAGGAGCGGCAGGAATGACGGGCGCGGATGGGTTTACATAAGCGGAGGGCGATAATCGCGCACGCGCTGCCGCGTCCGCCGTCCGTCAGCGGGACGGCGGCGGGAAAAGACCGCTGTCGGGGTGGCGCGCCGCCGGTGCGGAGACACGGAGCGGACGAACGGGCATAGGGGAGCGTAAGTTTACATAATATTGAATATTTTCCGCTTTTTCCGAAAGTATTTTCACGCACCTTTGCAAAAAGTGAGAAAAACGATGAGTTTTGTAGAAAAGTGAGAACTTTTGCCGACGGGACGGCAAAAACTTGACAAATCCTTTTTCAGGGCGTATACTGCGACCTAGTTTTGGAAAAGTTACAATTTGTAATCTTTTCCGGAACGGTGCGCGCGTTCGCGCGTAAGGCTGCGGCGGTCCACGCCGCGAAAAAGGAGTATCAAATGCGAGAATATCTGAAAAACGGTTTCAGCCGGCAGGGGCGGCGGGCGATCTTTTTCGCGCTGCTTGCCGCGGTGCTGCTGCTGAACGGTTCGCCGGAGCTTCGCGCCGACGCGCGCTACCTCTTTACGGGCGGCGCTGCGGTCAGTATGCTGGATGAGACGGCGGTCCCGTCGGAGCGCGTCATCGTCACCGGCGCGGAGGGCGGCGCGGACGCTGTGCTGCCCGCGGGCGAGAAGGTGACGCTGCTGCACGGCGAGGACACCGAATACGCCACGACGCGGGAGAGCGAGCGCGTGAGCGCGCTGCTGCGCCGCTTGCAGGTCAGCGTCAGCCCGCTTGAGATGGTGCTGGTCGAGGTCACCGAGGAGGGCGTTTCGGTCTGCGTCGGGTCGAGCTTCACCTACTATGAGACGACGCGCGAGAGCGTGGAGCACACCACGGTCTACACGCCGACCTACCGCCTGCCCAAGGGGGAGGTCGAGGTCGTGCAGCAGGGGCTGGACGGTGAGCGCGAGGTCGTCTACGAGGTCGTTTATGCCGATGGGCAGCTCGTCTCCCGCCAGGCGGTGGCGGAGAGCGGCAACACGTCGGTCATGGAGATCGCCTACCTCGGCACGCGCGTTGACGAGCCGGAGCAGGGCGATACCATCGCGTCCGTCGTCCGCGAGAAGGACGGGAGCGGGTATCTGCTGATGGCGTCCGGCGATTCCGTCCACTTTACCGGCACGATGAGCGTCACCTGCACGGCGTACACCGCGGGCTACGGCGGCGCGGACAACTGCACGGCGACGGGGACGGCTGTGCGCGTCGGCACGGTGGCGGTCGATAAGCGGGTGATCCCGCTGGGGACGAAGATGTTCGTCGTCGGCTCCTCCGGTTACAGCTACGGCGTTGCCGTGGCGGAGGACACGGGTGTGCGCGGCGCGAAGGTCGATCTGTATATGGAGACCTACGACGAGTGCATCCGGTTCGGTTTGCAGAAGAATTCCACCGTGTATTTCCTCGGCTGAGCGGGGGAGAACAAAAAAAGGACGCCCACGGCGTCCTTTTTCGTTTGCGCTTTACAGCTGCGCGTGCAGCAGCTCGTAGAGCATTTTGACGAACAGCAGGGCGAGCACGACGAACATCATGTTGCGGATCTTCTTGCTGCCGCCGCGAATGGCGTAGCGCGCGCCGAGATAGTTGCCGAGGATACTGCACGCGATCGCGGGCAGCGCGAGCTGCCAGATCACGTTGCCGTGCAGGATCCACACGACGGCGGACGCGACGTTGCTGGCGAGGTTGCTCGCCTTGGCGCAGCCGCCGGCGGTGATGAGGTCGAGCGAGAGGAAGCCCGTGAAGCCGAGGATCATAAAGGTGCCCGTGCCCGGACCGATCAGTCCGTCGTAGCAGCCGAAAACGAGCCCGATCAGCGCGGAGACGAGCAGCTCGCGCCGCGGAGAGAACACGGGGCGCTCCTCCGGCGGGATATCCTTGCCGAAGTCCTTCTTCACCGTCAGGAATACCGCCACGCAGGGCAGCGCGATGAGCATCAGCGTTTCGAGCGTTTTTTCGGAGATCAGCGCCGCCAGCTCCGTGCCGAGCGCCGAGCCGATCAGCGCGCCGACGGCGGCGACGACGGCGGGGCGCAGCAGGATCTTACCGCTGCGGAAGTATTTCAGCGTGGCGACCAGCGTGCCGCTGCCGTTGACGACCTTGTTCGTCCCGGCGGCGAGATGCGCGGGAATGCCCGCCATCAGGTAGGCGGGGAGCGTGATGATGCCGCCGCCTCCGGCGACGGAGTCGACAAAGCCGCCGAGAAAGACCAGCGGCAGGACGATGAGATAAATGCCCGGCGTCAAGATCATGGAGGGACCCTCTTTTCCTGAAATCATCAAATTCTACCACAGAGGGAAAAGTTTTGCTACTCTTTTCTCAAAAATGTGATAAAATGATCCCACTTTACCGCCTGAAAGGAAACGATACGATGGAACGCAGCGACCGCCCAGCCGTAGAGGCACTTCTGAAGCGCCACGGCTTCCGCTTTTCCAAGTCGATGGGGCAGAATTTTCTGATCGACCCCGCCGTACCTTATGAGATCGCCGAGAGCTCGCGCGCAAATGAACAAAACGGCGTGCTGGAGATCGGTCCGGGCATCGGGGCGCTGAGCCATGAACTGTGTGAGCGCGCGGGCAGGGTCGTGGCCGTGGAGCTTGACAGGACGCTGCTGCCGATCCTGGACGAGACGATGGCGCGGTTCGATAACTTCGAGGTCGTCTCCGCGGATATCCTGAAGACCGATATCCCCGCGCTGGTGAAGGAGAAGTTCGCGGGGCTCACGCCCATCGTGTGCGCGAACCTGCCCTACAACATCACGACGCCTGCCATCACCGCGCTGCTCAAGGCGAAGTGCTTCGAGAGCATCACGGTGCTCGTGCAGAAGGAGGTCGCCGAGCGGCTCTGCGCCGCGCCGGGAACGGGCGCTTACGGTGCGTTCTCCGTCTTCATGCAGTACTACACCGAGCCGGAGCTGCTGTTCTCCGTGCCGCGCGAGTGCTTCGAGCCGCAGCCGAAGGTCACCTCCGCCGTGCTGCGCGCCGTCGTGCGGAGGGAGCCGCCGGTCGAGGTGGCGGACGAGGAGTTCTTCTTCCGCGTGGTGTACGCCGCGTTTGCCCTGCGGCGCAAGACGCTCGTCAACAGCCTGATGACGGCGTTCGGCGGCAGGCTGACAAAAGAGCAGCTCACCGACGCGGTCACCTCCTGCGGTCTGGAGGCGAATATTCGCGGCGAGCGGCTGGGGCTTGCGGAGTTCGCGGTGCTGAGCGAGGCGGTCGCCGCGCTGCTGTGAGCGGCGATATATTCAAAAAACTAATAAGGCATATGGTTGCTATTGATAAGCACTTCTGCTACAATCTCGACAGAAAGGAGCAAAACTCAACAGCAACCATTTTTCCTGTGCATCGGTTAGCTCCCTGCCGCCGCGCGCGGCAAAGCACACCACACAAGACGCGGCGCAAAAATTTTTCCTTGCGCCGTGAAAATGCTACGAGGGAAAGAACCATGAAAAACTTGACAAGCAACAAGGCCGTTTTGTCGTGGATCGACGAAATGACCGCCCTGACCAAGCCGGACAAGACCGTCTGGATCACGGGTGAGGAGGACCAGCTGAACGAGCTGCGCGAGCAGGCGGTCAAGGAGGGTATCCTCATCAAGCTCAACGAAGACAAGCTCCCGGGCTGCTATCTCCACCGCACCGACCCCGACGACGTCGCCCGCGTCGAGGACCGCACGTTCATCTGCTGCGAACGCGAGGAGGACGCCGGTCCGACCAACAACTGGATGGATCCGAAGGAAATGTACGAGAAAATGTACGCGCTGGCTGACGGCGCCTACAAGGGGCGCACCATGTACGTCATTCCCTACTCCATGTCCATCGTCGGCTCGCCGTTCGCCAAATACGGCTTCGAGCTGACCGACTCCATCTACGTTGTTCTGAATATGCATATCATGACCCGTATCGGCAAAGCCGTGTGCGACGCGCTCGGCGACGATACCGGTTTTATCAAGGGGCTGCACTGCCAGTGCAATCTCGATAAAAACAACAAGTATATCGTCCACTTCCCGCAGGACAACACCATCATCTCCATCAACTCCAACTACGGCGGCAACGTGCTTCAGGGCAAGAAGTGCTTCGCGCTGCGCATCGCCTCGAACCTCGGCCGTCAGGAGGGCTGGATGGCGGAGCATATGCTCATCCTCGGCATCCAGAACCCGCGCGGCGAGGTCAAGTACGTCTCCGCCGCTTTCCCCTCCGCCTGCGGCAAGACCAACCTTGCCATGCTCGTCCCGCCCGAGGGCTTGCAGCGCTGGGGCTGGCGCGTGTGGTGCGTGGGCGACGATATCGCCTGGCTGCGCGTCGGCAAGGACGGCAGGCTCTGGGCGGTGAACCCCGAGAACGGCTTCTTCGGCGTCGCGCCGGGCACGTCGATGAAATCCAACCCCAACGCGCTGATCTCCACGCATAAGGACACGATCTTCACGAACGTCGCGCTCGACCTGAGCGACAACACCGTCTGGTGGGAGGGGCTCAACAAGACGCCGCCCGCCCGCGCGATCGACTGGCGCGGCCGCCCGTGGACGCCGCAGAGCCCGGAAAAGGCGGCGCACCCCAACAGCCGCTTCACCGCGCCCGCGCGCAACTGCCCGTGCCTGAGCCCCGAGTTTGACAATCCCGAGGGCGTGCCCATCAGCGCCATCATCTTCGGCGGACGCCGCGCCAAGACCGCGCCGCTGGTCTACCAGTCCTTCAACTGGCAGCACGGCGTGTTCATCGGCTCGATCATGGCGTCGGAGACCACCGCCGCTGCAACAGGCCGCGTCGGCGTGGTGCGCCGCGACCCGATGGCGATGCTGCCGTTCTGCGGCTACCACATGGGCGATTACTGGCAGCACTGGCTCGACATGGGCAAGAAGATCCCCAAGCAGCCGAAGATCTTCAACGTCAACTGGTTCCGCACCGACGAGGACGGCAACTTCGCGTGGCCCGGCTTCGGCGACAATATGCGCGTGCTGCAGTGGATCGTCTCGCGCGCCGATGAGGAGATCGGCGCGGCGGAGACCGCGCTCGGCTACGAGCCGAACACCCACGATATCGACATGGAGGGGCTCGATATGTCCATGTACGATATGCGCCGCCTGCTCTCCGTTGACCGCGAGCTGTGGCTCCAGGAGTGCGAGGACGCGCGCGCGTACTACGAAAAGATCGGCAAGGTGCCGCCGGAGCTCTACGATGAGCTTGACGCGCTTGAGATGCGTCTCAACCGCGGCTACAAGATAAATAAATGACAGGGAAAGGGGCGCTCGGGGAGCGCCCCTTTTTCCGCGGGCGCGTAAACCGGAGACGGCGAGGGGGTTTACATCGGGGCGCGTCCGTGCTACAATCCAGAAACGGCGGGGGACGGAGCACCGTCCCCCTATTTCGCGATGGGCGCGGTCTTCCGAAGGGGGGACCGCGGACGGAGGAAGCATGGGAAAGGAAACGGTTTTTGCGCTGCTCAACGAGCGGCGGGGGGAATTTGTCTCCGGCGAAGCGATCAGCGCCGCGCTCGGCATCACGCGCGCCGCGATCTGGAAGAGCATCTCCGCCCTGCGCGCGCAGGGCTATGAGATCGAGGCGGTCAGCGGCAGGGGCTATTGCCTGCGCGCGCTGCCCGACGTGCTCACGGAGCAGACCGTGCGCGCCGCGCTCGGCACGGCGGGAACGGTGGGCGCGCGCATCGACTGCTTCGACTCGATCGACTCGACGAACGCCTACTTAAAGCGCGCTGCGCTCGACGGCGCGCCGGACGGCACCGTCGCCGTCGCAGCGGAGCAGACGAACGGGCGAGGCCGCCGCGGACGCAGCTTTGAAAGCGCGGCGGGCAGGGGCGTTTACCTCTCCGTGCTGCTGCGCCCCGCGCTCGCGCCGCGGCAGCTGCTGCCGCTGACGGGGCTTGCCGCCGTCGCGATGTGCCGCGCGGTGGAGAGCGTGTGCGCCGCGCAGGTGCAGATCAAGTGGACGAACGATCTGGTGCTGAACGGGAAAAAGCTCTGCGGGATCCTGACGGAGCTGAGCGTTGAGGGAGAGAGCGGCGCGCTGCAATACGCGGTGGTCGGCATCGGCGTCAACGTCAGCCAGCGGCGGGAGGATTTCGGCGATGAGGTCGCGGAGATCGCCACCTCGCTGCTGCGCGAGACGGGGGAAAACGTCTCCCGCGCGGCGCTCGCCGCGGCGATGATCCGGGAGCTGGACGCGCTGTACGCGGCGCTCAGGTCGGGCGACACGGGCGGTTATCTCGAAGAATACCGCCGCCGCTGCGTGACCATCGGGCGCGAGGTGCGGCTTTTGTGGCAGGATACGAAGGAGAGAGTGTTCGCGCTGGACGTGGACGAGGAGTTCGGACTCGTCGTGCGGCGCGAGAGCGGCGCGGTCGAGACGATCCGCACGGGCGAGGTGTCCGTGCGCGGGCTGTACGGGTACGCGGAATGAGGAGGAACGATTTGAAAGAGCTTTGGGAGCTGTTCACCACCTTTGCCAAGATCGGCGTGATGACCTTCGGCGGCGGCATGGCGATGCTGCCGATCCTTGAACGGGAGATCGTGCAGGACAAGCGGTGGGCGACGGAGGAGGAGCTGGTGGATTACTACGCCATCAGCCAGTGTACGCCCGGCGTTATCGCCGTCAATACGGCGACGTTCGTCGGGCAGAAGCGGAGAGGCGCTGTGGGCGGCATTGTTGCCACGCTCGGCGTCGTGTTCCCCTCGCTCGTCATCATCACGGCGCTTGCGGGGCTGATCACGGGCTATTCGCATCTCGAGTGGGTGCAGAACGCCTTCGCGGGCGTTCAGGTGTGCGTGTGCGTGCTGATCTTCAACGCCGTACTCAAGCTGCTGAAAAAGTCCGTCGTGGACAAGCGCACGGCGGCGATCTTCGTGCTGGTGACGGCGGGCAGTCTGCTGCTGAACGTTTCGCCGGTGTGGTTCGTGCTGCTCGCGGCGCTCGCGGGCGTCGTGCTGAAAGGTCTTGAGGGGAGGGGAGCAGCATGAGCGTTTATCTCCGCCTTTTCTGGGAGTTTTTCAAAACGGGGCTTTTCGCCGTCGGCGGCGGCATGGCGACGCTGCCGTTCCTCAAGAGCATGGGCGAGGCGACCGGCTGGTTCACGCAGACGGATCTGATGAATATGCTGGCGGTATCGGAATCCACGCCGGGACCGGTCGGCATCAACATGGCGACCTACGTGGGCTTTACGGTCGGTGGGCTGCCGGGGGCGGTCATCGCAACGCTCGGCGAGGTCGCGCCCTCCATCATTGTCATTCTGATCGTGGCGGCGATGCTTGCAAGGTTCCGCAGCAGCCGGTATGTGGACAGCGCCTTCTACGGGCTGCGTCCCGCGTCCGCGGGGCTTATCACCGCGGCGTGTGCGGGCGTGGTGCTCCAGGTGTTCGCGGGCGTTACGAGCGCGGCGGAGGACGGCTCGCCGCTGATGCGCTTCTCGTGGGACGGGAGCGTCGGCTGGCGGAGTCTCGCGCTCGCGGCGGTGCTGCTGGTCTTCACGCGGGGGGTGAAAAGGACGAAGGAACTGCACCCGATCGTTTTTATCGGCGTTTCCGCGCTCATAGGCGTTGTGTTCCGCTTTACGGGCGCATAAAAAAGCAGCCGTAAGGCTGCTTTTTTGCTTGCTGCGTCAATCCTCGGAGGCGATGTGGCTTGCGATGCGCTGCATGATCATATCCAGCGCGACGAGGTTGTGCCCGCCCTCGAGCACGATAATGTCGGCGTATTTGCGGCTCGGCTCGACGAACTGCTCGTGCATGGGCTTGACGGTGGTGAGGTACTGCGTGATGACGCTCTCGAGCGTCCTGCCGCGGTCGCGCACGTCGCGCAGCGCGCGGCGGAGGATCCGCACGTCCGCGTCGGTCTCGACGAAGATCTTGATATCCAGCATCTCGCGCAGCGCGGGGTCCTGAAAGATCAGGATTCCCTCGACGATGACGACCTTGCTCGGCAGGACGAGCTGCGTCTCGCCCGTACGCTGATGCTCGGAATAGGAGTAAACGGGGCAGCGGATCGGCTTTCCCTCCTTCAGCTCCCTGAGCTGGCGGACCATGAGATCGGTCTCGAATGCGTCGGGGTGGTCGTAGTTCTGTTTGCAGCGATCCTCAAAGGGGCGGTCCTGATAGCGGTAGTAGCTGTCGTGGTGGACGACGCTGATATCGTCGCCGAAGCGCTGCTTGAGATGCTCCGTCAGCGTTGTTTTGCCCGAGCCGGTGCCGCCGGCAATGCCGATAAAAATGGTGCTCATCGCGTCTGCCTCCGTTATTTGCTTTTCCCTATTATAGGGGCGTTTCGGCGAAAAGGCAAGGAAAAGCGGCGCGATGCGGCAAATTTTTGCGCATCTGCGGTTGACGCGGCGGGAAAAAGAAAGTATTATGTAAAGGAAGTCTTCCGCGCCCCACGCGGGAGAGCGGCAGATTTTCGCGTTGAACAAGGAAAGGAGCGGCGGAATGGATCTGATCAAATGCCCGCGCTGCGGAGAGGAATTTTCTCCCAGCTACCGAAAGTGCCCGTTCTGCGAGGAGGGCGACCATCCGCGCAGAAGAGTGAAATACGGCGGCGGCAAGAAAAGCGGCGGCCGCCGCGTTTCCGACAGGAAGCGCACCCAGTCCGCCGGAGGTGCCGTGACGGCGGTGCTTGTCGTCGTGCTGATGCTGTTGAGCTGGTCGCTGTTCGGCGACAGGATCGTGGCGAAGATCGGCGGGAGCGGGACGAACGACACCGAGCAGACGGACGATGCGGCGCAGATCGGCGGCGAGGTCGTGCTCCCGGACGATGCGGGCGAGAACGACGGGACGGAGACGGAGGACGATACCGGCGACGCGCCCGTGCCGCCGGAGACGGACGGGGAAGATAGTTCCAATACGAACACCGAAACGACGGACAGCGGCACATCGACCGCAGTGGACGTTTCGGCGCTGAGCGTCAAGACGAGCGTCGGTACGACGCTCCCCAAGGACGCAAACGGCAGCTTTGACTGCACGATCGGGCCGAACGACTCGATCCGGCTGAGCGTTTCGGGCACGGACGCGGCGGTCACGTGGACGGCGGCAGACACGAGCGTGCTGACGGTCTCGTCCGACGGGAAGCTCTCGCCGCTCAAGACCGGCACCACGACCGTGACGGCAAGCGTCGGCGGCGCGGCGCTGACGATCATCGTGCGCATCAAATAAGAAAAAGAACGGGGAAAGAGCGGTCTCGGACCGCTCTTTTTTTCGCAAAAGCGGGGGCGCGCCTTGAAAGCGCCGCCGCCGTGTGCTACAATTATCCCTGAATAAGTATTGTCGAGAGGATCGTTTATGACCACCCGTGATTTCCAGACGAAAAAGCCGCTTGCGCTCTTTTTGTCCTATTTCCGCCCGCACCGCGCTCTCTTTGCGCTCGACCTTACCTGCGCGACGGCCGTTTCGCTCATCGACCTCGCGTTCCCGCTCGTGACGCGCCGGTGTATGTACGATCTGCTGCCGCAGCAGCGGTACCGCGCGTTTTTCACCGTCATGGCGGTGATGCTTGCGGCGTTCGCGCTGCGCGCGCTGCTCTATTACGTCATCGCCTACTGGGGGCATACCTTCGGGATCCGCGTGGAGGCGGATATCCGGCGGGAGCTCTTTGTTCACGTGCAGGAGCTGGACATCGGCTTTTTCGACCATAACCGCACCGGTCAGCTGATGAGCAGGCTGACGAGCGACCTCTTTGAGATCACCGAGCTTGCTCATCACGGTCCGGAGGACCTGCTGATCTCCGGGCTTACCATCGTGGGCGCACTCGTGGTGATGTTCTCCATCGAGTGGCGGCTTGCGCTGATCGTGGCGTGTATCCTGCCGGTGTTCATCATGGTCATCATGTCCCGCCGCCGCAGGATGAGCGAGGCATCGCGCAACGAGAAGCGGAAGACGGCGGAGATCAACGTCGGCATCGAGTCGTCGCTCTCCGGGGTCCGCACGGCGCGCGCCTTTGCCAACGAGCGCGCGGAGATCGAAAAGTTCGACGAGGCGAACGAGGCGTTCAAGACCTCTAAGCGCGCGTTTCATCACGAGATGGGGCTGTTCAATGCGACGATGGAATTTTTCCTCACGCTGCTTTCCGTGACCGTTATCACGGCGGGCGGCTGGCTCATCATGCGCGGGGAGATGAATTATATCGACCTCATCACCTTCTCGCTCTATATCACGACGTTCATCACCCCTGTGCGGAAGCTGGCGAACTTCTCGGAGATCTTCGCGCGCGGTTTTGCGGGCGTGGAGCGCTTCGCGGCGCTGATGCGCACGGAGCCCGCCCTGCGCGACGCGCCGGACGCAAAGGAGCTGACCGCCTGCCGGGGGGAGATCGACGTTGACCACGTCAGCTTTGCCTACGACACGGAGGACACTGACGGCGTGCTGCACGACGTGAGCGTGCATATCGCGCCGGGCGAGATGGTCGCCGTCGTCGGGCCGTCGGGCGGCGGGAAATCGACGCTCTGCCAGCTGATCCCACGCTTTTACGAAGTCGGCGGCGGCGCGATCCGCATCGACGGGACGGACGTGCGCGCGCTCACGCAGGCTTCGCTGCACCGCGCCGTCGGCATCGTGCAGCAGGACGTGTTCCTCTTTGCCGACACCGTGCGCGAGAATATCCGCTACGGCCGTCCGGACGCGACGGACGACGAGATCGTCGAGGCGGCGAAACGCGCGGAGATCTACGACGACATCATGGCTATGCCGAACGGGCTTGACACCTACGTCGGCGAGCGCGGCACGATGCTTTCCGGCGGGCAGAAGCAGCGCGTGTCCATCGCGCGCATCTTCCTCAAGGACCCGCCCATTCTGATCCTCGACGAGGCGACGAGCGCGCTCGACAGCGTGACAGAGGTGAAGATCCAGCGCGCGTTTGACGAGCTTTCCCGCGGGCGCACGACGCTCGTGATCGCCCACCGACTCTCCACCGTCCGCTCGGCGGACCGCATCCTTGTCATCGAGGACGGGCGCATCACCGAGGAGGGCACGCACGAGGCGCTGCTTGCGAAAAACGGCGAATACGCGGCGCTTTGGCGCGCGCAGAACGGAGCGGGCTGATGGAACGGAGACAGCTTCTTGACCGCGCCGCGCACAGCGGCGAGGAGCGCGTGCTGCTGGCGCGCGTTCTCGACCGGTACGAGCAGTGCCGTACGCGCGCCGTCCCGACGGCGACGGATTTTCTGAGCCCCGCCGAGCAGAGGGCGGCGCAGGAGCTGCTGCACGCTGCCGCCGTCCACGAGGGCTTTGCGCTCTGCGGCGGCTATGAACGCGCGGAGCGGAGGATGCTCCTGTTCCTCCCCGACTGGCAGGAGGAGCCGGACGAGACGGAGTACATGACGGCGCTGCGCTGCGAGTATCGGAGGGAGGATACGCTCACGCACCGCGACTTCCTCGGCGCGCTGATGGCGCAGGGCGTCACGCGCGAAAAGCTCGGCGACATTCTGGTGTCGGAGGACTCGTGCGATCTGATCGTTTCGCGCGATATTGCGCCGTATCTGCTGCAAAACGTGAAGAGCGCGGGGCGGGTGAAGCTCTCCGTGAGCGAGATTGGGCTTTCCGCGCTCCGCGTACCCGAACTCAAGGTCAGGGAGATCCGCGACACGGTCTCGACGCTGCGGCTCGACGCGGTGACGGCGAGCGGCTTTTCGATGAGCCGCGGCAGGGCGCAGGAGCTGATCTCGTCCGGCCGTGTGCAGCTCAATCACCGCGAGACGCTCAAGAGCGACGCGCCCGTCGCGCAGGGAGACGTGATCTCCGCGCGGGGGCTGGGGAAGTTCGAGGTCGCCGAGGTCGGAGGTCTGAGCAGAAAGGGAAGAACGGCGCTCACGCTGCGCCGCTATGAATAGGAGAGACGGAAGATGACGATGGAGGAAAAGATCGCGCGCATCAACGCCCTTGCCCGAAAAGCAAAGACGGAGGGGCTGACGGACGGAGAGCGGGAGGAGCAGGCGCAGCTGCGCCGCGACTACATCGACTCGGTCAAGGCAAACCTCAAAAGCCAGCTCGACAGTATGTATGTTCTGGACGAGACGGGCAGAAAGACGAAGATCATCGACTTTGAGCGCGAGCGCGCCGAGAGAGCAAGCGGGAAGAAGGAGAAGAACAGATGAGCAAGGATTTTGAATACGATCCCGAGAGCGGCTCGTTCCGCGCCGTATCGGACGATCCGCGCTCGCGGAAAGAGAAGGAGGGCGGCGACCTCGGCGGCTGGTTACTGATCGCGGCGCTGTTCGCGGTGGGGCTGTGGCCGATCGGGCTGATCGCGCTCATCTCCAAGCTGTCGGACAAGCCGAGGAAGGCAGCGCCCTTGCGCGGCACGGGCGCGGACACCGGCAGGGTGGTGAGGACGGCGAAAAAGATGAACCGCGCGCCCGAGGCGTCGGCGGGGACCGCACGCGTTCTGATGACCGTCGGCGGGATACTGACCGCTGTGTTCGGCATCGGTTTGCTCTCCACGCTCGGAGAGGCGGTCGGCTACGGCTGGGACGCTTCCCTGTTTGAGGACATCTTTTCGATCGGCGGCTTTTTTGCCGGCGGCACCGTCATGCTGGCGGCGGGCTGGCGCATGAAGCGCCGCAGCGTGCGCATCGCCCGCTATCTTGCCGTGATGGGCGAGCGCGGCTATATCAGCCTTGACGAGCTGTGCGCTGTTTCGGGGAAGAAGCGCGGGACAGTGGAGCGGGACGTCGAGTTCATGCTGGAAAAGAATATGTTCGACGCGGGCGCGTATCTTGACAGCGGGAGGGGCGTCCTCTTCCGCAGCGCCGACGCCTTCGCCGAATACGCCGGAGAGAGGGCGAAGCGGGAGAACGTCACGCCGAAGGAGGCGAACGAGGGCTACGCGGGCGCGCTGCGCGCGATCCGCGCGGCGAACGACCGCATCGCCGACCCTGTGCTGAGCGCGAAGATCGACCATCTTGAGGACGTTGCGGGGAAGATCTTCCGCGAGGTGGAGCAGCACCCGGAAAAGCAGCGGCAGGCTTCGACGTTTTTGAACTACTATCTGCCCACGACGCTGAAGCTGCTCGACAGCTACGCCAAGTTCGAGGAGGCGGGCATCGAGGGCGAGAACCTCTCCCGCGCGCAGGAGCGCATCGAGGAGACGATGGACGCGCTCGTCAAGGGCTTTGACAAGCAGCTCGACGACCTCTACCGCAGCGAGGCGATGGATATCGACAGCGATATCCGCGTGATGGAGAATATGCTCCGGCGCGACGGCGCGAGCGCTGCGGACGATTTCGACCTCGGCGGCGCTGCGGCGCAGCGTGTGCCGGACGGGGAGTGAGCGGCGGCGCGCGCCGTTTCCTATTGACAGGTATGGTATAATTTCCCTGATCGAAATTATGAGAGAGCAGAGGAAAACGCTATGGAATTCACGCAGGGCGTGCGCTTTGACGAGCTGGGTCTCACCGATGAGGTGCAGCGCGCGCTGAAAAAGAAGAATATTGAGGAGAGCACCCCCGTGCAGGCGGGCTGCATTCCGCCGATGCGCGCGTGGAAGGACGTGATCGCCAAGGCACCGACGGGCACGGGCAAGACCTTCGCCTTCGGCATCCCCATCATCGAGCATATCGAGTCCGGCAGCGAGGAGACCGAAGCCGTCATTCTGGCGCCGACGCGCGAGCTTGCCATGCAGATCACGGCGGAGCTGCGCGATCTGTGTGTCTATCTTCCAGGCGTGCGCATCGTGTGCCTGTACGGCGGCGCGCCCATCGGCAGGCAGATCGACGCGCTCAAGAAGCACCCGCAGATCGTCGTTGCCACGCCCGGTCGTCTGAGCGACCACATGAAGCGCCGCACCGTCAAGCTCGATAACGTCAAGACCGTCGTGCTCGACGAGGCGGACCGTATGCTCGACATGGGCTTTATCCACGACGTGACGCGCATCCTCGACAAACTCAAGAGCCGCCGCAATCTCGGCATGTTTTCCGCGACGATCTCGCGCGAGGTCATGGACATCAGCTGGATGTACCAGCGCGACCCCGAGGAGATCACCGTGCAGGCGAAGGAGGAGAATAAGCCCGACATTGCGCAGTACCGCGTTGACGTGGGGCAGAACGACAAGGCGCACGCCATGGCGCAGATCATTCGCGCCGAGGGGCTGGAGCGCGTGATGGCGTTTTGCAACACCAAGGGCATGGCGGAGCGGCTCAAGGCGTTTTTGATGATGGAGGGGCTGGACGTGGACTGTATCCACGGCGATATCCCGCAGAAAAAGCGCGAGGCGGTGATGGCGCGCTTCCGCCGCGGCGAGCTGCCCGTCTTTGTGGCGACCGACGTGGCTGCCCGCGGCATCGACGTGGACGACGTGGACGCGGTGTTCAACTACGACGTGCCGCAGGAGAACGAGTATTACGTCCATCGTATCGGTCGCACGGGGCGCGCGAAGCGCCGCGGCGTTGCCTACACGCTGGTGGCGGACTATCCCTCCGGTATGCGGCTGGACGCGATCGCCAAATTTACCGGCAGCGAGATCCGGCGGGCGCATCTGGACGAAAACGGCAGGCTCGTCGAGGACGGGCAAAGCAAGTAAATGGTAACAAACTGTAACTTTTCCCGCTCTTGCCTTTACAAGAGCGGGATTTTTCGCTATAATGGGCGGCGTGACAGAAAAAGCGGGGCGCGGCGCGCCCTTGCAGAAGATAACAGGAGAGCCTATGAAGAAAACGGGAAGGATCGTGAGCCTGCTGCTGTGCGCGGCATTGACGGCGGGCATACTGAGCGGCTGCGGCAGCGTGGGACAGGAGGAGGCGGAAACGCTCGCGCTGCGCGTGAGCGTCTGCGGCGCGATCGAGTCGCTCGACCCAGCGATGAACACCGACGGCGACGCCGAGAGCGTTTTCTACGCGCTGTACGAAAACCTGATGCGCATGAGCGACGACGGCAGCGGTCACGCGGTGCTGAGCAACGGCATGGCGAAGGAGTACACCGAGGAGAACAACTACGACGGTACGGTGACCTACCGCTTTACACTGCGTTCCTCCGCGCGCTGGTCGGACGGGGAGAAGGTCACGGCGGACGACTTCGTCTATGCGTGGCAGCGGCTCGCCGATCCCGCGACGGGTTCCCCGAATCACGCGCTGATGAGCGTCGTCGCGGGCTATGACGAGGTGCGCGAGAGCGGAGACGCTTCGCGCCTTCAGGTGTCGGCAAAGAGCGAGTCGGTTTTCTGCGTGACGCTGTCCTCATCCTGTGCGTACTTTATCGAGGGTATCTGCACGGCGGCGGCGACGATGCCGCTGCGCCGCGACCTCGGCAGCGCCGCCTTCAGCGGGGAGAAGAACGTGAGCAACGGCGCATACTGCGTCAGCGCGTGGGACGATACAGAGCTGAGCGCCGAGAAGAACAAGGAATACTACGAGGCAAGACTGGTCGGACCGGACGGGCTGAGCTTCGTGTTTGCTGACGATGCGGAGAGCTCGTGGGCGCTCTATGAAAAGGGTGAGGTGGACTACGTTTCGCGGCTGCCCGAGCGCGTGATCGAGGAGCTTTCGCAGGAGAAGGACTGGACGGCGACGGACGTTCTTGCGACCTGCTGCGTGCTCTACAACAACCAGACCGACCTTTTCTCCAACGAGCATACGCGCAAGGCGTTCGACCTTGCGATCGACCGAACGGCGGCGGCTGCCGCGGGCGGCGCGGAGAATCTTCCCGCCAGCGGGCTCGTGCCCCGCGGGATCGCCGATTCCGGCGAAACGGAGAACGATTTCCGCACGACGGGCGGAGTCCTGTGTGCGATCGACGAGGAGGGGCTTGCCGGCCGCCGGGAGGAAGCCAAGAGCGAGCTGACCTACGCCGGCTATTACAGTACGTCAATGTTCCCGCCGGTAGAGCTGCTCTACGAGACATCGCAGGAGAACGACGCGGTCGCGCGGTCGCTGCAGCAGATGTGGAGCGAGACGCTGGGCGTCAACGTGATGCTCCGCGGCGTTTCGCAGGAGGAATTTGAAACGCGCCTGACGGAGGGGGATTACGAGCTTGCCATGCAGAAGATCGCCGCGCTTTACGACGACGCGATGAGCTTCCTCGACCGCTGGCGCACCGACAGTGAGCTGAACACGATCGGCTATGAGAACGGTACCTACGACGTGCTGCTCGGCGTTGCCGCCGCGTCGGAGAATCCGGTGGCGCGCGTCGCTTTCCTGCACGACGCGGAGGTCATGCTGCTGGGGGAGACGGCGCTCTCGCCGGTGTACTTCGACGGCACGGCGCATCTGCTGCGCGAGGGGCTGCGCGGTCTGTACTGCGATAGTCTCGGCAACAGCTATTTCTCCGGCATCCGGACGGAGACGGAGGGGTAAGCCCCGAAAAAAGGAGACAGCGCCCGCGGCGATCGCCGCGGGCGCTTTTTTGCCGGAAAAGGGGAAAAAGGGCTTGCTTTCTTTGCGCGCCCGTACTACAATACAGCACTTGGGCGGCTATAGCCGCCCTCTGACCGGACGCACCCGGGATCAATGTCCCGAAGCGCACGGATCGGAAGAAAACAGGCGGGAGGTATATGACGATGACCGCTATTTTGAATCTTGCCGTTGCGCTGCTCGCGGGGCTTTTGATGACGCGCATTTTCAGCCGCTGGCACCTGCCCGACGTGACGGCGTTCCTTGTTACGGGCGTGCTGCTCGGACCGTGTCTGCTCGGCCGCCTCGGGGTGCCGGGGCTCGGCTTTTCCGACTATGAGAAGGTCGGATCGCTCAGCGTGATCTCCAACGTGGCGATGGGCTTCATCGCCTTTTCCATCGGCAACGAGTTCCGGCTCAGCCAGCTGAAAAAGACCGGCAGGCAGGCGCTCGTGATCGGCGTGCTCCAGGCGCTCTGCGCCATGCTTTTCGTCGATCTTGCGCTGACGGCGTTCCACTTCCTGCGGCCCGACGTGCTGAGCGTGCCCGCGGCGATCACGCTGGGCGCCATCGCCACGGCGACCGCGCCGGCGACCACGCTGATGGTCGTGCGCCAGTACAAGGCGAAGGGGCCCATCACGGAGCTGCTGCTGCCCATCGTCGCGCTTGACGACGCGGTGGGGCTGGTCGCGTTCGCCATATCGCTCGGCGTGGCGCGCGCGATGGTCAGCGCGGAGCTGAGCCTTGCGGGCGTGCTGCTCGCCCCGCTCGCGGAGATCTTCGGTTCGCTGCTGCTCGGCGCGCTTGCGGGCTTTGTGCTGACAAAGCTCGAGACGATGTTCCATTCCAACTCCAACCGCCTTTCGCTGAGCATTGCGTTCATCTTCCTGATGGTCGGGCTGTCCTCGGCGAGCATTTCCGTCGGCGGCATTGAGATCACGCTCTCGCCGCTGCTGGTGTGCATGATGCTCGGTACGGTGTTCTGCAATATCTGCCCACTGTCGGACGATCTGATGCAGCGCGCGGACAAGTGGAGCACGCCGATGCTGGCGGTGTTCTTTGTCATCAGCGGTGCAGATCTGCGCCTGAGCGTCTTTTCGCAGCTCGTGCTGGTGCTGATCGGCGTTGTGTATATCCTCGCGCGCTCGGCGGGCAAGTACCTCGGCGCGCGCTGGTCGGCGAGGGGCGTCGGCTGCGACCATACGGTGCAGAAATACCTCGGCATCATGCTGCTGCCGCAGGAGGGCGTGGCGCTCGGTATGTGTGTGAGCGCGCAGGCGCTGGGCGCGGAGGACGGCGGGCTGATCCGCAACATTATTCTGTTCTCCGTGCTGGTCTATGAGCTGGTCGGACCGCTTGCGACCAAGGAATCGCTTAAGGCGGCGGGAGAGATCACCGAAAAGCCGAAAGAGGTGCTCGAGCGCCGCGCGCGCAAGCTGGCGCAGGCAGAGCCGAAGGAGCTGCTCGAGCGCCGCAGGGAGCGCAGAGAGCGCGGAGAGTGAGCATAGTAACAGAGGGAGGGCGCTGCGGCGCTCTCCCTCCTTTTTGCGGATTTTGGAACTTTTTGTAAAAATATCCGTCGAAAGAGGAAAGACACTTGACCGAAAGACGCGGATTCTGTAAAATAAAGAAAAATCCACACAAGGAGGAACGGGATATGGAAGGACGTCGGGTTAGCCGCCGCAGACCGCGGCGCAATCCTCTCTATGTGATCTTCATGGCGCTGCTGGCGCTCACGCTCGTGCTTTTGATCGCGGTGATCGCGCTCGGCGCGAAGCTGCGCAGCGCGCGCAGCGATCTGGCTGACGCGGAGAAAACGATCGAGCAGCTCCGTAGCGGTAATGTGCAGCAGCTTCCGAGCGAGCTGGACGACAGCGTGCAGGGAGACGACGCGTCCGGCGGCGGGGAGGACGACAGCGTGCAGACCGGCTCGCAGACCGACGATACGCAGACCGGTACGGCGCAGCAGACCTCCGTTTCGAGCGATAAGATCGACTGGCTCGACCTCACCGGTCACAGCGAGGTGAAGGTGAAGCCCACCTCCGTTTACGACAAGTATTATGTCTACTACACCACCAACGGTGTGAATCTGCGTGCCGGACCGGGGACGAGCTACGACAAGGTCAAGCTCGTTGACCTCGGCACGGAGGTCAAGGCCGCCGCCAAGCAGGACGGGTGGACGTTCGTCGCCGTGGGGGACAAATTCGGCTGGATCAACTCGGATTATCTTTCCACCACGCGCCCGGAGGTGAAGCAGACCGAGACGACGAGCACGAACAGCAGCTCCGGCAGCAAGGACACGACAAGCAGCGGTACGAGTAGCAGCACGACCTCCGGAAGCAGCACGACCTCCGGTGGGACGACGACCTCGGAGAGCAGCGGCTCCTCCGGCAGCGATGAGATGCCGGATTGGCTCAAGAATAACTGATCGGAAAAAAGGGAGCGGACGAAAGTCCGCTCCTTTTTCCTTTTCATTGCAGCTTGCAGCTCCCGCAGTCCATCGAGCACTTATGCCCGTGACCGCAGGCGTTGCAGGGATTGCTCGGATCGAACGCGACCGCCCCGCCGAGGAAGGAGAGCGCCGCATCGTCCGCTTTCCCAGAGGCGTTCGGGAAAAGCATGATGCCCGCGGCGCCGACCGCGCGGCGCTCGTCCTCGCACGCTTCGCCGCAGACCAGCGCGTCGATGCCGTAACGCTCCAGCAGGCGGAGCGCGGCGTCAAGCCCGCGCCCCTCCGACGGGACGAGGAACTGCCGCACGATCCTGCCGTGGTCGTCCTCGTAGAAATGGAAAGCATGAGCCTCGCCGAGCGGGGAGCAGACATCCTCGCCGGTGACAGGAACAGCGATACGCATGGGCGCGACCTCCTTGTTGTTTTGGCAAAAATACTTACGACAGCAGCGTAAAATCCATGTAAATGGGGTTGTGGTCGGAGTAACGGTAGCCGCTGTCGACCACCGCCGCGGCGGAGACAGCCACATTGTCCGAGATCAGGAAACCGTCCACCGTGACGCGGAAGGTCGTTTCGACGTTGTACGGCTCGCTTGCCGTGCGGCAGGTGGCGACGGGGTTTGCCGGATCGAACGGCGTCACGAGTTGAAGTCCGTCAGGGATCGTCCCCTCGGGAATGGGCTGCGCCCAGGTGTCGTTCTCGCCGCCCTGCACGCCGAAGATCTCGGCGGAATTGCCGAGCAGATCCTTGTTGAAGTCGCCGCCCGCGACGCAGTAGTTGCCGCTCTGATACTCCGCGAGCATATCGGCGCAGAGCATTTCGAGCTGCTCGGTGGCAATGGTGCCGTCGGACGTGTAGGCGGAAAGGTGCAGGTTATAGAGCACCAGCTCCCTGCCGTTCGCCGTCGGGATACGGCTGACGGAATAGCAGCGGTCGAGATCGACGAGCTTCATCACGCTCGTCTCGATGGGCAGCGAGCGGCGCACGGCGGACGTGACAGGACAGCGCGAGAGCGTCAGCAGACCGGATTGGTTTGCCCCGTGCGGGGAGAGCAGGGGATAGAAAAGATAGGGGCTGTCGTAATTCTGGGCGAAGATCTCGCTGCACTCGAAGCCCTCCATCGCGCGCACGACGTAGGAGCGCTCGTCGATGTGGTGGCTGCGCGTGCCGTCCACGTCGACCTCCTGAAAGAGGGCAAAATCCGGCGCGAGCTCCGCGATGAGCGCGGCGGAGCCGGTCACGTTCTCGCGCACGGCGTCGGCGCTGCGGGCGCGGCTCTCCTTGCCGCCGTCCATGAAGAAGCTGTAATCGTCGCTGTACGCGCC
>CAVDWO010000007.1:0-51291 GCA_963612845.1 Alistipes onderdonkii
TGCGCTAAGATCGTGTGTCCATTTCCAATGTCTACTTGGAATGTGGTGTTGGGCATAGCCTCAACGACGACGCCCTCCACTTCAATCATGTCGGATTTTGCCAAGCGTTATCCCTCCTGGTCCGGATTTTCCTTGCCGCGGTACGCGGCGATGGCTTTACGAAGCTCACTGTTTGTGATGTTTTCTTTGCTTCTGATCTTTTCGGCGACGGGCGCCGCATCTTCTGCGATAAAACGGACGTGCTTGCGCTTTTTCCGCTTCGGCGCTTCGATCCGGCGGCTCTTGCCGTCCGCCAGCAGCAGGTACTCCCCGTCCGTTTCCAGCACGAAGAAGTATTTCCCCTGTTCCCTGCCGGCGGTTGCCTGAACAAGATTCGCAATGTCCATAGCAGCCTCTCTCAAGGGGCGGGGGCCGTCAGGATCTCGGGCTCTCCGCCGGTGATGAGAATGGTGTTTTCGTAGTGCGCCGCGTTTTTCCCGTCCCGGGTCCGGACGGTCCAGCCATCGCTCATCTGGCGAATGGCCGCGGTACCTGCGTTCACCATTGGTTCGACCGCTATCGTCATGCCCCGCAGCAGCTTCGGTCCGTGCCCCGGTTCGCCGAAATTCGGCACCTCGGGCGCTTCGTGCATCTTTCTGCCGACGCCGTGGCCGACATATTCCCGCACAACGGAAAAGCCGTTCGCCTCCACATACGCCTGAACAGCGTGGGAGATATCGGAGATGCGGTTGCCCTCGCGGGCATACTTGATCCCCTCAAAAAAGCTCTGACGGGTCACGTCGATCAGCCGCTTCGCCTCATCGGAAATCTTCCCGCAGGCGTAGGTGGCTGCGCAGTCGCCATGGAAACCGCCGATATACGCGCCCACGTCCACACTGACGATGTCGCCTTCCTTGAGCACCCGGGGACCCGGGATACCGTGAATGATCTCGTCATTGACGGACACGCACACGCTGGCGGGATAGCCGCTGTAATTCAGGAACGACGGCTCGGCGCCCTGCGAGCGAATGAAACGGAACACTGCTTTGTCGATCTCTTGGGTTGTTACGCCGGGCTTTACCATTTCCCCTGCCAAAGCACGGGCAGCCGCGGTAATTTTTCCCGCCCGGCGCATCAGTTCGATCTCGCGCTCTGATTTCACAATGATCATGGATCAACCATCCTGTCTCAGAATTGCGAGGATCGCCTCGGAGGTGGCCTCGACGGAGCCCATATCCTCCACGGGATACAGCACGCCGCGCTCGTGATAGAAATCCTTCAGCGGCTCTGTTTCCCTATGATAGACCGCAAGGCGGTTTTTCACCGTCTCGGGCGTATCATCCTTACGCACGGTAAGCGCGCCGCCGCAGACGTCGCAGACGCCCTCGACCTTCGGCGGGACTGCCTTGATGTGGTAGCTCGCGCCGCACTTGCCGCACACTCTGCGTCCGCTCATGCGTTCCATGATGGTCGCGTCGGCGATCTCCATGGAAACGACATGATCGAACCTGATACCGGCCGCTTCAAGAGCCTCCGCCTGTGCGATCGTGCGGGGCACACCGTCAAGGATATACCCCTTCGCACAATCGGACTGCGCGAGACGCTCTTCAATGATGCCGATGATGACCTCATCGGGCACCAGATGACCAGCGTCCATATAGGACTTGGCCTTCATTCCCGTCGGCGTACCCTCCTGAATGGCCGCGCGCAGAATGTTCCCGGTGGAAATCGCGGGGATTCCAAGCTCGCGGGAGAGGACGGCGGCCTGTGTGCCCTTGCCCGCTCCCGGAGCGCCCAATAAAATCAGTTTCATGTGATGCCTCTCTTACTCGAGGAAGCCCTTATACTGGCGCATCATCATCTGGGATTCCAGAGCGCGGACAGTTTCAAGGGCAACGCCGACAACGATGATGACGGACGTGCCGCCGATGGTGAGCGAGCTGTTATCCAGCAGCTTGCCGGCGATCAGCGGGCAGATCGCAACGATGCCGAGGTAGATGGCGCCAAACAGCGTGACCTTGTTGAGAACCTTGGCAATAAAGTCAGATGTGGGCTTGCCCGGACGGAAGCCGGGGATAAAGCCGCCGTTGCGCTTGAGGTTATTAGAGATCTCAATGGGGTTGAACTGAATGGTCGCGTAGAAGTAGCTGAAGCCGATGATCATCAGGAAATACGCGATCAGGTAGAGGATCGACTGCGTGTCGATCGCGTCGTAGATCTTGCGGCTGACGGTACCCGCCTCGGGCGTTCCGATGAACGCCCAGACTGTTGCGGGCAGAGCGGCAATGCTCTGCGCGAAGATGATGGGCAGAACGCCGGACATATTCACCTTCATAGGAAGGGTGGATGCCTGACCGCCGTACATCTTGCGGCCGACCTGACGCTTGGCGTACTGGACGGGGATACGGCGCTCCGCGCCGCTGACGTGGACGATGAGCACGACCAGCGCAAGGATACCGAGCACCAGCAGCGCCATCCACAGATAGCCGATGCTGCCCTTCTGCGCGACATAGCTCATGCCCATCGTGACCATGTTGGGCACACGGGAGAGAATGCCGGCGAACAGAATGATGGAGATACCGTTGCCGACGCCGAACTCATTGACCTGCTCGCCCAGCCACATGACAAAGGACGAGCCTGCAACAAACGAAACGATGATGACCAGCGCGGGCCAGATACCCTCCTGCTCAAGAATACCATAGTTCTTGCAGATCATGTAGTAGCCAAGACCCTGCAGCAGGGCGATCGCCACGGTCGCGTAGCGGGTGATAGAGGCGATCTTCTTCTTGCCGGCTTCGCCGCCCTCGCGCGCGAGACGCTCGAGCGCGGGGATCGCGATGGTCAGCAGCTGAATGATGATCGAGCTGTTGATGTAGGGCTGGACGCCCAGTGCAAAGACCGTTGCCTCCGCGAACGCGCCGCCGGACATCACGTTGTAAAGCCCGAGCACCGTGCCGCTCATAGTCTCAAGATAATTCTTGAGCAGAGCCGTGTCGATATACGGGACGGGGATCGCGTTACCGATGCGGAAGATCAGCAGGATCAGCAGCGTGAACACGATCTTCTTGCGCAGCTCGGGGATCCCCCATGCCTTACGGATCGTCTGAATCACTTAGACCACCTCTGCCTTTCCGCCAGCTGCCTCAATTGCTTCCTTAGCAGACTGGGAAAACGCAGCGGCCTGAACAGTGACCTTCTTGGTAACGGAGCCGTTGCCAAGAACCTTGTACCCATACACGCACTTGCTCAGGATGCCCTTAGCAAGCAGAGCCTCTGCGGTAACGGTTTCGCCGTTCTCGAACTTGTCGAGCGCACTCAGATTGATGATCTCATAGGGCTTTGCAAAAATGTTGTTGAAACCGCGCTTCGGGGTGCGGCGCGCCAGAGGCATCTGACCGCCTTCGAAGCCGATGCGGACACCGCCGCCGCTGCGGGCCTTCTGACCCTTGTGACCGCGACCGCCGGTCTTGCCGTTGCCGCTGCCGTGACCGCGCCCCTTGCGGAACGCTTCCTTGGTAGAGCCAGCGGCGGGAGACAGATTATAAAGTTCCATATCTGTTCCTCCTTATTTCTCTTCAGTGACCTGCAGCAGGTAGCCGATCTGGGCGAGCTTGCCGCGCGTCTGGTCGTTGTCGGGCTGCACGCTCTTGTCGCCGATCTTGCGCAGACCCATGGAATTGGCAGTAGCGATGTGCTTAACGTGTCTGCCGTTCAAGCTCTTGACGAGCTCAACTTTATAAGTTTTAGCCATGCTGCTCCGCCTCCTTAACCGATGATCTCTTCCACGCTCTTGCCGCGGGTACGGGCGACCTGCTCCGCGCTGCGCATGGACTTCAGGCCTTCGACCGCGGCGCCAACAACGTTATTGGGGTTGTTGGAGCGCAGGCACTTGGTACGGATATCCTTGATGCCGGCAGCCTCAACGACGGCACGGACCGCGCCGCCGGCGATCACGCCGGTACCGGGGGCGGCGGGCTTCATCAGCACGCGGCCGGCGCCGAACTCGCCGATCGTCTCGTGAGGAATGGTGGTGCCGTCGAGCGTGACGGTGACCATATTCTTCTTGGCAGCCTCAAGCCCCTTGCGGATCGCTTCGGGAACTTCAGCGGCTTTGCCAAGGCCGTAGCCGACCTTGCCCTTGCCGTCGCCAACGACCATCAAAGCGGAGAACTTGGCAACGCGGCCGCCCTTAACGGTCTTAGAAACACGGTTGAGGAAAACGAGCTTTTCCATGTATTCGCTCTGTTCGCGTTCAAATCTAGGCATTGTATTTTCCTCCTCCCTCAGAATTCCAGGCCGCCCTCGCGGGCGCCTTCAGCCAGCTCAGCAACACGGCCGTGGTACAGGTAACCGCCGCGGTCAAACACGACCGTGTCGATGCCCTTCGCCTTGGCGCGCTCGGCGATCAGCTTGCCGACTGCGCGGGCGGCAGCCTTGTTGCCGCCGTTGCCCTCGATCGCCTTATCCAGAGAGGATGCGGCGACCAGCGTGCTGCCGGCGACATCGTCGATGATCTGGGCGTAGATGTTCTTTTCGCTGCGGAAAACGTTCAGGCGGGGTCTCTCGGGAGTGCCGGAGATCTTCGCGCGGACTCTCTTATGACGCTTGATGCGCTGCGCATTGGTATCGGGTCTTTTAATCATATTCGGCACACCTCCTTATTTCTTGGCGCCGGTCTTACCGACCTTGCGGCGAATGACTTCGTCGGCATACTTGATGCCCTTGCCCTTATACGGCTCGGGAGGACGCTTCTCGCGGACCTCGGCGGCAAACTGACCGACCTTCTGCTTATCGCAGCCGGAGATGACGATCTGGTTCTGAGAGGGAACCTCGATCGTGATGCCGTCGATCTCAGAGACTTCAACGGGGTGGGAATAGCCGATCGTCAGGACGAGCTTGCTGCCCTCCTTGGCGGCACGGTAACCAACGCCGTTGACTTCGAGCGTCTTCTTGTAGCCGTCGGTGACGCCGACGACCATGTTGTGCAGCAGCGCGCGGGTCAGACCATGCAGCGCGCGATTTTCCTTCGCGTCGTCGGGACGGGAGACGAGGATCTCCGCGCCCTCCTGCTTGAGGGTCATGGCGGTGGGAAGCTGCTGGGTCAGGGTACCCTTGGGGCCCTTGACGGTGACAAGGTTGCCTTCCTTGATGCTGACTTCGACGCCGGCGGGGACGGCAACGGGCATTTTACCAATTCTACTCATTGTTTCATACCCTCCTTACCACACGAATGCAAGGACTTCGCCGCCGATGTGAGCCGCGCGAGCAGCCTTATCGGTCATAACGCCCTTGGAGGTGGAGACGATGGCAATACCGAGACCGCGGAGCACGCGGGGCAGTTCGTCTGCGCCGACGTAAACACGGAGACCGGGCTTGCTGACACGGCGCAGACCGGTGATGACCTTGTCCTTGCCGTTGTACTTCAGGGTGATGTGGATCACGCCCTGCGTACCATCGTCAACGATCTGATAGCTCTTGATGTAGCCCTCGTCCAGCAGGATCTGAGCGATGCTCTTCTTCATGTTGGAAGCGGGGACATCCACAGTGTCATGACGGGCACTGTTTGCGTTGCGGATGCGGGTGAGCATATCCGCAATGGGGTCAGTGATATGCATAGTGTAAATCCTCCTGATTTAGAGTTACGGTCGTTGACCGTTTCGGTCACGAGGTATCAGTACCAATTTGGAGCGTTGCACCGCGTGCGGCGCACGCGTAATTGGCACTGACCTTTCGCGATCCGTTATCGCCAGAACGTCCATATCGCAACGTTCGTGGTTATGAGTTTGCTTCGGAGTTTCAAGCTCCGTGGTATCGTGCGGTTGAAAAAGTATCAACCGCTGATCCTTCTTAAGATTTTTTGTTAGACGAGGCGAAGCGATGCCGGCGTGCTTTGTGTACGCCAAGGAGCTTCAACGAAGTATAACGGAAAAAGATTAGAAGGAAGCCTTGCGAACGCCGGGGATCTCGCCCTTGTACGCCAGCTCGCGGAAGCAGATACGGCAGACGCCATAGTCGCGCAGATACGCGTGGGGGCGGCCGCAGATCTTGCAGCGGTTGTAGCGGCGGGTAGAGAACTTAGCAGGAGCCTGCTGCTTGAGAATCATAGATTTCTTAGCCATTGTACTATCCTCCTACTCAGCGTTCAAAGGGAGCGCCGACCAGCGTCAGCAGCTCGCGGGCTTCTTCGTCGGTCTGCGCCGTGGTGCAGATAACAACGTCCATGCCGCGGATCTTGTCGATCTTATCGTACTCGATCTCGGGGAAGATCAGCTGTTCCTTGATGCCGAGGGCATAGTTGCCGCGGCCATCGAAGGCGTTGGCGCTGATGCCGCGGAAGTCGCGGACGCGGGGCAGCGCCACGTTGAACAGACGATCGAGGAATTCCCACATCTTGTCGCCGCGGAGGGTGACCTTCGCGCCGATGGGCATTCCTTCACGGAGCTTGAAGTTTGCGATGTTCTTGCGGGACTTGGTGATGATCGCCTTCTGACCGGTGATAGCGGTCAGGTCGCGGACGACGGCGTCGAGAACCTTGGCGTTCTCCTTCGCCTCGCCGCAGCCGACATTGACGACGACCTTCTCGATCTTGGGGATCTGCATGGTGGACTTATAGCCGAACTTCTTAAAGAGAGCGGGCGCCACTTCTGCCTTGTACTGTTCCTTCAGTCTTGCCATTGTGAACTACTCTCCTTTCTTAAAGCTCGGCACCGCAGTGCTTGCACACGCGGGACTTCTTGCCGTCTGCGATCTTGTGCGCAACGCGGGTACCCTTGCCGCACTTGGGGCAGACGACCTGCACCTTGGAGGCGTACATCGCGGCTTCGCGCTGCACGATGCCGCCGGTCTCGCCCTGCTTGCGGGGCTTGACATGGCAGGTCACCATATTGATGCCCTCCACGACGACCTTGGCTTCGCTGGGGACGGTGCCGAGCACCTTGCCCTGCTTGCCCTTGTCCTTGCCGGACAGGACGATAACGGTATCGCCCTTCTTCACATTCATAGCCATTCTTCAAGCCCTCCTTAGACAACTTCCGGAGCGAGGGAGAGGATCTTCAGGAAGTCCTTCTCACGCAGCTCACGAGCGACGGGCCCAAAGATACGGGTGCCGCTGGGGTTCTTGTCGTCCTTGATCAGGACCGCGGCATTCTCATCGAAGCGGACATAGGTGCCGTCTTCGCGGCGGACGCCCTTGGCAGAGCGGACGATAACAGCCTTGACGACCTCGCCCTTCTTGACCTGACCGCCGGGGGCAGCCTTGCGCACGGAAGCGACGATGACATCGCCGATGTTGCCGTACTTGCGGCCGGAGCCACCGAGAACGCGGATACACTTGATTTCCTTGGCACCGGTGTTATCGGCGACCTTCAGAAAAGTTTCTTGCTGGATCATTGTTCCGGTACCTCCTTACTTAGCTTTCTCGACGATTTCGACCACGCGCCAGCGCTTGTCCTTGGACAGGGGGCGGGTCTCCATCACCTTGACGGTATCGCCGATACCGCACTCATTGTTTTCGTCGTGCGCCTTGAGCTTGTAGGTGCGACCGACGATCTTCTTATACAGGGGGTGCGCCACGCGGTCAGCGATCGCGACAACGACGGTCTTATCCATCTTGTCGGAAACGACCTTGCCAACGCGGACCTTGCGGGAGGAAATTCTCTTCTCTTCCATCTTACTTCTCCTCCTTCTCACGGATCATGGTTTTGACTCGGGCAATGTCACGCTTGGTCTCCACAAGCTTCTGGGGGTTATCAAGCTGATTGGTCGCGTGCTGCATACGCAGTAAAAACAGGTCCTTCTTGAGAGCGTCGAGCTTGGTGTTCAGCTCGGCAACGCTCATGGCACGAACTTCACTTGCCTTCATCTCATTCACCTACTTCCTGGGTCTCGGTCCCGCGCTTGACGATCTTCGTCTTGATGGGCAGCTTGTGGCTGGCAAGACGGAGCGCCTCGCGCGCGATCTCTTCGGAAACGCCGGCGATCTCAAACATGATGCGGCCGGGCTTGACAACTGCGACCCAATACTCGGGCGAGCCTTTACCGGAGCCCATACGGGTCTCGGCGGGCTGCTTGGTAACGGGCTTATCGGGGAAGATCTTGATCCAGACCTGACCGCCGCGCTTGGTATAACGCGTCATGGCGACACGAGCCGCCTCGATCTGGTTGCTGGTGATCCACGCGGGCTCGGTGGCCTGAAGGCCGAACTCACCATAAGTAATGGTGTTGCCGCGCGTGGCCTTACCGGTCATGCGGCCGCGCTGCACGCGGCGATACTTTACTCTCTTAGGCAAAAGCATTACTGCGCGCCTCCTTCCTTGTTCTCGGCAGGCTTGCGGAAGCCGCCCTGAGGACGATCGCCCTGCGGACGGTTGCCGCCGCGGTTGAAGCCGCCTTCACGGCGCTGGAAGCCGCCCTGTCCGTCGCGGCGGGGACGGCGGTCACCGTCACGGCGGGGACGACGCTCGCGGCGCTCCTCGTAAGGCTTGGTGGTATCCAGCGTGCGCGGGGTAGTGCGCAGGGTCTGGGTGAGAACCTCGCCCTTGTAGATCCAAACCTTGACGCCGATGCGGCCGAAGGTGGTCGCAGCCTCGGCGAAGCCGTACTCGATGTCGGCACGAATGGTCTGCAGGGGGATCGTACCCTCGTGATAGTGCTCAACGCCCGCGATCTCGCGGCCGCCGAGACGACCGGAACAGCAGCACTTGATGCCCTTGGCGCCGGCGCGCATGGCGCGGCCCATGGCGTTCTTCATCGCACGGCGGTGAGAGATGCGCTTTTCGAGCTGCTGGGCGATATTCTCGGCAACGAGCTGAGCGTTCATATCGGGAGAGCGAACCTCGACGATGTTGAGCTTGACCTTCTTGCCGATCAGAGCCTCGACCGCCAGGCGCAGCTTCTCGACCTCCGCGCCGTCCTTGCCGATGACCATGCCGGGACGGGCGCAATGAACGAACAGCGTCACAACGTCGTTGCTGCGCTCGATCTCGATCTTGGGCACGCCCGCACCGTACAGGCTCTTCTTGACGAACTTGCGGATCTTGTTATCTTCGACGATCAGGTCGCCGACCTTCTCGTCTCTGGCATACCAGCGGGAGTCCCAGTCTTTGATGACGCCGACGCGCATGCCGTGGGGATTAACTTTCTGTCCCATAAAACTGTCTCCTCCCTTTAGTCTCTCTCAGCGACGGCGAGCGTCACATGAGAGGTTCTTTTGTTGATGCGGTAGCCGCGGCCCTTGCTGGCGGGGATCATGCGCTTGAGGATGGGGCCGGAGGTCGCGTACACCTCGGACACGTACAGCTTGGAGGAATCCATGCTGAAGTTGTTCTCGGCGTTGGCGACAGCGCTCTTGAGGAGCTTGACCAGGGGCTCGGACGCAGCCTTGGGGGTCTGCATCAGGAGCGCCATGGCAGTAGTGATGTCCTTACCGCGGATCAGGTCGCAGACGATCTGGACCTTGCGGGGAGAGATGCGGACATATCTCAGATAAGCTTTAGCTTCCATATTCTGCATTCTCCTTCCTTATTTGCTCTTGGCGTGGCCGCGGAACGTGCGGGTGGGAGCGAACTCGCCCAGCTTGTGTCCGACCATGTCTTCCTGAATATAAACGGGAACGTGCTTGCGGCCGTCGTGGACGGCGATGGTGTGACCGACGAAGGAGGGGAAGATGGTGGAGCTGCGGCTCCAGGTCTTGAGGACCTTCTTCTCACCGGTCTTGTTCATTTCTTCGACTCGCTTGATAAGCTCAGGGGCAACAAACGGGCCTTTTTTGATGCTTCTGCTCATTTTTTACATTGCCTCCTTTTCTTACTTATCGTTACGGCGCTTGACGATGAACTTGTTCGTCGGGTTCTTCTTGGAGCGGGTCTTGTAACCCATCGCGGGCTTGCCCCAAGGCGTCATGGGACCGGGGTGACCGACAGGGCTCTTGCCCTCGCCGCCGCCGTGGGGGTGGTCGCAGGGGTTCATAACGGAGCCGCGGACGGTCGGACGGACGCCCATGTGGCGCTTGCGGCCGGCCTTACCAATCTGAACGTTCTCGTGGTCGATATTGCCGACCTGACCGATGACCGCCATGCAGTTGGTACGCACGATGCGGACCTCGCCGGAGGGCATACGGATCTGCGCGTCGCCGTTTTCCTTCGCCATGAGCTGGGCAGACGTGCCGGCGGAGCGGACGAGCTGCGCGCCCTTGCCGGGGTGCATCTCGATGTTGTGGATGACCGTACCGACAGGGATATTGGCGATGGGCAGGCAGTTGCCGGGCTTGATATCAGCGGCAGCGGAGGAGATGACCTTGTCGCCTGCCTTCAGCCCGACGGGGGCGATGATGTAGCGCTTTTCTCCGTCCTCGTACTCGACGAGAGCGATGAACGCGCTGCGGTTGGGGTCATACTCCATGCGCAGGACGGTCGCGGGCATATCCAGCTTGTCGCGCTTGAAGTCGATAATGCGGTACTTCTGCTTGTTGCCGCCGCCGTGATGACGGACGGTGATGCGGCCGTAGCTGTTGCGGCCGGCGTGCTTTTTCAGAGGCTCGACCAAGCTGCGCTCGGGCTTTGCCTTCTTATCGATCCCCTCGAAGGCGGACACAGTCATGTGACGGCGGGAGGGGGTAGTGGGCTTAAACGTTTTGATAGCCATTTCTCATTTCCTCCTTACACCATGCCCTCGAACAGTTCGATGGTCTTGGAATCTTCAGCGAGCTGAACGTATGCCTTCTTCCAGCTGCGGGTCCTGCCCAGACGGCCGGCGCCGAGGCGCTTCGCCTTGCCGCTGACATTGAGCGTGTTGACCTTGGCGACCTTGACGCCGAAAGCAGTCTCGACCGCGTTCTTGATCTCCACCTTACCGGCATCCTTGGCGACCTCGAAGACGTACTTCTTGTTCGCAACGTCCGCCATGGAGCGCTCGGTGATGATGGGGCGGATAATGATATCGTATACGTTTGCCATTACGCGAACACCTCCTCGATGATTGCGAGGGCTTCCTTGTCGATGACCAGCGTCTTGGCGTTGAGCAGATCGTAGACGTTGATGAGCTTCGCGGGCGTGGTGATGACGCCGGGCAGGTTGCGCGCGCTCTTGACGATGATCTCGTTCGCTTCGGGAGTGATGACGTCAGCCTTGCCCTCGACCTTGACGGCGGTGAGGAAGCTGCGGAAGTCCTTGGTCTTGATCGCGTCGAGCGCGATCTTGTCAACGACGACGATCTCGCCCTGCGCCGCCTTGGCGGACAGCACGGACTTGAGCGCCAGGCGCTTGACCTTCTTATTCAGCACGTAGCTGTAGCTGCGGGGCTTGGGAGCGAACACGACGCCGCCGTGCGTCCACTGGGGTGCGCGGGTGCTGCCCTGACGGGCGCGGCCGGTGCCCTTCTGACGCCACGGCTTTCTGCCGCCGCCGGAAACCTCAGCGCGGGTCAGAGCGCTCTGCGTGCCCTGACGGCAGTTGGCGAGGTGGTTCTTCACGACCTCGTGGACAACGCTCATGTTCGGCTCGATGCCGAAGACCGCGTCGCTCAGCTCGACAGTACCGACTTCAGCGCCGGTCATGCTGACAACTTTAATCGTAGACATTTCTCAAGCACTCCTTTCCTTACATATTTCTGGCGGAAGCCTTCTGCGGGTTGCGCCCGGAAGCCTTCTGCGGGTTCTTGCTGATGTCGGCACCAGCCTGCTTGATCTTGTGGACCTTGACGGTGGTCTTCACGGTCACGAGGCTGCCCTTGGGGCCGGGGACCGCGCCGCGGACAACGAGCATATTCAGCTCGGGATCGACCTTGACGATCTCAAGATTCTGGACGGTGACGGTATCGCAGCCGTACTGGCCGGCGCCGATCTTGCCCTTGAAGATGCGGCTGGGATCCGTGGTGGAGCCCATGGAACCGGCATGACGGTGAACCGGACCGCCGCCGTGCGTCATACGGCCGCGCCCGGCGCCCCAGCGCTTGATGACGCCGGAATAGCCGTGACCCTTGCTGGTGCCGGTCACGTCGACGAAGTCGCCGTTCTTAAAGGTGTCCGCCTTGATGATAGCGCCAAGCTCCAGCTCGGCGGCGTTGTCGAGGTCGAACTCGCGCAGGTACTTCTTGGGGGAAACGCCAGCCTTGTTCAGGTGGCCGAGTTCGGGCTTGGAGAGCTTCGCTTCGCGAACGTCTTCATAGCCCAGCTGGACAGCCTCATAACCGTCTTTCTCGCTGGTCTTCTTCTGAGTGACCACGCAGGGACCGGCCTCGATAACGGTGACCGGGATCACATGGCCCTTCTCGTCGAAGATCTGAGACATGCCAACTTTTCTGCCGATGATTGCTTTCATGTATAGATCCTCCTGTAAAGGTTATTGGTCGGCTTAGTTAGCGGCAACTCCCGCCATTGCTCTGCCGACTTGACCCCGCTTATCTCACGCAAGTCGATAAGCTTTTGGGTAGAGCAACAAAATAAATGAATGTGCCGGGGATCAGAGCTTGATCTCGATCTCGACGCCGGCGGGGAGCTCGAGCCCCATGAGCGCTTCCACAGTCTTGGGGCTGGAGTTGGTGATGTCGATCAGGCGCTTGTGGGTGCGGCGCTCGAACTGCTCGCGGCTGTCCTTGTACTTATGCACAGCGCGCAGGATAGTGATAACTTCCTTCTTGGTGGGCAGAGGGATCGGGCCGGAGACGGTCGCGCCGGTGCGCTTGGCGGTCTCGACGATCTTCTCTGCGCTCTGGTCGATGACCTGATGGTCATAGGCCTTGAGGCGAATGCGGATCATTTCTTTTGCCATTTCGGTTTCTCCTTTACTTTGTACGGTATTCTTTGCTTTGTCGAAGCCGTACGGTGAGAGGTTTTCCTGTACGCTTATCCGTGCGTATCATTCCGGCTCATAGAAAAACCGGCGCGAATAAACGGCCGGTCCACACATGGCGCAGCGATCTACGCAACGTACAGATACTTCTCTCAGCCGCCCGATGTTCGGACATACTCCCCGGAAGTTACCTCGGTCTGCCGAGCAATCTCCCGGTTCATCGCAATGCCGCGCGTTTGGGCAGGATCAGCCCAGTCGCGGACTTGTTCATGCTACCAAAAAAAGTTGCACCTGTCAATACATTTTTTTGCTCAGCGGGAAAATTTTTTTGTTCCCTTTCGGAGCCGACGTACCGGCGGCATACTTCCCCGCGCCGGACGATATATTTGAGGGAAAAGGAGTTGATGTATATGGCGATGGCGTGGCTCTGGACGGGTATGGTGGCAGTCTCCCTCCTCTTCGGCGCGCTGACCGGAAACCTCGGCGCGCTCAGTACCGCCGCGCTTGAGGGCGCACAGAGCGCAGTGGAGCTCTGCTTTGCGATGTGCGGGGTGATGTGCCTCTGGACCGGCGTGATGGAGGTAATGGACCGCGCCGCGCTGACCGACCGCCTTGCCGCGCTGTTCCGCCCGCTGCTGCGCCGTCTCTTTCCCCATGCCAGCCGCGACAGTGAAACGCTCGCCGCGATCTCCGCCAACCTGTCCGCCAATATGCTGGGACTCGGCAATGCGGCGACGCCGCTCGGCATCCGCGCGGCGCAGCGCATGAGCCGCGGCTGCGGCGGCACGGCGTCCGACGAGCTGTGCCTGTTCGTCGTGCTCAACACCGCGTCCGTTCAGCTCATTCCCTCCACGCTCGCCGGGGTACGCAGCTCCCTCGGCGCTGCCGATCCCTTCGACATTCTCCCCGCGGTCTGGCTCGCCTCCCTCCTGGCGCTGATCGCCGGGGTGCTCGCGGCGCACCTTCTCGCGCGGCTGCGGAGGGCGTGAAAATGCCGCTGTCCGCTTTGATCATCCCCGCGCTGCTCTGCTTCACCGCCTGCTGCGCCCTGCGCCGGCACGTGGACGTTTACGACGCGCTCGTCACGGGTGCGGGAAACGGTCTTTCGGTTCTGCTGCGCATCCTGCCCTCGCTCGTCGCGCTGCTCTCCGCGGTCTATATGCTGCGCGCCTCAGGCGCGACAGAGGCGCTCGGCGTGCTGCTTGCCCCCGTGCTCGAACGGGCGGGAATCCCGCGCGAGACCGCGCCGCTGCTCCTGATCCGCCCGATCTCCGGCAGCGGCGCGCTTGCCGTCGGCTCGGAGATCATGCGGAGCTGCGGCGTGGATTCCTACGCCGGACGTGTCGCAGCGGTGATGCTGGGTGCCAGCGAGACGACGTTCTACACCGTCGCGGTCTACTACGGCGCGGCAGGCATCACCAAAACGCGCCACACCATTCCCGCGGCACTCTGCGCCGATGCGGTGACGTTCCTCTCCTCGGCATGGGCAGTGCGGCTGCTGATGGGCGCGTAAAAAGGAGCCGCCGCAGGCAGCTCCTTTTGCTTTATCCTTCAGTCCGCACGCGAATGCGCAGGGCGCACTTTCCTCTCTGCCCACCGATGGTCAGGTAATAGCGCAGAGCGAGCATCCCGCCGTCCTCCCCGAGCTTCCACTTGACCGACTCCGCCTTCACCGCGACCGGCAAGGTTCCGTAGGGCACGGCATAGAATGAGGTGTGCTCCTTCCCCTCCGCAAAGACCATCTCGCTCGTCACCTCGCCCGTGCGCGTCAGAATGACGCAGTCCGGCGTGACGGCAAGGCGCGTCTTCGTCACGAGACCGTCCCCGCCGCGCTCCTCATAGCGCAGGAAAAAGCCACCGTCCGCCTTCTCCAGCGTTCCGGGTACGCGCAGCTCCGTGCGCTCGCGCTCCGCTCCGGCATATTCCTGCTCGCCGCGCACGGTGAGCCAGACTATCTTTTCCATTGCCGTCCTCCTCTCGTCCGTTTTCCGCCATCGTACTACGACGCGGCGAAAGAAACAAGCGCCGGGGCGGAATTTTTTGTATTTTTCCCTGCTTTTGCTATGGCAAAAGCAAAAAAGGCGTGCTATAATCTCTGCAAAGCAGATTTCTTTTCCTTCAAAGGAGGCATGGCTATGGATATCAATTTGACGGAAAAGCAGTTCCGCCGTCTGCTCGATCTGGTCTACGTCGGCAACTGGGTGATGAACTCCACCCGCGGCGACGACCGCATCCGCGAATACGACGATGTGGAGAGCGCGGTCTTCGCGCAGTGCCTGTCGCACGGCATGGTCCCGCTGGTCGAGGCGTATCAGGGAGAGCTGATCCCCTCCCGCGCCTTTGCCGAGGGCGGCATCCACGAGGCGATCATGGCATACGAAGACACGATGTTTTTCGAGATCCTCGCGCAAGAGCTCGCCCTGCGCGACATGGACAGCGACGCGCCCACGCCGGAAAATTACGACGAGCTGCGCGAGCGCATGGACACCTACTTAGGCGAATTCGAGCAGCACGGCACCGACAATATCACCGTCGAGATGTGACACAGTATGCAAAAAAGCCGCTCCGTTCGCTGGACGGAGCGGCTTTCCCCTTTCGCAGCAAAACCGCAGCCAACACGGAGGGCACCATGGAAAAAGAGAAACAGCTTCACAATATCCCGCCGCTATACGACGCGCACTCGCGCGTGCTGATCCTCGGCTCGTTCCCGTCGGTGCGGTCGCGGCAGGCGGGCTTTTTCTACGCGCACCCGCAGAACCGCTTCTGGCCGACACTCGCGGCTGTTTTCGGCGAAAACCCGCCCCAGACTGTGGAGGAGAAAAAGTCCATCGCCCTGCGGCACGGGATCGCGCTGTGGGACGCGGTCGGCGCGTGCGAGATCACCGGCTCCTCCGACGCAAGCATCAAAAACGTCGTGCCGAACGACCTGTCTATCGTTCTGAACGCCGCGGACATCGGCGCTGTTTTCTGCAACGGCGGCACGTCTTTCGCCTGCTACAACAAATACTGCCGCGCCGCGACCGGGCGCGACGCGGTGCAGCTCCCGTCCACCTCGCCCGCGAATGCGCGCTGGAGCGCGGAGCGGCTGCTGGCGGCATGGCGCGCAGCGCTTCTTCCCTGCCTGCCCGCCGGCGAGTGACCCGCCTTCTCTTTTCCGATCGGTCACGGTAAGCGCGGCAGCGTGTCAGAGCGCTAAAAGCTCCGAGTCCCTCAAAAGGGACTCGGAGCTTTTGCTTATATCGGGCTTACTTCAGCACCGTGCCGTCGGCGAGGGTGATGGTATAGCCGTTGAAATTGATGGTGCCGTTATTCACAAGGCTGGTGAGCGTGCAGTTGCCGGTGAGCGTCCACGTGCAGCCGCTCTCAATCGTGACGACCGCGTTATCGCTGACGGCGGTGCCGCCCTCGGCATTGTCAACGATATTGACGGTGCCGGCAAAGGTGCTGCCGTTCGCCAGCGTCATGCTCAGCGTGGAGATGGTATCCACCACGATATCTCCCTCAAGCGTCTGCGCGTCGGCGGTAAACTCGACCTGCGCGCCGTTGCTGCCCGCCGTACCCCAGCCGTGGCTGGCGGAGTTGCCGACCACGCGCAGCAGTGCGCCGTCTGCGTCGTTGTTGACGATGCTCACGCCCGAGAGCGTCAGCAGGCAGTGGGTGTTCGTGATATAGAACATATCGCCGCTGTTGCCGACAAGGCTGCCACCGGTCATTGAGAAGACGGACGTGCCCACGTCCGCGTCGCCGCTCATCGACTGGTAGATCATCACGTTGTGGACGTTTTCATCGGAGCTTGTGCCCTTGGTGTCGCTCATGCTGCCGATAACGTAGCAGTTCTCCAGCGTGATGGAGTTCTTGCCCTCGATGACGAGCGCTTCGGAATTGTTTGCCGTCAGGTTCGCGTTCTTCACGGTGATCTCCGCCGTGGAGTAGACCGCGGGGGAATTGTAGCCGTTGGAGGTGTACGCGCCGCCGTCCACGTTCACCGTGCCGCCGCCGCGGTCGGAGCGGATCGCCGCGGACGAGTTGCCCGAGGTTTCGACGACGAGGTTGCTTGCGTTTGTCGTTCCGCCGCCTGTGGTCTGGATACCGCCGGAGTTGTCGGCGGTGGTGGTGATGGTCGAATCGGAGATGTTCACGGTCGTGCCGCTGCCGTAGCTGAACACGCCGTTTCCGTTCTGTGCGGAGGAGATAACGGTCGCGTTCTTAATGGTGACCGTCGCGCCGTTGGTCGCCAGCAGCGCGGCGTTCATGCCGTAGAAGTCGCCGTTTTCGGTGTTCGAGGTCGCGCCCGCGCTCTTATCGACCGTGACGCCGTCGAGCGTGACAGCCGCGCCGTCCACGCGCAGGGCGTTTTCATCGTCGCCGGTAGAGGTGTAGGTCTCGCCGGTGTAGGTGCCGCCCTCCGTGATGGTATTGGCGCTGTCGCCCTGCGTGACCTCGCCGCTACCGCCGAAGCCGCCCATGCCGCCCTGTCCGCCGCCCACGCTCACGATCTCCGCGGTGGAGACGGCGATGCCGCTGCCTACGGTAACGGTCAGCACATCGCCCTCGGCAAGCTTGCTCAGGTCAAGGCTCTCGCCGTTTTTGGTGATCTCCGCGCCGGAGAAGTCGAGCGTCACGCTCTCCTCGCCCGCGGTGAAACTGCTCGTACCGCCCATGCCGTCCGGCGCGTCACCGTCCGGCTTGTCGGGCGGCTGGCTGCCGTCAGACGCACCCTCGCCCTGATCGCCGCCGTCCGGCTTGTCGGGTGGAGTCTGACGGTCGGAGCCGCCGTCATCGCCGGACATCTCCGGCGGGGTCTGTGCGCTCTCGCTCAGCTCGCCGAGCTGGAGCGTCACGTCACCGCCGTTGATCTCCGTCACCTGTCCGGTGAGCGTCTGCCCGGAATAGTCCTCCGCCGCTTTGCCGCCGCACGCGGTGAGCGACAGCGTCAGCACCGCCGCGCAGAAAAGCGCCGTCCATTTTTTCACATTCATATAAAACAGCCTCCTTATTATAGCCAATTCTGTCGTTTTTAGGGAATCGCCGAAGCGTTCTTCCCTGTGACGCGCTCATCATAAGCCGGCTGCCTAAAGATAACTTAAAGGCTGAGCAGCGGCGCGCTCAGAATGAATGAGTCCCCTTCAAAACGATATGATTCCTGTGAAATTCCAGCAATCCGTCGGCGCGCAGCTTCCCCAACTCGAGCGACAGCCCGCTGCGCTCCACCGCGAGATAATCCGCAAGCTGCTGGCGCGAGAACGGGATATCGAACGCGCAGGAGCCGCAGCGCCGCGCCTGCGCGGAAAAGTAGGACATCAGCTTTGCGCGCGTCGTGCGCTGGCCCATGTGCAGGAGCTTTTCGTTGAGCCGGAGATTCTGCCCTGCAAGGTCGCTCAGCAGGTTACTGATGATGCGGCTGTGGTGGGCGCAGGCGGACGGGCAGACGGTCAGGAGCCGCCTGACGCTCAGGAAAATCACCGTGACCGCCGTTTCCGCCTCCACATTTACGTTCACGCTCACCCCCGGCGCGCAGGCGAAGGCGGCGGCAAAGGTCTGCCCCTGCCCCGCTCTGGTCAGGATATTTCGATTCCCCCAGATATCCTCCTGCACGACCAGCACGCTGCCCGAGAGCACCAGCCCGATCTCCTCCGTCGTATCCCCGGCGCGCAGCAGCAGCTCGCCCTTGGAAAAGCGCTCCGTTCTGGCGGCAAGGCAGGAGAGCATCGCGGCAAGCTCGTCCTCCGCTATGCCGGAGAAAAGGCGGGAGGATCGGAGCACGGAAATATTTTCTTCCATAAGCAGCTCCTTTTGTTGAAAATTCAACCGACTTATTGCTTTTAATATAGTACAATCAACGCAGAAAAGCAAGGAGGCTGACGATATGAAAAGACGGATCATCGAGATCGACCGTGAGAAATGCAACGGCTGCGGCGCCTGCGCCGACGCCTGCCACGAGGGTGCCATCGCCATGGTGGACGGCAAGGCGAAGCTGATGCGCGACGATTACTGCGACGGGCTGGGCGATTGTCTCCCCGCCTGCCCCACCGGCGCGATCAGCTTTGTGGAGCGCGAGGCGGCGGCTTACGACGAGAAAGCCGTGCTGGAGCACAAGCAGCGGAAGATGCAGTCCGAGGGCGCGACCCTGCCCTGCGGCTGCCCCGGGAGCCAGTCGAGGGCGATCGCGCACGGCGAATGCGCGCATGACGCCGCGCCCGTCGAGCAGGCGAGCCGCCTTTCCCAGTGGCCGGTGCAGATCAAGCTCGTGCCGGTGAACGCCCCGTATTTTGACGGCGCGAAGCTGCTCATTGCCGCCGACTGCACCGCCTATGCCTACGCCGCCTTCCACGAGCGGTTCATCAAAGGGCACGTCACGTTGGTCGGCTGCCCCAAGCTGGACGGGGTGGACTACGCCGAAAAGCTGACGGAGATCATCAGCAGGAACGACATCAAGAGCGTGACCGTGGTGCGCATGGAGGTCCCCTGCTGCGGCGGGCTGGAGCACGCGGCGGTCACCGCCCTGAAAAACAGCGGGAAATTTCTCCCGTGGCAGGTCGTGACGGTCTCGATAGACGGCAAGATACTGGACTGAGCGCAAAAGCAGAGGGCAGGGACCGTAAAGGTCCCTGCCTTTTCTCTTTTGAGCGGGAGTCTCAGCCCCGCAGGCTCGTATCCTTCACAAAGTTCTGCACACCGTACACTGCCAGCGCTTCGGTAATGCCGTTCTCCGCGGCGTACTCCGCCACGCTGCCCCGGAAGAAGCGCAGGTCAAGGACGTGGATCTCGGCATAGTCCTCCGCGGGAAATTGGGAAAAGGTGTTGCCGTAGGAGTCCTTGATGAGCAGGAGCCTGCCGCTTTTCCCGCTTCCCTCGATGACGGTCTGCGCCTGATTGGAGTTCAGAAACACCGCGTACTGGTCGCTGCCGGAGAGGTATTTGCGTTCGTAAATACTTTCCGTTTCGTACTGACCGTTGTTGTAGGAGACGTGGCGGCTCGCGTGCTTATACCACGCGGTGATCTCCTCGGCAGGTACAGTGGGCAGCTGCACCTTATTCCACGTCGTGCCGTGGAAATCATCGCAGAGGGTCTCCTGCGTCCATTCGCCCGCGTCCGGTGCCGCGCCGCGCCACGCACAGTAGGCATAGTATGCGCCGAGGCTCGTCCAATGGTGGTCGGTGCGGTAGTAGATACCCTCGCCGCTGTGGGCGGAGAGCGCGGAGAGCGCATCGACGGTATCCACGCCCGCATCGGTCAGCACCTTGAGAATGGCGGCATAGTCTGCCGCGGACGCGAAGGCAGGCAGCTTGTCCGTTAGCACCTGCGCCGCTGCGGGGACAAGGATCGTATTCATGAGGATTCCCTCCGCCGCCAGCTCTTTTTGCAGGCTGGCAAGGGCAGCTGCATTGGCGGCGAGCTGTTTCCGGCTGTAAGACGTAAACTTGTCCATCAAATACTTGTCCTTGCAGATATAAACGCCGCCGCTCTCCCTCTTGCCGGCTGCCAGCTCCAGATAGGTCTTCATCGTCACCCAGCCGTCCCGCAGGGGGATCTGATCGGCGAGATAGCTTTCCAGCTCGTCGCCGAATTTGCCGGAGAAGAAGTCCGCGGCGGTGAACTGCGGCTTTTGCGTCAGGATGCGTTTCTCGCGCTCCGAATAGTAGCGGTCGGGCGTCAACAGCCCGACGAGCGCACCGAGTGCCAGCAGCAGGCAGAAAAATGAGGTTATGATTTTGTTTCGCATTTTTCTCACCTCAGAAGCGGAAGTAGAGGAACGGATTGTAGCTGCCGCTGACGAGATACGCCATCGACACGGTCAGCACGCAGACGAGGGCGCTGCAATCGGCGAGCGTCAGTATCCGCTGACCGAGCCGCGCGCCCAGCGTTTCATAGCCGCGTTTTCCGAGCGGGGTCGCGGCGAGAGCGCAAAGAAGCAGCATCGCGCCGTAGGTCAGCAGCAGGTAGAGACTGCCGCTGTCGTACAGGGTGCCGGAAAACATCGCCTTCAGCCACGCAAGCCCCTTGGACATGTCCGTGAACGCAAAGAGCGTCCAGCTGACCGTCACCAGCGCCAGCGCGTAGACGCGCCGCAGCGCGGCGGGCAGCCTTTGGAGCCAGCGCAGCAGGAACAGCTTTTCCGCCACCAGCAGCGCGCCGAAGTACGCGCCCCAGAGGATGAAGTTCCAGCTTGCCCCGTGCCAGAAGCCCGTCAGCAGCCAGACGACGGCGACGTTGCGCAGCTGCTTTTTGAGCCCGCCCTTGTTGCCGCCGAGCGGGATATACACGTAGTCCCGAAACCACGTTCCCATCGAGATGTGCCAGCGCCGCCAAAAGTCAGTGATGCTGTCGGCGAGGAACGGGTAGTTGAAGTTCTCCAGAAAGCGGAAGCCCAGCATTCGCCCCAGACCGATTGCCATATCGGAGTAGCCGGAGAAGTCGAAGTAAATCTGAAAGCCGTAGGCGATCACGCCGAGCCACGCCGTCAGCACCGTCGGGTCGGTCTGCGCGCTTGCCGCCTCCCAGAGCAAGCCGATATTGTTTGCCAGAAGCACCTTTTTCCCCATGCCGCAGGCAAAGCGCTTCACGCCCGACGAAAAGAGGTCTGCCGTGCAGTCGCGGTGCTCCAGCTCGTCCGCCACCGTCTGGTAGCGGACGATGGGACCGGCGATAAGCTGAGGGAACAGCGTCACATACGCGCCGAAGCTGACGATGTTCCGCTGCGCCTTTGCCTCCCCGCGGTAGACGTCGATGGTATAGCTCATGGTCTGGAAGGTGTAGAAGCTGATGCCGATGGGCAGCGGCAGGTTTGGCTGCGGGAGCTCCGTGCCGAGCAGGGAATTGACCGTGGCGATGAGAAAATCGCTGTATTTGAACACGCCCAGCAGCCCCAGATTGACACACACGGACGTCAGCAGGGCAAGCCTTGCGCCGCGCGTACCGCGATGCCGCTCGACTGCAAGCCCGCAGGTGTAGTCCAGCGCGGTGGAAAAGAGCATCAGCACAACGTACACCGGCTCGCCCCAAGCGTAAAAGAGCAGGCTGAAGGCGAACAGCACGCCGTTGCGCCACCGCTTCGGCGCGAGAAAATACGCGAGCAGGCACAGCGGCAGGAAGCCCTGCAAAAACGTCAGGCTGGAAAATACCATGGTTCAGCCGCCGACAACGGGCGCGCCGTCAGAGCCGTCGATCTCCTCGTTCATGTCGAAAAAGCCGCCGCTGTTCCCGTCGTCCTCGGGGATCGTGATAACATTTTCGGCAGAGCCGAAGATATCGTTCCACGCTTCGTCTACCTTCGCGGCTTCATCGGCGGCGAAATTTGCCTGCTCTTCAGCGTCGGCTTCCCAGTTGCCCTGTGCGCCGAGGATCAGCAGCGCCACATAATTCCCGTTCACGAACAGGCGCGCCTGCAGGACCTGCTGCAGGCTCATGTCATACATGCGCGAGTAGCTGAGCACCTGCTCATAGCCGATCTGGAGCAGCGCGGCAGCGTCCTGCGCGTAGCCGTCCTTGACCTTGAGGACAACGGCAGCGCTGGGGTTGATCGCGGAGTTGGAATTGCTCATCGCCGCCCAGCTCTCGAGCTTGTCCATGTCGAGCCCCCAATAGCCGCTCATGCGGTCCTCCGTCTCGGCGGTGTCGCAGTCAAAGCTGCCGCCCAGCTTTTCCTTCAGCGCGTCCATGATCTCCTGCGCGGTCATGGTCACCTCCGCGCCGTTCTCCCCGTCGTCCGTCTTACCACCGCAGGCGGTGAGGGACAGCGCCAGCATGAGCGCCAGTGCAAAAGCCAAAATTCGTTTCATCATAAGATCTCCTTGTCTTTTATATTTGTGGGGAAGGGCGGCGCGTCGTCTCCGGAAACGCCGCGCTCCCGCCCGTCCGTATATCCATACGAAGGAGACGCGCAAAATGTCGGAAAGAAAAATAAAAAGCAGGGAGCACAGCTCCCTGCTTTCTTATACTCAGCTTTGCTCCATCAGCACATTCGCGGCAGCTGTGACCGCCTCCTCGCCCGCGCCGTCGAGATTTGTCAGATAATAGCTGACGCCGTCGCGCTCCCAATGTGCGCGCCATGTCTCCGGCGAGAGCCTGTCGAGCGTCGCGCCGTACTCCGCGTTCAGCGAGACGCTGCCGACCGCTTCGCCATCCGCGATGGAGAAATTCCCGTCCAGCTCCGCCGCCTCGCAGACATAGTCGTAACCGTCGAGCGTAAAGTCCACACGGGCGATCTTCCCGTCATAGATGCAGTAGGTCACGTTCTCCGCGCCCTCCGGCGCGTCGATCGTGAAGCCCAGCACCGCAAAATCCTCCGGTCCGGACACGTCCTCAAAGGGAGAGACGCTCAAAACCGGCGGCTCGTTCTGCTCGTCCTGACCGGTCAGATACGGCAGCGCGATACCTGCCGCCAAGACGACGGCAAGGCACGCCGCCAGGCCTCCCCAGCGCCGCCATGATGGTACGGAGCGGCGCTTCGGAGCGGCAGAGTTCTTCTCCGCGGCAGCCTTCTTCATGATATTGGCATACATCCGCTCCTGCGCGCCGTGCTCCGGCTCGAGCGCGGCAAATGCCGTTTTCACTTCGTTCCCGTTCATGCGCCCTCACCTCCCAGCGTCAGCTTCAGTTTTGCGCGGGCGTCGCGCAGCTGGTTGCGCACCGTGGACGGCGGTCGGTCCAGCATCGCCGCGATCTCGTCGGTCTGGTAGCCCTCGTAATAGTGCAGCCAGACGACCTCCTTGTACTTCACGGGCAGCGCCATCACCGCCTCCATGACCTCGCGTCCTTCGTCCGGCTCGGCGGAAGCCCGCTCCGTTTCCTCGTCAAGGGGCGTCACCTTCTGCCACCACCAGTGCTTGAGCCGATCTTTGCAGAGATTCATCGCGGTGGTGGTGAGCCACGCGCGCTCATGGCGCTCGTTCTCAAAGGCGGCGCCGCTCGTCATCGCCTTGACGAAGGCGTCCTCCGTGCAGTCCTCGGCGTCCTGCGCGTTCTTCAGGAAGGCGTAGCAGACGCGGTAGATTGCCTTGAAGTGGCGCAGATAGAACGCCTCGAAATCCTCCTGCATGGCTTCGCCTCCCTCTTTCATATCATACGATCCAAACGCGCAAATTGTCGGATCGGCGTTATTTTTTTCCGTAGGTGACGTGCAGCAGCTCATGGCAGCGCTTCTCGCCGTAGTCGCGCATCATCTGCGTGACCACAGGGTTGCGCTCGGCGCGCTTGAACATCGCCGCATTGTCCACCTTATGCAGACCGTCGCCGCGCTTCTCCTTCACCGCCTTGAGCCCGTAGGGCTGACCCGCGCCGCCGACGCAGCCGCCCTGACAGGTCATGACCTCGACGAGATGATAGAACTTCTTCCCCTCGCCGATCTCCCGGAGCAGCCTTTTCGCGTTGGCAAGACCGTTGACGACCGCAAGCTTGAGCTCGGTATCGCCGACGGTGACGCTTGTCTCCTTGATCGGTGCGTCACCGCGCAGGCCGAGGATACTGATCTCGCGCAGGGCGTTCTTGCTCTTATCACTCAGGCAATGGCGCACGACCGCTTCAGCCACGCCGCCGGTCGTTCCGTAGATGACCGCCGCGCCGCTGCCGAGACCGAACGGCAGGTCGGGCGATTCCAGCTCAAGCTCGTCCATCTGGATCCCGGTCTCCTGCATCATGTCGATGACCTCGTGCGTGGTGAGGACGAGGTCAACGTCGGGGCGGCCATCGTGCGTGAACTCCTCGCGCGCTGCCTCCATCTTTTTTGCCGTGCAGGGCATGATGGCGATGTGGTAGGTCGTGCGGCCGTCCTGCTCGTCCTTGGCAGCATACTTGTCACGCAGGATCGCGCCGAACATCTCCATGGGGGACTTGCAGGTGGAGATATTTTTGAGATACTTGGGGTTTTCGTTTTCAAGATACTTCACCCACGCGGGACAGCAGGAGGTGAACATCGGGAACGGACCGCCGTTTTTCATTCGCTTCAAAAATTCTTCGGATTCGGCAATCGTCGTAAAGTCCGCGCCGAAGGTCGTGTCGTATACCTCGTCCACGCCCATGAGCTTGAGCGCGGTGACGAGCTTATCGAGCACGTTTTCACCCGCGGGAATACCAAAGGCTTCACCGACCGCCACACGCACGGCGGGCGCGATCTGCACGACCACGCGCTTCTGCGGATCGTGGATCGCGCGCCACGCCTCGCCGATCTGGTTCTTCACCGTGATCGCACCGGTGGGACACACGGCGGCGCATTGCCCGCAGCTTACGCATTTCGTTTCGCTGAGCCGGCGGTCAAACGCCGGCATGACCTGCGCCTCGCTGCCGCGGTAGGCAAAGTTCAGGATACCCATGCCCTGCATCTCGTCGCACACGCGCACGCAGTCTCCGCAGAGGATACACTTGTTCGGGTCGCGCAGCACGGCGGGCGAGCTGTCGTCCTGCTCGCGGTGCTCGCGGGTATCGGCAAAGCGGATACGGCGCACGCCGAACTGCTGCGCCAGCGCCTGAAGATGGCAGTTGCCGCTCTTTTCGCAGATGGTGCAGTTGCAGTTGTGCGAGGCAAGCAGCAGCTCAAGAATGACGCGCCGGTGCTTGAGCAGACGCGCGCTGTTGGTGTTGATGCGCAGACCGTCGCGCGGCTCCATCGAGCAGCTCGCATCGATCTTTCCGGTCTTTTCGTCCTCGACCACGCACATACGGCACGCGCCGTAAACGGACAGGTCGGAATAGTAGCAGAAGGTCGGCATTTCGATACCCGCCTTGCGGATAACGGACAGAACGTTCTTCTCTCCGTCGAAGGGCACACGCTGACCGTCGATAAACATAATCCCCTTTGCCATGGCTCAGCCCTCCTCTTCAATGGCGTCGATCGCACCGAACGGGCACGCGCCCCAGCACGCGCCGCAATGGATACACTTCTCGTTGTCGATCGTATGCGGCATACGGATCTCGCCGGAGATCGCCTCCATCGGGCAGTTGCGCTTGCACTTGCCGCAGCCCTTGCACAGCTCGGGCTTGATGACGAGACGGCGCTTGCGTCCGTTGCAGATGGGGCAATGGTGATCGACGACGTGGGCAAGGTATTCCCTTCGGAAATATTTGAGCGTGCTCACCACCGGATTGCACGCCGCCTGACCGAGCCCGCACAGCGCCGTCTCGGTGATGGTGCGGGAGAGCTCCTCGAGCAGGTCAAGATCCTCAAGGCTGCCCTCGTTGTTGACGATGCGCGTGAGGATCTCGAGCATCCGCTTCGTGCCCTCGCGGCAGGGAACGCACTTGCCGCAACTCTCATTTTGCGTGAAGCTCATGAAAAAGCGTGCCGTTTCCACCATGCAGGTTCCCTCGTCCATGACGACAAGACCGCCCGAGCCAATAATCGCGCCGACCTTCTTGAGCGAGTCAAAGTCGAGCGGCAGGTCGAGGTGCTCCTCCGTCAGGCAACCGCCCGCGGGGCCGCCGATCTGCACCGCCTTGAACTTCTTGCCGTCCTTGATGCCGCCGCCGATGTTGAAGATGATCTCTCGCAGCGTCGCGCCCATCGGCACCTCGATCAGTCCCGTGTTCACCACGTTGCCCGTCAGAGCAAACGCCTTGGTGCCGGGGCTCTTCTCCGTGCCGATGCCGCGGAACCACGCGCTGCCGCGCAGGACGATCTGCGGAACGTTGGCGTAGGTCTCCACGTTGTTGAGCACCGTGGGACGCGCCCACAGCCCCTGCTCGACCGTGCGCGGCGGCTTGACACGCGGCATACCGCGCTTACCCTCGATAGACGCGGTCAGCGCGCTGCCCTCGCCGCAGACGAACGCGCCTGCGCCGCGGTTGATATGCAGGTGGAAGGAAAAGTCCGTGCCAAGAATATGATCGCCCAACAGGCCGAGCGCCTTGTCCTTTTCAATGGCGACCTGCAAACGCTTGACCGCCAGCGGATACTCTGCGCGGACGTAGATGTAGCCCTCGTCGCTGCCGGCGGCGAGCGCGGCGATCATCATACCCTCGATGATCGAGTGGGGGTTACCCTCCATGATGGAGCGGTCCATAAACGCGCCGGGGTCGCCCTCATCGCCGTTGCAGACGACATACTTCTTGCCCTCCGGCTGGCGGCGGACGCTGTCCCACTTTCTGCCCGCGGGGAAGCCCGCGCCGCCGCGGCCGCGCAGACCGGAATCTAGGATCTCACGGCAGATGTCCTCGTCCGTCATCTCAAAAAGTGCCTTTTCAAAGGCGGCATAGCCGTCGTGGGCAAGGTATTCGTCAATGTCCTCGGCGTCGGTCGTGCCGCAGTTTTCCAGCACCACGCGCTGCTGCTTGGCGTAAAAGGGGATCTCCGTGTGCTTTTCGTACTTCACGCCGTTCAACTCGTACAGGAGCCTGTCGATGACCTCGCCGCCGAGGATCGTCTTTTCGATGATCTCGCCGCAGTCCTCCAGCCTGACGTGCGTGTAAAGGAAGCCCTCCGGCTCGATCTCCACCAGCGGTCCCATCTCGCAGAAGCCGTGGCAGCCGCTCTTTTTGAAGTGGAGCGCGTCCGCACCGCCGTTCTCATCGCGCAGCGCGACGCGCGTTTTGAGCCCGCGCCTTTCGCACTCGGACTTTAGGCAGTCGTAAATTTTCAGCGAGCCGCCCGCGATGCAGCCCGTACCGGCGCAGACAAGGATCTCGCGCCCATCCGCTGCCAGCAGCGCCTTGGCGCGCTCGCGCAGCGCGTCCAGCCGTTCGCGCGTCAGTTCAGCCATTTGCGCCTGCCTCCTTTGCGCGAATATCCGCGAGCAGCGCGAGCGCCGTCTCGGGGTCCATCTTCGCGTGTACTTCGCCGTCGACCGTCATCACAGGCGCAAGACCGCACGCGCCGAGACAGGCAACCGTTTCAAGCGTGAACAGCCCATCGTCCGATGTCTTTTTCTTCCCGTGCAGACCGAGATACTCGTAGACAGCGTCGTAGATCGGACCGGATCTGCGCACATGGCACGCCGTACCCGCGCAGACCTTGACGATATGCTTTCCCTTTGCCTCGAGCGAAAAGTTCTCGTAGAACGTCGCCACGCTGTAAACCTTGGAAATGCTGATGCCGAGCGTGTCGGCGATGAGCGTCAGGTTCGCTTCGCTCAAATAATTGTACTCTGCCTGCACATCCTGTAAGATCGCAATGAGGTTCGACGCGTCGTTGCCATGCTCCGCCAGAATGGACAGGACTCTCCCTGTATCAGATCCCATGATCTTCCTCCTAAAAATATGGTGCTTTCGGCATTATAGCTTATTTTTTTGCGTGCTTTCAATAAAATCTCTTACTTTTTTCGATTGATTATTCCTATAGCCGCGCGCCTTTTGATTTGATGAATAAGTTCTGTCATCATACTGTTTTCAGCGGCGAGTTGAAAGGTCAACCAGAAGCCATTACCTTTAAGCGTGTCGAGGCTGCTTGAGAAGGTGTCTCTCCCTCACCAAAAGAAAAAACTTGAAACCACATGGAGGGTTTCAAGTTTTTTCTCATTATTGGTATCGGACGCGCAGTCCGGCTCGCAGCAGGTCACTTCAGCAGCAGCTCGGCGATCTGGACGGTGTTCGTCGCCGCGCCCTTGCGGACCTGGTCGCCGCAGCACCAGAGGTTCAGACCGCGCTCATCGGTCAGGTCCTCGCGGATGCGGCCGACGTAGACGATGTCCTGATCGGACGTGTCGAGCGGCATGGGGTAGACCTTGTTCTTGAGATCGTCGACGAGCTTGCAGCCGGGGGCGTGCGCGATCAGCTCCTTGGCGCGCGCGACGCTGATCTTCTCCTTCGTGCGCAGCACGACGGACACGCTGTGGCTGCGCACGACCGGCACGCGCGCGCAGGTGCAGCTGACCTTCATCTCGGGCAGGTGGAGGATCTTGCGGCCCTCGTTCTGCATCTTCATCTCCTCGCTGGTGTAGCCCTCGAACGCCTCGCCGCCGATCTGGGGAATGATGTTGTATGCGATCTGATACTGGAAGACCTTGGGCGCAAGGTGCTTGCCCTCGGCAAGGGCTTTGACCTCGCTCTCCAGCTCGTCGATGCCGCCCTTGCCCGCGCCGCTGACCGCCTGATAGGAAGAGGCGACGATCGTCTCGATGGGGCTCTCCTTGGCGAGAGCGTTGATGGCGACGAGGGTCACGATGGTGGTGCAGTTGGGGTTCGAGATGATGCCCTTGTGCCGCTTCACGTCCTCGGGGTTGATCTCGGGAATGACGAGGGGCACGTCGGGATCGAGACGGAACGCGCTCGAGTTATCGACGAACACTGCGCCCGCCTTGACGATCGCGGGGGCAAAGTGCTCGGCAATGTCGTTCTCCGCCGCGCCGAGGACGATGTCGAGACCTTCAAAGGCGTCGTCCGACGCCTCGACAATGGTATATTCCTGTCCCTTGAAGCGCACGCTGCCGCCCGCGCTTCTGGCGCTGGCGATGGGACGGAGCGACGCGACGGGAAAATCGCGCTCCTCCAGAATCTTGATCATTTCCTGACCGACGGCGCCCGTGGCGCCGAGAATACCGACCTTGACCTGTTTCATTATACTACGTTCTCCTTTACAAAGCTGTGATACAGGACGCGGATAGCCTGTTCAAAATCCTTTTCCTCCACGCCCACGATGATGTTGAGTTCCTCCGGTCCCTGCGTGATCATGCGGATATTCACGCCGTTTTCGCCAAGCTTGGCAAAGATCTTGCCCGATACGCCGGGACGGTACGCCATCTTGCGGCCGACGGCGGCGACGATGGCGATATGCTCCGTTACGGTTATCTTATTCGGCTGCACTTCCTTTTGCAGCTCGCCCAGCATTTCGTAGAGACATTTTCCCGCCTTATCGGACGAGACGACGAGCGATACGATGTCGATGCCGGAGGGCAGGTATTCCACGTTGATCTCGTGCCTTGCGAGGATATCGAGGATCTTCACCAGCTCGCCGGGTGTGGAGGACATCCCCGCCTTGGCGATGGTGATGACGGAAAAGCCCTTCTTCCCCGCGATGCCGGTGATGAAGCCGCCCTCCTCGCGCTCGTCGCCGATGGATTCGAGGATCATCGTACCGGGGTGGTCGGGCGCGTTGGTGTTGCGGATATTGAGCGGAATGTTCTTCTCGCGCACGGGGAAGATCGTGCCCTCGTGCAGCACCTGCGCGCCGATGTAGCTCAGCTCGCGCAGCTCGCTGTAGGTCACGCGGCGAATGGGAGCGGGATCGTCCACAATGCGCGGGTCAGCCATCAGAATACCGGACACGTCCGTCCAGTTCTCATACACGTCCGCGTCGAGCGCCGCCGCCGCGAGCGCGCCGGTGATGTCGCTCCCGCCGCGGGAGAAGGTTTTGATGTGTCCGTCCGGCATCACGCCGTAAAAACCGGGAATCACGACTTTCCTGCCGTCCGCCGCGCGGCGCAGCGCCTCATAGGTCGCCGTGCGATCGACCGTGCCGTCGAATTTGAACTTCACCCACAGCGCCGCGTCGAGAAAGTCAAAGCCGAGGTATTCCGCCATCAGCCTTGCCGAAAAGTATTCGCCGCGGGAGGCAAGCTCGTCCTTGCTGATGCCGCTCTGCATCTTGCGCCACAGCGCGTCAAGCTCCCCGTCAAGGCTCAGCTTCAGGCCGCACTCGGCGATGATCTCGTTGTAACGGTCGCGGATCATGGCAAAGATGTCCTCGCACGAAACGCCGTATTTGATGTGCGCGGCGCAGAGGTAGAGGAGATCTGTGATCTTATGGTCGCTGGAAAAGCGCTTGCCCGGGGCGGAAACGATGACCACGCGGCGGGCGGGATCGGCGTCCACGATGGACTTGACCTTGGCGAACTGGTGTGCGTCGGCGAGCGAGGAGCCGCCGAATTTCAATACCTTGAGCATATTACTGTTCCTCCGCAAAGCGCGCAAGCAGCGCGTGCGGGTCGTCCTTTCGGTAAGATTCATAGGCGTCAAACGCCTCACGGGCGCTGCATTCACGGATAAAGCGCCCATCCCTGCCGCGGAAGAGCCACCGTCCCCGCGCGCCGGTGAGATCGACGGCGCAGGGAGTGAAGTCCCCCGTGTAAAAGCCGCGGCAGCCGGCGGCAACGTCGAGACAGTCGCGCAGCACGTTCGCGCCGGTCGGGTAGCCGCCCGCGCCCGCGCCGGAAAAGCTCTGCTTGCCGAAGCGCGCGGCGTAGAGCGAGACGAGGTTGCCGGTGCCGCCCGTGTGCGCCTCAGGCGCGGTGGCGGGAAAGATCGTCGGGCAGACGAATGCAGCGACGGAATCGCCGTTCTTCTCCGCGCGGGCGATGAGCTTATAGGTGAGTCCCTGCGCCTTTGCTGCGGCGATGTCCTCCGCCGTGACCGCGGAGATGCCGACGCACGGGATATCCTCCTCCTTCACGCTCACGCCGAAGGCAATATCCGCCGAGAGCACGAGCTTGCGCCGCGCGTCCAGCCCCTCCACGTCGGCGGTGGGGTCCGCCTCGGCGTAGCCCAGCTCCTGCGCTCTGGCAAGCGCGGCGGCATAGTCCGCGCCGGAATCCGTCATGGCGGAGAGCATATAATTCGTCGTGCCGTTCAGGATCCCCTCGACCGCGGTGAGCTCGTCCAGCTCCGCCGCGCGGGAGAGCGAGGTGAGCCACGGGATACCGCCGCCCGCGGCGGCGGTGCAGCGCAGACCCACGCCGCATTCCCGCGCGAGCCCCGTCAGTTCGCCGAAGCGCGCGCACATGAGCTGCTTGTTCGCGGTGACGACGTGCTTGCCCGCGCGCATCGCCGCGCAGAGGTAGCTGTACGCCGGCTCGATGCCGCCCATGACCTCTACCACGATATCAACAGAGCCGTCGCGCACCAGCTCGTCGAAATCTGCCGTCACGGTGCAGGAAAGCTCGGGGCGCGGGCGGCGGGAGAGCACGGCGGTCACGCGCAGATCGCTCCGTCCCTCGCACAGCCTGTAAAAATGGGAGCCGACCGTGCCGAAGCCCAGCAGCGCGATATTTGTCATTTTCAAGTCCCTCTTTCGCTTTTGTAATGCTCCGTCAAGTGTGGACGGATTTGTGCAGAATGCCAGTTTTGTCCGTGCAAGAAAAACACTTGACTTTTTGATGGGAACAATATAACATAGCATTTGTGAAAATACAATAGGGAAATCAAAACTTTTCCCATACGATACCAGAAGGGAGCCTTTTATGATCTACTACCAGAGCACCCGCGACAAAAATCTGAAGGTCAGCAGCGCGCAGGCGGTGCTCGACGGGCTTGCGCCCGACGGCGGGCTTTACACCCTGCCCTCCTTCGACGGGGCGAGGTTCGACTACACCGCCGTGCTGAATATGGATACGCTGTCCATCTCCGCGCTCATTCTCTCCAAGCTCCTGCCGGACTTTTCTGAAAGCGAGCTTACAAAGCTCGTGCGCGAGGGCTACGGCGGCAAGTTCGAGACCGCCGACCTCACGCCGACCGTCCCCGTCGGGGAGAACTTTGTCCTTGAGCTTTTCCGCGGACCGACGAGCGCCTTCAAGGATGTGGCGCTCTCGATGCTGCCGCGCCTGATGACCGCCGCGCGGGAGAAGTGCGGCGTCAGCGACGAGATCCTGATCCTCACCGCAACCTCGGGCGACACCGGCAAGGCGGCGATGGAGGGCTTCTGCAACGTGCCCGGCACGAAGATCATCGTCTTCTATCCCTACGGCGGCGTGAGCGCCGTGCAGCAGGCGCAGATGGCGACGCAGACGGGTGAAAACGTTCGCGTATGCGCCGTGCGCGGCAACTTCGACGACGCGCAGACCGGCGTGAAGGATATCTTCTCCACGGTCGGGTGCGAAAAGCTGCTCGCAGGCAAGGGCGTGCGCCTGTCGAGCGCAAACTCCATCAACATCGGACGTCTCGCCCCGCAGGTGATGTACTATTACAAAGCGTATGCCGACCTTGTCCGTCTCGGTCGTATTCAGGCGGGAGATAAGGTCGATTTCGTCGTACCGACCGGCAACTTCGGCAATATCTTAGCGGGCTGCTTCGCAGACGAGATGGGGCTGCCCGTCGGCAGGCTCGTGTGCGCGTCCAACGCCAACAACGTGCTGACCGACTTTCTGCGCACGGGGCGCTACGACCGCCGCCGCCCGTTCTACAAGACCGTCTCTCCCTCGATGGACATTCTCGTCTCCAGCAATCTCGAGCGCCTGCTGTATCTGCTCTCCGGAGACGACGCGCTCGTTGCGTCGCTGATGAAAAAGCTCCGCGAGACGGGCGAATATGAGATCCCCGCGGAGATGCTCGAAGCACTGCGCGCGCGCTTCTGGGCGGGCTGCTGCGACGATGCAGGCGCAAAATCCTCCATCGGCGAGGTATGGCACGAGCATCACTACCTCTGCGACACACACACCGCCGTCGCATGGAACGTCGCGCAGCAGTACAAAGCTGCAAACCCCGACCACAACGCCGTCGTCGTGCTCTCGACGGCATCGCCCTACAAATTCCCCGCCGCCGTGCTCGAGGGCATCGGCGAAAAGTCTGAGGGCGACGAGTTCGGTGTCATGGAGCGGCTGAGCGAGGTCACGGGCGTGCCCGTGCCGAAAAACCTCTCGGGTCTAAAGTCACGCGAGGTGCGCCACCGCGCCGTGATCGGGCGCGAGGAGATGCTCGACTATGTGCTGCGCGGCGCAGCGGAGAAGAAATGGTAAGGAGGATTGTGCATGAACATCGTCTGTCTTGATATGGAGGGCGTGCTCGTCCCCGAGATCTGGATCGAATTTGCCCGCGAGAGCGGGATCCCCGAGCTGACGCGCACCACGCGCGACGAGCCGGATTATGACAAGCTGATGCGCTGGCGCATGGATGTGCTGCGCAAGCACGGTCTCGGTCTGAAGGAGATACAGGCGACCATCGCGCGCATCGATCCGCTGCCGGGGGCGAAGGACTTCCTCGATAGGCTCCGCGCCGAGACGCAGACCATCATTTTAAGCGACACCTTTGAGGAATTCGCGCAGCCGCTGATGAAAAAGCTCGGCTGGCCGACCATCTTCTGCAACTCGCTTGAGATCGACGGGAGCGGCTTTCTCTGCGGCATCAAAATGCGCTGCGAGCATTCCAAGCTCACCACCGTGCGCGGCTTGCAGGCGATCGGGTTCGACACCATCTCCGCGGGCGACAGCTACAATGACCTTGAGATGATCGAAGCGTCCAAGGCGGGCTTTCTCTTCCGCACTACGGAGCAGATCAGGCGGGACTATCCGCATCTGCCCGCATTCGAGCGCTACGACGATCTGTTAGGCGCGATAGAGGGTGCGCTGTGGTAAAAATCGAAAACGGGAAACAGCTCGACAAGGAGCGGACCGCAAGGTCTGCTCCTTGTCATTATGACGGCGAAACGCACCGCCTTGCATAATTCGCGCATTATGGCAACCAATCGAAAAAATGTTCTGCAAAGCCCCCTCTTTTTAGAATATTATGTCAATTTCGACACATACCGTTTTTCGCCGGGCGGTCAAGCCGTCTCAGCGGCAGCTTCTTCTTTTTCTCTATTTATATGCCTTTTTTGTAAGCAAGCTCATGTGGAAAAGTCTGTGGAAACTGTGGATAACTCCTTGTAAAACATTTTATTGAAAATGTTATGTTAATTTATCGAAACACCGCGCAGCGCGGCGAAGCTGCGCATAAATCGGTCGAAAAGCGGATCGTTCTCCCGCTTTTTGACGACTTTTTTACGCGCGTCGGCGGCACGTCCGTCTCCCCGAAGCGGCGGAAGCGGGCGGCGCGTTTTGCAGGAATTCCGCGATAAATACTGATTGTATAATCCCCCCTGCAGCGCACACCCTCAGCAGGGATATTCCAGCCCGTAGCAGCCGCTCACAGGGTCGAGGAACAGCGGCAGATGCGGCGTGCGGTAGGTGAACCACACAAATGCGAACAGCAGCGCCCACAGCAGCAAAAAACCGATGAGCTGCGCCGCCCCGCCGCGCAGCAGCCCGTCCGTCAGCAGCTTATAGCTCACGAAATACAAAAGCGCGGCAGCGATAAAAAAGATCGTAATGTTCACCCAGTCCGGCAGCTCGCCGAACACGCCTGTGAGTGTGTAGAAAAGAGTCGGGATCGCCGCGAGACCGAGCAGGATCGACACCGCCTTGACTGCGAAGAAGTTGCGGAACGCCTCGGAAAATACGACGAACTCCGCCACCGTAAACAGCAGGAATGGCAGGAACAATAGCTTCATGTGCTCCCACGTCGATTCGTTCACGGCAGAAAACGCCGCAGCGACGCGGCTCCTCCCCGTCCACTCGTAGACAAAATGCAGCAGCGTGCCGAGCGCTCCCGTCACCAGAAAGCCAGCGATCTCCCACCGGCGCAGTTCCCGTTTCATGGTCTTGCCCTCCTCTTTCCGATTCCTTCCTATTCTACGCGGGCAAGGCGGGCTTTATACGAAAAAGGCCGCGCTCAGGGTAACTGCCAGTAAGCACCAAGTCCAAAAGCAAAGAAAAAGGAATGGCCGACCTGACGTTTTCTTTTTCTTTCTTTTCTTTCCGCTTTCTCTCTTCCCTTTCCGTAAGGACTGTGATATACTATTTTGACTTATAGGAACCTATCCCCTCTGCGGAGGACCTTTTCGGAGGTGAAGCTCACCCTTGGATCAGAATTTCAGGCGCCGCTTTTTCACGGGCTTTCTGCAGCTTCTGCGGCGCTACTTTGACCACAGCGTTGCCCGCGACGGTGCGGCGCTGACCTATTATCTGCTTTTCGCGCTCTTTCCTCTGCTCATCTTTCTGAGCAACCTGGTCGGTATCCTGTCCGCAGACATCAGCCAGCTTCTCACGGGGCTCCATGCGATCGTTCCGGAGGAGGCGCTTGAGATCATCGAGCAGTACCTGCTCTACGTCAGCCGCGGTTCCAGCCGCCAGCTCCTCTGGTTCTCGCTGGTGTTCTCCGTTTACTTTCCCTACCGCGCAGCCAGCTCGCTGATGGTGTCCGTGCGCAAGGCCTACGGCTTGGGGACGCCGCCGCACTTCCTGCGCTACCAGCTCAAGCTGCTGCTCTACACGCTCTCCCTGATCCTGATGATCTTCCTTTCCATCGTGCTGTCCACCGTCGGGGAAAACGTACTGAACTTCGTCTCCTCCTACATTGCCCTGAGCGATGTGTTCATCTCGCTCTGGTCGAAGCTCCGCTTCGCCGCGCTCGGCTTCGTTGTCTTCTTCGTCATCGCCCTGATGTACGCGCTGGCACAGGAAAAGCGGCGCATAAACTTCATCTGGCCCGGCGCCGTTGCGTCGCTCGTGATGTGGCTGGCGCTGTCGTATCTCTTCTCTTACTATGTGGAAAACATTGCGCGCTACTCGGTGCTCTATGGTACGCTGGGCGCGGTGATCGTGCTGCTTTTGTGGCTGTACCTCGCCGCCATCATGCTCATCATGGGTGCGGAATTCAACAGCGTTCTCATGTCGCTGCGGGATAAGACACGGGAGGACCCGTCATGAAGATCATCATCGTCGGTCTCGGCAAGGTGGGCTATGCCATCGCCGAACAAATGACAGGAGAAGATCACGACCTCGTCATCGTCGATCAGAGCAGCACCGCACTCGACCATGCCGACGCCATGCTCGACGTCATGTGCGTGGAGGGCAACGGCGCGAGCGCGAGCGTCCTGCTGCAAGCCGGCGTGCGCGAGGCGGATCTGCTGATCGCCGTATCCGAAAACGACGAGGTCAATCTCATCTGCTGCCTGATGGCGAAAAAGCTCGGCGCGAAGCACACCGTTGCCCGCGTGCGCAATCCGGAGTATTTCCGCGACGCGCCGATCCTGCGCCGCGAGATCGGGCTCGATATGATCATCAATCCCGAGCACTCCGCCGCGCAGGAGATCTCGCGTATCCTGCGCGTGCCGTCGGCTTTCAGCGTGGAGAGCTTCTCCCGCGGTCTTGTGGAGCTGATCGGGTTTCAGGTCGCGGCGAGCGACAGTCTGGTCGGCAAGTCGCTGACCGAATTCAACCGTGAGAATCCCAACAGCATCCTCCTCTGCGCCGCCAAGCGCGGCGACGAGGTCATCGTCCCCAACGGCTCGTTCGTCCCGCAGGCGGACGACCGCGTTTACGTCATCGGCACCCCCGCGGAGACAACGCGCGTGCTGCGCTCGATGGGGCGCGCCACGTCGCCCATTCGCCGCGTGAGTATTCTCGGCGGCAGCCGCATCGCGCTCTACCTCGCGTGGGCGCTCGCCGATATCGGCACGCACGTCACCATCGTGGAAAAGGATGAGGACAAGTGCGTAACGCTCGCGGAAAAGCTGCCTAAGGCGTCCATCATTCAGGGGGACGGCACCGACCACGACCTACTGGAATCCGAGGGCATCTTCCACTGCGACGCTTTCATCGCCATCACCGACCGCGACGAGGAGAACCTCCTCATGGCGCTGACCGCCAAGCGCTACGGCGTGAAAAAGGTCGTGCCGAAAATGTCGCGCCTCGGCTATCTCGATATCGTAAGCCTCACGGGGCTGGACACGGTGATCTCGCCCAAGGCGATCATCGCCAGCCAGATCTCCAGCTACGTCCGCGGTCTTGCCAATTCGCAGGGCAGCGCAGTGGAGAGCCTGCACAACATTCTCGGCGGCACGATGGAGGCAGTCGAGTTCACCGCGACATCCGCCACACACTTCCTTGACCGGCCGCTCAGCGAGCTTCGCTTCCGCAAGGGGCTGCTCGTCGCGGCGATCGTCCACGGCGGCAAGCTGGAGATCCCGAACGGTCAGTCCCAGATCCACGCGGGCGACCGTGTGATCGTCGTTGCGAAAACGCTGTTCTTACAGGATCTTAACGATATTCTTGCGTAACGGGCGCACTGCGCCGCGAGGAAAAATGCAATGAATCGAAAACTTATTCTCAAGATCGTCGGCGTCATTCTGCTGATCGAGGCGTTCTGTCTTCTCGCGCCGCTGCTGTACTCCTGCGTAACGGGCGAGGACGACCGGGAGGGCTTCCTCTACTCCATGCTGATCTGCGCGTTTACGGGCGGCTTTCTCGCGCGTATCCGCACCGATGATCTGCGGCTCCAAACGCGCGACGGCTTCGTCTGCGTGGCGCTGTGCTGGATCGCGCTGAGCCTTTTCGGCGCACTGCCGTACTTCTTTAACGGCTGCGGCTATATCGACGCCGTGTTCGAGACCGTTTCGGGGCTTACGACCACCGGCGCGTCGGTCTTTCTCTCGCCCGAAATACTGCCGCACGGTATTCTGCTCTGGCGCTCGCTGACACAGTGGATGGGCGGCATGGGCGTTCTGGTGATGGTGCTGGCGCTGCTGCCGAAGCTCAGCGAGGGCAGCGTCAATCTGATGCGGGCGGAGTCCCCCGGTCCCATCAACACAAAGCTGCGTCCCAAGACGAGCGAGACCGCCCGCGTCCTCTACCGCATCTATATCGCGCTCACGGCGGCGGAGGCGGTGCTGCTGCGCATCGCGGGGCTCCCGTGGTTCGACGCCGTCACCACCTCGCTGACCACGATCTCCACGGGCGGCTTTTCCGTGCGGGACAGCAGTATCCTGTTCTACCATTCCGAGGCGGTCAGCTGGATCGTGCTCGTGTTTATGTTCCTCTCCGCCGTCAACTTTTCTCTGCTCTTTCTCGCTGTGCGCGGGCAGATCAAAGACGCGCTCAAGAGCGAGGAACTGCGCGCTTACACCCTTATCACCGCTGCCTCCGCCGCGGTCATCGCGCTCGACCTTGTCGTGCACGGCGGCTTTCCGCTTTACGAGTCGATCTCCAACGCCGCGTTTCAGGTCGTCTCCGTGATGACGACCACGGGCTTTTTTACCGTGAATTTTGACCTCTGGCCGCACTTCAGCCGCAGCGTCCTGCTGGTGCTGATGTTCGTGGGCGGCTGCTCCGGCTCCACGGCGGGCGGCGTGAAGACCTCCCGCGTGATTGTCCTTTTCAAAAGTCTCAAGCGCGAGCTCCAGCGTATCCTGCACTCGCGCGAGGTACACCCGATCTGCCTTGATGGGCAGCGCGTGGAGGAGACGACCGTCTCCGCCGTGACGATGTTCTTCTTCGCCTACACGGCTATTCTCCTGCTCACCGCCGCCATTCTTTCGCTCGACGGGCTCTCCTTCGCCAATGCGTTTCCCGCCGCGATGTCCGCGCTGAGCAACGTCGGTCCCGGTCTGGCGCAGCTCGGCACCACGCAGAACTTCGGCGCTTTGTCCATTTTCAGCAAGCTCACGCTGAGCTGGACGATGCTGCTGGGCCGCCTTGAGATCATGCCGCTGCTCGTGCTGCTGATGCCGAGCGTCTGGCGCAGAAAGTAAAATACCTTTACAAAAGCCGCTTCAGAACAGCTCTGAAGCGGCTTTCCTGCTTTTTCCGGAAGATTTCGTCTTTCCCGCATATCGGCGCAAAAGACGCGCAAACTAAGCGCGGCAAAACGCCAAAACTTTTTTCAGGAGGACGAATCCCATGACTGATCGTACCAACAACGGCTGCTCCTGCACACCCAATACTTCCATCAAATGCGCCGTCACGTCCTGCGCCAACCACTGCAAGGACGCCCAGTACTGCGGTCTGAACGCCATTCAGGTCGGCACGCACGAAGCCCACCCGACGATGGATCAGTGCACCGACTGCCAGAGCTTCCGCAAGCAGTAACGGCCTTCTGCGCCCGCGGGCGCAGATTACTTAGGAGGACGATATGCAGAAAGCGTCGAAATTCCGCGCCGCGGGCGCGATCGCCGGAACGGTCAACGGTCTGTTCGGGGGTGGCGGCGGGATCCCGCTCGCGCTCCTGCTGCGCCGGTGGGCGGGGCTTGACGAGAAAACAGCCTTCGCCACCTGTGTGGCGGTCATTCTGCCCGCCTGCATCGTCTCCGCGGCGGTGTACGTTTTCCGCGGTGCGCTGCCGCTGCGCGAGGCGCTGCCGTACCTCGCTGGCGGACTTGCCGGCGGACTGATCGGCGGAAGGCTCTTCAAGTGCGTGCCGGGTATCTGGCTCCGGCGCGTTTTCGCGCTGTTTCTTCTCTACGGCGCAGCGAGGTATCTGCTGTGACGGAATGGCTCCTGCCCGCGCTCTGCGCGCTGGCGGCGGGCGTGCTCTCGGCATGGGGGATCGGCGGCGGAACGCTTCTGCTCGTTTGCATGACACTTTTTTTCGGCATCGATCAGCAGACGGCGCAGGCGGTCAACCTGCTCTACTTTATCCCGACGGCAGGCATATCGCTTCTCGCCCACCGCAAAAACGGTTTCCTCGACCGCGAGGCGCTGCGCTTTGCTGCCCCGTCCGGCGCGCTCTGCGCCCTCGCCGCCGCGCTGCTTGCGACGGCCTTCGACAGCGCTGTTTTCCGCAAGCCCTTCGGTCTGTTCCTGCTGTACGCAGGGCTTTCCCTTCTGCTGGAAAAGCCGCAGAAAGGTGAAAAAGAAGCGCCGTGACATTCGTCACGGCGCTTCTTTTCGATTTCTTTTCTAATGCTCGAGCGCTTCCAGCGCGGCTTTCGCCGCCATCTGCTCGGCTTCCTTTTTGCTGCGGCCCGCACCCTTTCCCGCGACGGCGCCGTTGAGCAGCACCTCGAAGTAGAAGGTCTTGTCATGGTCCGGTCCGCTCTCCCCGGTCAGGCGGTAGGTGAGTTGGCGGTTCGGCGTGCGCTGCACGAATTCCTGCAAAAGCGTCTTATAGTCGCGGCGCTTCTCCTCGGCATCGTCCTCGCGCTCGGTGTCGAGCAGGACACGGTGGATCAGCGCGCTTGCCGCGCCGATGCCGCCGTCAAGATAAACAGCCGCGAACACCGCTTCCGTCGCGTCAGCCAGAATGGACGGGCGCGTGCGGCCGCCGCAGCTCTCCTCACCGTTGCCGAGCTTGAGATATTCCCCCAGCTCAAGGCGCTGCGCGACCTCATGCAGGCTGTCCTCGCACACGAGCAGCGCGCGGATGCGCGTCAGCTCGCCCTCGGGCGCGTTAGGGTGCTTGGCGAACAGATATTCCGCCGTCACGAAGCCCAGCACACTGTCGCCCAGAAACTCGAGCCGCTCGTTGCTGAACACGTTCGCGCCGCGGTGCTCATTGGCATAGGAGCTGTGGCGCAGCGCCTCCTCGAGCAGCGTGGGATTCCTGAATTGGTATTGCAGCCTTTCCTCAAGCGCCTGCATAGTCGTTTCCTCCTTAACAAAAGGACGCCCCGCGCAGGGCGGGGCGGCTTCTTCATCAACCAAGCTTCGCGCTCAGATAGCGCACGCAATCGCCGACGGTCTTGAGCGTCATCAGATCCTCCTCGGGGATCTCATCGACTTCAAACTCCTCCTCCATCGCCATCACCAGCTCGACAAGGTCCACGGAGTCGGCGCCGAGATCGTCCTCAAACGAGCTCGTCATCGTCACGTCGTCGGGATCCACGGCAAACTGTTCAACGATCAAGTCCTGCATGGTCTTAAAAATATCTTCCGGGCTCATAGGTCTTTCATACTCCTCTTCGGATTTGATTCTTCCAAATGATACGGCAAAGGTCACGCCCTGTCAATACCCTTTTTTCGCTTTGTGCGGTTCAGTCGTCTTTCCCCAGACGCATCTTATCGATGTTCGTCTCGATATCGGCAATAATGCCGCTTTGCGCGACCTCCACCGCCTGGCGCACCGCGTTGCAGAAGCCGACCTCGCTCGCGCTTCCGTGCGCCTTGATGACGGGCTTTGAGATGCCGAGCAGAGCCGTGCCGCCGACCTCGTTCGCGTCGAGCAGCTTCTTGAAATCCGCGAGCTGACCGCGGAGCAGCAGCGCTGCCAGCTTCGTGCCCGCGCTGTGCAGCAGCATTTCCTTGAGCTTGACGGAGAGCAGCTTTCCCGTGCCCTCGACGGTCTTGAGCATGATGTTGCCGCTGTAACCGTCGGCGACGATGACGTCGCACTCGCCGAGCATGGCTTCCTTCGCCTCGATGTTTCCGACGAAATTGAGATGACCCGCCTCGCCCGCCGCCTTGAGCTTGCGGTAAGTCTCGCGGCGCAGCTCGTCGCCCTTGCTCTCCTCCGCGCCGATGTTCAAAAGCCCCACGCGCGGGTTTTCCACGCCGAGCACCTTCTGCGCATAATAGCTGCCGAGATAGGCGAATTGCAGCAGATACTCGACCGTACATTCGGCGTTCGCGCCGCAGTCGATCAGCACCGCCCTGCCCCTCGCCGTCGGAATGGTCGGCGCGAGCGCCGCGCGGCGAAGCCCCCGAACCCGCTTGACCACGAGCGTCGCGCCCGCAAGCAGCGCGCCCGTGCTGCCGGCGCAGACAAAGCCGTCCGCCTTACCGTCACGCAGCATGGTGAGCCCCACCGTGAGAGAGGAGTCCTTCTTCTGCTTGAACGCCGTCGCCGGATCGTCGCAGATCTCCACGACCTCCTCGGCATTGGCGATCTCCATTCCCTGCGGCAGCTCGGCGCAGCCGCACTGCTGCAACGCCTTCAGGATCTCCTCCGTTTTCCCTGTGAGCACGATGTCCACGCCGTACTTCCTCTGCGCCATCAGCGCGCCCTTGACGGGCGCGAGCGGGGCGAAATCGCCGCCCATGGCATCGACAATGATCTTCATGGGGTCACTCCTTTCTATCGCTCAGCACGTCCTCGCGCATCTCGTCGATGTGCGCGAGCGCACGCTCCGCCAGCAGCGCGTTCTTCACGCGCTTGCCGCCCTTGACGCGGCAGCCCAGCGGCGGCATGATGCCGAAGTTCACGTTCATCGGCTGAAAGTCCGAGACCGTTGTATCGCTGATGTAAAGTCCCAGCGCACCGATCGCCGTCTCGCGCGGAAAGTCTGCGGGCGCTCTGCCCTCAAGCCGCCGCGCCATCTCGACGCCCGCAAGGAAGCCGGACGCCGCAGATTCGAGATAGCCCTCCACGCCGGTCATCTGTCCGGCGAAGGCGATGCGATCATCTGCAATCAGGCGGTAATAGCGGTCGAGCAGTCCGGGTGAACGGATATAGGTATTGCGGTGCATCACACCGTAGCGGACGAACTCCGCGTCATGCAGCGCGGGGACCATCGAAAACACGCGTTTCTGCTCGGGGAAGCGCAGATGCGTCTGAAATCCGACGAGGTTATAGACGCTGCCCTGCGCGTTGTCGCGCCGCAGCTGGACGACGGCGTAGGGCTCTTTCCCTGTCCTCGGGTCGCGCAGACCGCGCGGCTTGAGCGGACCGTAGCAGAGCGTATCGTGTCCGCGGCGCGCCATGACCTCGACCGGCATACAGCCCTCGAAAACGCGCTTATCCTCAAAGCCGTGTACGCTCGTCTCCTCGGCGGTCGTAAGCGCCTGCCAGAAGGCGTCGTACTCCTGCTCCGTCATGGGGCAGTTGATGTAATCCGCCGTTCCCTTATCGTAGCGCGAGGCAAAAAACGCCGAATCCATGTCCACGCTCTCAAACGTTACGAGCGGAGCGGCGGCGTCGAAAAAGTTCAGCGTATGCCCCGCTCCGAGCTTTTCCACGATGGCGGCGGCGAGCGCGTCGCTCGTCAGCGGACCGGAGGCGATGATGACGTTCCCCTCGGGAATGGCGGTCACCTCGCCAGGGACGACCGTGATATTGGGGTGCGAGCGGATCTTCCCGGTCACGAGCTTAGAAAAGCCGTAGCGGTCGACCGCCAGCGCACCGCCCGCCTCCACGCGCGTTGCGTCTGCGCATGCCATGATGAGCGAATCCAGACGCCGCAGCTCCTCCTTGAGCAGCCCCACCGCATTCTCAAGCTGGTCGGAGCGCAGCGAGTTTGAGCAGCACAGCTCGGCAAAATCCGCCGTATGGTGCGCGGGGGTGGTCTTTTCCGGCTTCATTTCGCGCAGCGTGACCTGCACGCCGCGCTGCGCGAGCTGCCATGCTGCCTCGCAGCCGGCAAGCCCCGCGCCGATCACCGTCATCTGCATCATTTCACTTCTTTCTTTGCGGGCTTCTTTGCCGCAGACTTGGCGGGCGCCTTCTTCGCCGCAGGCTTTTCCGCGCTCTCCTCCGTCCCAGCGCTCGCATCGGTTTTTTTGCCCGTGTAGCCGCGCTGCTCCTCCGGAACGAAGCGCGAACACGCGGGATTGATGCAGTACGGGCGCTTGAAGCCCTTGCCAGCCTTCTTGAACATCGTCTGCCCGCACTCGGGGCAATCGTCCTTCGTGGGAACGTCCCACGTCATAAAGCCGCACTTTTTCTCCGGGTCGCTGCTGGTGGAAAATTCGCAGGCGTAGTACGTGTACTGCTTGTTTGTCTTCTTGCTCACGCCGGTGCGCTTCATCATGCGCCCGCCGCACTTGGGGCAGCGGCCCGGCATTTCGATGACAAGGGGTTTAGTGAACGTACACTCAGGGTATCCCGGGCAGGCGAGGAATCTGCCGAAGCGCCCGCTTTTGATGACCATGTTGCGGCCGCAGACGTCGCACTTCTCCTCGCTCACCTCGTCCGGCACCTTGAGCCGCACGCCCTCGAGCGCCTCCTCGGCATTTTTGAGATCGCGCTCAAAATCACCGTAAAAGTCGCGGATCACGTCCTTCCACGGCGTTTTTCCCTCCTCGACGGTATCGAGCTTCTGCTCCATACGGGCGGTGAACTTCATGTCCACGATATCGGGAAACCGCTCCTCCATCAACCCCGTCACCACCTCGCCGAGCGGCGTGGGGCGCAGGTACTTGCCGTCCTTGATGACGTATTCGCGGTCCAAAATGGTCGAAACGGTGGGCGCGTAGGTCGAGGGACGACCGATGCCGTTCTGCTCCATCGCGCGGATCAGCGTCGCGTCCGTATAGCGCGCGGGCGGCTGGGTGAAGTGCTGGAGCGGCTCGAATTTCTGCAAGGTCAGGCTCTGCCCCTCCGTGAGCGGCGGCAGCGCGTCCTCCTTCTCCTCTTTTCCGTCATCGTCACGGGATTCCTCATAAACGGCGGCATAGCCGGAGAACTTCAGACTGCTCGCGCTCGCGCGGAACTCATGCCCGCCCGCCGCGATCTCGACGCTCACGCTGTCGTACACGGCGTTCGTCATCTGGGAGGCGAGAAAGCGGCTCCAGATCAGGCGGTAGAGCCGGTACTGCTCGCCCGTAAGGTCGCCCTTGATCTGCTCGGGCGTCAGGTTCACGTCCGACGGACGGATCGCCTCGTGCGCGTCCTGCGCGCCCGCCTTTGCCTTGTAATGGCGGGCAGTCTTGGGATAATAGTCCTTCCCGTAACGACCCAGAATGAAGGTCTTCGCCGCGGCGACGGCTTCCTCAGAGATACGCAGCGAGTCGGTACGCATATAGGTGATAAGGCCCACCGTACCCTCGCCTGTGATGTCCACGCCCTCGTAGAGCTGCTGGGCGATCGCCATGGTGCGGCGCGGCGTCATGTTGAGCTTGCGTGAGGCCTCCTGCTGCAAGGTAGAAGTCGTGAACGGCAGCGAGGGGGAGCGCTGCTTATCCGTGCGCTTGATGTTCGTCACGGTAAAGGGCTTATCCCCGATGTCGGTGATGATGCCGCCGACCTGTCCGCCGGAGGAGGGCTCGACCTTTTTCCCGTCCCTGCCGTAATAGTGGGCGGTGAAAGTCTTGTGCGACGCTTCGTCGGTCAGCGCGGCGTCGAGCGTCCAGTATTCCTGCGGGGCAAACGCCGCGATCTCCTTCTCGCGGTCGTCCACCATGCGCGCGGCGACCGACTGCACACGCCCCGCGGAAAGCCCGCGGCGGACCTTCTTCCACAGCAGCGGGCTGAGCTCATAGCCCACGATCCGGTCGAGCACGCGGCGCGCCTGCTGCGCATCGACCAGATCCTGATCGATATCGCGCGGCTTTTCGATGCTCTCGGTGACGACCTTTTTCGTGATCTCGTTAAAGGTCACGCGCCGTGCCTTTTCATCGTCCAGATCCAGCAGCGCCTTGAGATGCCACGAGATCGCCTCGCCCTCACGGTCCGGGTCCGTTGCGAGATAGACGATATCGCTGCCCTTCGCCGCCTTTTTCAGCTCGGCGATCAGCGCCTCCTTCCCGCGGATGGGCTGGTACGCCGGCTCAAAATCGTGCGCAAGGTCCACGCCGAGCGCACTTTTGGGGAGATCGCGCAGATGCCCCATGCTCGCCTTGACCTCATAATCTCTGCCCAGATATTTCCCGATGGTTTTCGCCTTTGCCGGGGATTCAACGATCACCAGATATTTCTTTGCCATTCGTGTTATTCCTCCAGTAGTGTGACTGTTAACGAAAAATGCTTGCCGCCGCCCTGTGCGACGTAGCCCTCCAGCTCCAGCATCGTCAGTGCCGAGAGCACACGGCGCGTCGGGATACCCGTCCGCTCGATGAGGTCGTCCGGCTGCATCGCGCCGTCCTTCAGCGCGCGCAGGAGTGCGATCTGATCGTCGGTCAGTCCCGCGTCGTTCTTCCCGAGATCGAGCGGCGGCAGCGCGGCGGCTTCCTTCTCCTCCGCAGCGAGCCGCTGCGCGCGCTGCTGTTCCTCGCGCGCCTGATAGCCGAGTGTGCGCGGCAGCTCCACGCGCTCGCCCAGAATTTTGTGCGGATACATCGCCTCGTATTCGCGCAGGATATCCCAACTGTCGGTGGCGAGCGCCGCCGCGCCGTCCGCGATCAGGCGGTTGCAGCCGCGGCTCATCGGCGCGCCGATGGGTCCGGGCACAGCGAAAACGTCGCGCCCCTGCTCAAGGGCTGTATTGGCGGTGATGAGCGCGCCGCTCTTCTCCGGCGCTTCGACCACGAGCGCCGCAAGGCACAGCCCGCTGATGATTCGGTTGCGCACGGGGAAATGCCATCCCTCCGCCGCCGTTCCGGGCGGATATTCGCTCACGAGCGCGCCCGAGGCGGCGATGTCGCGGTAGAGCCATTCGTTCTCCGCCGGATACACCACGTCGATCCCGCCGCCGAGCACGGCGACCGTCTTCCCTCCCGCGCGCAGCGCGCCGCGATGGGCGGACGAATCCACGCCCGCCGCCGCGCCGGAGACGACCAGCGCCCCCTGCTTCGCAAGACCGTAGGCGAGCTTTTCCGCCGCCTCCATTCCGTAGGGCGACGCCTTGCGCGTGCCGACCATCGCCACGGCGACCTCCTCGTCGATGACGGGCAGGTTTCCCTTGATGTAGAGCAGGCACGGCGGCTCGTAAATATTGCGCAGCCGCACGGGATAATCCGCGTCCTGCATCGTGAGCAGCCGCAGCCCCAGCCGCTGGCACGCGCCGAGGATACGGTCGGCGTCCTCAGTAGACTTGTCCTCCAGCAGCGCGAGCTGCTTCGGCTCCAGCCCCTCGACCAGGCGGCACTCGTCCATCTCGGCATAGTAAACGTTCTCCGGCGAGCCGAAATAGTCGAGCAGCAGCAGTTTGGAGCGGTTGGTCAGCCCCTTGCACTCGGAGAGCCAGACCCAGTATTTCAGTCCCGCCACGGAGAACACCTCGCCTTCCTTTTCTCTCTTATCGGTACATCTCCCACAGAACGACCGTCGCCGCCGCCGCCGCGTTGAGCGACTCGCAGCGCGGGTTCATGGGGATCCTCAATGTTTTTTCACAGCGCTCCAGCAGCGCCCGCGAAAGCCCGCGCCCCTCGCTGCCGACGGCGACCGCCGCGCGCGACAGGTCGGCTGCGGAGAGCGGCACGGTATCCGCGCGCAGCGCCGTGCCGTAAAGCGGCAGGCCGCTCTTTTCCAGCAGCGCGAACAGCTCCTCCGGTGAAGCGCCGTAGACCTCCCTGCGGAAGATCGCGCCCATCGTGGCGCGCGCCGTCTTGGGATTGTAGGGATCGGCACAGGCGTTCACGAGGAACACGCCGTCGCAGTCGAAAGCGTCCGCCGTGCGCAGGATCGTGCCGACGTTGCCGGGATCCTGCACGCCGTCGAGCACCAGGTAGTGCCTGCCCGTGAGCGTCTCCGGCAGCGCCGTCTCCGGCAGGGTGACGGTAAAGAGCGCGCCCTGCGGCGTCTCCATTGGGCTGACATAGCGCATCAGTTCCCCGCTCACACGCACCGCGCGCACAGCGACGGGCAGTACAGGAATCTCTATACCCTCGGAAAACACCGCCGTTCTCACCGGCGCACCCCACTTGAGCGCCTCCGCCAGCAGCTTCGTCCCGTCGCAGAGATATTCGCCGCTCTCCCTGCGGTAGGCGCGGGAGGAAGCCAGCCTGCGCAGGTGCGCCATCAGCGGATTCTGCCGGCTCGTGATGGTCTCGACGTTCATTTCCGCTCGCCCCTCTCCCGTTTCTTTTATATATGTGTTTCACACTATATTATCAATCGAATGGGTTTGTCAAGTAAAAGCGCGCAAAGACATTTTGTAAAACACCCGCCGCCGTCTTTACATTCCGCGGCTCCGTGTGGTAAACTGTCCTTGAGCGAAATACATTCCGATAAGGAGGAATTTTTCTATGGAATCCGCAAAATCGCGCTTTCTGCGCTATGTGACATACCATACGACTTCTGACGGTCACGCCGGCACCTCGCCCTCCACGGAGCGGCAGAAGGTGCTGGGCCGTGTGCTGATGGACGAGCTTGAGGCGCTGCACCTCAAGGACATTCGCATGGATGGCTGCGGCAACGTGCTCGCAACGCTTCCCGCGAGCGAGGGTGTAAAGGCTCCCGTGCTCGCGCTCATTGCGCACATGGACACTGCGCCCGACGCTTCGGGTGAAAACGTCAGGCCCCGTGTCGTGCGCTACAAGGGCGGTGAGTTGAAGCTGAATGACTCCGTATCGCTCACCGAAGCGCTCTGCCCGGGGCTTGAAAAGCATATCGGTGACGATCTGATCGTCACCGACGGCACAACGCTGCTCGGCGCGGACGACAAGGCGGGTATTGCCGAGATCATGACGGCGGTCGAGACGCTCATCGAAACGGGCGTAAAACACGGCGAGCTGCGCGTGATCTTCACGACCGACGAGGAGATCGGCAACGGCGTGGACGGGCTCTCCGTTCCCGAGCTCGGCTGCGACTACGGCTACACCGTGGACGGCGGTCCCCTCGGCGAGCTGGAATACGAGAACTTCAACGCCGCGTCTGCCGTTTTGTCGGTGCATGGCGTCGGCGTCCACCCCGGCAGCGCCAAGGGCGTGATGGTCAACGCCGCGACCGTGGCGATGGAATTTCACGCACTGCTGCCGCGGGACGAAGTCCCGGAGAAGACCGACGGCTACGAGGGCTTTTTCCACCTGCCGGACATGGAGGGCAGCATGACCGAAGCCACGCTTTACTATATTATCCGCGACTTCGACCGCGAGAAGTTCGAGGCAAAGAAGGCGCTCTTTGCCCATTGTGCCGACGAGATCAATACGCGCTACGGCACGGGCACGGCAGAGGTCAAGATCAGCGACGGCTATTACAACATGAAAGAAAAGATCCTCCCCCACTTCCACCTCATCGAGCGTGCGGAAGCCGCCTTCCGCGCGAACGGCGTGGAACCGCGGTGCGTGCCCATTCGCGGCGGTACGGACGGCGCACGCCTTTCGTGGGACGGTCTGCCCTGCCCCAATCTCTCCACCGGCGGCTACAATTTCCACGGCGTGCGCGAGTGGATCCCGGTGGACAGTCTCGGTGCGATGACCGGGGTACTCGTCGCGCTCGTTCAGAGTTTTGTTGAATGAAAGGAGCATTTTTCATGGATACTGCTGAAAAGCTTGCACGTCTGCGCGCGGAGATGGCAAAGCGCCGCATCGACGCCTATGTCGTTGTGACCGACGACTTCCATGCATCCGAATATGTCGGCGCGCATTTCAAGTCGCGCGAATACCTTTCCGGCTTCACCGGCTCCGCCGGTACGCTCGTCGTGCTGCCGAAGTCCGCCGCGCTGTGGACGGACGGGCGCTACTTCCTGCAAGCCGCGCAGCAGCTTCAGGGCAGCGGCATCGAGCTCATGCGCATGGGGCAGCCCGGCGTGCCCGAGATCCCCGCATTCCTGTGCGGTCATGTCCCCGAAAACGGACTGATCGGCTTCGACTCCCGCACGGTCAGCAGCAGCTTTGCCCGCGCGATCGGGGAAAAGACGCGCGCAAAGCATATCCGCTTTGCAGGAGATGAGGACCTCGTCGATCTCGTATGGCGGGACCGCCCCGCGCTCTCGTGCGAGCCGCTGTGGGAGCTGGACGCGAAGTATGCGGGTCTCACCCGCGCGGAAAAGCTCGAAATGGCGCGCGGCAAAATGCGGAAACTGGGCGCGGACGTGTTCATCATTCCCGCGCTCGACGAGATCGCGTGGCTGCTGAACCTGCGCGGGAACGACGTGCTCTATACGCCCGTGTTCCTCTCCTACCTTCTGCTCGAACGCGGCAGGGCGACTCTCTGCGTGCAGCGCGAAGCCGTGAGCGCGGAGATCGAAGCGCGTCTCCGCGCCGACGGTGTGGCGCTCGCTCCCTATGACGATATCTACCGTCTCGTCGCCGCGCTGCCCAAGGGGACGCGCGTGCTGCTCGACGGAGAACGCGCCAACTACCGGCTCGTGCAGAGCGTGCCGGACGGCGCGGAGACGCTCGACCGTCCCAGTCCCATTCAACTGATGAAGGCGGTCAAAACGCCCGCCGAGCAGGAAAACGAACGCCGTGCCCACATCAGGGACGGCGTGGCTGTCACGCGCTTCATTTACTGGCTCAAGCACGCGGTCGGAAGCGAGCCGGTCACGGAGCTCAGCGCGGCAAAAAAACTCGAAATGCTTCGCGCCGAGGGCGAGGGCTATCTCGAGCAGAGCTTTGACCCCATCATCGCCTATGGCGCGCACGGCGCGATCGTCCACTACGAGCCGACGGAGCAGAGCGATATCCCCATGGAGCCGCGCAGTCTCTGCCTTGCCGACACGGGCGCGCAGTACCTTGAGGGCACGACGGACATCACCCGCACCATCGCGCTCGGCGCGCTCACGGACGAGGAAAAGCGCGTCTACACACTCGTCCTGCGCGGGCATTTGCAGCTGGGCGCCGCTAAATTCCTCTACGGCTGCACGGGTGAAAACCTTGATATGCTTGCCCGCGCGCCGCTGTGGGAAGCGGGGCTCGACTACAACCACGGCACAGGGCACGGCGTAGGCTTTGTCCTCGGCGTACATGAGGGACCCGAGCGCGTCCACTGGGACATTCTGCGTCAGAAACATCATTACATCATTGAGGAGGGCATGATCTTCTCGAACGAGCCGGGCGTTTATCTTGCGGGCAGGTTCGGTGTGCGCATCGAGAATCTCGTCGTCGTGCGCGCGGCGGAGACGAACGAATACGGTCGTTTTCTGACCCTCGAACCGCTGACGCTCGTACCCTATGACCGCGATGCGATCGACCCCGCGCTCCTCACCTCACGCGACGCGGAACTGCTCGACGCCTACCATGCCAAGGTCTACGCAGCGCTCTCGCCGTACCTTGCTGGCGACGAGCTTGCATGGCTCAGGGGCGCGACCGCGCCCATCGGCAGAGTCTGACCGCGGAAAAGCAAAAAACGGGCAGTCCCGCTCGGGACTGCTCGTTTTTGATCGTGTACCGTACCGCCCTTTCAATCCAGCGGCTTCATCGTGGGGAAGCGCGGCTCAATCTGAACATTAATCAATAAGGTTCGTCCTTAATTTCAATCTCGACTGTGCCCTTAGCGCTGCCGATAACACCAATCTCCTCAGGCTTTTTCTCCGCCTTTGGAGTATCCAGCGGCTTCATCGTCGGGAAGAGGATCACATCGCGGATCGAATCGGTGCCGCAGAGC
>CAVDWO010000008.1:0-50313 GCA_963612845.1 Alistipes onderdonkii
TATTTTACCAAACCGCCGCCGCGAAGTCAAGACAAAATTTGTAAACCTCTGTCCGGGAAAAGTCAAGCAAAAAATGCAGTGATTTTTCGACATCGGAGCTTGTCAGAAAATGCCGCGATTGTACCTGATCTGCCCGTACAAAATAAAGACCAGACCGATCGCCAGCGCAGGAAGAACGATAAACGCTACCAGCTCCTCCCGCCAAAACGCCGCGATGCCCGACAGGATGAGCGCGGCGCCGAGTATGAGCGTTCCCGTGCCGACCGCCCTGCCGTATGCGGGGACGTCCTCCTGCCGCACCTTCCGGCGGTTATAGGAATGGATCGTGCTGATATCCCCCCTGATATTCCTCACGCCGATGACGGACAGGACGATCCCCAGAAACAATAATGTCAGCCGCTGCATCGTCTCCTCCTTTTTCCGCCGTGACCTCGGACCGCTCAGAACTCCGGGTCGTCGTAATAGCCACGGTAGTCGATGAAGCGGTCGTCCCGCGACAGGCGCTTGATCATGCGGTCCGCCGCAAGGAACAGCACCGCCACGAACGCGGCGAACACCAGCGCGTAGCCGTCCGCCTCGAGCGTGGCGATGAAGTCATACGTCCCGTGCAGCAGCATCGGCACGAGCACCGCGAGACGGCGGCAGCGGCGGCTCGCGCCCTCGTCGCCGAAGTTGTCGTACCGCTTGGCGAGCCCGTAAAACGCGCCCATGAACACGCCGAAGCAGGCGTGTCCCGGCACCGCCGTGACCGCGCGCACCGCCGCAGTGCCGAGACCGTACATCGCCACATAGCTGATATTCTCCCACAGCGCGAAGCCGAGCGACACGAACACCGCGTACACCACGCCGTCGAACTGGCAGTTGAACGCGCCGGAGCGCCACGTTCTCCGCTTGAGCAGCAGATATTTGAAGCCCTCCTCCGACAGCGCCACGACGACAAAGTACAGCAGCACGTTATAGGCGGTCGTGCCCGGCGGCACGAGCGAGGTCAGCAGCTCCTCTCCGAGCTGCTCGGTGATGAGCGCACCGAAGGTCGCAAGGATCCCGTAAAGCACCAGCGCCGTCAAAAGTCCCGCCGGCTCCTTATCCAGCCGGTCGGCGCGGTACACGCGGCGCAGCAGCAGGAGCGCCGGCAGCACCGCCGCCGCGACCAGGATCGGGTTTGCATAATAAATCACAGCAGTTTTCCTCCCTCTGAGTTCTCCGACAGCATATCAGCCCCGGCGGGATTTGTCAACGCGAAGCGAAGGCGGACCCCGGGGACGACCCCCGAAGCCCGCCGCTTTTCACTTATCCCTTGCGGACGAACCACAGGTCCATGTCCACATTGCCCTTGATGCCGGAGACGCTGCCCTTGGAGGTGTACTGCCACATGGCAAAGTCATAGTAGAACGTCGGCGTGTCCGAGCTGTAGTTCGCGTACCAGAGCGGGTAATCCACGACCTCGCTGAGGTCGTACTTCACATAGCCCGCGTAGTCGTTGATGTAGATCATCGCGTCGTAGCCCGCGTCCTCGATGATCTTGCAGAAGGTCCGCGCGCACTCGCACAGCACGCCCGTCTCGATGCCGTAGGTGCGGGCGGTGGACTTGCCGATGACCTCCCAGTCGAAGACCACGGGCCCGGTGATATCATGCCCGCGCAGCGCGTCGAGCACATAATACGCCTCCTCCTCCGCTTCGCGCGTTGTGATCGCCTGCGAGAAGAAGTACGCGCCCACCTGAAGCCCGGCGGCTGCCGCGCCGTCGGCATATTCGTGGAACTTCGTATCCGCATAGATCTTGCCCTCGGTATAGCCGCGGCCGCCCACGCGGGCGATGACGAACTCCACGTCGGTGCGCGCCACCGCCGCCCAGTCCACGTCGCCCTGATACTGCGACACGTCGATGCCGAGCCGCGCGGTCACGCTGCCGTCGTCGTAGCGCATCACACTGCCGTCCTTGGAGAACGCCGACTTGTCGTAGCTGTTCACCGGAACGCCCTCGAGCACGTTGAGCGTATAGTCGTTATAGTATATCTTCTGCTTCTGGTCCAGCTCGCTGAGCCGGTAGATGCGGTAGACGATCGTGGCGACCTCGGCGCGCGTGATGCTGCTGTCGGGGTAGAAATACGTCTGCCCGCCGACCTGCGTGCCGATGAACACGCCCGCCTCGTAGAGCGCCGTGACGTAGCCGTCGTCCACATCGGCAAAGGGTGTGGCGGAATTGGAGGCGCCGTAGCCCAGTGCCTTCGCCGCGAAGCGCGCCACGTCGAGGCGGCTGATGGCACCGTCGAGCTTCTCCGCCTGCTCTCTGGCGAGGTAGCCCATGGAGAGCGCGTAGGTGCCGTAGCCGCTCGCCCAGTGCTTATCCGTGGGGGACTGCTCCTTATGCCCCGTCGCCAGCAGGACGAGCTTGAGCATCTCGCCCGTGCTCGTGGCGCGGTTGGGGGCGAAGGTCCCGTCGCCGTTTCCGCCGACGATGCCCTGCTCGCTCAGCTCCATGACATAATCATAGAACCAGTCCGTCTTCTTCACGTCGCTGTAAGCGGCGCCGGTGTAGCTGCTGCGCGTCCACAGCGCCGTCGTTGTCACGCTGTCGCCGGCGGTGCTCGCAGCCGTCAGCACGTCGCCGTCCGTCGTCTGGAGCCCGGTAAAACGGTAGCCGAGCTTTTCCATCGCCGGAAATGCGCCGTACGCCGCGCCGCGCTCATAGACGCGGAAATCCGTCTCGTAGGAGACACCGTCCTCTTTTTTGATGATCAGATAAGAGAACTCATGCTCCGCCGCCCAGAGGTCGCCGTCCAGAAACAGCGACGCCTCCTGAAGCCGCCGCGCGGCAAGTCCGCCGAGCGCCTGACCGCCCGAGTGGCACCATTCGCCGAACGCCTGCGCCGTTTCAAGGCGCGTCGCCTCGATCTCGCCGCGCGCGATCTTGACAAGGTCGCTCGTGCCGCTCATCCAGCCCGTGCCGAAATTATAGCTGAAGCTGATGAGCGCGTCGAACTGCCCCTGCGTCGGCGTGACGCCGTAGCGCGCGAAAAATTCGTTGAGCTTGTCCTCGTATTTCTCGACCTTCTCGAGCAGCAGGCGCTGCGCCTCCTCCTGCGTAATGCCGTCCGGGTATTCGTCCTCGTCGCACTGCGTACCGTAGCCGATGTACCACTTGCCGCCGTCAAGATACTTTGTGGAGTAGAAGCCCTCGCTCTCCTCGATCAGCCGGAGCCCCAGCTCCCCTACCGTCAGGCTTCCTCCGTCCGCCAGCGCGCTCACGCACAGCGTAAGCGCAAGGCACAGCGCCAGCAGCGCCGCGAGCGGACGCTTTTTTCGATCCGTATACTTCATGTTCCATTCTCCTTTGCCGGGATATCGGCGCCTGCGCGCCCGTTCGACTGGTTTCGACACGGGCAGTATAGCATAGGTTTACATAAAAATCAACCCGCGGTAAAAATTTCCCCGCGCCCGCCGGAAGCGGCGCGCGGGAGGGCTTTCACGCCAGCGCGTCATAGAGCGCGTCCAGATTGTCGTCGGAATACTCGACCTCCGCGCTGTAAAGGCGGCACAGCTCGATCTGATCCTCCGCGGTGAACGCGCCGTATAGCAGGTAGTGCAGCGCGCCGAGTGCGAACAGCAGCCGAACCGACAGCACCGCAAGCGCCGCCTTTCCGCCCGCGTCCCCGTCGTCGAGTGCCTTGGGCACGTGGCGGTAGAGGAAATAGACGAGCAGCTGCTCATACTCCGTCTCCCGCCCGCTCATGTACGCGGCGAACGCATCGAGCGGCAGCGCGCCGGTGTGCGCGCGCAGGGAGCCGAGTATCTCCGTCCACGCCTCGTCCATGCGTTCGAGCGAGAGATAAAACTCCGCCCACCGCGCAAGAGGGATATCCGGCACGCACGCGCCGCAGAGCGACAAAATGCGCTCCATGCGCCGCGTGAGCGGCGCTTCGCGATCCTGCGCCGCGGCGATGAGCCGACCGCGCAGCATGAGCAGCGCCGTCTCCTCCTCCGTGAGCCTGCCCTCGCCCGTCACGATGAGCGCCGTCTTTTCGGGCTTTGTCAGAATGAGGCGCGCAGCTTCCTCGCAGCAGAGCCCGACGCCGAGTTCCGTGCGCTCCGAAAAAAAGCTGCGGTAGCGCGGGTGGTCGGTGCAGATCTGGCAGAGCAGCTCCTCCCCGCCGTACAGAATGAGGTCGCAGAGGTTTTTATCGTTCAGGAACGGGCAGCGCTCGCCCGCGCCGAGAATAAAGTGCGGCGCGCCGCCGTCCTCCGCGACGCTCTCGCGCAGGCGCGCGCCCATCGCGCCGCCGAGGGCGCGGTAGGACGCCAGCGAGTCCTCGTCCACGTCGATCTCCCAGCCGATGCAGCAGCTGTGGCGGCAGCGGTCTGCGATGCAGCGGAAGCGCGGGTAATAATCGGGAAATACGTTCTGCACGGCAAGCCCTCCTGCACACGGTTTTCCCCATTATAAGGCGGCGGGAGGCGCATTGCAAATAAAATCTTGCCCGCGGCGGCGGGATATGTTATAGTATTGGTGTATGCGGGTATGGCGGAATTGGCAGACGCGCAGGATTTAGGTTCCTGTGAAGAGATTCGTGTGGGTTCGACCCCCACTACCCGTACCAGCCCGGCACGTCGGAGCGGACCGCGCGTTCGCTTCGACTTTTCACTATCTTTCACCGACGGAGGCGCGCCATGCAAAAGATCACCCTCGGTATTCTCGCCCATGTGGACGCGGGGAAAACAACGCTGTCCGAGGGGCTTTTATACGCTTCCGGCGCGCTGCGGAGGCTGGGGCGCGTCGATCACGGCGATGCCTTCCTCGACACCGACGCGCTCGAACGCGAGCGCGGCATCACGATCTTCGCAAAGCAGGCAGTGCTGACGGCGGGCGATACGGAATTCACGCTGCTCGACACGCCGGGGCACGTCGACTTCTCCGCCGAAGCGGAGCGCACGCTCTCCGTGCTCGACTGCGCGGTGCTCGTCATCAGCGGCAGTGACGGCGTGCAGAGCCACACGCGCACGCTCTGGCGGCTGCTGGAGCGCTACGGAGTGCCGGTATTCCTTTTCATCAACAAGATGGACCTCGCGGGAGCGGACAAGGGCGCGCTGATGGCGCGGCTCACGGGCGCGCTGAGCGCGGAATGTGTCGATTTCTCCGCGCCGATGAAGGAGCGCGACGAGGCGCTCGCCCTCTGCGACGAGGCTGCGCTCGAGGAGCTTTTGGAGCGCGGCGCGATCGGCGATGAGCGCATCGCCGGACTGGTCGCGGCGCGAAGGGTCTTCCCCTGCTTTTTCGGTTCGGCGCTCAAGCTGGACGGCGTAGCGGACTTCCTCGCCGCGCTCGCGCGCTTCACGCGCGCGCCGGACTATCCGGAGGAATTCGGCGCGCGGGTCTTCAAGATCTCCCGCGACGCGCAGGGCGCGCGGCTGACGTGGCTCAAGGTCACGGGCGGCACGCTGCGCGTGAAGGCGCCGCTCACCTATACCGCGCAGGGGCGGGAGTACAGCGAAAAAGCCGATCAGCTGCGGCTGTACTCCGGCGTCAAATACCGCACGCTCGAGGAAGCGGGCGCGGGCAGCGTTGTCGCCGTGACGGGGCTGAGCCGCAGCTACGTCGGTCTCGGGCTCGGCGCGGAGAGCGAAGCCGCCGCCCCGCTCTTACAGCCGGTGCTGACCTATCGGCTCCTCTTGCCCGACGGCGCGGACGCGCACGGTGCGCTCGCAAGGCTGCGAGAACTGGAGGAAGAGGACCCGATGCTGCGCATCGTGTGGGACGGGCGCTGCGGGCAGATCCACGTGCAGCTCATGGGGAAGATCCAGCTTGAGATCCTGCGCCGCAGGATCGCCGACCGCTTCGGTCTTGCCGTTTCCTTCGGCGAGGGCGCGATCGTCTACCGCGAGACCATCGCCTCCCCCGTGCTCGGCATGGGGCATTTCGAGCCGCTGCGCCACTATGCGGAGGTACAGCTTCTGATGGAGCCGCTCCCGCGCGGGAGCGGTATCCGGCTTGCGTCGAGCGTATCGACGGACGCGCTGAACCTCAACTGGCAGCGGCTGATCTTCACGCATCTGCTTGAGCGCGAGCACGCGGGCGTGCTGACCGGCTCGCCGCTGACGGACGTGAAGTTCACGCTCGTCGCGGGGCGTGCGCACCTGAAGCATACCGAGGGCGGGGACTTCCGCCAGGCGACGTACCGCGCCGTGCGGCAGGGGCTGATGCAGGCGGAGAGCATGCTGCTTGAGCCGTACTATGACTTCCGCCTTGAGGTGCCGCCCGAGTGCGTCGGGCGCGCGATGACCGATCTCCAGAGCATGGGCGGCACGGTCGAGCCGCCGCAGAGCGAGGGGAACAGCGCCGTGCTCACGGGCTTTGCGCCCGTGAGCGGTCTGCGCGATTACTTCGCGGACGTGGCGGCGTATACACGCGGGCGCGGGCAGCTTAGCTGCGCCGTGCGCGGGTACGATGTGTGCCGAAATCAGGAGGAGGTCACCGCCGCCATCGGCTACGACGCCGAGCGCGACACGGACAATCCCTCGTCCTCCGTCTTCTGCGATCACGGCGGCAGCGTCACCGTCCCATGGAACGAGGTGCCGCTGCGCGTCCACTGCGACAGCGGACTGCGCCCCGGCGGCGGGGACGCAGGGGAAGATGATGCCCCCCTCCCCCGCCGCGGCGCGTCCGGCGGCTCCTTTGAGCAGGACAGGGAACTGCAAAGCATCTTCGAGCGCACCTACGGCAAGGTCGAGCGCCGCGCCTTCGAACCGGCGAAGCGCCCCGCACGCTCGCAGCTCTCCGACGACTACCGCGTGACGCTGCACACTGGGGAGACGGAATATCTGCTTGTGGACGGCTACAACATCATCTTTGCGTGGGACGAGCTGAAATCGCTTGCCGCGCAAGACGTGGACGCCGCGCGCGGCGCGCTGATCGACATACTGGCGAACTACCAGGGCTTCCGCAAGTGCCGCGTCATCGCGGTGTTCGACGCCTACAAGGTCAAGGGCGGCGCCGGCAGCGTGCAGACGGTACACGGCGTGAAGGTCGTTTACACCAAGGAAGCCGAGACCGCCGACGCCTACATCGAGCGCGCGACCTACGAGCTGCGCCGCGAGCGGCGCGTGCGCGTCGCCACCTCCGACGGGCTTGAGCAGGTCATTATCCTCGGACACGGCGCCGAGCGCGTCTCCGCGCGCGCCTTCCATGCCGAGGTCGAGTCCGCGCGCGGTCAGATCAGTGCGCTGCTCCGCGCATACCTTGACCGTCCACGCCCCGAGCGGAGCGTGCGGAACAACGTAAGATTCAAGCCCTGACGCCTGCGCCGGCAGCACGAGCTGCCGGCACAATTCTTCGCAAAAAATTCACAAACCGGCTCTTGCAATTTCGTTTTTATTGTTGTACTATACCTACTGTTGTTTTGTATTGACAGTCAGCAAATATTTATTATCTGTCGAAAGGAGGACGGTTCATGCGCCCCAATGAGATCCAAGAGCTGCTGCTCGACATTATCCCCCCGTGGCACTACTGGTTTGCCCGCCCGTTCAAGCGGATGCTGAACGAGGGCGTGAGCCTTGATATGTACTACTGCCTGCAAACGCTGCGCCGCCACGACGGGAACATGACGATGACGGAGCTGGCGAACCTTGCCGGTATGCCCAAGCAGCAGATGAGCAAGATCGTGGACAGGCTCGTGGACGGCGGCTTCGCCGAGCGGTTGAGCGACCCGGGTGACCGGCGCGTGATCCGCCTGCGGCCGACGGAGCGGGCGGACGAATACGTGCAGCAGTTTCTCGAACAGGACGCGGCGCCGTACCGCCGCTTCTTTGAGGAACTGACCGAGGACGAGCGCGAGCGCTTCTGCGCGGCACTCGGCACGATGCACGAGATCTTCTGCGCGCAGCTCCGGCGGCACGGCGACATCAAGCCGCCCTGCGCGTCCCAAAAGAAAGGAGAATGATGCCGATGAATATGGTCCGGCAATTTGCAAAATGTATCCGTGAGTATAAAAAGCCGACGATCCTGACGCTTCTGTGCATGGTCGGCGAGGTCGCCATCGAGGTGCTGATCCCGTTCTACACGGCGGATCTGATCAACGAGGTCAAGGACGGCGCGGCGCTGGACGGCATCGTGCGCGCAGGGCTGATCCTGGTGCTGATGTCGCTCATCTCGCTCGGCTGCGGCGCGCTCGGCGGCTACTTCGGCTCGAAAGCCAGCGCGGGCTTCGCCAGAAACGTCCGGCACGACGTCTTTGCGCGCGTGCAGAGCTTTTCGTTTGAGAATATCGACAAATTCTCCACCGCCTCTCTCGTCACGCGCATGACCACCGACATCAGCAACGTGCAGATGGCGTTCATGATGTGCATCCGCATCGCCGTGCGCTCGCCGCTGCTGTTCCTTTTCTCGATCATCATGGCGTATCTCATGGGCGGTGCGCTGGCGGCGACCTTTGTGATCATCGTCCCCGTGCTCATCGCCGGAATGATCCTCATCGCCCGCAAGGCGATGCCCGCGTTCCGCGCGGTGTTCCGCAAGTACGACCGGCTCAACGAATCCGTTGAGGAGAACGTGCGCGCGATGCGCGTAGTCAAGGGCTTTGCGCGCGAGGACTACGAAAAGCAGAAGTTCGGCACCGCGTCCTCCGCCATCACGAAGGACTTCACCTACGCCGAGCGCATGGTGGCGCTCACCAACCCGCTGATGCAGTTCTGCGTGTACTTCAACATGGTGTTCATTCTCTTCGTGGGCGCGAAGCTCATCGTCGAGAGCGGCGGCGCGACCATCGACGTCGGACAGCTCTCCGCCATGCTGACCTACGGTATGCAGATCCTGATGGCGCTGATGATGATCTCGATGATCTACGTGATGCTGACGATGTCGTACGAATCGTTCGTGCGTATCTGCGAGGTGCTGAGCGAGCAGCCCGCGCTGGAAAGTCCCGCGCAGGCTGTCACGGAGGTGAAGGACGGCTCCATCGACTTTGAGAACGTCAGCTTCAAATACTCCGCGCAGGCGCAGAAGTTCGCGCTTCAGGGCATCAACCTGCACATCGGCTCCGGCATGACCGTCGGCATCCTCGGCGGCACGGGGTCGAGCAAATCGACGCTCGTGCAGCTCATTCCGCGCCTTTACGACGTGAGCGAGGGCTGCGTGAAGGTCGGCGGCAGAGATGTGCGTGAGTACGACCTTGAGGCGCTGCGCGGCGCGGTGAGCGTCGTGCTGCAAAAGAACGTGCTGTTCTCCGGCACGATCAAGGACAATCTCCGCTGGGGCAGTGAAAACGCCACCGACGAGGAAATGGTCGAGGCGTGCCGTCTCGCGCAGGCGGACGAGTTTATCCGCTCCTTCCCCGACGGGTACGACACCTACATCGAGCAGGGCGGCACGAACGTCTCCGGCGGGCAGAAGCAGCGGCTGTGCATTGCCCGGGCGCTGCTCAAAAAGCCGAAGATTCTGATCCTCGACGACTCGACCAGCGCGGTCGATACGCGCACCGACGCGCTGATCCGCGCGGGTTTCCGCGCCTATATCCCCGAGACGACGAAAATTATCATCGCCCAGCGTGTTGCCTCCGTGCAGGACGCGGATCTGATCCTCGTCATGGACAACGGGCGCATTGCCGACATGGGCACGCACGAACAGCTCATGGGTTCAAGCGAAATCTACCGCGAGGTCTACGAATCCCAGACGAACGGAGGTGACGGAGATGAAGCATGATGTTAAAAACTCCCGCCGTCCGGGCGACGGCGCAGCCAACATCGCCATGCTGGGGCGCACGGTGAAAAAGCTCTTCTCCTACTACCCCGTGCTCGCCCCGCTGACGTTCGCCTGCTTCCTGTTCTCCTCCATCGTCTCAGCGATCCCGTCGCTGTTCACGCAGAACATCATCGAGGTCATCGAGCGGTGGTACGTCGCGCGCGACTGGGCTGCCGCCAAGGCGGAGCTCGTCCCGCTGTTCACGCTGCTGATCGTGCTTTACACGCTCTCGGTCATCGCCATTCTCGTCTCCAAGCAAATCATGGCTTATATGACGCAGGGCTTTCTCAACAAGCTCCGGCAGGAGATGTTCGGCAAGATGCAGGATCTTCCCATCCGCTATTTCGACACGCACCAGCACGGCGATATCATGAGCTTCTACACCAACGATATCGACACGCTGCGCCAGCTTGTCGACGAGTCCATTCCCGCCTTTATCCAGTCCGGCGCGATCGTGCTGGCGGTGTTCTCCATCATGCTGTATTTCAGCGTGTGGCTGACGCTCGTGCTGGTGCTCGGCATCGTGCTGATGGTCGCCGTCACCAAGCGCGTGGGCGGCGGCAGCGCCAAGTACTTCCTGCGCCAGCAGAAAGCCGTCGCCAGGACGGAGGGCTATATCCAGGAGACGATGACGGGGCAGAAGGTCGTCAAGGTCTTCTGTCACGAGCAGCGCTCCACCGAGGAGTTCGACCGGATCAACGACGCGCTGTATGAGGACAGCTTCCGCGCCCACGCCTACGCGAGCGTGCTCGGTCCCATCATCGGCAACATCGGCAACCTCTTGTACGTCACGCTGGCGCTGGTGGGCGGCGTGTTCCTGCTGATCGGGCTGCCGAACGTCAGCCTCTCGGGGAAGGCGCTGGATATCTCTATCCTCGTGCCGTTCCTGAACATGGCGAAGCAGTTCACCGGCAACGTAAACCAGCTCTCCCAGCAGATCAACCTGATCGTCATGGCGGGCGCGGGCGCACAGCGCGTGTTCTCCCTCATCGACGAGACGCCGGAGACGGACGAGGGCTGCGTGACGCTCGTGGACGCGGACATCGCGCCCGACGGCACGATCACCGAGAGCGGCCGGCACACCGGGCACTGGGCATGGAAAAAGCCCAACGACGACGGCAGCGTTTCGTACCGCGAGCTGCGCGGCGACGTGCGCCTGATCGACGTGGACTTCGGCTATGAGGAGGGCAAGGAGATCCTGCACGACGTGAGCGTTTACGCAGAGCCCGGGCAGAAGGTCGCCTTCGTCGGCGCGACCGGCGCGGGCAAAACGACCATCACCAATCTCATCAACCGCTTCTACGACATCGACGACGGCAAGATCCGCTACGACGGCATCAACATCAACACCATCCGGAAGGCGGAGCTGCGCCGCAGTCTCGGCATCGTTCTGCAGGATACGAACCTCTTCTCCGGCACGGTGATGGACAATATCCGCTACGGCAAGCTCGACGCAACGGACGACGAGTGCATCGCCGCGGCGAAGCTCGCGGGCGCGGACGATTTCATCACCCGCCTGCCGCAGGGCTACGCCACCGAGCTATCCAACAACGGCGCGAACCTCTCGCAGGGGCAGCGCCAGCTCATCGCCATCGCGCGCGCGGCGGTCGCCGACCCGCCCGTGATGATCCTCGACGAGGCGACGTCCTCCATCGACACGCGCACCGAGGCCATCGTGCAGCGCGGCATGGATAAGCTGATGGAGGGGCGCACGGTGTTCGTCATCGCGCACCGTCTGTCAACGGTCAAGAACGCTGACGTGATCATGGTGCTCGACCATGGCCGCATCATCGAGCGCGGCAGCCACGAAAAGCTCATCGCCGAAAAGGGCACATACTATCAGCTCTACACCGGCGCGTTCGAGCTGGAATAAGCGCGGAAAGGGCGCGTCCCCTGCGGGACGCGCCTTTTTTTTGCATATTCGGTCAAGTCCTCCCGCTATAGTATGATGAACGCAGCTTTTTAAGGGAGGAACTGTTATGTCTCGTTCATTTTTCCGCACCTACGGGCTGCTGGGCGCGATGCTGCTCGCCATTGTGCTCGGCTGTCTCCTCGGCGCGCTGTGGCCGCAGGCGGTCTGTCTCGCCCCGCTGGGCGCCATCTTCATCAACCTGATGTTCTGCATCGTGGTGCCGCTGGTGTTTTGCTCGCTCGCAAGCTCGGTCGCGTGCATGAAAAGCCCCGCCCGCGCGGGCAGGATCATGGGCGTGACGCTCACGGTCTTTGTCGTCACGGGACTGATCGCCGCGGCGATCATGCTCGTTTTTATGCAGCTTTTCCCACCGGTGCCCGTGCCGTGGGAGCACGCGGCGGCGGGTACGATTGACGAGCAGACCGGGCTTGCGCAGCTGATCGTCAACTTCTTCACCGTGGAGGACTTCGCCGCGCTGCTCTCGCGGCGGGCGATGCTGCCGCTGATCGTCTTCTCGCTGCTCACCGGCTTCGGCGTAAATCTCAGCGGCGGGCCGGAGTGCCTGACGGCGCGGGTCCTTCAGGACATGACGAACTGCCTGCTCAAGGTCGTCTCGCTGGTGTCTTACTACGCGCCCGTGGCGTTCTTCGGCTTTTTCGCCTCGCTCGTGGCGACCTACGGCGCGCAGATCACCGCGGCATACGGGCGGGCGATGCTGGTATACTATCCGCTCTGCCTTGCCTACGCGCTGATCGCCTTCCCTCTCTACGCGCGCTTCGGCGGTGGACGGGACGGCGTGCGCGTGATGCGGCGGCACATCCTGCGCCCCGCGGTCACGGCGCTGGGGACCTGCTCGTCCGTTGCGACCATTCCGACGAATCTCGAAGCCGCGGAGGACAGCGGCGTGCCGCGCGAGGTGTCCGACCTCGTGCTGCCGCTGGGCGCGACGATGCACATGGACGGCTCGTGCTTCAGCTGCGTGCTGAAGATTGCGTTCCTTTTCGGCGTATTCGGCATCCCGTTCGAGGGCACGGGACTGTTCGTCAAGATCCTGCTGGTGGCGGTGTTCAGCTCGGTCGCCATGAGCGGGATCCCCGGCGGCGGGTACATCGGCGAATATATCATCTGCTCGCTCTTTTTCCCCGAGCAGATGGCGGTCGCCTACCCCATCGCGGTCACGATCGGCAACCTCGTCGATCCGCCTGCGACGATGATCAACTCCGCGGGCGACTATGTGGTATCCTTCATCGTCGCGCGCTTCACCGACGGGAAGGACTGGCTGGAGCGCACGCTCGTCCGGCGCTGAAATTTCCCCGTGCGTTTTCCTGTCCGCTGTGGTATAATGCTCCCGACAAAAAAGCGCCCGCCGTCGGCGGGCGGGAAAGAGGTCCCGTATGGAATATGAACTGCCCGTCGCGCGCATGGCGCGCGGCATGGACGTGGAAGGCTTTTATCTGCTGAAGTCCGCCGTCTCCAAGGTGACGGCGAGCGGCAAGCCGTTTCTCAGCGCCGTGCTTGCCGACGCGAGCGGTGCGATCGAGGCGAAGGTCTGGGATTACAGCGGTCCCGTCGGCGAGGGAGACGCGGGGAAAGCCGTCAAGGTGCGCGGCAGCGTTTCGGAGTATCGCGGCGCCTTGCAGCTCACGATCGACCGGCTGCGCCTTGCCGCTGCGGGGGACAATGTGGACGTTTCCCGTCTCGTACCCGTCGCCCCCATCGACCGCGGCGCCGCCTTCGCTGAGGTGGAGCGCCTGACCGCGTCCATCTCCGACGGCGACTACCGCGCCGTGTGTGAGGAGCTGCTGCGCCGCCATGGGGAGGCGCTCCGCGCTATTCCCGCCGCCAAGAGTGTGCACCACGGCTTCCTCGGCGGGCTTTTGATGCACACGCTCAATATGCTGCGCCTTGCCGATTTCCTCGCCGCGCAGTACGCCGGCACGATCGACCGCAGCCTGCTGCTGGCGGGTACGCTGCTGCACGACTTCGGCAAGGAGCGGGAGTTCACGTTCTCCGCGCTCGGGCTCGTGACGGACTATTCCGCGCACGGGCAGCTGCTCGGTCACCTCGTCATGGGCGCGCAGGAGGCGGCGGAGATCGCCGCGCAGCTCGGTATCCCGGAGGAGAAGTCCATGCTGCTGCAGCACCTGATCCTCTCGCACCACGGCGAGCCGGAATTTGGCGCGGCGGTGCTGCCCCAGTGCGCCGAGGCGGAGCTGCTCTCGCTCATCGACCAGATCGATAGCCGCATGGAGATCTACCGCGCGGCGCTTGAGCCGCTCAAGCCGGGCGAGTTCAGCCCGCGCATCTTCGCGCTGGACAACAAAAAAGTCTACCGCCACGAGTGATCGCGGCGGCAGGCTCTCCTGTCGTTTTCACGCTGTTTACCGCTCTATCTGCGCAAGCTCACCGAAGTACTTGTCGTGCGTCTCCTGATAGGCGCGGTTGAAGTTTGGGTCCTTGCCCTGGTGCAGCTCGTGGATATAGTCGTGGTGGTTGTTCATAATGCTCCGGTCGAACATCGAGAGCGTGAACACGCCGACGTTGGAGCATTGGTCGGCAATGCGCTCGACGTTGACGAGAATATCGAGGAACGTAAGCCCCGCGTAGACGGTACACTGCCCGTCGCGCAGGCGGCGGATATGATTCGTGCGCAGCGTGGCGACGAGGTCGTCCACGACCTCCTCCACCGGCTCGATCCTGCGCGCGGCTTCGTAATCCGTTGCAGCGAAGGCGCTGTAGGTATAGCCGAGGATCTCCTCGAGCGCCTCCTTCAGCACCGCAAGCTCCCGGTGCGCCACGGGCGAAAGGCTGGCGCTGCGCTCGATAAACTCCTGCGCGTTCTCCGTCAGGTTGACGGCGTGGTCGCCGATGCGCTCAAACTCGCCGAAGCACTGGATATAATAGTTCAGCAGGTCGTTGCCGTGCCCCGTGGGAACGTGCGGCGACAGGCGGATCAGATAGTTGTCCACATGGTCGGCAAGCTTGTCGATATGCTCCTCGTTTTCGTTGATGACGTCAACGGTGTGCTTGTCGTACTTGTCCAGCACGTCCATCGCGTTCAGCACACCCGTGCGCGCAAGGCGCGCCATGGTGGTGATCGCCTCCGCCGCGCCGGAGAGCGCGATGGCGGGCGAGGAATAGAACTTTTCGTCGAGGAGGGACAGCTCGTGATCGACGTTCTCGCCAAGGCGCACATCGTCCTTGACGAGGCGGCGCGAGAGCGTCTCGAACCTGCCGCACACGGGCAGCAGCGTGACCGCCGTGACCAGGCGGAAGATCGAGTGGACATTGGCGATGCCGCCGGAGGTGAGTACCTTGTCCCACAGCGGGTCGAGCACGCCCGTCAGGCGCAGGACGACGATGCCGAGAATGATGAGCAGCGAGCCCGCGATGTTGAAGAGGATATGGATCACGCCCGTGCGCTTGGCGTCGGCCTTGGAGCCGATGGAGCAGACGATGGCGGTGGTCACGCAGTCGCCTATATTGACGCCGATGATGATGGCGTAAACAGAGGAAAAGGTCAGCGCGCCGGTCATGGAGATCGCCTGGAGGATACCGATGGTCGCCGACGAGCTTTGCAGCAGGAAAGCAACGCCGGTGCCGAGCAGGAAGCCGAGCACGGGCTTATCGGAGAGCTGGTAGAACATATTGGCAAAGCTCTCCGACTCCGAGAGCGGCGCGACCGCCGCGGTCATACTGAGCAATCCCGTAAAGAGAATGCCGAAGCCCATCGAAATGCTGCCGATCGTGTCCGCCTTGCGGCTCTTGACCGCCATGAGGAAGATGATGCCGACCACCGCGGCGAGCGGCGCGAGCGTGGAGGGCTTGAAAAAGTTCAGCAGCGACGTTTCCGAGGCGTTGACGTCCAGCAGGCGGATGATCTGCCCCGTCATCGTCGTGCCGACGTTCGCGCCGAGGATCACGCCGATGGACTGGTGCAGCGTCATCACGCCCGCGCCGACAAGGCCGGAGGTCAGCACGATCGTCGCCGTGGAGCTTTGAATGACCGCCGTCACGCCGAGACCGAGCAGGAAGCCGACCAGCGGGTTGTTCGTCACCTTCTCCATCGCGCGCTTGAACGCGTCGGACGAGCCCTTCTTCAGCCCGTCGCCCATCAGCTGCATTCCGTACAGGAACAGGGCGAGACCGCCGAAAAGGGTAATGATATTAAAGATCGTCATACGCTGCTAACCCTCTAATCCTTCGATTTTTTCGAATGGGCGCAAAAATCCCCAATTTTCACCAAATAGTATTCTACACAGGCGCGGGAAAAATTGCAATCCCTTTCCCGATCTTTGGCAAAATTTTGTCGGGGAGATTTCATGCTTGAAATTCTCCGCGCCCGTGGTACAATAGGCGCAGAAACAGATATAGGAGGTTCTTTCGTTATGCTGAACGCAGGCAATCCCATCGGCGTGATGGACAGCGGCATCGGCGGGCTGACCGTCGTACGCGAGCTGCAGCGTATTCTCCCCGGCGAGGACATCATCTATTTCGGCGACAGCGCCAACTGCCCCTACGGCAACAAGACGTCCGACCAGATCTTTGAGCTGAGCAGCCATATGCTCCAATTCCTTGGCGACAACGGCGTGAAGTGCACGGCTGTCGCGTGCAATACGATCTCCACGCTCGCCGACCGGCTGCGCCCCTGCTTCGACTATCAGATCATCAGCATCGTCGAGGAGGCGGCAAAGTACGTGATCCGCGAAAAGCTCCCAAGCGTCGGTCTGATCGCAACGGAGTTCACCGTCGCTTCCGGCAAATACGCCGAGCTGATCCATCAGGGCGACCCCGATTGCAGGGTCGTCGGCAAGGGTTCTCCCCTGCTCGCCGCGCTCGTTGACCGCGGGGACTTCAACCGCAACGACATCAACGCCGAGATCCGCACGCAGGTGGACAATATCCTCGCGCGCGAGAAGGTCGATCACCTGATCCTCGGCTGCACGCACTACCCCATCGTGGAGGAGAACTTCCATGAGTGCTACCCCGAGATGAAGCTCATCAATCCCGCGCTTGAGCAGGCGAACGCCGTGAAGGACTATCTTGCCGGACAGAACGCGCTCAATCCGCAGAAAAAGGGCAGCTTCACCATCTGCACCAGCGGCGACCCGCAGGTGTATGTCAACGTGGGCAAGCGGCTCGGGCTCTTCGAGCCGACGGCGCTCAAGGTCGTCCACATCTGAATCCTGCCGCATCGGAAAAGCGGGAGACGCTGTCTCCCGCTTTTCCTGCATTTTTCGGCAGATTTTATTTGGGCAAAATCCATTTCCTGTTCAAAAATCGCATGATTTTCACTTTTTTGTCTGTTGCTCCCCATCGTTGGAAATGCTATTATCAGGAAAACATGGAAAGGATGCGGAAACCATGACAGTAACGGAAAAGATCACCCACGCCGCCGAGCGGAAAGCGTTTGAAGCGATGCTCGATTCGCTCATCAAAAAGAGCCGGACGAAGGACGTCTGCACAGCAGCGAACGACCTTGTAGACATGGTGCAGAAGATTCACTCAAGCGTCTGGACGCCGGAGACCTTTGCGATGCTCCATCAGATTGCGGGCGACCCGAACGGCAAGTGGGCGCGCTATGCCGACCGTCTGCTGCGCGAGTGCGACCCGTATATCCTCAAGACTTTCCTGACCGCCGCCGCTTACGAGGGTGGCTTCCGCGGCTATCAGCAGGCGCAGAAGAACGCCGAGAAGTACGGCTGCAATATCCCATGGATCGTCCTCATGGATCCGACGAGCGCGTGCAATATGCGCTGCGCGGGCTGCTGGGCGGCGGAATACGGTCACCGGCAGAACCTCACGTTTGAAGAGATGGACCGCGTGCTGACCGAGGGCAAGGAACTGGGCACACACGCCTGCCTCTTCACCGGCGGCGAGCCGCTCATGCGCAAGGCGGACATTCTCCGCCTGTGCGAGAAGCATCGCGACATTGCTTTCCACGCCTTCACGAACGGCACGCTCATCGACCAGTCCTTCTGCGACGAGCTCAAGCGCGTGGGCAACTTCATCGTCTCGGTGAGCATCGAGGGCTTCGAGGACGCCAACGATGGGCGCCGCGGCGCGGGGCATTTTGAAAAGGCGCTCGCGGCGATGGACCTCATGCACGAGAACCATATCCCCTTCGGCGTATCCATCTGCTACACTGCGAAGAACTACAAGGTCGTCACGAGCGATGAGTTCCTCGACCTGCTCATCTCCAAGGGCTGCTATTTCGCGTGGTATTTCCACTACATGCCCGTCGGCATGGGCGCAACGACCGATTTGCTGCTCACGCCGGAGCAGCGCGCCTATATGAAGGACCGCGTGCGCGAGATCCGCGGTCTCACCGGCGGCAAGGAGATCTTCGCCATCGACTTCCAGAACGACGGCGAGTTCACCGGCGGCTGCATTGCGGGTGGGAAGCTCTACTGCCACATCAACGCCGCGGGCGATGTGGAACCCTGCGTTTTCATCCACTACTCCGGCGCGAATATCCGCGAAAAGAGCTTCCTCGAATGCTTGCAGCAGCCGCTGTTCCTTGAGTACCGCAAGGGTCAGCCTTTCAACGGCAACCATCTGCGTCCCTGCCCGATGCTGGAGAATCCGGAGATCCTGCCGCAGATAGTCGCCCGCTCGGGCGCGCACTCTACCGATCTGGAAGCGCCCGAGAGCGCGGAGCACCTGTGCAGCAAGTGCGAGTCCTACGCCGCCTGCTGGAAGGGCGAGGCGGACAAGCTCTGGGCGGAGGAGCACCCGCAGGGCGCGTCCGTCTGACGGCGGGAGCGCCGCGTTTTCCTGATCTTAACATAAAAAGGCGTCCGCACGGTGCGTGCGGACGCCTTTTTCTTTTGCCCTGTCGTTCCTCACAGCCGCACTTCCTCGCCGACGGCGAAGAAGTACAGCACCTTTTCCCTGACCGTCTTCCCTGTTACGCGCGAAAGCGCCGTAGAATACGCTTCGAGCTGCGCCCGGTAATGCTCCGCGCGCCCGGCAAGCTCCGCGCGCGTGATACGGTCGGTCTTAAAATCGACGACGACCAGCTCGCCGTCCTCTTCAAAGAAGCAGTCGACCACGCCCTGAAGCAGCACCGCGTCGTCCGCATCGACGGGCGCGAAATCGCGCACGGGACGCAGCAGTGAAAAGCGGTACTCGCGCTCGACACGCCCGCTCGCGCGAAGGCGCGCGGCAAGCGGGCTTTGGAGAAACCGGAGCAGCGCGGGCACGTCTACGGCAGCCGCCTGCGCGTCCGTCAGCTTGCGCTGCGCGCGAAGCGTCTCAAGCTGCGCGCGGACGCTCTCCCCGTCCGCGGGACGGAAGATGTCGAGGTATTGCAGTGCAAGGTGCATCGCCGTGCCGCGTTCGGCGCCGGAGAGCGCCGTTTCTCCGGTTAGAAATTTCGGTTTCGCAAGGCTTCGCAGGCGCGGCGGCAGCGCGGCGTTCTCGCTGATCTCCGCGTCCAGCGCGCGCCCCTTGAGCTGCGTCGCCGTAAGCTTGGCGGGAAAGGTCGTCTGCGCGGCGTAGGGATAGCGGTAGTCGAGCGCGGAAATATCCGCCGGCTTCTCCGCCTGCTCCAGTTCCTCGTCCGCCGGGCGCGTTTCCTCCCGCGGTGCGAGTGAGGACAGCGCATCGTGTACGCGCACCGTCCACGGCGCTTCCTCGGTGAAGACGCGCCCCGCTCCGTTCTGCCCCGCGAGCGCGCGCAGCGCGCCCGCTTCGCTGCGCTGCAAAAGCGGCAGCATCAGCCAGTCGCCGAGACACTTCCCCTCGTCCACCGCCTCGGGCAGCACGGGGCAGGAGCTGATCGCCAGCAGATCCGCCGTGCGCTTCGCCGCGTTCGACTGCGTATGTACCAGAACGAGCTTTTCCTTCGCGCGCGTCATCGCAACGTAGAGCACGCGCAGCTCCTCCGCCTTGGCTTCGCGGCGCAGTACGCGCTCGATCGCCTGCCGCGCGGCGGTAGGATAGCGGATCCGGCGCTTCGCGTCCACGCAGACGGGACCGAGCCCGAGCTGCGGGTGGACGAGCACCGAGCTTTGAAAGTCCATATTGCTGAAGCGGCGCGCAAGGTCGGCAAGGATCACCACTGGGAACTCAAGTCCCTTGGACCTATGGATCGACATGATACGCACGCCGCCGCTCTCCTGCGCCGCGCGCGGCGCGTCCGCCTCGCCGCGCTCCAGCTGCTCGCGCAGCGCGCCGACGAAGGCAAACAGCCCCTGATGCCCCGCGCGCTCGAACTCCTCGCTCAGCTCCAGAAAGGCGAGCAGGTTTTCCCTGCGCTCCGCGCCGCCGGGCATCGCGCCGAATACACCGAGCACGTTGCAGCGGCGGAACAGCTCGCCGAGCAGCTCGCGCACGCTCAGATCCCGCGCGCGCTCACGCAGGGCGCGCAGCGTTTCAAGGAAGCCGGTGCTGCGCGCCCCATCATCGGCAAGCAGCGCATCGTAAAAATCACCCGTACGATGCTTCGCGCGCAGCTGCGCCAGCTCGTCGGGCGTGAAGCCGAACAGCGGCGAGCGCAGCACCGAAATGAGCGGCACATCCTGCCGCGGATTGTCGATCACCTGCAAAAAGGCGAACAGCACCGCAATCTCCATCTGCGCGAAGAAGTCGCCGTCCGCGTCCGCGGCACAGCGAAGCCCCCGCGCCTCCAGCGCGCGGCGATAGTCCGCAAGGCGCGTGCGCGGCGAGCGCATCAGGATCACGATATCCTCCTGCCGCGCGGGACGAGGGGAGCGGGTCGCGTCGTCCTGTATAGCAAAACCACTTGACAGCAGATCCGCGATGTAGTCCGCGACGAACGCCGCCTCCGCCTCGCTCGCGCGCACGCGCTCCTCCCCGCTCTGCACCGGCAGGTCGAGCAGGTGAAATTCCGTGCCGCAGTCCGTGCGTGGGGGATAGTCCGCGCCGGGGCGCAGCCGCTCGTCCTCCCCGTAGTCCATCTCGCCCATTTCCGCCGAAAGGATATTGGAAAAGACGAAGTTCGCCGCCTCCAGCACCTCCCTGCGCGAGCGGAAATTGCGCGAGAGCAGCAGCTTTGCGCTCTGGTGCTCCGCCGCGTCCGCAAGCGCCTGCCATGCGCTGTAATGCGACAGGAAAATGTGCGGGTCGGCGAGCCGGAAGCGGTAGATGCTCTGCTTCACGTCGCCGACGGTGAAAAGATTCTCCCCATTGCGGGAGACCGCGTCGAAGATGCGGTTCTGCACCTCGTTCGTGTCCTGATACTCGTCGACCATGATCTCACGGTAGCGGCTGCTCACGGTCCGCGCAAGCTCCGTCGGCGCGCCGTCCTCCCCGAGGAGCAGGCGGATCGCCTCGTGCTCCTGGTCGGAGAAGTCGGCGCAGTTGCGCCTGCGCTTTTCCTCGCCGTACCTGCGGGAGAAGATCTCCGTCAGGTCGATGAGCGCGAGCATGGCGGGTGCCATCGCGCGCAGATCGTCCGCCGCCTCGGCCGATGACGCGGCAAACAGTTCGGAAAAGCCCTTGACCGCCGCCTTGCAGCCGTCCCAAAGGCTCTTCATGCGGGACTTGAGCTCGCCGCCGTCGCTGTCCTTCACGGCTGCGAGCCGCGGGAACGCGACGCTCACGCCGCGCGCGTCCTCCCAGCCCCGCTCCGTCTTTGCCGCGAGCGCTTCGAGCTGCGCGGACACGTCGAGGAACGCGGGGGCGTACTTCGCGCTCAGCGCGGCGTTTTCCTCCATCTCCCGCGCCGCCTCCCGCAGCAGCGAACGCCAGTGGAGCGCCTTGCGGCGCACCTCGCCCAGCAGGAGCTTTCCGTAGGGCGTATCCTCGATGTGCCGCGGCACCTCGCGCCAGAGCGCGCGCTGCGCGTCGAGCCATTCTTTCTCGCGGGGCTGCGCCTGCAATTTCGCGTGCAGTTCAAGCACCAGCTCCTCGAGCGCGGCGTCGTCCCTGCCCGCGCCGAGCGTGTCCGCCAGCAGCGCGCCGCCCTCGTCCAGCCCGTCGTAGAACTCCTCAAGCGTGCGCGCTAGCACGCGCTCGCGCATCGTCTGCGCCTCGCCCTCGTCCAGTACGCGGAAGTCCGGACGCAGGGCGTGACCGCGCGCATCTTCGCCGAGTAGGTGGCAGTTCTCGCGCAGCAGCGCCGTGCAGAAGGCGTCCACCGTCTTGATGTCCGCGCGGTAGACGCGCAGGAGCTGGCGGCGCAGGTGCAGATCCTCCGGTGCGCGCTCCAGCCGCTCGTTGAGCGCCTTGGCGATCTTGCCGCGCAGCTCGCCCGCCGCGGCGCGCGTATAGGTGATGATGAGAAAATCGTCGAGATCCGCGCCCTCGCGCTCGACATAGGAAAAGAGCCGCTCGACGAGCACCTTCGTCTTACCCGAGCCCGCCGCGGCGGAGACGAGCAGGCTGCGCCCCCGGCTGTCCACCGCCGCCTGCTGTTCGCGCGTCAGCGTTTCAGCCATCGCTGTGCGCCCCCTTTCCGTTCACCTCGTCGATGTAGTTCCAGAATTCCTCGCCCCCGGTGGCGCGGATATATTCGATATGGTCGCCGCCCCTGCCGTTTTCAAAGTGGCACGCCGGCGCAAATTCGCAGTAGGTGCAGCTCGACTGCTGCGGGGTGCGGGCGCAGGGGTCGGCGTCGATGTTCCCCGCGAAGACCTCTCCCGTGATCTCACGCAGCAGATGATCGACGTATTTCGACAGCTTGCCGAGCTGCTCCGCCGTGGCAAGGCTGCCCGTCAGCGCGCCGTCCTTCTTCACAGCAACGGGCAGATAGCAGGGCGTTTCCAGCGCGCTGTGCTCCATCGCGCGCAGCACGTCCGGCTCGCCCAGCACCAGCCCGCTGCGCCGCAGCTCCTTTTTCAGCGCCCGCTTGATCGCCTCGTCGGGCGTGTCGCGCGGGCAGCGCAGCAGCGGCTCGCGCGCGGGCGTATAGAGCACACCGGCAGGCACGATCTCGTGCCCGAACAGCGTCTGTCCCCGCTCGGACAGCGCAAAGAGATACAAAAGCATTTGCAGCCCCAGCCCATAGCGCAGCTCGGCGAGGTCAAAGCTCTTCTTGCCGGTCTTGTAGTCCACGACGCGCAGATACAGCCTCCCGTCGTGCAGCCAGCCGTCCACGCGGTCGACCTTGCCGACGACGCGGGCGGTGTTCCCGCCCTCGGAAACGGTGATGGCGGGCAGCTGCCCATCGGGTCCGAAGGCAAGCTCGAACGCCAGCGGCTCAAAGTCCGAGCACCGGAGCTCCTCTGCCACCTCGTCCATGATGCGCTCCACCGTGTCGCACAGGCGGCGGAACAGGTAGCGGAAGCGCGCGGTCTTTTCCTCAAGGTCGGGCAGCGAGGCGCTGATATACTCCCCGATCGACGCGCGCACGAGCGCGTGCAGCGCGTCCGGTGAAAGCTCCCGCAGCCCGCCGCGCTCCCTCGCTTGGCGCAGCGTACGCTCCATCACGTCGTGGACGAAGGTTCCGATCTGCGGCGCGTCGAAGCCCGCGCCCGTGCGCTCCTTCGCGCGCAGGCCGTAGCGCATGAAGTACGCAAAGTGGCAGGAGCGCGCCTTGTCCATGCGCGAAGCCGAGAGCGTCAGCGTGCTGCCGTAGAGAGCGCGCACCGCGTCCGCCGAGAGCCGTCCGCGCGTATAGTGCGACGCGCGCTCCATCGCGGCAAGGCGCGGGTCGTTTCTCTGCTCGAACCATCGCCAGAGCGCGCCGCCGATATGCCCGCCCGCGTATTCGAGCGCGGCGATCTCCGACGAGAGCCGGCAGCCCGCGTCATCACACTCATGCCGGAGCCGCACCGTCGGGCAGAGCCGCGCGATACGCCCGACGACGAAGGAGGGGCGCTTTTCCGCTCCCTTGCAGTCAGCCACAGGGTAGGACACCGTCAGCTTCTCCGTCGGCTGAGCAAGCGCGGCATAGAGGTTCTGTATCTCAAAGCGGAAGCGCTCCATGCCGTAGGGCGCGAGGAAGATGTCGCGCCGCTCGAGCTCCTCCCTGTCCTCGTCGCACAGCACACCGCCGCGGCTCTCGACCGCGGGCAGCACGCCGTCGTTCGCGCCGAGCAGAAACAGCGCGCGCACCGTGTGCCGGTCGTTGCGCGTCATCTCGCAGAGGTTCACCGCGTCGAGCGTCACGGGGATCGTGCCCACGCTGTACTGCGTCAGCACCAGCCGGAAAAGGCGGGTGAATTCCTCGGCGTCGAGCGCGGTATCGCCCAGTATCTCAACGAACTGATCCATCACGCCGCAGAGGATGCTCCACAGCTGCGCCGTTTCCTCGGCGCGCTGCGCTTCGCCCGCGGCGAAGAGGCGCTCTGTCTGCTCCCGCAGCGTCTCCGGCAGACCGATCTCCTCCAGATAGCCGTACAGCGCGCGCACCTTGTTCTCCGCCGCGCCGCTGCCGCCCACACCCTGCCGCAGCCGCAGGAACGGTCCCCGCACCCGCTCGCGCAGCGCGTTGACAGTTTCGAGCCGCTCGCGGCTCTCGTCCGTCCAGTCCGCACCGTAGCCGTCCGGGTGCGCCGTCCACGGCGTCTCGCGTGTCCACATCGCGCCGCGGAGGTCCCACTTGAGCGCGTAATTTTCCAGCACGTCACATTCCTCCGCGCTCAGCCCCGCAAGCCCGGTCTTGAGACAGCGGAACACGTCCTCGTATTCAAAGCCGCCGCTCGCGGCGTCGAGTGCGCCGAGCAGCAGCGTCAGCACGTTCCGGCGCAGAATATCGCTGCGGTGGGCATAGTAGAGCGGGATGCCGCAGCGCGCGAAGACAGTCTCCAGCGTGCCGGCGTAAGCGTCGAGCTCGCGCGCGGTGACGGCGATCTCCCGGTAGCGGTAGCCCTGCTCGCGCACAAGCTCCATGATCTGCGACGCGACCCACTCGCACTCGCCGTAAGCCGTGGACGCCTCGCAGAGCGCGACGGCATCCGTCTCCCGCTCCCAGCGCCGCGCCGTGCCGAAAAAGCAGCGCTCGATATGGTCGAGCGCGCTGCGCTCCTCCCCCGCTTCGAGCGTTTCCTCCTCGCAGACGGCGCCCGCGTCGCGCGCGAGCGCGTACAGCTGCTCCCGCACGCGAAGGCTCTGCTCGAACAGCTCGCGGTCGCGCGTGTCGCCCAGCAGCGTGACGGTCACGCTGCGCGCCCGCCGCAGCAGGATACGCAGGATATTCCGCTCGCGCCCCGTGAAATAGGAAAAGCCGTCGAGGAAAACGTCCTTACCGTCGATATAGCCGGAGGCGGTGAGATTTTCCTCCAGCTTTTCGAGTGCGTCGCGCGCATCGCGCCCCGGCGCGTTCAGCTTGGCAAGGTATACGCCGTAAACCAGCGCGAGGTCTCGCAGCTTGTCGCCGCTTTCCCCGTCGAGGTCCGCGACCTTTTCCGCAAGCGTCTCGGGCGCGACGGCATACGCCTGAAGCTCCTCCAGCGCGGCGAGCAGGCTCTCGAGGAACGCCGCGCGCTGCGAGGGGCGGCGATAGACCGTCAGCGAGGGCGCAAGCTCCGTCAGCGTGCGCTGGAGCGTCAGCAGCTTGCCGCCCGCGTCCAGCGTCACGTCCGCACTGCCGCCGCAGAGTGAGAGCACGCGCGAGGCGAGCAGCTTGAAAGTCAGCGCCTCGGCATGGCGCGAGGCGGTATCGCCGCAGACGCGGCAGAGATCCATTTCGGCAACGTGCGAGGCGTGCTCCGGCACGAGAAGGATCTGCTGCGAGGAATCACCGAGCGCGGCGATCTCCCGCAGCACGCGCTCGGATTTGCCCGTGCGCGCGCGCCCCATGAGAATATGCAGCAAGCGCTCCGCCCCCCTTTTCTGGGATTTTGTCGTATTTTATCATATTTTTCCCCGTTGAGCAACGTATGCTTTTCCCTCTTTTGGGAAAACTACGAACGACCAAACCATCATCTAAGGAGGGTACAGCATGGTCATTGACAAGGTCGCGCTGACGCTTACGGTCATCGGCGCGCTCAACTGGGGCAGCGTGGGGCTTTTCGGCTTTGACTGCGTCGCCTTTCTCTTCGGCGGGCAGACCGGCACGCTCAGCCGCGTGATCTACACGCTCGTCGGTCTTGCCGGCATCTGGTGCATCACGATGCTCTTCCGCGAAACGGAGCCGATGGAAAGCGGCGGTCAGGCGTAAAAAAACGGGAGGAGGGCGCTGCCCTTCTCCCGCTTTTTCGTGTGCAGCGGTACGCCGTGCTGCCGTCATAAAGCGCTTTTATGTGTTTTTTCACTTTCTCCATTGCATTTTCCCGCGCGGCTATTGTATAATTTGAATGACATCGCGCGGAAAGCGCCGCGGCGCTTTCCCTGATCTCATACTATCAGGAGGAACCACCATGAACGAGAAATTTGAAAAGCTCGGCTTTTACCCCTCCGACATTCTTCTGCCGAAGAAGGACGTCGATATGAGCAAGTGGGCGGTCGTCGCGTGCGACCAGTTCACCTCGGAGCCGGAGTACTGGGAGCGCGTGGAAAAGACCGTCGGCGGCGCACCGTCCACCCTGCGCCTGATCCTGCCCGAAGCCAATCTCAAGGCGCCCAACGTCGACGAGTACATCGCCGATATCAACGCCTCCATGAGCAAGTATCTGGAGGATGGCATCTTCGAGACGCTCAAGGATTCCCTCCTCTACATCGAGCGCAGCCAGAGCGACGGTAAGATCCGCCACGGTCTGATCGGCATGGTCGATCTCGACCAGTACGACTTTACCCCCGGCTCCGGCGCGCTGATTCGCGCGACCGAGGGCACCGTGCTCGACCGTATCCCCCCGCGCGCCCGCGTGCGCCGCAACGCGCCCATTGAGCTGCCCCACGTCATGCTGCTGATCGACGACCCCGAGAAGACCGTCATCGAGCCGCTGACCGCCGCCGCGAACAGCATGGAGAAGGTCTACGACTTCGAGCTGATGGAAAACGGCGGTCACCTCAAGGGCTACAAGCTCTCCGAGTCCCAGATCGACGCGGTCGCCGCCGCGCTGACCGGTCTCACGACCGACGAGGCGATGCAGAGCAAGTACGGCGTCTCCGGCGTCGCGCCGCTGCTGTTCGCCGTCGGCGACGGCAACCACTCCCTCGCCACCGCCAAGGCGTGCTATGAGGAGCAGAAGAAGGGCAAGACGCCCGAGGAATACCTCGCGCTGCCCGCGCGCTACGCGCTCGTCGAGGTTGTGAACAACCACGACGACGCGCTCCAGTTCGAGCCGATCCACCGTGTGCTCTTCGGCGTCGAGCCGGCGAGGTTCATGGAGGAGTTCAAGAAATTCTATCCCAACGCCCACGAGGGCAAGGGCGAAGGTCACGTCATCGAGGTCTGCTGGCAAGGTCACGACGGCTTCATCACCGTTCCCGATCCGAAGGTGCAGCTTGCCGTCGGCACGCTGCAGGCGTTCATCGACGAGTATCTCAAGAAGTTCGGCGGCGAGGTCGATTATATCCACGGCGACGAGGTCACGCGCGAGCTTGGCAGCAAGGAGGGCAACATGGGCTTCCTGCTGCCCGCGATGGGCAAGGAGCAGCTCTTCAAGACCGTCATGGCGGACGGTGTGCTGCCCCGCAAGACCTTCTCGATGGGTCACGCGCAGGACAAGCGCTACTACGTCGAAGCGCGCAGGATCCGCTGAAGCAACCGAAAGCTACTGCAAAAGAGCGCCGTGCGGCGCTTTTTTGCTCAGGAGGAACATTCCATGGATTTCAAAACAGCAAGCAAATGCCAGACGTGGCTGCTTCTCGGCGGCTTTGCCGTCGCGGCGGTCGGCGTCTGGGGTCTGGACAATACCTTTCTCACGCTGCTCGGGCTCGGCATGATGGTGCTGTCCATTCTCGTCTGGTGGCTCTATTTCCGCTGCCCTTACTGCCGCGAGCAGCTCGGACGCGGCAGACCGAAGCGCTGCCCGCACTGCGGCGCGTGGCTGGGCGATGAGCCGGAGCCGGAGGAGAAGAAAAAGATCCAGCACAAGAAGAAAAAAAGATGACCGCGCTGACGATCCCCGCCTATGCCAAGCTCAATCTGACGCTCGACATTCTGGGAAAGCGCGCCGACGGCTACCACGAGCTGCGGACGGTCATGCAGACCGTTTCGCTCTGCGACGAGGTGACCGTCACGCTCGGCGGCAGCGGCGTCTCCTGCCGCGTCACGGGCGCAGCGCTGCCGTGCGATGAGCGCAACCTCGCCGTCAAAGCGGCGAATATCTTCCTCGACGCGGCGGGCTGTTCCGGCGGCGTTTCCATCGCGCTGGTCAAGCGTATCCCGTCCGAAGCGGGCATGGCGGGCGGCAGCGCGGACGCCGCGGCGGTACTGCGCGCGCTGCGTATGCTGCTTGCGCCCACGCTTACGGACAGCGAGCTGGAACGCCTCGGCGCGCGCGTCGGCAGCGATGTGCCGTTCTGCGTGCGCGGCGGCACGCAGCTTGCCGAAGGACGCGGTGAACGCCTGACCGCGCTGAAAAGCGCGCCGCGGCTCTATGCCGCCGTCTGCAAGCCGGACTTCCCCATCTCCACGCCCGCGCTCTTCGCGCGCACAGACGAGGTGACGTTCACCGGGCATCCCGACACGGGCGCGGTGCTCGCCGCCATCGAGAACGGCGACGCGGACGTGCTGTGCGCGAAGGTTTGCAACGTCTTCGAGCAGGTGCTCGACGCGCCGCAGCGCGCGCGCATCGACGAGATCAAGCGCTCTCTGCTTGCCCGCGGAGCGGAGGCGGCGGCGATGACCGGCTCGGGCAGCGCGGTATTCGGGCTTTTCAAAGATGAAACTGCCTGCCGCGCGGCGTGCGGCGCGCTGCAAAGCGGCTCACTGCAAGTCTTTTTCACCGAGTTTGTTTAAGACCGCAGAAAACCGTCCATACTCAGGGCAAATCCTTTGAGATGGGCGGTTTTTTTATGAAAAAGTACAGGCTGGAGCTTTCCCTTGCCATCGGTCTTGCAGCGATGCTGCTCTGCTGCGCGGCGGAGCCGCAGCCCACCCTGCAATGGTGGAGCGCGGCGTTTTCCCCGCTGTGCGGCGGGATCCTCGCAAAGGGCGGCGCGGGCGGCGGCATCGTCCTGCGCTGCAAGCTGCTGGAGCTGCTCGCACAGCTCGCGCAGGGTTGACGTCCGACGCAAAAATTATCCAAAAAAGGCTTGACAGTAAACCTCCCCCGTGCTATACTTCTTTATGTTCTGAGCCGCTCAGAGCGGATAGTTTGGGAGCTTAGCTCATCAGGGAGCGCTTGAAGCGGCGAGCGGTTCCCGCGTTAATTGAATAAGAAATTACTCAGCGCACCCCTTATGGGGGTTTAGCTCAGCTGGGAGAGCGCTTGACTGGCAGTCAAGAGGTCAGCGGTTCGATCCCGCTAATCTCCACCAATCGGGTGCGCTGAGTATTCTTAATAAAGGCTTGCTTTGAAAAAAGCAAGTTTTTTGTTTTATGCCCGCTTCTTATTTTTGACATTTTCCCCCAAACCTCTTGCATTGTCGGGAATAAATTGTTATAATTCGCTTGAAAAACAAAAATGCGGCGGCTTACGGGTGTTGGCGCACCCGTAAGCCTATGCAGGTGTTAGCCCCACCTACACAATGACCTTATGGTCGCACCGCATGGGTATTATACGACAGTTTGTCCCTTTTCGCAAGGGGCGGTTTGTCGTTTTTCCCAAGTGCTTGTGTTGCATCAGAAGGGTTCTTCCTCTTCTTACGCTGTGTAGGCTTATGCCCTGCACGGCGTTTTTGTTTTTCGCCCACCCCTTGGAGGGGCGAAAGCCCCTTCGAGGGTGGGAAAAAATAAAGGAGGAGCAACCATATGAAATGCTACCATCACCCTGACCGCGATGCGGTCGCCACCTGCACGGAGTGCGGAAGAGGGCTCTGCAAGGAGTGTGCCGATGTTTATTCTAAGCCGCTCTGCGCAGACTGTGCAGTTTCCTATGCGAAAAGAATCAAAGAAAACCTTGAAAAAGCCTATCTTCTTAGCGCTATCCTTCTGCTCTTCTCAGCAATTCTTATTTTTTCTCCCGGTGTCGATCCACACGCAGAAGGTTTTATTGCCGCTTTCTTTATCGCGTGCGTCCCCTATGGCTGGTACAAGTTGAGTGCCATTACTCCCCGTATGTTCCTCGTTCTTCCTATCCTCGGCTGGCTTATTTATTTCGGGATTAAATTTGCACTTAGCGTCTGCATTGGTCCGTTCGTGTTTTTATTTCGAGTGTGGAATGATATGCGTATCATTCATATCATTCGAGAGGTCGAAACCGCACGTACTGGAATCGCTCCGTTTGATACGCCCAGCTTTTTGGGATCTTACATTGCGTTCACCGATCGTTATGGTCTGAAAAAGTCTTTTGCCGTAATCGGAATCGTCTGCACGATGATCGGTATGCTCAGCATTGCCGCAAAGATCTATCTATACGATAGCTATGCGTTCACCGTTCTTGCCGCCCTGTTTCTCCCCTTTGGCATTTATTTTTGCATTGCCGGTATTCACGAGGCGCTCACCCAGTGACGACCGCTGCATGAGTCCCTGATAAAATTCGGAAAAAGGAAAAATGAGACGCAGGCCGCTGAGCAGTCTGCGTCTCATTTTTCCTTTACTTCTTATACCCTTTTCCACTTTGCGCCGTTGGGCACGTCGGTCACTTCGACACCCTGCGCCTTCAGCTCGTCGCGGATACGGTCGGCCTCGGCGAAGTTCTTTGCCTTCTTCGCCTCCGCACGCCGGCGGATCAGGCTCTCAACGCCCGCGTCCGCTTCGCCGTCCTCAGAGACGACCGTGAAGCCGCCCGCGCTCTGCGCAGCCGCCTTTTCGTTCTTCTCGCGCTCAGCCGCCGCCTTTTTGAGCAGATCAAGGCTCAGCACCGTGTCGTAGTCACCGATGACGGCGAGCTTCGTCGCGCCCGTGGTCTTAGCCTTGAGCACGTCGTAGAGCGCGGTCACGCCCATGGCGGTGTTGAGGTCGTTGTCCATCTCCTTCATGAACTTCGCGCGGTACTCCGCGCGCACGGCTTCGTCCACGCCGCCCTCGTCCCTGATGGCGGCGATCTTCGCAATGAGCTTATTGTATGCGAGCGCCGCATTGTCAAGGTTTTCCCATGTGAAGACAAGGCTCTTGCGGTAATGGCTCTGCAGGCAGAAGAAACGGTAGGCAAGCGGGTCATAGCCCTTCTCCTCCAGCAGCGAAACGGTCAGGAATTCGCCCTTGGACTTGCTCATCTTGCCGTCGCTCGTGTTCAGGTGCGCCACGTGGCACCAGTGCGGGCACCACGCATGACCGAGATAGCTCTCGCTCTGCGCGATCTCGTTGGTGTGGTGCGGGAAGGCGTTGTCCACGCCGCCGCAGTGCAGGTCGAGATACTCGCCGTTGTACTTCATCGAAATGCCGGAGCACTCGATATGCCAGCCCGGATAGCCCACGCCCCACGGGGAATCCCACTTGAGCGCCTGATCCTCGAACTTGGACTTGGTGAACCAGAGGACGAAATCGTTCTTGTTCTTCTTGTTCGTGTCCTCCTCCACGCCCTCGCGTACACCGACGGCGAGATCCTCCTCATTGTGGTCGTTGAAGATATAGTAGCGGGAGAGCTTGCTCGTATCGAAATAGACGTTGCCGCCGGCAAAGTAGGCGTAGCCGGTATCCATGAGCTTGGTGATGATCCTGATATAGTCCCCGATCAGACCCGTGGCAGGCTGGACGGTGTCGGGGCGCTTGATGTTGAGCTTGCGGCAGTCGTCGAAAAACGCGTCGGTATAGTACTGCGCGATCTCCATGACGGTCTTGTGCTCGCGGTGCGCGCCCTTGAGCATCTTGTCCTCGCCCTCGTCGGCGTCGCTCGTGAGGTGACCGACGTCCGTAATGTTCATCACACGGTTCACATCGTAGCCCGCAAAGCGTAGATACTTCTCCAGCACGTCCTCCATGATGTAGGAGCGCAGGTTGCCGATGTGGGCAAAGTGATACACGGTCGGTCCGCAGGTATACATCTCCACATGACCGGGGGTGTGGGTCTTCAGTTCTTCCTTCTTATGGGTGGCGGAATTATACAGGTACATAATATTTCTCCTTGATCCGCTTAGTCCGCGTCCTTGAACACGTCGCGGTTTTTCACAAAATACTCAGCGCCGGAATAGACCGTCGTGCCGACGATCATGGTGTTGCAGGCGATATTGAGGGTGCGGCTCCCGGCAAGCAGCAGCATCAGGCACAGGCAGACCATCGTCGAGGCGGTCTTGACCTTGCCCGACCACGCCGCCGCGATGACGCGCCCCTGCTCGACCGCGACGAGCCTCATACCGGAAACAGCAAACTCCCGCAGCAGCACGACCGCAAGGCACCAGCCGGGCATCTGCCCGCACTCGACAAAGTAGCACATCGCCGCCATGACGAGCACCTTGTCCGCCAGCGGGTCCATAAACTTGCCGAAATTGGTAACCTGATGGTAGTGGCGGGCGATATAGCCGTCCACGAAATCGGTCAGGCACGCGGCGGCAAAGATGCCGAGCGCCCACGCGCGCGCACCCTCGAAATTCAGGTACAGCACCACGAGGAACACGGGGATCAGCGCCACGCGCAGCATGGTCAATTTGTTTGCAGTCGTCATTTCTCTCTCTTTTCTCCTGCCTTGCAGGGCTTTCTTTATTCCACGGCTTCGCCGGTCAGCTCGCCGTCCATCGTGCCGGTGAGCCGGACGTTCACAAACTCTCCTGCCATTATATCACGATCCGCCGAAAAGTAAATCCTTCCGTCGATATCCACGGATTCGGCATAGCTGCGGCCGACGAAGGTCTGCGCCTCGTCGCTCCAGCCCTCGCAGAGCACCTCGCGCGTCTCGCCGAGAACGGAGTCGTTGTATTCGTCGATCACGCCGCTCTGCACATCGACGAGCAGCTCCGCGCGGCGCCGCGCCTCCTCCGCGGAGACGTGCGGCATCGCCGCCGCCTTCGTCCCGTCCTCGGGCGAGAAAGGAAACACGCCCGCACGCTCGAGCTTTTCCTCGCGCAGGAAGGCGCACAGCTCCTCAAATTCCGCCTCCCCCTCGCCGGGCAGTCCCGCAATGATGGACGTGCGCAGCACAAGACCGGGGATCCGTTCGCGCAGCGTATGCAGCAGCGCGCAGATGCTCTCATGCGTGTCGCGGCGGTTCATCGCCTTCAGGATCTCGTCGTTGCAGTGCTGGAGCGGGATATCGAGGTAGGGCAGGATCTTCTCCTCCCCGGCGATCGTGTCGATCAGCTCGCCGGTGATCTCGTCGGGGTAGAGATAGTGCAGGCGGATCCAATGAAAGTCAAGTTTACATAACTCCTTCAGCAGTGCCGCCAGCTGATGCTCGCCGTTCAGATCCGTTCCGTAGCGCGTGATATCCTGCGCGATGACGATCAGCTCCTTCACGCCCGCGGACGCAAGCTCGCCCGCCTCGTCAAGAAGCTCCGCCATCGGGCGGCTGCGGTAACGCCCGCGCAGGCGCGGGATCACGCAGTAGGCGCAGCAGTTGTCGCAGCCCTCGGCAATGCGCAGATACGCATACCACGGCGGCGTGGACAAGATGCGCGCGCCGCCCTGCGCGCAGTTCTGAATATCGCCCATGTAGCAGGGGCGCAAGCCGCCGGAAGCCATGACCTCGCCGACCGCGCGGGCGATCTCGCCGTAGCTGCCGGTGCCGAGCACCGCGTCGACCTCGGGCAGCTCGTTGAGCACATCGTCCTTATAGCGCTGCGCCATGCAGCCGGTGACGATGATCTTCCTGAGCTTCCCCTCTTTTTTGAGCCGCGCCATCTCGAGTATATTGTCGATCGCCTCCTCGCAGGCGGACGCGAGAAAGCCGCAGGTGTTGACAACCGCCACGTCCGCCCCCTCGGGCGAGGAGACGATCTCGTATCCCGCGTGCTGTACGCTCGCCATCATCTGCTCGCAGTTGACCTGATTCTTGGCACAGCCAAGGGAAATAAAGGAAACCTTGTAAGGCATAAGACCTCTCCTAACCGTAGAAATATAGCGCTCACCCGTCGAAATCGTCGGGTTCCGCCGCGTTTTCGCAGAATTCGGCAAGCGCCGCGCGCACCTCGCTCCATGGAAAGCCGCGCCGCAGCAGCATATCGCTGAGCCGCTTCCTCTCCTTCTCGTCGATCGCGCGCCCCTTCGTCTTCTGCGCGAGCACGCGCAGGATCGTCTCCCGCGGGTCCGGCGACTTTGAGAGCGCGTCCTCCCACAGCTCGCGCGGCACGCCGCGGCGGTAGAGCTCGTCGCGGAGCTTCGCCTCCCCATAGCCCATGCCGCCGTAGTGACGCACGAGCATCGCGGCATAGTCCGCATCGGAAAGCGCGCCGATCTCCTCAAGCCAGTCGGCGGCGGCTTCGGCGTCCGCGCCGTCCGCTCCCTTTTCGCACAGCCGCTTGACAAGCTCCCTGCGCGAGAGCGGACGCGCCGACACCATGTTCGCCGCCCGCGCGCGCGTTTCGCTGCGCGCGCCGGACCGCTGCAATTCTACCACAGTCTTATCGTCAATGTCCAGCCCTACATAAAGAGAGAAACGCAGAAGCTCGCCCTCGGTGATCCGGAGGACGTCTCCCCCCTCCAGATACACGAGAACGCGCTCCTGCTTATGCTTCGACCGTTCGAGCTTTTCAATCCTCATCCTTGAAATCGTCGGCGCTGACGTCCACCGCGCGTCCCGCAGCCTTCGCCGCCACACGCGCCTGACCGGTGGTCAGCTTGTCGAAATTCCGGCGAATGTCCGTCTCCAGCTGCTCTGCGACCTCCGGATTGGTCTTGAGGTACAGCTTGGCGGCGTCGCGCCCCTGACCGATGCGCGTCTCCCCCATCGAGTACCACGAGCCGCTCTTCTGCACCAGCCCCAGCTTCACGCCGAGGTCGAGCAGCTCGCCGAGCAGCGAGATACCCTCGCCGTACATGATGTCGAACTCCGCCTCGCGGAACGGCGGCGCCATCTTGTTCTTCACGACCTTGGCGCGTGTGCGGTTGCCGATGATCTCGCTGCCGTTTTTCAGCGCCTCGATGCGGCGCACGTCGATACGAACGCTTGAATAGAATTTGAGCGCGCGGCCGCCGGTCGTGACCTCGGGGTTGCCGTACATGACGCCAACCTTCTCGCGGAGCTGGTTGATGAAAATGACGATGGTGTTCGTCTTGCCGACCGCGCCGGTGAGCTTTCGCAGCGCCTGCGACATGAGCCGCGCGTGGAGCCCCACGAAGCTGTCGCCCATCTCGCCCTCGATCTCCGCGCGCGGCACGAGCGCCGCCACGGAGTCCACCACGATCACGTCGATCGCGCCGGAGCGCACGAGCGCCTCGGTGATCTCAAGCGCCTGCTCGCCGGTGTCCGGCTGGGAGACGAGCATCTCCTCGACCTTCACGCCCAGCGCGCGGGCATAGGTAATATCAAGCGCGTGCTCCGCGTCGATGAACGCGACCTCGCCGCCCGCCTTCTGCGCCTGCGCGAGAACGTGCAGCGCCAGCGTCGTCTTGCCTGAGGATTCGGGACCGTAGATCTCGATGATGCGCCCCTTGGGGAGCCCGCCGATCCCCAGCGCCAGATCCAGCGCCAGCGAGCCGGTGGAGATCGCCTCCACGGCGCTCACCGTATTGTCGCCGAAGCGCATGATGGAGCCCTTGCCGTAGGTGCGCTCGATCTGCTGCATCGCCGTTTCGATTGCGCGGCGCTTATCCTCGCTGACTGCCGTGGCTGCCTTGGTCTGAGTCTTTTCTGCCATGTTCGCTTTCCTCCCACAACTTTATGTAAACTATTTTGCTCTCATATTTCGCTGCACAGCGTGCCGTACACCACCCGCGCTATCCCGTTAAGGTCCTTGACGACCTGAATATCGCCGAAGCCGTTCGCGCGCATGATGCGCAGCACCCGATCCGCCTGACCGATGCCGACCTCAAACAGGAGCATACCGTTTTCGCACAGCGCGTCGCGCCATTTTTCGCAGATCGCGCGGTAAAAATCCAGCCCGTCCTCTCCGCCGTCGAGCGCGAGGCGCGGCTCATGCTCGCGCACGGAGGCGTCCAGCGTGTCGATCTCCGCGCTCGGAATATAGGGCGGATTGCAGACGAGAAATTGGAACTCGCCGAGACTGCGTGAGGGCTTCTCCCTCGCGTCGACGCGCAGGCACGTCACCCGTCCGGTCAGTCCGCTGCGGCGGACGTTCTGGCGGCAGACCTTGAGCGCCTCCTCGTCCAGCTCGCCGAGCAGGACGCGCGCGTGCGGCAGATTCGCCGCCGCCGCAATACCGATGCAGCCGCTGCCCGCGCAGAGATCCAGAATACGGCAGCTCTCCACCCTCCACGCCGCGCCGAGCAGCTCGTTCACGAGCACCTCGGTGTCCGGCCGCGGGATCAGCACCGCGGGGGAAATGTCGAGCGGCATACCGTAAAACTCCCACTCGCCGATCAGATACGCCACCGGCTCGCCGGCAAGGTGGCGCCGCACCAGGCGGCGCGCCGCCGCCTCAACCTCGGGCGGGGCATAAAGCCGCCCGTCGCGCACAAGCTCCTCGCGCGTCTTCCCCGCAGCGGCGCAGACCAGCTCACGCGCTGACTGCGTCGCTTCCTCCGCACCGGCAGCCTTCAGCTCCGCGCGCAGGTCAAGATATAAATCGTTATACGTGATCGCCATGCTTCACCACTCGTCCTTGCCTTTTTCCTCTGGCACGACCAGCTCCAGCGCGCGAATGGCGACCTCGAGCATACTGTCGTCCGGCTCGTTTGTGGTGAAATTCTGAAGCCACAGACCGGGCTTGGCGAGGAAATTCGTCACTGGATTGTCGTGTCCGCCGACATAGCGGTTGAACTCATACGTCACGCCGATGATAGGCACGAGCAGCAGCAGATGCAGCGCCATGCGCACCCAGATATTGCGCCAGTCCACAAAGCTGAACACGACGCTCGACACGAGGATCGACACGACCACCACCACGAACAGGAAGCTCGTGCCGCAGCGCGGGTGGTGGCGCGGCTGGATGCGGCAGTTCTCCACCGTCAGCGGCAGCCCTGCCTCGTAGCAGAAAATGGTCTTATGCTCCGCGCCGTGATACTGGAACACGCGGTAGATATCCTTCTGCTTCGAGCAGAGCAGGAGATAGCCGAAGAAGATCAGCAGCTTGATGGTGGATTCCACCAGATTGTGGACGGTCACGCTATTGATGAACGGGTCGATCAGCCCCGCCAGAAAGGTCGGCAGCAGGAAAAAGAGCAGGATCGTCAGCCCCAGCGACAAAACAACCGCGAGCGCCGTGATGAACTTTGACATCTTCTCGCTGCCGAGCTTTCTTTCGAGCCAGCGGTCGAATTTGCCCGGCTCGGCGGCATCCTCGTCGGGAAAATAGTCCGCCGAGAACATCAGCGCCTTGACGCCCCTGACCATCGAATCCACGAAGGTCACCGCGCCGCGAATGACGGGCAGCCCCAAAACGGGATATTTATCGCGCACGAGCGTCAGCTCCTCGACCTTCTCCACCAGTCCCTCCGGCGAGCGGACGACGATCGCCTGCCTGCCGGGTCCGCGCATAAGGATCCCTTCGATCAGCGCCTGTCCGCCGATGGTCGTGCGGAATTTGGGCGCGGGAGTCTTTTCTTCTGCCATGGGTCTCTCCTTCTTCTGTGAGCATCATACCACAGGTTTTTCTAAAATGCAACAGTTGTTCTATTTTTTATTGCATTGGCAGGGCGATCGTCACGACCGCGCCGCCGCCGTCCGCATTCGCAATATTGAACGTGCCGCCGTGCAGCCGCACGATCTCGTCGCATACGGCAAGTCCGATGCCGCTGCCGCGCGCTTTGGACGAGCCCTTGTAAAACTTCTGCTTGACGAACGGCAGCTCCTCCTCGGGGATCCCCGGACCGTAGTCACGCACGCGGATCACAAAGCTCCCGTCCTCGCAGGCGGCGCTCACGTCAATGCGCTTGCCGCTGCCGCCGTGCTTGGCGGCATTGTCCAGCACATTGCAGAACACCTGCTTCATGCGCTCGCTGTCCGCCATGACGGGCGGCGTCTCCTCGTCGGGACCCGAATAGCTGACCTCGATGCCCTCCTGCCGGAACAGCTCGAAATATGTGTAGACCGCATCCTCCAGCTCGCCGGCAAGGTCAACGCTCTCCACCCGCAGGGTGAAGCGCCCGTCCTGCATTTTGGTGAATTCCAGCAGCTCCTCGACCATCGTCGTCAGCCGGCGCGATTCCTTGAGGATAATGCCGAGCCCCCGGCGGGTCTGGTCGATGTCCGCGCCCGGATCGGCGCTGAGCGTCTCCGCCCAGCCGCTGATCGCCGTCAGCGGTGTGCGCAGCTCGTGCGAGACCGACGAGATGAACTCCTGCTGGATCTTCTCCGCCTGGCTGATCTTGAGCGACATATCGTTGATATTGTCCACCAGCTCGCCCAGTTCGTCGCGATAGCGGTTCTCGATCAAAAAGCCGTAGCTGCCGCCCGAGATGCGGCGCGCCGCGTCGCTGACGACGGCGACCGGACGGACAACGTTGTTGATGAAGATGGCATTGGAAACGGCGATAAGCGCGATGCACGCCAGCGCGATCGCCGCGGCGGCAAGCGAGTCGATCAGCACGCGGTGCTGCGCCTCGCGCAGCGAGGTCACATAGCGCAGCACGCCGACCACGCGGGAGTTAAAGTACAGCGGGTAGGAAACGGAAAGAATGGCCTCCCCCGTCTGCGGGTCGGTGCCCTGGAAGAAGCCCATCTTGCCCCCCACGGCGATGGTGATGTCGCCCGTGCCGGGGGAGGAGCCCGCCGTCAACCCGGAGGACGAGACCTGCACGCGGCCGTTGGTGTTGATGAATTGCAGCTCGATCGTATCCTTTTCCTCGAAGGTCTCCGCCGAATACGACGCCAGCCGGTAATACTCGCTGTAGCTCTTCACGCCGTAGCCCGTAAAGGTCTCGGCGGCGATGCGCGCGCGGCTCTCAAGTCCCGTCCGCATCGCGTTATAGTAATACTCCTGCACGCCGAGCGTGAAAAGCCCTACCGCCAGCACGAGCAGCAGCAGGATCGGCAGCGCCGCCGAGACCATCCACCGCTGGCGAAGACCGCGGATATGCAGCGCCGAAGCAAAGCCTTTTCTGTTTTCCGGCATATTTCCCGCCTCCCTCCGCGCCGCGTCTCAGCCGATGCGCGCGCCGCTCAGACCGTCCATTTATAGCCGAAGCCCCAGACGGTCGAAATGTATTTCGGCTCCTGCGCGTCGTCCTCGATCTTCACGCGGAGACGGCGCACGTTGACGTCCACGATCTTCAACTCCCCAAAGTAGCCCTTGCCCCAGACCGCGTCGAGGATCTCCTCGCGCGCGAGCGCTTTTCCGCGGTTTTCCATAAAGAGCTTGACGATGGAATACTCGAGCTGCGTCAGCTTGACGCGCTCGCCGTTCTTCTCCAGCGTCCGGTTGCTCAGGTTGAGCCGGAACGGGGGCTGGTACAGCTCGCCCATCTGCGGCGGCGCACCGTCACCCGTGCGGCGCAGCAGCGCGTCCACACGCGCGGTCAGCTCCGCGGGAGAAAAGGGCTTGGTCACATAATCGTCCGCCCCGGTCATCAGCCCCGTCACCTTGTCCATCTCCTGCGCGCGCGCCGTGAGCATGATCACGCCGACCTGCGCGTTGGACAGGCGGATACGGCGGCAGACCTCAAAGCCGTCAATATCCGGCAGCATAATGTCGAGCAGGCACACGCGCGTGTCGGGATTTTCCTGCAATTTGGCGAGCGCCTCCTCGCCGCGCTCCGCCTCCACGACCTCGTAGCCGGCGCGCTGCAGATTGATGACGATAAAGCTGCGGATGCTGGCTTCGTCCTCAAGGACCAATACTTTTTTCATCTGCTCTCTCCCTCTTTTAATCGTCGCCCGCGTTCCACTCCGCCACGATGAGCGAGAAGCGGTCGCGGAGCGTCTGCTCGTCGAGCGTGACGTTCCATTCCTCGCCGAGCTCCGCGGCGAAGGTCGCCTCGAGCTGCCGCGTGAGCGTAAAGCGGTCCCCCACCTTGGCAAGCTCCTCACGCAGCTCGCCCGTCAGCCGGTAGACGGTCAGCAGCTTCCACCGCGAACCGTCGCTGTCCGTGCGGTAAAAGCTCACCGACGTTTCCCCACCGCCGGAGACGCGCTCGGCGCTCAGTTCCTCTCTGTTCCATTCCTCCGGCAGCGTCAGATCCCAGCCGTCGGCAACGTTGTGGAAGCTCATGCGCGTTTCCTCCGTGCCGCCGTCAACGTCGAACCGCTGCCAGACGGCGCAGCAGAGCGTCTCGCCGGTGCGGGAGGAGCCTTGCAGAGGCACCGCCTCCGGCACCTCGGTCACGCCGTCGTCCCCCTCTCTGGGATAAAGCCCGAGAAAAGGCGTCGCCGTGGGGATCTTCGTCCCCTCCGGTCCGAGCGCGATATTTTGCAGCCGTCCGCCTCGCAGCGTCAGCACGTCGGTCACGGTCATATTGTCCGCCGTCACGCCTGTGACGAACAGCGCGCGCTCCCCGCCGACAAGCGTCCCGACGGTCAGCCGGCTCAGTTCCGCCACCGCCATGGAAAGATGCAGCGTCCCCTGCACGCGGAGCTGCGCGCCGTCCCAGCCATAGTGGTCAACGCGCGCTTCGCTCTGCTCGTCGCTGTAGATAATGAGCAGCTCCTGCCTGCCCTCGCCGTCGAGGTCGAGGCTTGCGTAGCGGGAGTAACCCGTGACGAGCAGCGGCGTGAGCTTGCCCTCGGCAAGCGGATAGACCGCAAAGCCCTGCACGTCCGAGCTGCTCTTGTAGCCCACGAGCAGCTCGCGCCTGCCGTCCCCGTCAAGGTCGGAATAGTTGATGCTGTAGATCGACGCCGCCGATCCCTCGATCACGGCGTACTGCTCGTAGCTGTCGTCGACCGCCTTGAAAATATAAATCTTCATCGGCTTCTCGTCGCCCGCGCGGCGGAAGAAAGCGACCGCCTCCTCGCTGCCGTCGCCGTCGAGATCGACCATCTGCACGCTTTGCAGATTGCTGCCGGAGGTGGGCGCGGCGTACTCCGCGCCGCTGTCGAGCAGTTCGTCGAGCCGCGCTTCCAGCGATTCGTATTCGCCCGAGAGCTTCGGCAGACGGTAGAGCGAGGTCTCCGACCCTGTAAACGCGCAGCCGGAAAGCAGCAGCATCAGCGCGCCGAGCATCAGCGCGTACCGTGTTCTTTTCATGCAGCCGCCCCCTCTCTCCGTTTCGGCAGTCATTGTCCAGATCATCATAGCACAGCGCCGCGCAAAAAGGTAGTCTTTTCTGTAAATTCCCGCGAAAAAGGGGAGCGGCGGCGCCGCTCCCCTTTCGTTCGCTGTCAAAGCATTTTGTAAAGCACCGCCGCGATCTGCGCACGCGTCATCGGCGCGTTGGGGCGGAAGGTCCCGTCCTCAAAGCCGGTGAGGACGCCCATCGCACTCAGCGTGCTGACGTACTCCGCCGACCAGCTCTGGATACTCGCATTGTCCTTGAAAGTCAGCGCGGGTGCGGCATAGCCCTTTTCCAGCACACGGCCGATCATCGTCACGACCTCCTGACGGCTGACGTTCGCCGTGGGGTTGAAGCAAAGCCGGCCGTTGGCGTCCCTGCTGCCCTGAATGACGCCGAGGGCGTACATCGCCTTCGCGCCGCTCAGCGCCCACGAACTGATCTTGTCGGCGTCCGCAAAGGGCAGCGTCACGCCCGAATAGTCCTCGGACGGCGCAAGATAGCGCTCGAGCAGGACGGCGAACTCCTGACGGGTGATGTTCGTCTCAGGTGCGAACTTCCCGCTGCCCGAGCCGTTGGTGATCCCGTTGCGGCTGAGGTAGGAGACCGCGGCGTTCGCCCAATGCCCCTGCATATCGGTGAAGGCAGGCGTCGTATCGGTTGCCTTCGTATCCACGCTCGCGCGGGCAAGGTTGCCGCTGGCGTCGCCCGCGGTGACGCTCAGGCGGTGCTGCGCGCCGTCGGCTGCGGGCAGCGAAACGCTCAGCGCGCCGCTGGTCTTGTCGTAGGTGTAGGAGGACAGGCTCTTCCCGTCATAGCTCACGCGCAGCGTCGTGACCGCCGCGCCGTCTATCTTGTCGTCGACCGTGCCGGAGACGGTATTCGTTCCGGCGTCATACTTCAGCGAGATCGCGGGGGCAGCGGTATCCGTCAGCTCCCCGTAGGAGAACACGAGCTGGTCGAGATAGATCGCGCCGATGTGCTCCTCCGTCATGGAGAGGGCAAGCCCCTCGACCCTCGACGCGCCGCCGAGCGGGGCGGAGATGAGCCTCCAGCCGCTGAAGTCCAGCGCACCGAGGTCAACATAGCCGAGGTCGGTCACGAGCCACAGCTGTGCGCCGCTCTTATCGCCGTACACCCAGAAGTTCAGCTGATCGTAATTCGTGGGCACGGCGTAGCCCAGCGCGATGAACGCATCGCCCTGCCCGGTGGCGTAATCCAGCCGCGCGGAGGCGTAGCCGTTGTGTACGCGCGTCATATCGGTGCACTGGGAGAGCATCGCGCGCGTTCCGGTGCTCGTGCTGAAGGCGCTTTCATAATCCTCCGCCGTGCGTAGCGCGCGCGCCGAAATTGTGACAGGGATCGTCACGGAAACATTTCCGAGGCTCACGCTCACGCTGCCGCTCGCCGGACGGTTCGCAGCCGTGAACACGCCGTCCTTGATCGTGCCGACGTCGCCCTGCACGCTCCAGCTGAAGCCCCTGTTGTTGCCCAGCACACTCAGGTGGCGGTACATCGCCGAAGCGGAAAGCTCCGTCGATTCGCCGCACATCAGCGAGATCGCCGTAACGGGCTTATCGTTCTGGCGGACGCTGATGCTGTCAGCCTTTGCCACGACCTCGATCTGCAACTGCGCCGAGCTGCCGCCCGCGCTGGCATAGACTGTCGCCGTGCCGGAGGCGGGCGCGGTCAGGATATCGCCGTCGATCTCACCGTTGTCGGCGCGCAGCGTCACGGTCTTTGAGGGCATGGGGATATAATTCGTATCCAGCGCGACCGCCGTGAGCTTTACCTCCGCGTTCGGCAGCACGCGGGTGCTCTCACTCGTCAGGTAAATATGCCCGACCGAGCCGGTCGAGCGGCTCGTCGCCACGAGGAAAATATGGTTGGTCACCGCACGCTCGCTGCCGCCGGACGGCTTGCTGACGAGCGACGCCGTTGTGTCCGCCGGATCGGTCGCCACCATCGCGGTCGAGCCGCCGCCGTCCAGACTCAGCGCGGTCACGCAGCCCAGCTCGATCATGCGCTCGGCGGTCTGTGCCAGCGTCGCGCCGATGGAATAGCCGCTCTGCCGCCCGTCGATGGTATAGATCACAAGCGAGCCGTCACGCCTCAGCCCGACGGCTGTGCGCGGGGCGGCGCCCGTCGGCAGCCCCGAGCAGACCGTTCCGTTCTCCACGAGCTGATAGAGCGCGCCGACCATGTTGGTCACGTCGTCCCACTGGCGGTCGTTTGCCGTGACGGAGAGCTTGATGCGGTCGCCGCAGCGCAGCGCGCGCAGCGCGTCGGTGTAGGACGCGCCCGCGCTCAGATTGGCGGAGAGCACATATTTGTCCTTCCCGACCGCCGTATCCACGCCGCCGTCAACGATCTCCTCGACCTCAAGCTCGAGCGTGCCGCCGATGCTCAGCTCGCCGCGCACCACGGAGCAGATCACGTCCACGCCCCGCTCGCTCGTGCCGATAGTCCCGCGCGCGTTGAAAGTGTCGTTATAGAGGAAGATGCCGTAGCTGCTCTGGCGGATATAGTTGAGCGCGGAGACGCGGAAGCCCGCGCTGTTGGACGGCTCGGCATAGATGGTAAGCTCCGGCTTTCCCATCACGACCGTACCGTCCTCATAAAAGCCGACGGCATAGTTCTCGCCCGAGAGGTTTCGCAGCACGCCGTCGGTCATCACGCTGCCCAGCGGGATACCGTTGGCGGTGTCGTAATAGTCGCCGTTCACGCCGGCGACCACGCGCCAGCCGTCCTCCTCCAACTCGCGCGCCGCCGCCGAAACGGTGGTCAGCTGCGTGGTATAGTCGCCGCAGGTCACGATCGGGCGCACGCTGCGGTTCGGTTCATAGACAACATAGTTTTCCTGACGAAGGTCGGAATAGGTGTTGCTCCAGAACGTGCCGGCGTTGAGCTGGGTGCCGGCGTTGACGGTGACGCTCGACGCGGTCAGATCGTCGCCGAGTGCCTCGGACGCGAACGCCGTAAGCGGCGCCGCCGCCAGTACGACGGCAAGCGTCAGGGACAGGAATCTTTGGATCATGGGTTTCACGATGTGCCTCCTTGCAGTATCACGCGGGTGGTCGGTATACATAACGTCAGTATAGCAGACGATATCATATAAGTAAAGACGAAGAAGCACGGAAAATGTTTCCTCGCTCCTCACATTTTTTGCTCTTTGCTCTTACAGCGAAAGCGCCTCCAGCACGCGCACGATCAGCGCGTTGGAGACAAGAAAGCCCTGCGGCGTAAGCCGCCAGCGCGTGCCGTTCCGCACGGCGAGGCCGTGGTACGCGCACTCCGCGAGCACGCGCTCCGCTTTCTCTGCCGGCAGGCCGAGCGCGGAAAGCTCCAGTCCCTGCGCCGTACGCAGCGCGAGCATCACGCGCTCCTCGCGCCGTTCGTCCGCCGAGGGCGCGGCGTCCTCGCTCAGCATTTCCCGTCCGGCGAGGAACGCGTCCAGATCGCGCGCAAAGGCGAAGCGCCTGCCGCCGAAGTCCGAGTGCGCCCCCGGTCCGAAGCCGAGGTATTCCTGCATCGTCCAGTACTTGAGGTTGTGACGCGACTCGCGCCCCGGGCGCGCGAAATTCGAGATCTCGTACTGCGCGTAGCCCGCCTGTTCGAGCGCCGCCGTGCAGAAAAGATATTCCTCCGCCTGCAGCTCATCGTCCGGAATATCCATCTCGGCGCGGCGTGCGTAAAGCGGCGTCCCCCGCTCCACCTTGAGCCCGTAACAGGAAAGGTGCTCCGGCGCGAGAGCCAGCGCGGCGGCAAGATTTTCCCGCCAGCGTGCCGCCGTCTGCCGCGGCAGCCCGTAGATAAGGTCAAGGCTCAAATTGTCGAAGCCCGCGGCGCGGGCGCTCTCCGCCGCCTCGACCGTCTCACGGTGGGTGTGGATCCGTCCGATCAGGCGCAGCTCCTCCTCGTTCGCCGACTGCATCCCGAGCGAGATGCGGTCAAAGCCCGCCGAGCGCAGGGAGCGGAGCGCACACACGGAACGGGCGCTGTCGGGATTCGCCTCCAGCGTGATCTCGGCGTCCGGCGTCACGCGGTAGTGCGCGAGGACGCACTCAAGCAGCCTGCACAGCCGCTCCGCGCCGAGGCAGCTCGGCGTTCCGCCGCCAAAATAAACGGTATCGACCGTGTGCTCCGCCGCGCGCGGCGCATAACGCGCAAGCTGCGCGCACAGCGCGCGCACATAATCGTCCATGCGCGCTTCGCTGTGCGGCAGGGAATAAAAATCGCAGTAGCTGCACTTGCTCCTGCAAAACGGGATATGGATATACAGTCCGAGCGGACGCATGGCGTCATCTCCTCTCCGGCGAAGTCCTCAGACCATTGTAGCACAGTTCCGCGCAGACGCAAGCGGAAAACGGCGCGGCGGATAAGCCGCGCCCGTTCCGGTCAAACTACGGGCAAAAGGAGTGATCGATATGGATATGACGCCGCAGGAATATCAAGCCTACGTCAAACAGCTCTCGCCGCGCTCCCCTATCGTGCGGGATACGGCGCTCGCCTTTCTCGTCGGCGGGGCGATCTGCACGCTGGGGCAGCTCATTCAGAACGGCTTTCTCTCCCTCGGACTTTCACAGGCGGACGCGGGCAGCGCGACGGCGATCAGCCTTGTGTTCCTCTCGGCGCTGGCAACGGGGCTGAACGTCTACAACTCCCTCGCGCGCTTCGCCGGCGCCGGTACGCTCGTGCCGATCACGGGCTTTGCCAACGCGGTCGTCTCCCCCGCCATCGACTTCAAAAGCGAGGGCTTCATCACAGGCATGGCGGCAAAGATGTTCGCCGTGGCGGGACCGGTCATCGTATTCGGAACGCTGGCAAGCGTCGTCTACGGCGTCGTGCTGATGCTGGCGTAAAAGGAGCGCCGCAGCCCAAGGGCTGCGGCGCTCTCGTCCTTATCATACGGCTCCCGTCCGCGCGCGCTTTGCAAGACGCGCCCCGACGGCGGCGCGCGCAAGGCGATCCGCCTCCAGCACGTCCTCCAGCGCCGGCTCGGACACCTGCGCCACCTCGGTCAGCGCGGTCTCGACCAGCGCCGGAATGTCGTTGAAGCCGATGGCTCCGTCCAGAAACGCGCGCACGGCGGCTTCGTTGGCGCCGTTCATCACCGCGCCCGCCGTTCCCCCCGCCGCGGCGCACTGCTTTGCTATCTTCAGGCAGCGGAACGTCTCCTCGTCCGGCTCGGCAAAGGTCAGCGGTGGGCAGGAGAGCAGATCCAACTGCGCGGCAGTGCGTTCCCTACGGCTCGGATAGGTCATCGCGTATTGGATCGGCAGACGCATATCCGGCGTGCCGAGCTGCGCCAGCAGTGCGCCGTCGCGGAACTCCACGAGCGAATGTACAATGCTCTGGCGGTGAATGACCGCCGTTACCTTTTCGAGCGGCAGACCGAACAGGTGCATCGCCTCGATGAGCTCAAGTCCCTTGTTCATCAATGTGGCGCTGTCGACCGTGATCTTCGCGCCCATGCTCCAGTTCGGGTGGCGCAGCGCGTCCGCACGCGTCTTTCCGGCAAGCTCCGCCGCCGTCAGCCCATAGAACGGTCCGCCCGAGCAGGTGAGGATCAGCCGCCGGATCTCCTCCTTGCCGCGGCAGCCTTGTAAACACTGAAAGATCGCGCTCTGCTCGCTGTCCACGGGGACGATCTCCGCATGGCAGCGCGCTGCCTCCCCCATTACGAGCGGTCCGGCGCACACGAGCGGCTCCTTGTTCACCAGCGCGATGCGCTTGCCCGCGGTGATCGCCGCGAGCGTGGGCTTGAGCCCCATCACGCCGACGATCGCCGTGACGACCGTGTCGGCGTCCTCCGCGGACGCGGCGGCAAGCAGCCCATCCATGCCCGCGAGCACTTCGGTTTTCGTATCGCTGAGCCGGGAGCGAAGTTCCCGCGCCGCCCCCTCGTCGTACATCACCGCAAGGCGCGGGGAAAACTCGCGCACCTGCCGCTCCATCAGCTCCACGCTCGCGTTGGCGGTCAGCGCCGCAACGCCAAGCCCCAGCTCGCGCACCACGTCCAGCGTCTGCCGCCCGATGGAGCCGGTGGAGCCGAGTATCGTCAGATTTTTTGTCATCGTCTCTCTCCCCCCCCCCTCAGAGGTAGAACATCGTGTCGAGCACTTGCTCTTTCGTGATCGCGCCGAACAGCTCGTCGAGCGGGAAGCCGTCCAGCACGCGCGCCACGTCTTCGCGGCGGCAGGGCGTGCCGCGCAGCGCGGCGACGAGTTCCGTCAGCGGGCGGCGGGAGAGGAAATCCCCGTAAAAGGCGATTTCCGTGATCGCGCCGCCGCGCACGTTCATCTCAACGCTCAGGATACCGCCCTGCCAGCCGCGCTTTCCGTGCATCTCGCAGGCGGGCGAGCGCCCGAAGTTCCACTCCCATGTGTCATACTTTTCCGCCTTGAGCGCATCGACCGCCGCAAGCTCCTCCGGCGTCAGCGCCGCGTCGGTGCAGCTGCCGCCGAGCGCGCTTTTGAGATACTCCCAGAACGCGGCAAGCTCCATATCCCGCGGCAGGAGCGCGCGGATATTCCCCACGCGGCGGCGCACGGACTTGCTCGCCTTCGACTGGAACTTCAGCGGATCGGCGCGCAGCGCCAGCGCCACGCGGTCAAGATCAGAGTCGAACAGCAGCGTCCCGTGGTGCAGCACCCTGCCGCGATAATAGCGCTGCGCCGTACCTGACACCTTCTGCCCCGAAACAAGGATATCGTTCCTGCCGCTTGCCTCAGCGTCCAGCCCCAAGCCGCGCAGCGCGGCGACGATCGGCGCCGTGAAGCGCTCGAAAACGAGGTCGCTGCCCTGCCGGTCGGTGATGAACGAATAGTTGATGTTGCCGAGGTCGTGGTAGACCGCGCCGCCGCCCGTCGTGCGCCGCACGACACGGATGCCGTTTTCCTCCACATAGCGCCGGTCGATCTCCTCCTGCGTGTTCTGGTTCTGACCGACAACGATCGTGTTGTCGTTCTGCCAGAGGATCAGGTAGGCACCATCCGCGCGGTGCGTCAGCACATATTCCTCGAACGCGAGATTATACGCCGGGTCGTAAGAACCCGTTTCAAGATAAAATGTCTTCTGTTCCATGCTGTTTTCCGTCCTCCGTTTTCTTTCCGGCGCAAGGCGTGAATCAAACCTATTATAATGCTCCCCCGCAAAAAATCAATAGGCCCGCGCCGGCTTCTTTTCCGCGCAAAATCTTCCAGCCTTGTTTTTGGATAAATTGGCGGCTTTTCCAAAGACTAATCCCAGTTCAGCAAGACAAAGGAGTTTTGATATATGAAAGCAACCGGCATAGTCAGACGCATTGACGATCTCGGGCGGGTCGTCATTCCCAAGGAGATTCGCCGCACCATGCGTATCCGCGAGGGCGACCCGTTGGAGATCTACACGAGTAAGGACGGCGAGGTCATCTTCAAAAAATATTCGCTCATGGGCGGCGTGGACGAGTTCGCCGCGCAGCTGTGCGACACGCTCAGCAAGTCCACCGGCGCGTCGGTCGCCGTGACCGACCGCGACAGCATCATCGCTGCGGCGGGCAGCGCGCGCCGCGACCTGATCGGCAAGCGCATCAGCCCGCAGCTCGAGCAGATCATGGAGGACCGCGGCATCTACTGTGCCGCGCCGAACGAGCGCAGCATCTTCGTCACCGAATCCCTCGACCGCTACTGTGCGGCGGTCGCCGCGCCGATCATTTCCGAGGGGGACGCGCTCGGGCTGGTGCTCTTCATCGGAGCCGAGGGTGACAGTCCCGCCGGTGAAACGGAATACAAGCTCGCGCAAACGATCGCAGGATTCCTCGGCAAGCACATGGAGAGCTGAATATGCAAGAAAGGAGAGACTGGCGTCTCTCCTTTCTTTCTTATGCGATCAGTGTCTTCCTCCGAAGCCGCCGCCTCGACCGCCGCCGAAGCCTCCGCTCCGACCGCCGCCAAAGCCGCCGCCTCGACCACCACCGAAGCCTCCGCTGCGTCCGCCGCCGAAACCGCCGCCTCGACCACCACCGAAGCCGCCGCTCCGACCACCGCCAAAGCCTCCTCGCGGCGGTCTGGGACCGCCCTGAGGAGGACGGGGACCACCGCCCGAGCGGGGCGGGCGCGGGGGACGGGGAGGACGCGGCGCGCGCGGAGGACGGGGTCTCCCCCAGAAGATGGGGTAATACGCCACCGGCGGCACGCCCATGCCGGGCATCAGATAGCGGCGGCGGTAACGGTCGTAGCGCACGCGGTCAAGCACGACCCAGAGGACAAGGATCGCGAGCAGCAGCATAAGGAACAGCGCCGCCGTACCCGTATCATCGTCCTGTGCGGTCTGATCCTCCGGCTGATACTGCCAGCTCAGCTCCGTGTGGAGCTGGGAAAAAAGCTCCTGCACGGCGGCATCGTAATCGCCGCTCTGCACACCGTCTGCCATGCAGGAATCGACGAAGCTGTCGGACAGTCCGTCCAGCAGATCGTAGAAGCTGCCGCTTGCGATGACATAGTAATCCTGCTGCTGTTCGGCAATGACAAGAATGGCATCGTTTTCGCCCAGCTGCATCGTATCCGCGTAGTCATACGCCGTATTTTCGAGGTCGTCCGACGACTGCACCGTCACGACAGCCATGATGCCGCCGAACAGCTTATCCCAGTTGGCGTTGTAAAGGCAGACTTCCTCCTCTGTCTCATTGGAGAGCAGCCCCGCCTCGTCCTGCACATACGGCTCGAACGCCGCCGCGGAAAGCGTGGCGTCGAGCGTCCCGACGCCCGTGCTGTCCGAGTCATCTGTAGGAAGGTCGCTCGCCGGAGCCTTGTGCAGCCCCCACGCGCACGAGGCAATGATCGTCAGCACCAGCACGGTGACGGCGACGCCGCGTTTTTGAAAAAATTTCATCGTCTTCTCTCCTGTCCGGAGCGTTTCAGCTTCTCAGCTCCATGAGCTTCTGCTTCAGCTCGCCCTCGATGCGTCCGAGCTCGACTTCCGCTTCCTTGCGCTTCTGTGCGCCCTCACGCTGGATCGTGAGCACCTCGTCGAGCGTGGAAATGAGCTGCTCGTTGGTGTGCTGGAGCGTTTCGACGTCGATCACGCTGCGCTCGGCCTCCTTCGCCGCGGCGACGGTGCCCAGCTTGAGCATCTCGGCGTTCTTTTTGAGCAGCTCGTTCGTCGTCTCCGTCACGGCGCTCTGCGCGGCGGTCGCCTGACGGCTGTGCTCCATGCCCAGCGCGAGCACCATCTGGCTCTTCCAAAGCGGAATGGTGTTGACGAGCGAGGACTGGATCTTCTCGACCATCAGCGTGTCGTTATTCTGGAGCAGGCGCGTCTGCGGTCCCATCTGGAGCGACACCATGCGCGTCAGCTCGAGGTCGTGCAGCTTCTTCTCAAAGCGGTCGCACTTCTGCACGTAGTCGTTGTACGCCTGCGCGTCCTCGGCAAGACCGCTCGTCTCCGCCTTTTTGCGCAACTCCTCCAGCTCGCCGGCGCGCACCTCAGCAAGGCGCTTCTTGCCGGCGATGATATACATGGTCAGTTCCTTATAGTACTTGAGGTTCAGCTCATACATCTGGTCGAGCATCGCGATGTCCTTCATCAGCGTGA
>CAVDWO010000009.1:0-48174 GCA_963612845.1 Alistipes onderdonkii
GCCGCGGCGCTCGAGATAATTGACCATCAGGTCGGAAACAAGCTTTTTACTCATATTACCTCCTGCGAGGCGGTATATCCACGGTAATCCATAAAATTTTACCATGAATCATCAGGAAAGGAATTTTCTGCCCTTTTCCGAAAAACCAACCTCTTATGTTGAAATTCTGCCAAGGTTTGTATAAAGAGAATACTATATTCTGTGCTATCTGTCCAATTCAGAATTTACACCTATCGTTCGATTTTCTGCATCATTTTCCCGCCAACTCTATCGGTACAGCTTGGCGTAGTTCCGGTGCAGATATTCGTCGAACACGGGACCCTGCTTGATGATGAAGTCCCTGAAATACTCCGCCGCCGGCGGCATATACTCCTCCTTGTTCCACGACAGGTACAGCCTGCGCGCGGGGAGCATTCCGCCCGCGATGTGTACGAGCCTGACGTGGTACGGCGTGCCGCCGAGCGGATACGGCACGATGGCAACGCCGTGTCCGGCGGCAACGAGCCCGTAGATGATCACGTCCTGCCCGCTCTCCATGCGGATATTCGGGTGGATCTGCAGGCAGTCGAATAGATTGTCGAGCTGCGCGCGCACCTGCGCGCTGTGGTCGAAGGCGATGAAGTCCTCGCCGTCCAGCTCCCGCAGCTCCACGCTGCTGCGCTGCGCGAGCGGGTGCGTCGGCGGAACGAGCAGCACCAGCTCGTGCTCACCGATAAAGGTCGAATCAATGCGCGGATCGTCGATCTCCGTGGCGAACACCATGTCCACCTTGCCCGCCAGCAGCTGTTCGCGCAGCGCGGCATAGGTCGCCTCCTGGTTGGACTGGAGCCGCACGTTCACGCGGTTCGTCTCCGAGATATAGCGCACGATGATCTCCGGCACGAACTGCGCCAGCGACGGGAAGCACGCGAGCGACACCATGCCCGTCTCCGGGCTGATGAAGTCGTTGAGCTTGCTTATGCCCGTCTCCAGTGTCTCCAGCGACTTGGAAACATAGGGCAGCAGGAGCCTGCCGTACTTCGTCAGCACGACGTTGCGCCCCTTGCGCGCAAAGAGCTTGACGTTCAGCTCCTCCTCCAGCCCCGCCACGGCATGGCTCAGGCTCGACTGGCTGACCGAAAGCTGCTCCGACGCCCTCGTGTAGTGCTCCAGCTCGGCGATCGTCTTGAAGTAGTAAAGCTGCTGCAGGTTCATAGCGGACCTCCTCGTTTCAAACTGGGGGGATTTTCGTTTCTATTATCCCTGATCGCGCGGCATTTCTCAACGTTTATTTCTGCGCCGTACCGCTTTCGCGGCGGCTTTCCCATGTGTTGAGCGCAACGTCCGCGCTGATCAGTGCCAGCCCGATGAAAAAGCTCGGGCGGAAGCTCTCGCTCAGGATCACCGCGCCCAGCAGCGCGGAGAACATCGCCTGCAGCGGGTAGAACAGCGAGCAGGTGCTCGCCGGCAGCACGGACAGGCACTTCGCCCATGTGAACTGCGAGACACCCGTTCCCGCCAGCCCGAGATACAGGATCACAAGCACCGCCGTCAGGTCGATCTTCGCCCCCTGCGAAACGTAGGTGGCGATGCCCGTCGGAATGTGGAACAGCAGGCTGATGCACAGCCCGTAGGCGGTCACGAGCACGGGCGGATACTTCGCCGTCAGCTTGCGGACGAACACGGAGGCAAGCCCCCACGTCATGACCGAGACCAGCACCGCGATGCTGCCCACCAGCTCGCCGCCGCCCTGTGTCCCGCCCGTGATCACGGCGGTGCCCGCCAGCGCCAGCGCAAGGCACGCGAGCTTGACCGGCGTGATCTTTTCGCGCAGCACGAGCGCGGCAAAGATCGTCACCGAAACGGGCACGAGCGCGTTGATGAGCGCCGCGACGGACGCCCCCGTCAGCTTAATGCCGATCTGCACGAGGTTGACCGTGGCATAGTACCCCAAAAAGCCGATGAGCAGCAGGATCCACAGATCCTTCTTTTCGATCTTCACGTGCCGGTGCTTCCGCGCCATCAGCGCGACGCACGCCGCGCCCGTGCAGGTGCGCAGGCACGCCAGCAGCATGGGCGGTATGTCGCCGGCGATCAGCTTCGCGGCAACGTAAACGCTGCCCCAGATAAAGAACGTAAAGACCAGCAGACCGTATGCCTGCCCTTTTTCCTTTTCCATTTGCAACTCCTTTGAACAGCTCCTTGGAGAGGAAAGGACCGGCGGCGCCGATTGACGCCGCCGGTCCAAAAACAGGGAGCAATGATAAGGTTTTCTGAGAGACTTAGCCCGCCAGAGCAGTCGTCAGCTTGGTGCCGAGACCGTTGATCTGGTTCTCGTCGATGTCCTTGTACAGAGCCTGGACGCTGTCGAGCGCAAGGATCTCATCATAGAAGGAATCCTCGTATTCGATCAGGGTCATGCCCTTGCTGGTAAGGGCCTCCTTGTTGCTGCTGTCGATCTCCTCCAGCTGCGGACGCATATACTCGATCGCGTCGGCGACAGCCTGATCCAGAGCCGCCTGATACGCAGGATCAAGGTTGTCATAGACGTCCTTGTTGATGCAGATCTGGTTGCAGTACAGGATGTGGTTCGTGCAGGCGAGGTACTTCTGGACCTCCTGGAAGTTGGCGCTGACGCAGGTATCGGCAGCGTTCTCCTGCGCGTCGATCGTGCCGGACTGCAGCGCGAAGTAAACCTCAGCCCAGGCGAGCGGGGTCGGCTCGGCGCCGATGGCTTCCCAGAACTTCATGTGGTTGCTGTTCTCCATCGTGCGGATCTGCAGGCCCTTGAAGTCAGCCAGCGTGGAGAGATCCACGTTCGCGGTGGTCAGACGGTAGGTCGCGTTCTGCAGGAAGCCCAGCAGGTGGAAGCCGGCGGCCTCATACGCGGCGGACAGGTCGCTGTTGAACTCGTTGTCGCCGTTGAGAACGGCGTCGATGGTGTCGCCGTCATACTTGGCGAAGGCCATCGGCAGATCGAACACGGCCATCTCGGGGATGAAGGAGACGACGGGCGCGGTCTGGCAGACGACGATAGCGATATCGCCGGTCTGAGCCTGACGGAGCAGGTCGGCGTCGCCGCCGAGGTCACCGTTGGGGTGGTAGTCGATCGTCAGCTTGCCGCCGGTGATCTCCTCCACGCGGGAGGCGACGTACTGGCCGAAGATCTGGCCGGCAGCACCCTGACCGGTGGAGTCCGCACCGACCAGCTCAACTTTGTCGAGCGCGGCGTAGGGACTGTCGTCAGTTTCGTTGGTGTTGCTGTCGTCAGTGCTGGTCTCGGAGCCGCAGGCGGCGAGAGAAAGCATCATGGCAAGAGCAAGCAGCAGGGCAAAAAGCTTTTTCATGGGAAATCCTCCTTTTGAATTATGTATGCACTGCCGTCCTCATCGGCGCGGCAGGATGCACCGTAGGGTGTCCGCGCCTCAGCGCGCGGCTTCGACCAGCACCATGCTGATCTCGGGGATGTAGGTGATAAGGATCAGCGCGATCAGGAAGGCGATCATGAAGGGCACCGCCTTCTTCGCAACGGACATCGGCGGCTTCTCCGACAGGTTGCCCGCCACGAACAGGTCGAGACCGAAGGGCGGCGTAGCAAGACCGATGGACAGGCAGCAGACGAGGATAACGCCGAAGTGGACGGGATCCACGCCGAGCTGCTGCACCGCGGGGAGCAGCACCGGAGCGAGAATGATGATCGCCGGACCGGTATCCATGACCATGCCGAGCAGCAGGAAGATGATGACGAGCACCGTCAGCACGCTCCAGCTGGAGTGGAAGTTGTTGAGGATGAAGCTCTCGACCACCTTGGTCGCCTTGGTCAGGCTCAGCACGCGGCCGAACGCCGTGGCGAACGCCAGCACGAAGGCAAGACCGCCGTAGGTCTTAACGGAGTTGCACAGGAAGGGGATCAGATCCTTGAACTGGATCGTCTTGTAGATGAACAGGGAGACGATCAGCGCATAGAACACGGAGATGCACGCAGCCTCGGTCGGGGTGAACAGACCGGCATAGATACCGCCGAGCACGATCACCGGGCAGAGCAGCGCCCAGAAGCTCTCAAGGAACAGCGGCCAGAGACCGTTCTTCTTCAGCTCCGCCATCTGGGAGTTGATCAGCGCGCGGTCCTCGCCGTGCCTCTTGCAGTAGATAACGGCGTAGATCATCATGAACAGACCGATCAGGATGCCGGGCAGCACGCCGCCGAGGAACAGATCGCCCGTGGAAACGCCCGTCGCCAGGGAATAGAGCACGAACGGGATGGACGGCGGAATGATAACGCCCAGACCGCCCGCAACGGCGATCAGACCGGCGCTCCAGGTCTTGTCATAGCCCATGCCGACCAGGAACGGGATGCACATCGAGCCGACCGCCGCGGTGGTCGCCGGACCGGAGCCGGAGATCGCGCCGTAGAACAGGCAGGTCAGGATGACCGCGCAGGGCAGACCGCCGGTAAAGCGGCCGACGAAATACGCGAAGAAGTTGAACAGTCTGCGGGAGATGCCGCCCTCCGCCATGATGACGCCGCCCAGAATGAACAGCGGCACGGCGAGGATCGGCGTGGAGTTCGCGCCGGAGAAGGTGTTGTTGAGCATCTGGGCGACCGTGCCGCCCTTGCCCATCAGGAAGATCGGGGCGATCGAGCCGAGGATCATCGAAACACCGATGGGAATGGTGATCGCAATAGCAACCAGAAATACGACGAAAACAAGCAATGCTGCCATTTATGCGTTTCCTCCTTCCGTGTCGATGCGCTCGGCGTGTCTGCCGGCGTCCGCCTCTTCGGCGGCGTCCGCCATCGTCTGTTCGATGGCAGTCAGTTCCTTTTCATTGAAGTGCTGGATGTGCAGCACGATCTGCTGAACGCCGCGCACCGTGCCGAGCACGAAGCCGATGATCATGAAGCTGTAAACGATCCACATCGGCCACAGCATAGCCGGCGAGGTCTCGCCGCTGGACATGATGTGCTGCACCACGCCGAAGGAGTAGTAGCCGCACAGCGCCATCGAGGCGGTGATCACCACGTCAACAAAGATGTTGACGCACTTGCGCATCACGTGAGGCATCACGTCGAGCAGAATGCTCACGCGCAGCATATTGCCCTTACGAATGGTGTAGGGCAGGGACAGGAAAACGCTCCAGATCCACATGAACCGGCAGAATTCCTCCGCCCACTGCAGCGAGGGGATCCAGGGGATCTTGCGGATAATGACCTGCGCCAATTCGACGCAGCAGATCAGAACGAGGAAAATTACCAGAAAAAATTCCTCGAAATGATCGTCCAACCATTTCAGTGCTTTCATTCAGTTCCTCCTAAAGATATGGTTATCAAAGCTCTATGACGCGCCCGGCCTCAGCGGACCAGTACGCGGCGTAGAGAACTTTCATGGTCTCGCGCGCAAGCGCGAAGTCCGTGTCGGCGCCGCGGTCCTCCGCGATCGCCGCGACAAATTCCCGCAGCTCTCCGGCGTGCCCGCGCAGCACCTCGTCGGCAACGAACGCCCGGTTCCACCCGAGCTTCGTCGGCAGCATCTCGGCAAGCGCACAGTCCTCCAGCCCGTCCTCGTCCAGAAGATAGGTGTTCAGAAGGTCCGTGTCCGTCGTGCGGCACTCCATCGCGTTGTCGTTGCAGTAAACGTCCAGCAGGTTTCTCGTGCCGCCCAGCGCCGTGTCCGACGTGTAGAGCATCGCCTTCGTCCCGTCGGAGAAGGTCAGCACCACCACGCAGTTGTCCTCCACATCGACCGGCTGCGCCGCGATGTGCCGGTGCTCCTCCGCAGTGAGGCACTTCGTCGTGCGCCCCGCGTCGGCAAATACCTTCTCCACGCGGACCGTCTCGCCGCGCGCCGCGCCCTCCTGCTGCTTGAGCCAGAGCATCGCGGTCAGGTCGTGGATGCCGTTTCGCATCAGGCAGCCGCCGCCCGTACCGGCCCAGCTTCCCGCCAGCGGGGAGCTGGAGCCCTTGAGCGACACCGTGCCCTTCATGCTCAGGATCTTGCTCTTCTTCCGCGTGATGATCTCCGCCATCTTCCGGATCCCCGGCGCGTAGACCAGATTCTCCGCGTAATAGAAGCGCGCGCCGCTCCGCTCGACCGTCTCGCCGAGCGCGTCGAGATCCTCCAGCACGGCGCGGTACATCGTCTCCTTCGATACCGTCTCCCCGATGGGAGCGGTGTCGCCCGGACGCCCGAAGTACCCGATCAGCGGCTTTTCGCAGATGACGTGCTTGCCCGCCGCCAGTGCCTTCTCGATCATCTCGCGGTGCAGGAACGGCGGCGTGACCAGATCGACCACGTCGATCTCCGGGTCGGCGAGCACGGTGTCATAGTCCGCGCACGCCTGCTCGAAGCCGAACTCCTCGCGCACCTTCTCCGCCTTGGCGAGATCGACGTCCACCGCCGTTTTCAGGCGGACCGGCGTCCCGCCGGCGCTGCGGTAGGCGTTCCCGTGCAGGAACGCGGCGTACCCTGCGCCGATCAGCGCGATCGTTACGGGTTTCTTGCCCATGGTTTTCTCCTTATTTCTTCTCCGCCAGGATCTTCAGCAGCTCCTCGCGCATCGCCTCGACGGGCGCCTTCTTGCCGGTCCACAGCTCGATCTGCGCCGCGCCCTGATAGAGGGACATGCCCAGACCGTTGAGCACCTTGCAGCCCTTCGCCTCGGCGTTGAGCAGGAACTGCGTCTTGTCGGGGTTGTAGCAGGCGTCGAAGTAGAACTGGTCGGGACGGATCAGCTCCTCCGGCATCGGGGACTGCCCGATCGTCGAGCCCATGCCCACGCCGCTCGCGTTCATCACGACGTTGCACTGCTCCAAAATCGGCGCGATCTTGTCAGGGTGGATGAACTCTGCCACATGGGCAAAGTTGTCGTTGATGTCGCCCACGAGCGAACGGCCGCACGGCTCAAAGGCGTCCGTGACGTAGATCTTCTTCGCGCCGTGGTAGGCGAGCACCGAGCACATCGCGCGCCCCGCGCCGCCGCCGCCGAAGCAGAAGAACGTGGAATCCGCCACATCTACGCCGCCCTCCTCGGTCAGCGAGGTGTAGAAGCCCAGACCGTCCGTGTTGTAGCCGATGAGCTTGCCGTCCGCCGTCTTGACGACGGTGTTGCTCGCGCCCATCTTCTGGCACAGGGGGTCCAGCTCGTCTAAGTAGCGCAGCACGCGCACCTTGTTCGGCTTGGTCACCGCAAAGCCCGCGAAGGGCATATAGCGCAAGCCGTTCACGATATCGCCGAGGTGCTCCTTGCCCTCCTCGGTGTAGAAGTAAAGCATATTCAGTCCGGCAGCCTCGTATCCGGCGTTCTGCATTCTCGCGGCGAACGACTGTCCGAGAGGCGTGCCGATCAGGGTGATAAACTTGGTGTCGATATTGACCTGCATGTGATCGTCTCCTAACTCAACTCAGCTTAAAAGGTTTAATCTCAAAGCCCATGCGCGGCAAAGTAGCTCTTCGCCGTCTCAAGGCAGCGCGCGGCATGACCGAGCGCGCCGCGCTTTTCCATCTCGGCAAGGTTCGGCAGCTCGATCGAGATCGGGCAGCTCTCCGGCAGCGCGCCGACAAAGCCCGCGATATCCGCGCAGCCCTCGCCGCAGTAAACGCGCCCGCCGCGGACGACCGCCGTCATATCCTCTCCGGCGTCCTTCGGCCAGTCGCACAGATGGATCACGCCGAAGCGCTCCGGCGCCACCGCCTTGATGTCCGCCGGCGTCACGCCGTCGAGATGGACGTAGATCATGTCCATCATCACCTTCAGGTTCGGCGCGCCGACCTTCTGCTGCATCTCCAGCGCCTCGTGGAAGGTCTTCAGCTCCGACAGCACCGGGAACTCCAGGTTGACCGTCAGCCCGAACTGCGCCGCCTGCTCGCAGACCGCCGCGTAGCGGTCCACCGCGAAGGAATGGTCCTTCGTCCACACGCTTGAAAGCACCTGCGTCGCGCCCAGCGCCGCCGCCTTCTCAAAGGCGCCGCGATAGTCCTCCAGCAGATCCTCCCGAATACGGACCAGCTCGATGTCGAGCGGCTTCATTCCGCATTCCTTCAATGTCTTCTGGACCTCCGCAAACAGCGCGGGGTCGTTTTCCAGGCGCGCCTGCGGCTCGCCGGGCTGCCCCATGGGGATCGTGCGCAGGCTGACGTAGTCATACCCCGCCTCCTTTGCCATACGGATCAGCTCCGTCGGCGGCGTTCCGGGAACCGTGAGATACGCTAAAGAAAAGGTTCTTTTCACAGACATTGCTCCTTTCATCGGCAAATTACATGAAACGAAATCGGCTGAAAGCTCCGTTCTCCGTTGTCCCCAATCTATTGCGTCCCGCGCAAGAAGTCCAATGCCTTTTATGCATAGATTTATATAATTATTTCATAGATTCGTCAAAATAACAACGACTTTTCGATGATTTCGACCCGTCTCCCGCGCTCCTCCGCCGCGCGCTCCGCTCCGCCCGGGGAAGCGGAATCCTTGACCCTTTCCCTTGATCTCCGCAGCTTTACATCATCTTTATACCGCGCCGCGCCTTGAAATCATGCGCTTTTCCGATGCCTCCCGCCGTTTTTGCGCCGCCGCGCCCTCCCGCCGCGCCGCCGTATGAAGCGCGCTTATCCGATCAATTGATTTTCCTCATCATTCCGCGCGCCTCTCCGCCGGTTTCCGCGCCCTTTTCCCGGGTAAATCAAAGTCCTCTATCACCCAATCAGAAACTTCTATTGGAATCTTCGCCCTTTCCAAACTATCATTGCCACAGGACGGCGCCGGACGCTCCGCGCGCCCCCTCTCTCTTTTTACCTATTATAAAAGGAAAATACAATAATTGCAATCAGGAGGTTTCGTCATGTTTCTGCCATCTTCCGTCACGATCTGCGAGGTCGGTCTGCGCGACGGTCTGCAAAATGAAAAAACGCTGATCCCCACCGAGGAAAAGCTCTGGATGCTCCGCGCGCTCATCGACGCGGGCTTCCCCGTCATCGAGGTCGGCTCGTTCATGCACCCCAAGGCGGTCCCCCAGATGGCGGATACCGACGAGCTCTTCCGCCGGATCGGCGACACGCCGAATGTCGAGCTGCGCGCCCTGATCCCCAACGTGCGCGGCGTGCAGCGCGCGATCGACTGCGGCTGCAAAAAGGTCAAGCTGAACGTCTCCGCCAGCCGCCAGCATAATCTCCGCAACCTCAACATGACGCCCGAGCAGAGCGTCGCGGGCTTCGCCTCCTGCGTCGAGCTGGCAAAGGCGAACGGCATCGCCATCTCCGGCTCCATCTCCATGCCCTTCGCCTCCCCGTGGGAGGGGCGCACCCCTGTCGAGGATGTGGACGCCATCATCGAGGCGTACCTCGCCGTCGGCATCGACGAGATCTCCCTTTCCGATGCCTCCGGCATGGCGGTGCCCAATCAGGTGCGCGAGCTCTGCGCCCACGTGCGCGAGAAGTATCCGCAGGCGGCTTGGTGGCTGCACTTCCACAATACGCGCGGCATGGCGATGGCAAACATCATCGCCGCGATGGACGCGGGTATGACCCGGTTCGACAGCGCGTTCGGCGGGCTCGGCGGCTGTCCGTTCGTTCCGGGCGCCGCGGGCAACATCTCCTCGGAGGACGTGCTCCATATGTGCGACGAGTCCGGCATCAAAACGGGCGTGGACGTTGCCAAGGTCATGGCGGTCTCCCGCCGCCTGCGCGAGCTGCTGGGTCACGATATGGAGAGCTATGTGCTCCGCGCCGGGCGCTCCTGCGACCTGATCGCGCAGAACGCGGACTGACCGTCCGCCGCGATACGATAAGCCGACAAACGGGGCGGCGGCGCTTTCAGCGCCGCTGCCCTCTTTATAGAATAGGAGGAATCCCCGTGTTTGAAAAGAAGTCCCTCTCCGCTCCCGCCCTCTCCCGCGAGGTCCCGCTCGATATCTTCGTCCCCGACGACTGCCGCGCCGACGCGCCCTGTCCCGTGCTCTACCTGCACGACGGCGGCATCTATTATGAGGACGGCCTGCACTTCCGCGACTATTACGCCGCCTACCGTGCCTACCTGCCCCGCGCGATCATCGTCGGCATCGAGCCGCCCGCCGCCCGCCGCGCCCGCACGGAGGAGCTCTCGCCCTATACCAAGTCCTTCGACCCCCACGGCGCGGACTTCGACACGCTCGTGCGCGGCAAGGGCGCGCTGCTGGCGGAGTGGATCGTCCGTGACCTCAAGCCCTATATCGACGCCAACTATCCCACTCTGCCGGATCGGGAGCACACCGCCGTCGGCGGCTTCTCCTCCGGCGCGCTCAACGCCGCCTACTGCGCCATGACCCACGGCGGTACCTTCTCCCGCCTCCTGCTGCAAAGTCCGGCGTTCCACCTCTGGCTCGACGAGCTGCGTCAGACCGCGCGCACCACCGACCTCAGCGCCCTGCTCTCGTGCTATCTGGAGGTCGGCACGAACGACGTCACGCGCATGACCACCGCGCCCGAAGCCCTCGCCGCCGCGCGGGAGATGCACGCGCTGCTGCTCGCCCGCGGCGTGCAGCCTGACCGCCTGCGCTTTTTCACCGTCCCCGGCGGCGCCCACTCGTCCGCAAGCTGGCGCTGGACGTTCCCCGACGCTCTGCGCTGGACGTTCCGCGGCGTCTGATCCCCGCCCGTTCCCTTTGACTTGCGCCGCTCCCTGTGCTATACTGATCGGTACTACCGCCGAAAGGAGCGCCTGCCATGCAGCTCGGGACCCTCACCGTCGAATCGCGCCTTGCGCTCGCTCCCATGGCGGGCGTGACGGACGCCGCCTTCCGCCAGATCTGCGCCGAGCACGGCGCGGGCTACACCGTCACCGAACTCGTAAGCGCCAAGGCGCTCTGCTACCACGATAAAAAAACCGCGCAGCTCCTGCGCCCCTTCCCCGGCGAGCACCCCTTCGCCGCGCAGCTCTTCGGCAGCGACGAGACCTGCATGGCGGAAGCCGCGCAGCTCGCGATCGAGCTTTCCGGCGCGGACGTGCTCGATATCAACATGGGCTGTCCCGTGGGCAAGGTCGTCAAAAACGGCGACGGCTGCGCCCTCATGCGCGACCCCGAGAAGGCCGCCCGCATCGCCGGAGCGGTCGTCCGCGCGGTGCGCGTCCCCGTCACGGTGAAGATGCGCCGCGGCTGGGACAAGGGCAGCATCAACGCCGTCGAGCTTGCCAAAATGCTTGAGCAGGCGGGCGTCAGCGCCGTCGCCGTCCACGGGCGCACCCGTATGCAGATGTACGGCGGCGAAGCCGACTGGAATACGATCCGCGACGTCAAGCAGGCGGTGTCGATCCCCGTCATCGCCAACGGCGACGTGTTCTCCGCCGAAGCCGCCGTGCGCCTCCTGCGCTTCACCGGCGCGGATATGGCGATGATCGGGCGCGGCAGCTTCGGCGACCCGTGGATCTTCGAGCGTGCCGCCGCCGCGCTGGACGGGCGCGGGATCCCGCCGCTCCCGCCCCTTGCCGACCGCTGGGCGACCGCCGTGCGCCAGACCGAGCTTGCCGCGCGCTATTCCGGCGAGCGGACGGCGCTGCTCGCGGCGCGCCGCCACCTCTGCTGGTACCTAAAGGGCGTGAGCCACGCCAACTGCTATAAGGAAAAGCTCGTGCAGCTCTCCACGCTCGACGAGCTGTACGCGCTCAGCCGCGCCCTCGTGCGCGACCTGGGCTGAGGGAGGACCGCCATGGACGAACGGGAGCTGCTCGCGCGGGTGCGCCGGGGGGACGAAGCCGCCTTTGAAGCGCTGGTCCGCCTTTATGAAAAGAGAATATACACCCTCTGCTTCCGTATGTGCGGCAGCGCGCAGGACGCGGAGGAGGCCGCGCAGGACACGTTCCTCGCCCTCTGGCGCGGCGCCGTCGGCTTTCGGGAGGAATCCTCGCTCTCCACGTGGCTCTACCGCCTCGCCGTCAACGCCAGCGTCGATCTGCTGCGCCGCCGGAAGCGGGCGTCGGGCACCCTCTCGCTCGACGATGAGGACGCCTTTCTCGACGCTGCGGACCCCGCTCCCCCTCCGGAGGAGGCGAGCGAGCGCCGCGAGACGCACCGCCTGCTGCAAGCGGGGCTGCTCGCCCTGCCGGAGCGGTACCGCGAAATACTCCTTCTGCGCGAGGTCGAGGATCTGAGCTATGCCGAGATCGCGTCGGTCACCTCCCTCGATCTGGGGACGGTCAAGTCCCGCATCAACCGCGGCCGTCGGCTTTTGCGGAATTATTTGTCGTCCGGCGGGAACTTTTTCGCGTCTCCTGCGTCAAAAGTTACAGAATGTAACCGAAAGGAAGGGAACGCCCCATGAGCTGCTGCGAAAATTACGCCGCCGCACTCTCCGCGCTCGCAGACGGCGAGCTGTCCGAGGACGAAGAAGCCTCGCTTCTCTCCCATATCGAGACCTGCGGCGGCTGCCGCGCCCACCTCTCCGAGCTGATGACGCTGCGCGCCGTGTTCGGCGAGCTGCCCGAGCTGGACCCGCCCTCCGGCTTTGCCGAAGGGGTGCTCGCCCGTATCCACGAGGACGAAGCAGGGAAGAAGAAGCGCCGCCGCGCCCTGCCGCGCCTGCTCGCCGCCTGCGCGGCGTTCGTGCTGCTCTCCGCCGCCGCGCTGCGCCTTGCGCCCCTTGACGGCAGCAAATCCGCCAGCGCGGATTCCGCCGCGGAAGAAGATTACGCCGCCGCGTGCGATGATACCTTTACCTACTCCTTCGCAGAAACCGACGCCGCCCCCGCCGACGCCGAGGAATACCTCGATACCTCCCTCCGCACCGGCGCCGCCTCCGGCTCCGACCTCGGCGTCATCGGCAGCGCGGACGGCTCGACCGTGCTCCTCGTCTCCGCCGGCATCGCGCCGCCGGTCCTGTGGAGCTTTTTCGGCGCGCTGGCGCTGCTGGCGCTCCTGTATGCCTGCCTTTACCGGCGTGGGCGCGGCAGAGCGCTCTGCCTTGCTCTCGCGCCGCTCGTCTGCGTCCTCTCCGACCAGACCGTCAAATTCTTGGTCGTGAACGCGATGACCCCCGGCGAGACGCAGCCCCTCCTCCCGCCGCTTTTACAACTCGCGCACGTGCATAACTACGGCGCGGCGTGGTCGAGCTTTTCCGGCGCCCGCTGGCTGCTCGTCGCGCTCACGGCGGCGGGCATGGCGGCGCTCGTCTGGCTGCTCGTGAAGATCGTCCGCCACCCGCTCGGGCAATGGTCGCTCGCCTGCGTCCTCGGCGGCGGTATCGGCAACCTGATCGACCGCGTGCGCCTCGGCTACGTCGTCGATATGTTCGAGACGATGTTCATGGATTTCCCCGTGTTCAACGTGGCGGATATCTTCGTCGTCTGCGGCACGATCGGCGCGCTCATCTACTACCTCGCCTTTTACAGCGGGAGCGACGAGAAAAACTGGGGGAGAGCGAACGATGGACCCGATCCTTCTGCAAGTAAGTGAAGCGGACGCCGGCGCGCGGCTGGACGTGTACCTCGCCCGCGCGGTCGGGGACCTCAGCCGCTCCGCCGCGGCAAAGGCGGTCGCGGAGGGGCGCGTCCTCGTGGACGGCAAAGCCCCGGGCAAGAGCTGCAAGCTCACGGGGCGCGAGACGATCGCCTTCACGCCCGACACGCCCGCCCCCATCGCCGCGCTCCCGCAGGCTATCCCGCTCGACGTCGTGTATGAGGACGGCGACGTGATCGTCGTCAACAAGCCGAGCGGGCTTGTCGTCCACCCCGCGCCCGGGCACGCGGACGGCACGCTCGTCAACGCCCTCCTGCACCACTGCGGGAACAGCCTGTCCGGCGTCGGCGGCGCGCTGCGCCCCGGCATCGTCCACCGCATCGACCGCGACACGAGCGGCCTCATCATCGCCGCCAAGAACGACTTTGCGCACCGTTCCCTCGCCGCCCAGCTCGCGGACCATACGCTCGCGCGCACCTACGAGTGCGTCGTCACCGGCAATCTGCGGGAGGACCGCGGCACGGTCGACGCTCCCATCGCGCGCGACCGCCGCGACCGCAAGCGCATGGCAGTCTCGCCGGACGGCAGGCGCGCCGTGACCCATTGGGAGGTCATCGCCCGTTACCCGGGCTATACGCACCTCCGCTGCCGGCTCGAAACGGGGCGCACCCACCAGATCCGCGTCCACATGGCGTACCTCGGCCACCCGATCCTCGGCGACACGGTCTACGGCGCGAAAAAGCCCGTCCCCGGGCTCACGGGCCAGTGCCTGCACGCCGTGGGACTCCAGTTCCTCCACCCGCGCACGGGCGGGCGCGTCTCGCTCACCTGCCCGCTGCCGGAGGAATTTTCCGCCCTGCTGCGCCGGCTCGATAAATAAATACGCCCAATCGGCGGAAGCGCCCGCTTCCGCCTTATTTTTCAGAGAAACTCAGGTGAACGACGTGAAAGACCTCCAGACCCTCGACGAGACCCTCCGCTACCTGCAATTCGACAGCTGGGAGCAGAGCCCGCCCGGACTCTCCCGCACCCGCGAGCTGCTCGGGAAGCTCGGCGACCCGCAGAACAAGCTCAGCTTCGTCCACGTCGCCGGCACGAACGGCAAGGGCTCCACCGCCGCGATGCTCGCCTCCGTGCTGCAAAGCGCGGGCTACCGCACCGGGCTATACACCTCGCCGCACCTCCTGCGCTTCCACGAGCGTATGCGCGTGAACGGCGCGGAGATCGACGACGCCTCCCTCATCTCCCTCACCAACGCCGTCCGCTCCGCCGCCGCGCAGCTGCGCGAAACGCCCACGGGCTTCGAGATCATGACCGCCATCGCCTTCCTCTACTTCGTGCAGGAGCGGTGCGACATCGTCTCGCTCGAGGTCGGGCTCGGCGGCAGGCTCGACTCCACCAACGTCATTCCCGCGCCCGAGGTCTGCGCCGTTACCAATATCGGGCTTGAGCATACCGCCCTCCTCGGCGACACGCTTGAGAAGATCGCCGCGGAGAAGTGCGGCATCATCAAGCGCGGCTCCCGCGCCGTGCTCTACGCGCAGACGGCGGGCGTGGAAGCGGTCGCGCGCGAGGTCTGCGCGCGCGAGGGCGTCCCCCTCACCGTCACCGCGCCGGAGGCGCTCGTCCGCCTCTCCTCCACGCTCGATGGGCAGACCTTCACCTACCGCGGCAGCGGACCCTACCGCCTGCGGCTCCTCGGCGAGTATCAGCTTTTGAACGCCCTCACCGTGCTCGACGTGTGCGCCGCCCTCCGCGCGCGCGGCTGGGACGCTCTCACCGACGACGCCCTCGCCGCCGGACTTTCCGCCGCCCAGTGGCACGGCAGGCTCGAGCTGCTGCGCCGCCGCCCCGACTTTCTCGTGGACGGCGCGCACAACCCCCAGTGCGTCGACGCGCTGATGGCCTCCCTCTCCGCGCTCTACGGCGAGAGGAAGCTCGTCTTCCTCACCGGCGTCCTGCGCGACAAGGACTGGCAGCAGATGCTCCGCCGCGCCCTGCCGCTGGCAAAGGCGTTCGTCGTCCTCACGCCGCCCTCCGCGCGCGCCCTCGACGAAAACGAGCTTGCCGCGTGGCTGAACGCGCAGGGTATGCCCGCCGTTCCCGCCGCAGACACGGAGGACGGCGTGCGCCGCGCCCTCGCACTCGCAGGGGAGGACGGCGCCGTCTGCTCGTGGGGCTCGCTCTACTTCACCGGCGAGGTCCGCCGCGCCCTGACCGAACAGTGACCCAAGCTCTCATAAAAAAAGGAAACGGACCGTTCGGTCCGTTTCCTTTTTTTCAGCTCAGGTAATTCAGCGGATTGACGTAGCTGCCGTTCCTCTGGATCCCGAAGTGGCAGTGTACGCCGCTCGCCACGCCGCTCTTGCCCGCCTTGGCGATCTGCTGGCCCTTGTAAACGGTCTGCCCCGCCGATACGAGCAGCGACGAGTTGTGCTCGTAGTAGGTCACATACCCGTTGTTGTGGTCGATGATGACCACGTAGCCCATCGCGCCCTTATAGCCCGAGTAGGTCACGCGCCCGCCGTCCGCCGCGTAGATCGGCGTCCCGTAGGAGCAGGCGATGTCGATGCCCTTGTGGTTGGTGGTCGCGCCGCGGATGCCCGTGTTGCGGTAGCCGAAGTACGACGTGATGCGCCCCGAGCACGGCCAGCGGAAGCTGCCGGTGGGGTACCACGACGGCCGCGCCTTCGTGCCGCGCGCGCGCGTCTCGGTCACGGGGTCGGTCAGCGTCACGGACGAGATGACCGTGCGCTCCTCCTCCACGCCGTTGACGTAGGTGACGTCCGCCACCACGTCCGCCGAGCCGTACGCGCCCTTGGAGATCACGCGCTCGTCGCCCTGATACATGCTCGCGTCGTCCACGTAGCTGATGTCGTAGTTGACGTCCTCCACGTAGTTCTGCCGCTCCGTGACCTTAACGGTCAGGTACGGCACCGCGTTCGACAGCGTCAGCGTATCGCCGATGTTGATGCGGTTGATGTCGTAGCCGGGGTTGAGCGCCTCCAGCTCCGCCGAGGTCATGCCGTTGCTGTTGGCGATCTGCCCCCACGTGTCGCCCTTGACGACCGTGTACGTCACCTCGCCCGCCTTGGTGGAGTTGAGGATCTCCGCGATCGCGCCGAGGTTCATGATGCTCTCCGACGGGACGTACCCCTCCGCGATGCGCACGTTCTCCTCAAAGTCGACCGTGAGCGTGTCCTCCGAAATATAGATCTGCTTGAGCTGTTCGAGCAGCTCGTCCAGCGCGCCCGCGTATTCGGTCGAGCCGATCAGCCCGTCGTCGATATACAGCGAATAGCCGTAGGTCACCTGCCCCAGCTCGTCGGCAAGCTCCTGCTCGAATACCTCGTCGTCCGCGACCTCGCTGCGCCGCACAAAGGCGGTGGAGTACTGGATCGAGTTCTTCGCGATCTCGTAGGTCTTGCCCAGCGTCTCGGTCGTGATGTCCTCCAGCTTCGCCGCCGTCCGCTTGGCAAACGACGTGCTGCTCACCGTGTCCACCACGTTGCCGTTGTACTGCACCACGGTGCCCAGCGTGAAGAACGAGAAGAACAGCGCCGCCGCCGCGAGCCCCGCCGCCCCGCCGATGAACCACAGCGGGTTGACGCGCCGCGCGTGCCAGTGTACCTCGTGCGCCCCCGTGGTGCGGATATGCCGCCGCCGCAGGTGCTGGAACCGCTCGCGCAGCAGCGAGCGCCACATCGGGAACATTCCCCCGAGGGCAAGGAACACCTGCGCAAAGAAATTGTTGGACTCCGGGAACCGCCGCTCGCGCGTCTCGCGCGCCAGCCGCTTCGTGGCAGGACCGATGTGCTTCAGGCTCAGCCCCAGCTCGGCAAACCACGTACGCAGCCGCGCGGAAAAGGACAGATGCTCGCGCCGCCTGCGCGGGCTGTTGGCGCGCGCCGCCTGCCGCTCCCTCTGCTGCTTGGAATTTTTTGTTTCACTCATATCGTCGCTCCTATGACCGGAAAGAAAAAGGCAATAAAAAAGGTTACAATTTGTAACATCTCCTATCATAGCCTTTTTTCTCCCTCCCGTCAACCCTTTTTGGGGAAAAGCTACGGCGCGGACGCCCTCAGAATGTTGAAAATTTGTAAACTTTTGCACGACTTGCCCTTGAGACAGGCGAAAAAGTAGTGTATACTATGAAAGAAAATTGTGCCGGCTCCGTCCGGCGCTGATATTGGAGGAATCAACACCATGTTCGGAAAACTGATCGACACCCTGAAAAAATCCCCTAAGACCATCGTTTTCACCGAAGGCACCGACCCCCGTATCCTTGAGGCGAGCGCCCGCCTGCTCTCCGCCAGCTTCCTCAAGCCCGTCCTCGTCGGCAATGCCGCCGCCATCGCCGCCGCCGCGGAGGACTGCGGCTTCAACGTCCGCGGCGCCGAGATCATCGACCCCGAGACCTACGACGGCATGGACGCCATGGTCGAGAAGATGGTCGAGCTGCGCAAGGGCAAGATGACCGCCGACGAGTGCCGCGCCGCCCTCAAAAAGAGCAACTACTTCGGCACCATGCTCGTCAAGATGGGCAAGGCGGACTGCCTGCTCGGCGGCGCGACCTATTCCACGGCGGATACCGTCCGTCCCGCGCTCCAGCTCATCAAGACCAAGCCCGGCAACAAGATCGTCTCCTCCTGCTTCATCATGGTCCGTCCCGCCGCCTCCGGCGAGAACGAGGTCCTCGCCATGGCGGACTGCGCCATCAACATCAAGCCCACCGAGGACGAGCTGGTCGAGATCTGCCGCGAGACCGTCGAGTGCGCCAAGGTCTTCGGCGTCGATCCCAAGGTCGCCTTCCTGAGCTATTCCACCCTCGGCTCCGGCAAGGGCGAGGACGTCGATAAGATGCGCAACGCCTGCGAGAAGGCGAAGGCTCTCATGCCCGAGACGCCCATCGGCGGCGAGTTCCAGTTCGACGCCGCCGTTTCCCCCGTCGTCGCCAAGACCAAGCACATCGAGGGCGGCGTCGGCGGCCACGCCAACACCTTCATCTTCCCCGACATCAACGCCGGCAACATCGGCTACAAGATCGCCCAGCGCCTCGGCAATTTCGACGCCTACGGCCCGATCCTGCTCGGTCTGAACGCCCCGATCAACGACCTCTCCCGCGGCTGCAACGCGCAGGAGGTCTACTCCATGGCGATCATCACCGCCGCGCTCGCGTAACAACTGCAAAAAAGGGGAGGACGGCGCTTCGCCGTCCTCTTTTTTTGCGCCCGCCTCCGCAGCTCTCCCACTGCCCGCGTTCGCTTCAAATGTTTCAAATGTATGGAATATTTGGAGAAGTTACACAAATCAAAAATGCCATTTTTGTGCAAAAAGCACATAAATCCCCCGCAAAGTTCGGCTACCTTTTTCCCGCAAAGGGGGAGACAAACCGCGCGCGCATGGTATAATGAAAGGGAACGGGACGTCCGCCCCGTCATCATATCATCACGTTCGTGGAGGGCATCATTATGGCAATCAAAGTGGGCATCAACGGCTTCGGCCGCATCGGGCGCGTCGTGCTGCGCATCATGATCGATCAGCCGGAGAAGTTCGACGTCTGCGGCATCAACCTGCGCAAGGCGGATCTGGACTATATGGTCTACATGATCAAGTACGACTCCGTCTTCCGTCAGTTCGGCGGCACGGTCGAGCATAAGGACCAGCACCTCATCGTCAACGGCCACAAGATCAAGGTCTTCAGCGAGTCCGACGCGGCGATGATCCCGTGGTCGAGCTGCGGCGCGGAGTATATCATCGAGTCCACCGGCGCCTACAACTCCACCGAGAAAGCCTCCCGCCACTTCAAGGGCGGCGCGAAGAAGGTCCTTCTCACCGCCCCCGCCAAGGATGAGGTCACCCCCACCTTCGTCATGGGCGTCAACCATATGCAGCTCCATTCCGATATGAAGGTCGTCTCCAACGCCTCCTGCACCACCAACTGCCTCGCCCCCCTCGCCAAGGTCGTCAACGACGAGTTCGGCATCGAGCAGTCCCTCATGTCCACGATCCACGCCGCCACCGCCAAGCAGAAGGCGGTCGACTCCCGCGGCGGGAGCGACTGGCGCACCGGCCGTTCCATTCTCAATAATATCATTCCCTCCTCCACGGGCGCTGCCAAGGCGGTCGGCAAGGTCATTCCCGAGCTTCAGGGCAAGATGACCGGCATGAGCTTCCGCGTCCCCACGGCGGACGTTTCCGTCGTCGACCTCACCGCCCAGCTCAAGGTCAAGACCACCTACGCCGACATCTGCTACGCCGTCCGCCACGCGAGCGAGACGACGATGAAGGGCATCATCGGCTACACCGCCGATCAGGTCGTCTCCACGGACCTCATCGGCAACCCCTGCCCCAGCATCTTCGACGAGACCGCCGGCATCATGCTCGACAATGACTTCGTCAAGCTCATCGCGTGGTACGATAACGAGTGGGGCTACTCCAACATGGTCGTCCGCCTGCTCGAGCATATGGTCGCGGTGGACGAGGGCAGGGTCGAGCCGGAAAAGCGCGTGATCCCCAAGACCGCCCCCAAGGCTGAGGAAAAGTAAAAAAACCCGCAAAAAAAGAGGGACAAGAGTCCCTCTTTTTTTATTCCTCCTCCATGCCCCGCGCGCGCCGCACGTCCTCGCGCGTGATGGTCATGAGGTCGTCCTTCGTGAAGCTCTCCAGCCCCGCCAGCCGGTTCGCCTGCTCGGTCAGGATCCGCTCAAAGAGGTTGCGCACGCCGCGCGCGTTGCCGAACGTCACGCCGCTTTCGTTCTCCTCGCCGATGAACGCCCGCACGTCCTCCTCCGCGTCGGGAGCGAGCACGTACTGCGCCCTGCGGCACTGCATCTTGAAGATCTCCACCATCTCGTCGAGCGTGTAGTCGTCGAAGTGCAGATAGCGGTTGAAGCGCGACTCCAGCCCCGGGTTCGAGTGGATGAACCGCTCCATCAGCCCGTCGTAGCCCGCCACGATCACCACCAGCTCATCGCGGTGGTCCTCCATCGCCTTGAGCAGCGTGTCGATCGCCTCCTGCCCGAAGTCGTTGTCCCCCTTGCCGTTGAGCGCGTAGGCCTCGTCGATGAACAGCACCCCGCCGAGCGCCCTTTCGATGACCCTGCCCGTCTTGATCGCCGTCTGCCCGACGTAGCCCGCGACCAGCCCGCCGCGGTCCACCTCCACGAGCTGCCCCTTCGACAAAATTCCCAGCGTGCGGTACACGCGCGCCATCAGCCGCGCGATCATCGTCTTGCCCGTGCCGGGGTTGCCGGTGAATACCATGTGCAGCGAGAAGTCCGCGTTCGGCAGCCCCGCCTCCTCGCGCCGCTTGAAGACCGTCGCCATGTTGATGAGATTCCCCACCTCGCGCTTGACCTCCCCGAGCCCGACGTACCCGTCCAGCTCCGCTCTGAGGTCCTCCAGCTTCTCCGGCGGCGGCAGCTCCTCCTCGTGCTTCTCCGCGCCGCCGCCCGAAGCAGCCGCGGCGCTTTTTTCCTGCCCGCCGCCGTCCGCCGCCGCCTTCGGCGCGTCCGATTTGGGCGCGTCCTGCGCCGGCGCGCCCCAGAAGTCGCTCCCCATGCGGCTTAAATTGTTCTGCGTCATCGTGCGGATCACGTCGAGCTGCTGCAAAATGATCTCGTCCTTCTTGTCCATCTCAGCCTTCCTTTCCATAGGGCGTGTGCGCCATCGCGCGGAACAGCAGCGCGGTGACAAAGCCGCTCAGCGCGCCCGTGAAGAGCGACACCAGCAGCAAAAACGGCAGATAGTAGAGCGGTGCGGCAGAGCCGAGCGTGAGCATCGCCGCGCCCACCTGCCCGCAGTTGTGCGCCGCCGCGCCCGCGACGGAAACGCCGAAGATGCTCAGCCCCCGCGCCCTGCTCAGCAGCGCCATCGTCAGCAGCGCCGCGACCCCGCCCAGCAGCGAGAAGATCAGCGCCGAGGCGTTCCCCGCGAACAGCGCGCCGAGCGTGCAGCGCACCAGCAGGATACCCAGCGCGCTCGAAAAGCCCAGCGCGTAGAGCGCGTAGAGCGTCACGATGTTCGCCAGCCCCAGCTTCACGCCCGGCAGCGGCACGAGCAGCCCGAGCGGAAAAAACGCTTCCAGATAGGACAGCGCCAGCGCCAGCGCCGCCAGCACCGCGCAGAGCGTCAGCTTTCTTGTTGCGATCCTCATGCCCTCACCCCGCGATCAGGTCGTAGCCGTCCGCCGCGCCCTCAAGCGTGACCGCCACGCGCGCCGGCAGGCACACGATGCTCTCTCCCGCGCGCGAGATCGCGCCGGAGCGCACGCAGTCCTGATTCGGGCAGTCGCTCCCGCTCACGCGCACCGCTCCGTCCTCCGCCGCGACCGTCAGCGTGTAGCCGCGGCTCTCGTAGGTGCCGCCCGCGTAGCTTTCCAGCGCGCAGCGCTCGACCGTTTCCCCGTCGATGGCGACGCATACCGTCAGCCCCGCCCCCTGCGGCGCGAAAAACGTCCGCGCGCCGATGACGGCTGCCGCCGCCAGCACCGCCAGCACCACCAGCGCGTCCCGCCTCGTCGGCTTCAGCTCAGGAGACCGCTTCATACGCATACCCGCTTTCCTCGTTCGGCGCAAAGCGCCCCGCCAGTCCCTCCGTGTAGCATACGCGCCCGTCGTCCGTGACTAAAATGAGTTCAAACTCCGTCCCCCGCGCGGCGAGGGACTTTTGCAGCGCAAGCGCGCCGTCCTCCCCGAGCACGAAGCACGCCGTCGAGAGCGCGTCCGCCCGGCTTCCGTTCCCGCACACCACCGTCACGCTGACGAGCCCGCTCTCCGCGGGACGCCCCGTTCTCGGATCGAGAATGTGGTGGTAGCGCACGCCGTTTTCCTCAAAATACCGCTCGTACACGCCGGAGGTCACGATGCACTCGTCCTCCGCCTCCAGCACGCCGAGATAGCTCTCCGTGTCCGCCGGGTCCTTGACCGCCACGCGCCACGCGCTGCCGTCGCTCTTTGTACCCATCACGCACACGTCCCCGCCGAGGTCGAGCGCCGCGCTCACGATGCCCGCCTCCGCCAGCCGCGCGCGCAGAATATCCGCCGCATAGCCCTTGGCGATGCCGCCGAGGTCGAGCTGCGCCCCGTCCGAGAGCGTGACGGCATAGCCCGCCTCCGTGCGCGTGAGCGTCACCTTGTCCGTCCCCGTGCGCGCGAGCAGCGCCGCAAGCTCCTCCGCCTCCGGCACGCGCCGCGCGTCCTTCGTAAAGCCCCAGGCGTCCAGCACGGGCGCGAGCGTCGGGTCGAACGCCCCGCCCGTCTCCTCGGAAATGGCGAGCGCTGCTTCGATCAAAGCGGGCAGCGCGTCCTCCGCGCCGTACTCCACCGTCCCGCCGCCCGCCGCGTTGAGCGCGTACAGCTCGCTGCCCTCCGCCGTGCGCGAGAGCACCGCGGTGTCCAGCGTATGCAGCTCCTTTTCCGCACCTTCGAGCGCGTCCTCCGCGCCCTCGCCGTAAGCGGTCAGCGTCATCACCGTGTCCATGGCATAGACCGTGCGCGCCGCGCTCTCCTCCTGCGCGCCGCAGCCGGCAAGCGTGAGCGTGAGCGCCGCGCACAGCAGCGCCGCAAGGCGTTTTTTCATGGCGTCTCCTCTGCAAAAAATAGTATCGTCCCTATTGTACCCGCGCGCAGCCGTTCTGTCAAAGCAAAAAAACAGGACGCCCCCGCCCGGGGAGCGTCCTGCGCGCCGCCTCACGGCAGCGGGATCTCCTTGCTGTCAAACAGCGTCTTCAGCTCGATCGACGTGCGCGAGTCGCCGAATTTCTTGATCTGCGAGAGCAGCGCGTCGAGCTGCTGCGTGTCGCGCACGGCGAAGCGCAGCAGCGCGTTGAACTCGCCCACGACGTGATAGTGGCTGATGAGCGCGCTCTGCGCGGCGCAGAAGACGCAGAATTTGTCGTACTTGTCCGGCTCCAGCGCCACGGAGATGAACCCCGTGATGTTGCAGTCGAGCTTCGTGCGGTCGATGTCGATGTGGTAGCCGCGGATCACGCCCGTCTCCTCCATGCGCCGGATGCGCTCGGAAACGGCGGGCGGCGTCAGCCCCACGAGATCGCCCATGCGCCGCAGCGTGCAGCGGCTGTCCTCCTGCAATAAATTCAGGATCTGATAATCCGTCCGGTCCATCGCACAGCCCTCACACGATCTCGCCGCGCTTGACGACGGTCTTTGCAAGGTTGCTGCCGAAGCGGTAGCAGATGTAATCCAGATCCGGCGCGTCCCAGATCACAAGGTCGCCCAGCTTGCCCTTCTCCAGCGTGCCCACGCTCTCCGCCCGGCCGATCGCCGCCGCGCCGTTGAGCGTCACGGCGGTCAGCACCTCCTCGGGCGTGAGCCTGTACTTCAGGCACCCGAGGTTGATGACGAACTGCATATTCAGGCACGGGCACGAGCCGGGGTTGAAGTCCGTCGCCATCGCCACGGGCACGCCCGCGTTGACCATCTCGCGCGCGGGCGCGAACACCGCGCCGAGGTTGAAGCTCGTCGCCGGCAGCAGGCACGCGATCACGCCGCCTCTCGCCATGCTCTCGATGCCCTCCTTCGGGCAGACGATCAGGTGCTCCGCCGAGATCGCGCCGATCTCGCCCGCGAGCTGGCTGCCGCCGATGGCCTCGATCTCGTCGGCGTGGATCTTCGCCCGCAGCCCGTACTTGAGCCCCGCCTCCAGCACCTGGCGCGACTCCTCCACCGTGAACGTATCCGCCTCGCAGAACACGTCGCAGAACTGCGCGATGCCCTGCTCCTTCACGCGCGGCAGCATCTCCTCGCACACGAGGCGGATGTACTCCGCGCGGTTCGCCTTGTACTCCGCGGGCACGAGGTGCGCGCCCATGAACGTCGCCGCGAGGTCCATGCGGTGGTGCGCGTTCAGCTCCCCGATGACCTCCAGCGCCTTGAGCTCATGCTCGGTCGCAAGACCGTAGCCGCTCTTGGCTTCGCAGGTCGTCGTGCCGAAGCGCATCATCTCGTCGAGCGCCTTCGCCGCCTTTTCGGCGAGCTCCCGCTCGCTGGCACTGCGCGTGGCGTTCGTTGTGGACTGTATCCCGCCGCCCGCGTTCTGGATCTCCAGATACGTCTTGCCGTGCAGCTTCATGCCCAGCTCGTTCTGCCGCCAGCCGCCGAAGATCAGGTGCGTGTGCGCGTCCACCAGGCCGGGCGTTACGAGCTTCCCGCCCGCGTCGAGGCTCTCCGCGCCCTCGGCGGCGGGGACCTCCCCCGTGCCGACGGCGGCGATCACGCCGTCCTCGATGAGCACCCACGCATCCTTCAGGAACTTGAGCTTCCCCTGCTCGGCGCCGCGGTGCGCCGTCCTGCCCTCGGGCGTCGCCAGCAGACCGATGTTCTTCACCAGTAATTTCTTCATCGTGTTGTCCTTTCTTCTAAAGGGCTTCCCTTACTCAAAAAAGGGGCATATTTCTATGCCCCTCTCTTGAAACTCTTTTAGTGCTTCATGCCCTTCACGGCGTTCTCGACGACCGCGTCGTCGGCAACGTAAGGCATCGTGATGTGGTCCTGCCCCTCGTACATCTTGTTGTACTCGGCGACCGTGGTCATGGCGTTCTCGTTGCGCGCCCAGCTGCGGCGGGCAACGCCGACCATCGTATCCCACGGCATGCTCATCTTCAGGATCGTGTCCACGCGCTCGGAGCCGTCCAGCACCATGCCGAAGCCGCCGTTGATGGCGCGGCCGATGCCCGTGCCGCCGCCGTTGTGCAGCGCGATATAGCTCATGCCGCGCGCGGCGTTGCCGGCGTAGCACTGCGTCGCCATCTCCGCCATGATGTTCGAGCCGTCCTTGATGTTGCTCGTCTCGCGGAAGGGCGCGTCCGTGCCGCCCGTGTCGTGATGGTCACGGCCCAGGATAACGGGACCGATCTCGCCGTTGCGGACCATCTCGTTGAACTTCAGCGCGAGGTTCATGCGGCCCATCGCGTCCTGATAGAGGATACGGCACTGCGTGCCGACGACCAGCTTGTTCTTCTCCGCGTCGCGGACCCAGACGTAGTTGTCGAAGTCCTGATAGCGGCGGTTGTGCGCCTTGATATACTCCGCGGCGGCAACGTCGGTCTTGTGCAGGTCCTCCGGCTTGCGGCTCAGGCAGCACCAGCGGAACGGACCGTAGCCGAAGTCGAACAGGCACGGACCGAGGATATCCTCCACGTAGGACGGGAAGATGAAGCCGTCGAGGTCGTTCTCGCCGTTCTTGCAGATGCTCTTGATGCCCGTGTCGTACACGGCCTTGAGGAAGCTGTTGCCGTAGTCGAAGAAGTACGTGCCCCTCTCGTGGAACTTGCAGATCATCTCATAGTGGTGCTGCAAAGTCTTGTCCACCAGCTTGCGGAAGCCCTCGGGATCCTTGTCCAGCATCTCCGTGCGCTGCGCGAACGTCAGCCCCTGCGGGCAGTAGCCGCCGTCATAGGGAACGTGGCAGGAGGTCTGGTCGCTCATCAGATCGACGTGGACGTTGTGCTCATAGAGGTATTCGAGCAGGTCAACGATGTTGCCGCAGTAGGCCACGGCGCACGCCTTGCCCGCCTTCTGGTGGTCGAGCGCGATCTTCGTCGCCTCCTCAAGCGAGTCGGTGCGGTGGCTGACCCAGCCCTGCGTGTAGCGCGTGTCGATACGGGAGTCGTCGACCTCGGCGATGATGCTCGCCGCGCCCGCGATCTCGGCTGCCTTGCCCTGCGCGCCGCTCATGCCGCCCAGACCCGCGGAGACGAACAGCCGCCCCGCCAGATCCTTGTCGTTGGGGATGCCGAGCTTCAGCCGTCCGGCGTTGAGCAGCGTGTTGAACGTGCCGTGCACGATGCCCTGCGGCCCGATATACATCCAGCCGCCCGCGGTCATCTGACCGTAGTTGGCGACGCCCAGCGCCGCCGCGCGGTTGAAGTTCTCCTGATCGTCGAACGTGCCGACCATCAGACCGTTGGAGATGATGACGCGCGGCGCCAGCCTGTGGGAGTGGAACAGCCCCAGCGGGTGGCCGGACATGACGACCAGCGTCTGCTCGTCGGTCAGCTGCTCAAGATACTTCTTGATGAGGCGGTACTGCATCCAGTTCTGGCAGACCTGACCGGTCTCGCCGTAGGTCACCAGCTCATAGGGATAGAGCGCCACGTCGAAGTCGAGGTTGTTGTCGATCATGACCTGAATGGCGCGGCCCTCGATGCACTTGCCCTTGTACTCGTCGATGGGCTTGCCGTAGAGCTTGCCCTCCGGGCGGAAGCGGTAGCCGTAGATGCGGCCGTGCTCCTCCAGCTCCTGCGCGAACTCCTTCGCCATCTGCTCGTGATGGTCGGGGTGGATGTAGCGCAGCGCGTTCTTGATGGCGAGCGCCTTGTCGGCTTCGGTCAGGTGGGATTCGCGGCGCGGGGCGCGGCGATAGCAGGATTCCATCTTCGGATACTCCGGAAGCTCGTAATCCAGCTTGATCGTCATGGCTTCGTCTGCAAGATTGATCATGGTGGTTCCTCACTTTCACATAAAATTTTTTCAGTCAAATGGATAAAAATATCAAATCTTTTCTCTCATTTCCTTTACATCTTGCATTATAGCAAAGAACTGCTATAATGAAAAGTACTTAATTTATCGGCGTACCATACCCATAAGGTATCGCCGCAAAGAAGGGAAGACCACCGTATGAAGCTCCGTCAGCTGGAATACTTCTGCGCGGTGGCGGAGGCAAAGAGCATCTCCGCCGCGGCGCGCGAGCTGCACGTCGCCCAGCCGCCCATCTCGCGCCAGATCGCCCAGCTCGAGGAGGAGCTCGGCGTGCGCCTGTTCCTGCGCGGCAGCAAGGGCATGACCCTCACCGACGCGGGGCTGAGCCTCTACCGCCAGTCCCGCCAGATCTTTCAGGACCTCCGCCGCGTGGAGGACAGCGTCCGCAGCGCCGGCGCGGGGCTGAGCGGGCGGCTCAAGCTCGGCGTCATCTACTCCGCCGTGCCCTACGCCCTGCGCTATGTGGACCGCTACCATAAAGCCTACCCGCAGGTCGAGCTTTTTATCCGCCTCGGCTCCCCGCAGGAGCTCATCGAGTCCCTCGCCCGCGGCGAGCTGCACGCCCTCTTTCTCCGCACCGCCGCCCGCGAGCCGGGCGGCCTGCAAGAGCGTATCCTCGGCGCCGACGCGCTTGAGCTCATCATGCGCGAGGATATGGACCCCGCCCCCGACCTTCCCGAGGTCCCCATCGAGCGGCTGGAGAACGTCCCCATGTGCCTCCTCCGCTCGGACGACCTCTGGAGCTATAACGACTCCCTCGTGCAGGAGTGCCGCCGCAGCGGCTTCTCCCCGCTGGTCGCCTGCCACTGCTACGATACCCCCATGGCGATGCAGATGGTGCTCTCGGGCTTCGGCATCAGCTTCCTGCCGCGCTCCATTCTCAGCACCCACCCCGGCGCGCCGCTGCGGAGCAAGCCCGTGCGCGGACTGCCCGCCCGGTCCTACGCCATGCTCGCGTGGAGCGGCGACGCCCTCAGCGCCCCCTGCCTCCAGCGCTTCGTCTCCATGGAGGACGCTTAAAAAAATTAAGCGCCTTTTTGAAAAAGAGAAAGAAAACCTGTTTACGCCCCGCCCCCTCCGCGTTATAATATCCCCGCATCTTAATAAAAGGCGCGCGGCGCTCCCGCCGCCCCTCTTTTACTAAACGGAAAACGATATCATAAACGGAGGAATCTTACCATGGCCAAGCTCATCGAATGTATCCCCAATTTCAGCTGCTCCAAGGAAAAGGACGAGGCTACCTATAACGCCCTCGTCGAGACCGCCAAGAGCGTCCCCGGCTGCACCCTGTTCGACGCCCAGACCGACGGCAACCACAACCGCTGCGTCTTCACCCTCATCGGCTCTCCCGAAGCCATCGAGGAGGTCGCCTTCCGTCTCACGAAGGTCGCCACCGAGCGTATCGACATGAACAAGCACCACGGCGAGCATAAGCGCATGGGCGCGACCGACGTTATCCCCTTCGTCCCCCAGATGGACGTGACCGTCGAGGAAGCCGTCGAGATGTCCAAGCGCGTCGCCCAGCGCATCTGGGACGAGCTGAAGGTCCCCTCCTTCCTGTATGAGGACAGCGCCACCCGTCCCGAGCGCCGCAACCTCGCCACCTGCCGCAAGGGCGAGTTCGAGGGTATGCCCGAAAAGCTCCTCCAGCCCGACTGGGCGCCCGACTACGGCGAGCGCAAGATCCACCCCACCGCCGGCATCACCGCCATCGGCGCCCGTATGCCGCTGGTCGCCTTCAACTGCAACCTTGAGACGAGCGACGTCGAGGTCGCCAAGAAGATCGCCAAGGTCATTCGCGGCTCCTCCGGCGGCTTCCGCAGCTGCAAGGCGATGGGCTTCATGCTTGAGGACCGCGGCATCGCCCAGGTCTCCATGAACATGGTCAACTATGAGGACACCCCCCTCTACGTCACCTACGAGATGGTCAAGGCTCTCGCCGAGCGCTACGGCACCCGCGTCATCGAGAGCGAGATCGTCGGGCTCACCCCCGCCAAGGCTCTGATCGACTGCGCCGAGTTCTACCTCAAGGCGAAGGACTTCGACTGCAAGAAGCAGGTCATGGAATACCACCTCATCGACATGGAATGATCCCCCGGAAGGAGAGCAGATAACTATGAAACTTGCTGATATGACCGTCACCGGCTTCGCCGATACCGTCGCCTCCGACGCGCCCGCCCCCGGCGGCGGCTCCTGCGCCGCGCTCTACGGCTCCATCGGCGCCGCGCTGACCGCGATGGTCGGCGGGCTCACGCAGGGCAGGAAGAAGTACGCCGAGTACGCCGCCCACGCCGCCGAGGTCGAGAAGAAGGGCAACGAACTCAAGACCCGCCTGCTCGACGTCATGGACCGCGATACCGAGGCGTTCAACGTCGTCTCCGCCGCCTTCGGTATGCCCAAGGATACCGACGAACAGAAGGCAGCCCGCTCCGCCGCCATTCAGGACGGGCTCAAGGGCTGCACCAAGACCCCGATGGAGATGATGGAGCTCATCGACGAGACGCTCACCCTCGCCCAGTCCCTCCTCGGCCGCTTCAACGACACCTCCGCCAGCGACCTCGGCGTCGCCTTCCTCTCCCTCAAGGCGGGGATCCAGGGCGCGTGGCTCAACGTGCTCATCAACGTCGGCTCGCTCAAGGATCAGGACTTTGCCGCCGAGTACCGCGCCCGCGGCGAGAAGCTGCTCGCCCACGCGCTGCCCCTCGCCGACGAGTGCTATGCCGAGCTCGTCAAGCTCATCGACGGCTGATCTCCCCCCAAAAACCATAAAAGGCTTCGGTATGCCCATACCGGAGCCTTTTCCACGAAAGAAGGTCTTTTTATGACGGTCACCCGCCTCACCCCCGCCGACTACGTCACCACCCAATGGTCGGGCGGCACGACCACCCAGCTCGCCATCGCGCCGGCCGGCGCGGTGTACGCCGGGCGCGATTTCCTCTGGCGCGTCAGCTCCGCCACGGTCGAGGACGCGGAGTCCGACTTCACGCCCCTCCCCGCCTACGAGCGCCTGATCTCCACGCTCGAAGGCACGATCGAGCTGAGCCACAACGGCGGCGAACGGCTCACCCTCGCGCCCTACGCCGTCCACCGCTTTGACGGTGCCGCCGCCACCCACTCGTGGGGACGCTGCCGCGACTTCAACCTCATGCTCCGCAAGGGCAGCTGCACCGGCGCGCTGCGCGGCGAGCGGCTCGCCGCGGGCGGGGAAAGGACCCTCCGCGCCGCCGGGGGCATGACGCTCCTCTACTGCGGCGCGGGCGAGGTCACCGTCTCCGCCGGCGGCGAGAGCGCCGCGCTCGCCGCGGGAGAGTCCGCCCTGCTCGACGGCTTCACCGGCTCCGTCACGCTCCGCACCGCCGCGGGCGCGCAGCTGATGCTCGCCGAGGCCCGCGCGCTCTGACCCCACCGCCCACAGCAAAGGACCGGAGGGAACGCCCCTCCGGCCCTTTTATTATCTCCGTCCCCGCCCGAGCATACAGCAGATGAGGAACGCCGCCAGGTCGCACAGCACGACCGTCGCCCCCACCGGCGTCGAGAGCAGGTACGACCCCGTCAGCCCCGCGCAGAAGCACACGACCGCCAGCGCCGCCGCGCAGCACACCACGCCGCGGAAGCTCCGGAACACCCGCATCGCCGCCAGCGCCGGGAAGATGATCAGGCTCGACAGCAGCATCGCGCCCATCATGCGCATACCGAGCACGACCGTCAGCGCCGTCAGCACCGACAGCACCGTCTTGTACGCCCCCACGCGCACGCCCGTCGCCTGCGCGAACGCCTCGTCGAACGTCACGGAAAACAGCTTGTGGTAAAAGAGCACGTACAGCGCCAGCACGCACAGCGCCAGCGTCACGCTCAGCGCCACGTCGGAGCGCGACATGGCGAGGATGCTGCCGAACATATAGCTGTCCACGTCCGCCGTCATGCCGGTCGTGAGCGACGTGACGACCACGCCCACCGCCAGCGCCGAGGCGGAAAACACCGCGATCATCGCGTCCGCGCTCACGCGGCTTTTCTCCGCCGCGCGCAGCAGCACGAACGCCGCGAGCACCACCACGGGGATGGAGAACCACAGCGGCGCGAAGCCGCAGGCGAGCGCCACCGCCAGCGCCCCGAAGGAAACGTGGCTCAGCCCGTCGCCGATCATCGAGTACCGCTTCAGCACCAGCGGCACGCCCAGCAGCGCCGCGCACAGCGAAACTAAGATCCCCACCGCGAACGCCCGCACGATGAAGGGATAGGCAAACATCGAAAGCAGCAGCCTCACGCCCCCTCACCTCCAAACCGTTTTCCGGCGGGCGAGGCAAGGAACTCCGCCGCCGTGCCGTAGAAGCACCCCGCGCGGTCGATGCACAGGATATGCTTCGCCTCGCGCAGCGCGTTCTCCATGTCGTGCGTCACCATGACGACCGCCATGCCTTCGCGCCCATTGAGATAGCGCAGCGTCTTGTAGAGGTCCTGCACGCTCGCCGCGTCCAGCCCCGTCACCGGCTCGTCGAGGATCAGCAGCTCGTCCGCCGCGCACAGCGCGCGCGCCAGCAGCACGCGCTGCTGCTGCCCGCCCGAAAGCTCGCGGTAGCACCTGTCCTTCAGCTCCAGCACCCCCAGCTTTCCGAGGTTCATCAGCGCCGCCGACCTTTCCTCCGCCGTGTAGAAAAACCGCGTCCTCCGGTTGGAAAAGCCCGAGAGCACCACCTCGTTCACCGTCGCGGGGAAGTCCCGCTGCGTGGGCGTCTGCTGCGGCAGATACCCCAGCCGCCCCTCCCGCCGGGCGGGGCAGTCGATCCGCCCCGCGAGCGGCGGCAGCAGCCCCAGCAGCGAGCGCAGCAGCGTCGATTTGCCGCTGCCGTTCTCGCCCACCACGCACAGATAGTCCCCCGCGCGCACCGTCAGCGACAGATGCTCCACGAGCGGCTTGTGCTCGTAGCCGAGCGTCACGTCCTCGCACGCGAGGACGACAGGCGTCTCCTTCGTCATTCGTACAGCCCCCTTTCGAGCGCCGCGTAGTTGCGCTCCATCAGCGTCAGATACGTCTCTCCCGCGTCGAGCTCCTCGCGCGAGACGGTCTGCATCGACCACAGCGTCTCCACCGCCGCGCCCGTGCATTCGCTCACCGCGGCGGCGACCTTTTTCGACCCGAGATCCACCGTGTAGACCACGGGAATACCTTCCTCCTCCACCTTGTCGATGAGGTATTTGATCGTCGCGAGCGACGGCTCGGTGTCTCCCGCGCAGCCGTGGAACGCCGCGCGGTAGGAAAGCCCGTACTCCCGGCAGAAGTAGAGCATCGGGAAGCGGTCGGCGAAGATCAGCAGCCTTCTCGGCGCGCCCTCGCACAGCGCGGCGAAGCGCGCGTCCAGCTCCTCAAGCCGCGCGCAGTAATCGTCACAGTTCGCGCGGTAGAAGTCCGCGTTCTCCGCGTCCGCCGCGCACAGCGCCCCGCACACCGCGCGGCAGAGCACAACGGCGTTCTCCGGCGCCGTCCAGATGTGCTCGTCGTACCCGGCCTCATCGCTGTCGTCCTCGTGCTCGTGCTCATGCTCATGCTCATGCCCGTCCGCGCCCTGCATACCCTCGGAAAATTCCTCGTCCAGCGCGTCCACGCAGTCCATCATGCGCGCGGTGACGGCAATGTTTTCCCCCGCCGCTTCGAGCATTTCCTCCACCCAGTATTCGCTCTCGCCGCCGTTGTAGAGGAACACGTCCGCCTTGGAGATCGTCACGGCGTCGAGCGGCGTCGGCTCGAAGCTGTGCGCTTCGCGCCCGGGCGCGAGCAGCAGCGTCACGTCCGCGCGGCCGCCGGCGATGGCGCGCGCAAAGTCGTAGTAGGGGAACAGCGTCGCCACGACGCGCAGCCTCCCCTCGTCCTCCGGCTGCTCCTCCGCGGCGCAGGCGCAGAGCGAAACGGCAAGCCCCAGCGCGAAAAGGAGCGAAAGCGCGCGCCTCATCGCTTCTCCTCCCGCAGCGCGCGCTGGCAGCGCGCGCAGGTGCCGTAGAGCATCGTGCGCCGCGCGTCCACGCGAAAGCCCGTCTCGTCCGAGAGCTTGTCGTACAGCTCCGGCAGCACCTCGCAGTAGGCGTGCTCCACGCGCCCGCAGCGCTCGCACTTGACCAGCAGGCACCCGCCGCCGCGCCCGTGCTCGCAGTAGCGGTAGAAGGCGCCCTCCTCGGTCACCGCCTTATGGACCAGCCCCTCGCGTTCGAGCCGCTCAAGCTGGCGGTAGACCGTCGCGCTCCCGACGCGCTCCCCGCCGCCGCGCAGCGCGTCGAGCAGGTCGGCGGCGCTCACACATTCGCCCTGCCGGCCGGCAAGGCAGTCGAGCACGATTTTCTTCTGACGGGTGGAATAAGTCGCCATAAAAGCCTCCAAAATGAGAATGATTTTCGGTTTCAAACTGAAAATGAGAATCAATTTCAAAATCATAGCAGAAAAAAGTCCCGCTGTCAAGCGGCTTTGCGGACGCGGCTGTTGCTTTTTTGCCGGAAAAATGTTAGGATAAAAAAAGACTGCGGCGCGGCGGCAGACCCCCGCCGAGCGCACGGCAGACCGCGGGAAACCGCAAAGGAGAGGTGCAATATGGACAACTTTTACTACCACGTTCCAACGGACATCTATTTTGGCAGGGGAGAGGTGCGCCATCTCGGCGCGCGCATGGCGCAGCTGAGCAAAAATATCCTGCTGGTTTACGGCGGCGGGAGCATCAAGCGCAGCGGGCTTTACGACGCGGTCGCCGCGCAGCTCGCGGACGCGGGCGTTTCATTTACGGAGCTTTCCGGCGTGGAGCCGAACCCGCGCGTCGGCTCCGTCCGGCGCGGCATTGCGCTCTGCCGCGAGCACGGCCTGACGGCGGTGCTTGCCGTCGGCGGCGGCAGCACGATCGACTGCGCGAAGATGGTCGCCGCCGGCGTGTGCTACGAGGGCGACGTCTGGGAGCTGGTGCTCGACCGCAAGAAGATCACGGCGGCGCTGCCCGTCGCGGCGGTGCTGACGAACGCGGCGACCGGCTCGGAGATGGACGGCTTCGCCGTGATCTCGGACACGGAAAAGCACGAAAAATGGGGCAGCGGCAACAATTATACCAAGCCCGTGTTCTCCATTCTCGACCCGACGTACAGCATGACCCTGCCCGCCTACCAGACCGCCAGCGGCGCGTCGGACATCATGAGCCATACGCTTGAGAACTACTTCAACCGCACGAAGGGCGCGTACCTCCAGGCGCGCCTTGCCGAGGGCGTGCTCAAGACCTGCATCCACTACGCGCCCATCGCGCTGGAAAAGCCCGACGATTACGAGGCGCGCGCGAACCTGATGTGGGCGTCGAGCCTTGCGATCAACGGGCTGCTGAGCTGCGGGGAGAGCGCGGCGTGGTCCGTCCACCCGATCGAGCACGAGCTGAGCGCCTTCTACGACATCACGCACGGCGCGGGGCTGGCGCTGCTCACGCCCTACTGGATGGAGTATGTGCTGCGCGAGGAGACGCTGTGGAAATTTGTCGAATACGGCGTGAACGTCTGGGGCATCGACGAGCGGCGCGAGCCGATGGAGATCGCGCGCGCCGCGATCCGCAGGACGCGGGAGTTCTTCACCGCCATCGGAATGCCCGCGCACCTGCGCGAGCTGAACATCGGCGGCGAGCACTTCGACGAGATGGCGGAGAAGGCGGCGAACGGCGGGCTTGCAAACGGCTTCGTGCCGCTGGGCAAGGAGGACGTGCTGAAGATCCTGCGCGCCGCGCTGTAAGCGCGCGAACCACGAACAAAAAAAGGAAGGCTGCCGGTTGGCAGCCTTCCTTTTTTGAAATTATCTTATTCGTAGATGGGGTACTTCTTCGTCAGGGCGACGACGGCCTCCTGCGCCTTGGTCTTGTTGCCCTCAAAGTCGCGGGCGACCATGCCCATGATGCGGGCGATCTCCTTCATGTCCTCCTCCTTCAGGCCGCGGGTGGTGGCGGCGGGAGTGCCGACGCGGATACCGGAGGTGACGAACGGCTTCTCGGGGTCGTTGGGGATCGCGTTCTTGTTGACGGTGATGAAGCACTCGTCCAGACGGCGCTCGATCTCCTTGCCGGTGATGCCGAAGTTGCGGACATCGACGAGCATGAGGTGGTTATCCGTGCCGCCGGAGACGAGACGGAAGCCCTCCTTCATCAGACCGTCGGCAAGGACGGCGGCGTTCTTGACGACCTGCTCGCCGTAAGCCTTGAACTCGGGCTTGAGCGCTTCGCCGAGGCAGATCGCCTTGGCGGCGATGATATGCTCGAGCGGACCGCCCTGCGTGCCGGGGAAGACGGCGGAGTCGATCTTCTTGGCGAGGGCGATGGTCTCCGTCTCGCCGGTCTCGGGATTCTTCTTGGTGATCTCGTTCCGGCAGAGGATCATGCCGCCGCGGGGACCGCGCAGGGTCTTGTGCGTGGTGGTGGTGACAACGTCGGCATAGGGGACGGGGCTCTCGTGCACGCCGGCGGCGACGAGGCCGGCGATGTGCGCCATATCGACCATGAAGTAAGCGCCGACGGAATCGGCGATCTCGCGGAACTTGGCGAAGTCGATCCTGCGGGGATAGGCGGAGGCGCCGGCAAGGATCATCTTGGGCCTGCACTCCTGCGCGACGCGGTAGACCTCGTCATAGTCGATCTGCTCGGTCTCGTCGTTGAGGGAGTAGGGGACCTGATGGAAGTACTGGCCGGAGATGTTGACCGGGCTGCCGTGGGACAGGTGGCCGCCGTGGGCGAGGTTCATGCCCATGAACGTGTCGCCGGGCTGGAGCATCGCCTTGAACGCGGCGAGGTTGGCGGAGGCGCCGGAGTGGGGCTGGACGTTGGCGTGCTCGGCGCCGAAGAGCTTGCAGGCGCGCTGGCGGGCGAGCTCCTCGGTCTCGTCGACGCAGTAGCAGCCGCCGTAGTAGCGCTTGCCGGGGTAGCCCTCGGCATACTTGTTGGTAAGGCAGGTGCCCATCGCCAGCATGACGGCGGGGGAGACGATGTTCTCGGAGGCGATCAGCTCGATGTTGCGCTGCTCGCGGTGGTACTCGTTCTCGATGGTGGCGCCGACCTCGGGATCATACTGGGACAGGAATTCCATGGTTTCCTTGATCATGGTGCAGGATCCTCCTCTGATGAAAAGATAGTGTTAAAATTTTACCGTCGGGTGCGCGTCCGGCAGGCGGACGCGGCAGCGGTGCTCTCTGCCCTTTAGAATACCAAAAAAAGAAAGGCGCTGTCAAGGACAAGTGCGGGGGCGGGGGAGCGATTTTTTAGGGAAAAGGCGAAAAACGCCTAAAAAAAGCAAAAGTGCGCGAAACGGGCGGGAAAACGATTGACAAGCGCCGCGCGGTCTGCTATGTTGAAGCCGTGCAGAGCCGCTTATGGCTCGGCGCAAACCGGCAGAGTAGGGGACCATGTGTTTCGCAGAAGCGATAAGTGCCGCTGGGACGGGAAGTTGCCCACGGACGAAAGACCAATGGTTGCAGTATGGTCCCCGCATTCCGCTTGCCACTCAGACGAGAGAGCCGATGAGACCTCTCCTCCGCGTGGTTCCTGCCATCCGGAGGGGGAGGTATTTTCTTTTTCCGGGGCGGGGGTGTTCCGCGCGGCGGCGCCGCGGGGAAAAATCTTTTCCGACGGAAAAAGGAGGAGCTCATCATGTTTTCCGATATCGCACAGCTTGCCCCAGCCGTATGGGGAACGCTCGTCGCCGCGGCGCTCGCGCTGACGGCGGCGGTCATCGTCACCTGCCGCACGGCGTCCATGCCGACGCGCAAGCTCGTCACCATCGCGATGCTCACGGCGGTCTACGTCGTGCTGAGCCTTGTGGGGACGCTGAACCTCGGGTGGATCCGCATCAGCGTGGATTCGCTGCCCATCATCCTCGGCGCGCTGCTCTACGGTCCGGCGGGCGGGCTGCTGGTCGGGCTGCTCGGCAGCCTGATGAACCAGCTCGTCACCTACGGGCTGATGGCGACGACCGTGCTGTGGATCGTTCCCGCGGCGGCGCGCGGGCTGATGCTCGGCGCGTATGCCAAGGCGCACGGCTACGAGCTTTCGCGCGCGCAGCTCATCGGCGCGCTGTGCGTGACGGCGGTGATCGTCACGGCGCTCAACACGGGGGCGATGTATCTCGACAGCATCATCAACGGCTACTACAGCTACGCCTACGTCTTCGGCGGGGTCGTGACGCGCGTGAGCGCGGGCATCGCCACGGCGGTGGTGATGAGCTTTGTGGCGCCGCCGGTGGTGAGTATGCTCGAACGGTCGCTGCACGCGGTGCGCGCGGCGCAGTAAAGGAAGCTCAAAAGAGGGACGCAGCTGGGGGCTGCGTCCCTCTTTTTTATTTTCTGTCGTTTTCGACGAGCGACAATAGGGTCTGCTCGAAGCCGTATCGGTCGCGGAGGCGGCGGGCGTTTTCGAGCTTCTTTTCGCCGCGCCTGCCGGTGCGGCGGCAGCGGAGCATCAGGTTCTTGGGGGAGTGGGCGAGGTCGATGAACTCGATCACGTCGACGCGGTAGCCCTCGTCCTCCAGAACGGCGGCGCGGATCGCGTCGGTCAGGAGGGCGGAGAAGCGCTCCTGAAAAAGCCCGTGGGAGAGGAACACGTCGAAATCGCCGCCCCTGCCGATGGTGGCGTTGACCTCGTGCTGGCAGCAGGGGACGGAGAAGATATGCTCCACGCCGCGGGAGAGGGCGTAGTGCAGGGCGTAGTCGGTCGCAACGTCGCAGGCGTGGAGGGTGACGAGCATATCGATGTGCTCGCCGTAGAGCGCGTCGCGCGTGACATCGGCGGTGACGAAGCGGAGGCCGGTGTAGCCGTAGCGCGCGGCGACGGCGTTGCAGTGCGCGACGACATCGTCCTTGAGGTCGTAGCCGATGATCCTCGTGCGGACGCCGCGGCGGACGGCGAAGTAATAGTAGAGCACGAAGGTGAGGTAGGATTTGCCGCAGCCGAAGTCGAGGATCGTGATCTCGTCGCGCCCGTAGGTGCGGAAGGCGTCGTCCACGAGCCGGAGGAAGCGGTCGATCTGGCGGAACTTGTCGCTCTTTGCCTTGACGAGACGGTAGTCCGGCGTGAACACGCCGAGATCGACGAGGGCGGGGATCGGCTCGCCCTCGGCTAAGAGATATTCCTTTTTGCGGTCGTGCGCGGCGGAGACGGGGGCGCGGGACGCGGCGGACTTCGCGGTACACTTATACGAACCGTCGCTTTTGCGGACGTACTGGCGCGTTTCGCCGGCGGTGCAGAGCGTGACGGAGCGGTAGCGCCCGTCCAGCTCGCGCGCGAACAGCTCGCACAGCGCGCCGCGGGCGACGTTGCGGTGGGAGACCTTGGGCTCCTGCCGGTATTCGAGCTGGAAGAACGCCTTGCCGCGCAGCGTGAGCGGGCGGACATCGACGCGGGAGGCGGGAGCGTCCGCCGCGGCGGGCTGGGCAAGGACGAGCTTGGTGAGCGAGTCGAGCCGCGCGGCGAGGTCGGATACGACGATGCTCATGCGCCGAACCTCTCTTTGAGCGCGAGGTGCGCGGCGTACAGCTCGTTTTTGCTGTAGGTGTTGTTCTCGTCCTTTAAGAGCAGCCTGATGGCGTCCTTCGCGGTGCAGCCGTTTTGCACCATGCAGTCCACGAGCAGCGCCTCGGGGGAGGTGATATGCTCGACCTCGCGCAGGCGGTAATCCTCGCAGACCTCGGCGACGAGGGCGTATTCGCCCTTTTCGTAGTTCCCCTTGGCGAGAAGCTGGGACCTGACCTCGGCGGGGGTGCCGCGGAAGGTCATCTCGTGGAGCTTGGTCATGTCGTTGCAGAGGCAGAGGCGGAGGCGGGCGTTTTCCCCGATGAAGAAGTCGAGGACGCCCATGATGCGCTTGGGGGACTCGTAGAAGGCGTAGGTCGCGCTGTCGCCCCGGCGCATCATCATCAGGACGCGGCGGCGGTCCGCCGCTTCGCGCGGGAAGAAGCCGTAGAAGAAAAAGGTCGAGAGGTCGAAGCCGGAGATCGACAGAGCGTTGACCGCGGCGCAGCAGCCCGGCACGCCGACGACGCGGATGCCGCTCTCGACCGCGGCGCGGATCAGCTCGTTGCCGGGGTCGGAGATGCAGGGGGTGCCGGCGTCGGTGACGATGGCGACGCTCTTGCCGGCGGAGAGCTGCTCGATGAACCACCGCGCCTTGCCGTATTCGTTGAACCTGTGGTTGGCGCTGAGGCTGTTGCCGCGGATGCCGAGCTTGTTGAGCAGCACCACGCTGCGGCGGGTATCCTCGGCGGCGATGATATCGGCGGCGGACAGGAGCTCGCGCGCGCGCTCGGACAGGTCGCGCGAGTTGCCGATGGGCGTGGCGACGACGTAGAGCGTGCCTGCCGGTTTCTGCTGGTCCATGGGAGACCTCCAAAAAGCAAAAATTTTCTCTTTAGTATAGCGCAATTCCGCGCGCTTGGCAAGGCGGGCGGCAGGAATTTCATTTGCTTTTCGCGCCCGGCGCGCTATAATGTAGGCACACTACGGGCAAAGGAGAAAAAGCATGAAAAAAGGGATACTGCGCGCGCTCGCGCTTTTCTGCGCGGCGGCGGTGATCACGGGGAGCGCGCAGGCGCTGAGCGTGGAGGAGGCGTATGAGCTGCTGCGGCGGGACTACGTTGACAGGCTGCCCGCGGCGGCGAAGGAGGCGGGCTCGCTCGACGAGCTGTTCTCCTACACGGACGAATATACCTGCTACATGAGCGAGGAGGAGTACGAGGCGTTCCTGAGCACGGTGGAGGGGGAGGAGAGCTTCTCCGGCATCGGCGCGGTGGTCGTGTACCGCGAGGAGGGGATCGAGATCGTGTCGGTGCTCGCGGGCGGCGGCGCGGAAAAGGCGGGGCTGCGCGCGGGGGACGTCATCGTCGCCATCGGGGGCGAGTCCTGCGCGCCGGGAACGGCGGAGCAGCGCGCGAAGCTCCTCGGCGAGGCGGGGACGAGGGTGACGGTGACCGTCCGGCACGCGGACGGCACGCAGGAGGACTACACCGTCACGCGCGCGCTCGTCACGCAGACGAACACGACGGTCACGGCGGAGGACGGCGTGGGCTACATCGACTGCGACAGCTTCGGCACGCAGACGGGGACGTATTTTCAGGACGGGGTGCGGAAATATGACCGCAGCGTGCGGGCGTGGATCGTCGATCTGCGCGGCAACGGCGGGGGGCTGACCTCCGCGGCGGTGACGGCGCTGGGGACGTTCGCGGGCGCAGGCGAGCTGGTCTGTCTCGTCGACAGGGACGGGGAGAGCAGCGCGCGGAGCTATACCGGCAGCGACCTGACGGACAAGCCGCTCATCGTGCTGACGGACAGCGGCAGCGCGAGCTCGTCGGAGATCTTTGCGGGGGGCGCGGCCGGCACGGGCTGCGGCATCGTCGTCGGCACGCGCAGCTACGGCAAGGGCGTGGCGCAGGTGGTGCTCGACGAGACGAACAGCCCGTATCTGCACGGCGATGCGGTGAAGGTGACGGCGTACCGCTTCTACTGCGCGGGCGGCAACACGAGCGACCGCATCGGCGTGCTGCCGACGCTGTATATCCCGCAGGGGTACGCCGAGGAAGCGGCGCGGCTGCTGGCGGGGGCGAAGCGCACGGACGGCGGGGCGTATCTGCAGCTCGTGCTGAACGGCTGCGGGTTCTACGTCGACGTTCCCGCGGCGAAGGAGAGCGCGCCGGAGGCGCTGGAGGCGATCCTGACGGCGCTGGCGCCGGACGCGGAGCTATACTGGGGCGAGGGCGGCGGCGAGACGGCGCTCACGCCCGCGCAGGCGCGGGAGCGGTGCGGCTACGGCGCGGAGACGGCGCTCAGCTTCTCCGACGTTTCGGGCAGCGAATATGAGCGGGAGATCGAGACGCTCGCGGCGTACCGCATCGTTTTCGGAGACAACGGCAGGTTCCGCCCCGGCGATACGATGACGCGCGCGGAGGTCTGCGCGCTGCTGGCGCAGGCGCTCGACCTCTATTCCACGGCGGACGGGTACTTCACCGACGTGCCGGCGGAGAGCTGGTACGCGCCGAGCGTGAACGCGATGGCGGCGCTGGGGCTGGTGTCCGGCGTGGGCGAAGGGAAGTTCGACCCGGACGGCGCGATGACGCAGGAGGAGCTTATCACGGTGCTGGGGCGGCTGGCGGAGTTCCTGAATCTGGACGCGCGGGAGTTCCTGGACGGGAAGCCGCTGGCGGTATTGCAGCCGCTTGAGAAATACAAGGATTTCTCACCGTGGGCGATCCGCTGCGCGGAGCTGCTGACGGGCTCCGTGACGGACGGGGACGGCGAGGCGGTGTCGATGTTCTTCACCGACCTCACGGGCGTGGAGCCGAGGGCTGCCGTCACGCGGGAGCAGGCGGCTGCCGCGCTGTGCAATACGCTGCGCGCGACGGGGGTGCTGCGGTACTGATGGGCTGGTACGTCTATATGCTGCGCTGCGCGGACGGGTCGCTCTACACGGGCGTCACGACGGACGTGGCGCGGCGCTTCGCGGAGCACAAGAGCGGGCGCGGGGCGAGGTACACAAGGGCGCACCCGCCGGAGGCGGTCGTCTACCGCGAGGCGTGCGCCGACCGCGGCGCGGCGCTGCGGCGGGAGGCGGCGATCAAGAAGCTGCCGCGCGCGGAGAAGCAAAGGCTCGCGGAGAAAGAAAACGAATGAGGAAAAACGCCGTCTCCGGCAGGAGGCGGCGTTTTTCGCATATAGGGAGGGAGAGAATTATTTCTTCAGGGAATCGTGCGGGGCGCAGGCGTTCTTGACGACCACGCCGGTGAGCGCGAAGAGGGCGATGGCGTTGGGGAGCACCATGAGCTGGTTGAACATATCGCTCAGCTCCCAGACGAGGTCGTTGGACATCAGCGTGCCGAGGAAGATGAAGATGAGGGCGACGACGGTGTAGATCACGGTGCTCTTTTTGCCGAAGAGGTAGATCATGTTGACCTTGCCGAAGAGGTTCCAGCCGAGGACGGTGGAGAAGGCGAAGAAGAACAGGCAGACGGCGACGAACATATTGCCCGCCGTCTCGCCGAAGACGGTGCCGAAGGCGGTCTGCGCGAGGTTCGCCTTGCCGAGCGTGGCGGTGATATCGCCGGTGTAGCCGTTTGCGAGGGGACCGTCCGCGGTGTAGAGGGTGGAGATGATGACGAGGGCGTTGAGGGTGAGGACGACGAAGGTGTCGATAAACACGCCGATCATGGCGACGACGCCCTGATCGTGCGGGCACTTGACGTTGGCGAGGGCGTGGGCGTGCGGGGTGGAGCCCATGCCGGCTTCGTTGGAGAACAGGCCGCGCTTGGCGCCCTGGGAGATGGCGGTCTTGATGGCGTAGCCGAAGCCGCCGCCGATGATCGCCTGCGGCTCAAAGGCGTACTTGAAGATCATGGCGAAGGTGGCGGGGACGTACTTGATGCGGACGATCAGCACGATCAGGCCGCCGGCGAGGAACAGCGCCGCCATGAGGGGGACGAGCTTCTCCGTGACGGAGGCGAGGCGCTGCACGCCGCCGAGGAAGATGAACGCGCAGATGGCGACGAGCGCAAGACCGACGATCCACGCGGGGATACCGAAGGCGGTCTCCATCGTGGAGCCGATGGAGTTGGACTGCACCATGCAGCCGAAGAAGCCGAGCGCCAGAATGATGGCGACGGCGAAGAAGCCGGCGAGGAACCTGCCGAAGCCGCCCTTGAAGGCGGTGGTGATGTAGTAGACGGGGCCGCCCTTGACGGTGCCGTCCGCCTCGACGGTGCGGGTCTCCTGCGCGAGGGTGGCCTCGGCGTAGATGGTCGCCATGCCGAGGAAGGCGATCAGCCACATCCAGAAGATCGCGCCGGGGCCGCCGGTGAGGATCGCGCCGGACGCGCCGACGATGTTGCCCGTGCCGACCTGGGCGGCGATGGCGGTGGCGAGCGCCTGGAAGGAGCTCATGCCGCTGTCATGCTTCTTGCCGCGCAGGGAGAGGTTGCCGAAGACGCTGCGCATACCCTCGCCGAAGCAGCGGACCTGAACGAAGCGGGTCTTGATGGAGAACCAGAGCCCGACGGCGACGAGGAGGAAGACGAGGACGTAGTTGCTCAGATAGGTATTGACGGTGGTGACGATGGGGAAAAGCGCGCTTTCGATGGATTCAAACATGATTTTCTCTTGCTCCTTAGAAAAATAAAGAAGTTGCCGGTCAACGAAGATCGGCAACTCCGGAAAACACGATATGGGCGAAAGCAAAAGAAAAGCAGGCAGACGCGCTGCGCTTCTCCGTCCCTTTGCCTGAGAGATTCGGCTCCTTAAAAAGAGCCTTGCACCTTCGGCACCCAATTCAATGAGTTCTCCAGAGTTACCTCAGCCGGCAGTTTCGACGATCCTGCGGGCGTCATCGGTCGATATTCGTTTGTTTCAGCGGGACTTAGGGTAACACGGTGTTCAGAAAATGTCAAGCGGGGAGGATAGGGAAAAATCGACAAAGAACGGCGGCGCGGGCTGTGCAAGATGAATAAAAACCTGCGTTTTTTAAGCGATCGGAAAGGGGACCTGCATTTTTTCAAGCACGTCGCGGGAAAAACGTTCGGTCGCCGCGCCGGGCGGCACGCTGCGCAGCAGGCAGAGGTCGAGCGTGCGGGGCGGGATCGTGAAGGCGGTGGAAAGCTCGCGCAGTTCGCCGCGCGCAAGCTCGCCGCGCACGAACTCGCGCGTGGTGCCCGCGACGCCGAAGCCCGCGCGCGCCAGATCGACGAGCAGGCTGCGGGAGCTGAGCTCGATCTCGGGCGAGAGGGTGACGCCGCTGCGGAGGAAGTAATTTTCGAGGTAGCCGCGGGAGGAGGCCTTCTTTTCGAGCAGGATCAGGGGGAAAGCGGCAAGCTCGGCGGGGGAATAGGGGCGGGAAAAGTCGCAGGGGTAGGAGGGGGCGGCGACGAAGCAGCTGTGCGTCGGGAAGCAGGGGACGTGGAGCAGGTCGGGCGCGTCCTCCGGCGCGCTGGCGAAGGCAACGTCCACCCGTCCCGCGCGCAGGAGCGCGAGCACCTTATGGCTGCGGCCGGAGACGATGCGCAGGCGGATATTGGGGTAGCGGCGGCGGAAGGCGTCGAGATGCGGGAGGAGGAACTGGCTGACGACGGTGTCGCTCGCGCCGATGACGAGCGTGCCCGCCTGAAGCGTGCGCGTCTGGCGGAGCTTGTCCTCGCCCGTTTCGAGCAGGCCCATGGCGCTGCGGACGTATTCAAAGAGGAGGCGGCCGTCCTCCGTGAGCGTGACGCCGCGCGGCGAGCGGAGGAACAGGCGCGTATCGAGCTGGCGCTCAAGCTGGCGGACGCTCTGGCTGACGGCGGACTGGGAGAGGTAGAGCTCCTCGGCGGCGAGGGTGATGCTGCCCGAGGCGGCAACGGTGAGGAAGACGCGGTAGAGATCGAGCTTGACCATGAGAAGGCTCCTTTATAATAAGCTGGGCTTATGATAGCTATTGAAAATGTGCGCTTTACTTATACCGGTGAGGTGATTATAATAGAAAAGTCGTGGGCGCGCAAGAGGTGCTTGCCCGTCCGCGCGGAAAAAAGGAAAAAGGCTCTGCATGATAAAGGAGAAGCTGCTATGAGAACGATCGGCACCGTGGCGCGCGGCGTGCGCGCGCCCATCATTCGGGAGGGAGACAACATCGCAGAGATCGCCGCCGCCGCTGTGACGGAGGCGTGGCGGGAGGCGGGCATCGAGCCGCGCGACCACGACGTGGCGGCGGTGACGGAGTCCGTCGTCGCGCGCGCGCAGGGGAACTACGCGACGCTCGCGCAGATCGCCAAGGACGTGCGCGCCAAGACCGGCGGCGGCACGGTGGGCGTGGCGTTCCCGATCCTCAGCCGCAACCGCTTTTCGCTGCTGCTGCGCGGCATGGCGATGGGCTGCGAGAAGGTGGTGCTGCTGCTCTCCTATCCCTCCGACGAGGTGGGCAACGGGCTGGTCGATTGGGACAGGCTGGACGAGGCGGGCGTCGATCCGTGGCGCGACGTGCTGACGCTCGCGCAGTTCCGCGAGAAGTTCGGCGCGGCGGTGCACCCGTTCACGGGGGTGGACTATGTGGAGTATTACTCCGAGCTGATCCGCGGCGCGGGCGCGGAGGTCGAGGTCGTCTTCGGCAACCGCGTGCAGACGCTGCTCGACTACACCGACACGGTGATCACCTGCGACATCCACACGCGCGCGCGCAGCAAGCGGCTGCTGAAGGCCGCGGGCGCGAAGAAGGCGCTGGGGCTGGACGACCTGATGACCGAGAGCGTGGACGGCAGCGGGTACAATAAGGAGTACGGGCTGCTCGGGTCGAACAAGGCGACGGAGGAGAGCGTGAAGCTCTTCCCGCGGGACTGCATGGCGGTCGCCGGGGAGCTGAGCGAGCGGCTGAGCCGTGCCAGCGGCAAGCAAATCGAGGCGATGGTCTACGGCGACGGGGCGTTCAAGGACCCCGTGGGCAAGATCTGGGAGCTGGCGGACCCCGTGGTGTCGCCGGGCTATACGGCGGGGCTGGCAGGCACGCCGAACGAGCTGAAGCTCAAGTATCTGGCGGACAACGACTTCGGCGGTCTTCGCGGCGAGGAGCTGCGGCAGGCGATCGAGGCGCGCATCCGCGAGAAGACGGGCGAGAGCCTCGTGGGGAACATGGTCTCCGAGGGGACGACGCCGCGCCGGCTGACCGACCTGATCGGGTCGCTGTGCGACCTGACGAGCGGCAGCGGCGACAAGGGCACGCCCATCGTCTATATCCAGGGGTATTTCGACAACTACGCCGACGCCTGAGCGGCGGAAACGGGACGCGAAAGCGCCGTCCCTCCGGAGGGAGGGGCGGCGCTCTTTTCGTGCGGTGGGGTCAGGTATTGCGCGGGGGAGCGTTCACGAGCGCGTCCGCCGCGGGAGCGAGCCAGCCGCCGGAGAAGTCCTCGATGCGCCCGGCGTCGGCAAGGGCGGCGAGGGAGGGGTCGAGGGGCATACGGGCGAGCAGGGGGAGGTGGTGGCGCGCGGCGGCTTCGGCGCTCTTCCCCTCGCCGAAGAGATATATTTTCTCCCCGCAGCCGGGGCAGAGGACGTAGCTCATATTCTCCACGACGCCGACGATGGGGACGGACATTTTCTCCGCCATCTTCACCGCCTTTTCCACGACCATGGAGACAAGCTCCTGCGGAGAGGTGACGACGACGATCCCGTCGAGCGGGAGGGACTGGAAAACGCTCAGCGGCACGTCGCCCGTGCCGGGGGGCATATCGACGAGGAGATAGTCCACGTCCCAGACCACGTCCGTCCAGAACTGCTGGACGACGCCGCCGATGACGGGGCCGCGCCAGAGGACGGGGTCGGTCTCATCGTCGAGCAGGAGGTTGACGGACATCAGCTCGACGCCGCCGCGGCTGACGCAGGGGAGAAGCCCCGTCTGCGTGCCGACCGCCTTACCGTGCACGCCGAAGACGCGGGGAATGGAGGGACCGGTGATGTCGGCATCCAGCACGCCGGCCTTGAAGCCGCGGCGGTGCAGCAGGACGGCGAGCTGGCCGGTGACCATGGATTTGCCGACGCCGCCCTTGCCGGAGACGACGCCGAAGACCCTGCCGACGCGGCTCTGCGGGTGAGGGGGTTTGCGCAGGTCCTGCGGGGCGGCGCGGTCGGCGCAGCTCTCGCCGCAGGCGGAACAGTTGTGGGTACATTCGCTCATAGCAAGCACGCTCCTTTTATAGGATTGATATGGTCTATTCTGCCCCGGGGAGGGGCGGGAAAGTCACTGCTTTTTCTCCGAGCCGTAGACGGAGTGGAGACGGCCGGCTTCGCGGCGGGCGTCCTCCTCGCTGTCGGCAAGGCGGGAGCGGATCCCGGCGATCAGCTCGTCGCGCGCGGCACGGAGCTGGGGGTGGGAGTGCAGCAGGCGGCGCTCGAAGATATCGGCGCCGTCGCGCAGGGAGCGGGCGCGCTCGCGCACCTCGGCGCGCCGCTCGGCGCCGCGCTCGAGGCTCTCCTCCCGCTTTTCGGCGAGGAAGTCCTTCAGCTCGGTCTGGAGGGCGCGCAGCTTGCCCATCTGGGCGCTGAGCTGGAAGGCGCTGCGGACGGAGAGGACGGTATCCATCAGGTAGATGCCGAAGATGAACGAGGCGAGGGGGACGGAGACGGCGTAGCCGAGGGCGGTGATATGCGCCCAGAGCCACGGCTGGACAAGGTGGCACAGCAGCACGCAGGCAAGCCCGAAGCAGGTGGAGTTGAGCAGGCAGACGCGGCCGTTGAGCTGGAGCTTATAGTGCGAATAGTCCCACCAGCGCATATGAAAGAGCTTTTCCATGATCCAGCTCGTGAAGTATTCGAGGACGGAGGTGAGGACCGCGCCGAAGAAGAAGGTGAGGAGGGGATTACGGAAGCCGCCGTGCAGACAGTAGAGCACGAGCAGCGCGCCGTGCCCGTAGATGGGGCAGAGGAAGCCGTTGAGAAAGCCGCGCTTTTCGCACAGATGTCCCTTGGGGACGGAGCAGTAGAGCATCTCACCGCACCAGCCGAGGGTGCTGTAGGCGATATAGAGCAGGAACAGCTCGCAGAGGTCCTGAAAATCGGACGGCAGGGGCAGGGCTTGCAGGGTGGACATGGGGGGAAGCCTCCTTATAAAAGGGAATGGTCAGAGAGTGTGCAGCGTGACGCCGCGCCTGCCGGCGAGGTACGCCGCTTCGCGGTGCTGGCAGGTGAAAAGAAGGATCTGGCGCGTTTTGCTCTCCTCAAGCAGCAGGTCGAGCGCGGCGGCGCAGCGCGCATCGTCGAAGCGGACGAGCGCATCGTCGAGCACGAGGGGGATCGGGTCGGCGGCGGGGAGGACGCTCTCGCAGACGGCGAGGCGCACGGCGAGGTAGAGCTGGTCGAGCGCGCCGAGGCTCAAAAGCTGCGCGTCGTGCGAGACGGCGTCGCCCCGCGCGGCGGTCTGCGCGCCGAAGCTGCGGTCGAGCAGGACGCTTTCGTATTTTCCGCCCGTCAGGCGGGAGAAAAGCTCGCCCGCGCGGCGGCTGAGAGCGGGGGAGAAGCGGTTCTGGAGGGCGGTGTTGGCGCTTTGCAGCGCGTCCGCGGCGAGGGTGAGGGCATCGTACTCCAATTGCAGCTGCGAAAGGGCTTCGCGCTTTTGCGCGAGGGCGGCGTCAAGCTCGGAAGCGTCGCCGATGGCGCGGCAGCGTCCGGCGGTATAGTCGGCGGTGCGCTGCGCTTCGCGGCGGCGGAGGGTCAGCGCGGCGAGCGCGTCTTGCAGCTCCGCACGGGAGAGGGCGGGACGCGCGGGGGCTTCGCCATCGGGGACGGGGCCGTCCGCGGG
>CAVDWO010000010.1:0-46443 GCA_963612845.1 Alistipes onderdonkii
GTACCGCGCACCAGAGGAAAAGCCTTGAAGTCGAGAGACTTCAAGGCTTTTTTGCGCGTGCGGGAGGGGACGGCGGCGGGGTGCGGCAGAATTGCCGCACCCCGCTGCCGTATGGGAAAAGAGAAAATGTAAAGAGAGAAAATGCGCTTCAGATGCCGAGGGCTGCCTTGACGAAGGCAAGGTCGGTGTTGGTCTCCTCGGCGAGGAACTTCAGGTCGACGGCGCTGAGTTTGTCGAGCGGATAGCCGCCGACCGCGTGCTTGATGTAGCTGCGGCGGATATGCCCGAGGTCGAGGTCGCGCGCCTTGAGCAGCTCCGGACGGGCGGGGAAGATGATGTTGGTGCCGGGGATCTCGTCCTTGGGGTCGCCGAACTTGAGCTCGATGCCGTTCCTGCGGGCGAAGCTGAGCTGCGGCATGATGCTCTTGCCGGCGCCGGTGTACTCGGTCTCCTGCGCGACGATGATCTGGTCGGCGGGCATCTCCTGCGCCAGATAGAAGGCGGCGGTCAGGCTGGTGTTGCCGGCGGGACCCTTCTCCATGCCCTCAAGGGTGGCGAGCGCTTCGGTGATGTAGAAGGTCTCGCCCTGCGTGACGCTCACATAGCGGTCCATATAGCGCAGGGGACGCGCGGCGGAACGCGGGAGGTCGCAGCTGTCGGGCTTGGAGCTGTGGGGCACGCCGAAGCCGGTGTGCGCCGTGGTGAAGCTCTTGCGGTTGAACGCCTTGTCGGACGCCATGTGCAGACCGGACAGGTCGACGGACGCCGCGATGATCTTGGGATTGCAGCCCGCCTTGTGCAGGCCGCGCGCGGTGCCGGTCAGGTTGCCGCCGCCGGCATTCGCCACGACGACGGCGTCGGGGTGGCGGCCGTACTTTTCAAGGAACTGGTGACCGAGCTCCCAGCCGAGCGTCTCAACGCCGCCGATGCCGAAGGCGCTGTAAAGGGAGGCGTTGAAATAGCCGGTGTCCTCAAGCATCATCAGCGTTTCGTAGAACAGCTCGGGACCGACGGAGAGCTGGAGGACCTCCGCGCCGAGGGCTTCGCACTTGCGCGCCTTTTCGAGGATCTCGGGCTGGCCGACGCCGTGGGAGTCGAAGCACTCCTGCACGATCAGGCACTTGAGCCCCTGCATTGCCGCCTGAGAGGCGACCGCCGCGCCGTAGTTGCCGCTGGTGGCGGCGATGACGCCCTTGTAGCCCATCTTCTTGGCGTGGTAGACGCTGGTCGCCGCGCGGCGCTCCTTGAACGAGCCGGCGGGGTTGGACGCCTCGTCCTTGACGAAGATGCGGGCGCCGCAGCCGGGCTTGGCGCATTTTCTGGCGAGCGCCGTCAGGTTGTGCAGCTCGAAAACGGGGGTGTTGCCCACGTTGACGGACTGCTGGATGCGGATATTGTCCTCAAGCGTGTAGCCGGTGCTCGCCATGAGCTTTTCATAGTCGAACGCGATGCCGCCGAGCTCGAACTGCTTGTAATCCACGCCGACAGCGTTATAGATGATCTCAGCCATGCGGCCGGTCACGGCATTGTAGCTCATATCCTTCATGCCTGTTCACCTCCGAAAAGCGCGCCGCGGAGCTGGTCGTCGATCGCCAGCACCTCGGGGACGAAGTCGCCGAAGTTGATGTCGAACTGGGGGTTGACCTCAAGGAGCGTGCCGTGCTCCTCGCGCCCGGTGCGGGTGACGACGCGGCACTCGCTGCCGAGCTCGGCATCTGCGAGCAGATGCCCCTTGTCCCACATTTCGAGCGGGACCTTCTTGGTGTCCTCGGGGACGCTTGCCGCGCGGCCGGAGGGCTCCAGCACATTACGATGGATACGGACCCAATCGCCTTTTTTAGCCATGATGATAAAGCCTCCTTATATCGTTAGGGGAAAATCACTTCGACTGCTCAGCCTTGCGCTTCTTGAGGTACTCCTCGCCGTCGTGGTCGCCGATGTGCAGGAAGATGGAGACGGTAAACACGACCAGCAGCACGTAGCAGTAGATCGGGCAGGGGGTGACGGAGATCGCGGTCAGGGGGACCGCAGTCTCAGAGGCGAAGCCGATGGCGTAGATCACGGCGGCGCCCCAGGGCACGCAGTAGCAGAGGGTGTTGGACTGACCGTCGAGCAGGTTGGCGGCGCGGTAGCCGGTGAAGCCGTAGGTCTCGGACATCGGGCGGGCGAAGGAAGCGCCGACCGTGAGGATCGCGGGGGCGTTCAGACCCATGATGGAGGAGAGCACGATGACCATCGCGGAGATGATCAGCTCGGCGCCGACGGAGGTCTTGACGCTGCCGCTCATGACCTCGAGGAGCTTCTTGTCGCCGCCGCCCTCACGCAGGCAGCTGATGGAGCCGAAGAGGAGCATACACAGTATGCAGACCTGAAGCATACTGGAAAGGCCGGACTGAATGATGCCGCCGAAGGTGCAGTTGAGGACGTCGCCCTTGTAGGAGATGGTGAACAGGGCGTTTTCCACGTTGCCGTCCGTGCTGACGGAGACGAACTTGAACAGCCCGCAGGCGACGCCGATGACGCTGCCGGCGATGCCGCCGAGGACCGTTGCGATGATGATGTCGCCGGTCTTCATGGCGATGATGACGGTCAGGACGACCGCGATGAGCATCAGGAACGCGAGGGGATTATACTCAAGGTCGCTGGCGTAAGGCTCGACGCTGCCCTGCGTCATCGGTCCGATGATGAGGGTGGCGACGATCGTGATGGCGGCGGCGACGGCGGAGTATTTGAAGCGGGAGCGGACGACGCCGGGAACGTCCACGCCCTGAGAGGTCGCCGAGCAGATGGTGGTATCGGAGACGGGGGCGAGGTTATCGCCGAACGCGGCGCCGGAGATGATCAGACCGCACAGCAGGGGACCGTTGCAGCCGAGCGCGAGACCGGCGGGGTACATGACGCCCATGCCGGCGGCGATGGTGCCGAAGCCCGTGCCGGAGGCGGTGGCGAACAGCGCGCAGGCGAGGAAGGTGATGACGAGGAAGAGCGTTTCGCCCACGCCGAGGTTCGCCGAGGTGCCCGCGATGGCGTCCGCCAGACCGGAGGAGCGCAGGATACGGGAGAATACGCCGGCGAAGAACCAGCAGATGACGGGAATGATGGCGTCCTGACTGGCGATGCCCTTGACGACCGCGTCGGTGTAGACCTTCTTATCCTTGGCGAAGAACAGGGAGATGCAGATCGCAAGGAACGCGGGCAGCCAGAGAGCGCCGTCCGAAATGGAGCCGACGTAGAAGGTGGTGTAGATGATGCCCACCAGGAACAGCCCCAGCGGGAGGAACGACATCCACTCGCCGCCGTAGAATTCGAGCTTTTTGTTTTCCATGTGTTTCCCTCCATTGGTTTGATGAAATGCGTTATAACGGATAGAGGCGAGACGCTAAAATTGATTTAATATACGTTATAACGTATTTTTATATATCATAGCGCGCGTGGGCGGGGATTGCAAGAGAGCGAATTGACGATTCTGCCGGAGAAATTTTGTGTAATCTGCCGCATTGGGGGGAGATCTGACGGAAAAAAGGGAGTTTTTCGGCAGAAAGGAGAAAAAATAAGTGGATTTTTGGGCGCGGCGGTGATATACTATTTTCCCCTCCCCACGGGGGAGGCGGACGATAACGGAGACAGAGGTCAGCATGATGGAAGAAAGTAGAGTTGATATCGGCGCGGCGCTGCGGAGCGAGCGGAAGAAGCTGGGTATCAGCCTCGACGAGGCGGCGGGGCGCACCGGCGTTTCCAAGACCATGCTTGGGCAGATCGAGCGCGGAGAGTCCAGCCCGACGCTGGCAACGGTCTGGAAGATCGCGGCGGGGCTGCGCATCTCAATGTCTAACCTGCTGGTGCCCGCGGCGGTGTCGGATTATCACGTGACGCCGCTGAGCGCCGTCGAGCCGCTGAAGAACCGCCCGGGCGGGCTGAGCGTGTATACGCTTTTTCCGTTCAACCCCATGGCGCCGTTCGACTATCTGTATATCGTCATGGAGCCGGGGGTGCGGTATGACTCCACCATGCACGCCAACGCGCAGGCGGAGTATCTGGTCGTGACGCAGGGCGTGCTGACCATGCACGTCGGGGAGAAGAGCTACACGCTGGGCGTGGGCGATTCCATGTCCTTTGCGGGCAACGAGAAGCACGCCTACGAAAACTTAGGCGGCGAGACCTGCATCTACCAGTGCATCGTGCATTATTGAGCAAAAATGGGAAGCGCCCGAACCGCGAGGTCCGGGCGCTTTTTTTGCGCGCGGGGGTCAGGGGAGGACGCCATAGAGGATAGCGGGCGTGCGTCTTTTTTGCTTTTTTGTCTATGATAACGCTCGCGCGGGGAACTGCCGATCCCCGAAGGGGAGCGGAGCGCGGGCGGGAATTTTTCAAGATAGGCGTTGATTTTTGGGAAACGGAATGATATGCTTGCCTCAACTACCGCGGGAAAACGGCCGCGGATCTTGCAGAAGGAAGGTTTGTTCTTATGGAAAGCACACTCAGGCGCACATGGGCGGAGATCAACCTTGATAATCTGACGCACAACTTTGAGACGATCCGCCGCCAGGTCGGACCGCAGGCGAAGCTGCTCGGCGTGGTGAAGGCGGACGCCTACGGACACGGCGCGGTGCGCGTGGCGAAGCAGCTGGAGAAGCTCGGCGCGGGGTATCTCGCCGTGTCGAATCTGGACGAATGCGAGGAGCTGCGCGTGAACGGCGTCACGCTGCCGATCCTGATGCTGGGCTTCACGCCCGCCGATCAGGCGGAGCGCATTTTGAAAAACGACATGACGCAGGCGGTGCAGAGCTATGAGATCGCCAAGGCGTTTTCCGACGCGGCGGTGAAGCTGGGGAAGAAGCTGCGCGTACACGTCAAGCTCGACACCGGCATGGGGCGGCTCGGCTTCCAGTGCGACGACGCGCACTTCGACGCGAGCCTGCACGACATTTTGGAGGTGCTGAAGCTGCCGGGGCTGGACGTGGAGGGCGTGTTCACGCACTTCTGCGTCTCGGACGAGGACGCGGAGGAGTGCGTGGCGTTCACCAAGCTCCAGCACGAGCGCTTCGTGCGCATGATCGGCGCGGCGGAGGAGCGGGGCGGCTTCAAATTCCGCCTGCACCACTGCTGCAACGCCGGCGGCATCGCGAACTATCCCGAGTGGGCGTGGGATATGGTGCGCTGCGGCATTATTCTCTACGGTACGGGCGAGCTTGCCGAGCGGCTCGGCATGAAGCCGGTGATGACGGTCAAGACGAGCGTTGCGACCATCAAGGATTTCACGCCCGATACGTCCATCAGCTACGGACGGACGTATTTCACGAGCAGACCGAGCCGCATCGCGGTGCTGCCCATCGGCTACGCGGACGGGCTGTTCCGCGCGCTGTCGAACAAGCTGGAGGTGCTCACGCCCTACGGGAAGGCGAAGCAGGTCGGGCGCATCTGCATGGATATGTGCATGATCGACGCGACGGAGCTGCCGCAGCTCAGGAGCGGCGACGAGGTGGAGGTCTTCGGCGAGCACCAGCTCGTCGAGGCGGACGCGAAGCTGTGCGGCACGATCAGCTATGAGCTGCTGTGCGCCGTGAGCAAGCGCGTGCCGCGGTACTATTACCTCGGCGGGAAGTGCGTTGACCACAATTTGCAGCTCCTCGGCTGAGGAGAGAGACGGAGGGAGAGACTATGGCGGAGCAGGAGAAGAGGATCGCGGGAAAAACGGCGCGGGAGTGGATCGCGTCCGACGCGGTGATCGGCGATATCTGCGCGCTGAGAGAGACGGCATGGAGGAACCCGGACAAGCTGCCGGCCGATGAAGCCGTCCGGGGCTGCCGTCTTTCGATGGCGGACGTGGAGGACGCCGCCGCGCGGCTGGAGCGCTTTGCCGCGTATCTGCGGATCGCGTTCCCGGAAACCGCGCCCGCGGGGGGCATCATCGAGTCGGACGTAATACGGCTCCCGGCGATGCAGGAGGCGCTCGGACGCTGCGAGGGGACGGCGCTGCGCGGGGAGCTGTGGCTCAAGAAGGACAGCCATCTGCCCGTTTCGGGGTCGATCAAGGCGCGCGGCGGCATCTACGAGGTGCTGAAAACGGCGGAGGACATCGCGCGCGAGAACGGGTATCTGCGCGGCGGGGAGGACTATTCCGTGTTCGCGTCGGAGGAGTTCCGCGCGCTGTTTTCCCGATACTCCATCGCGGTCGGCTCCACCGGAAATCTGGGGCTGTCCATCGGCATGATAGGCGCGAAGCTGGGCTTCCGCGTCACGGTGCATATGTCCGCGGACGCGAGGGCGTGGAAGAAGGACCTGCTGCGGAGCAGGGGCGTTCAGGTGGTCGAGTACAGCTCCGATTACAGCGCCGCCGTCGCCGAGGGGCGGAGGCAGGCGGCGGGCGATCCCCGCTGCCATTTCGTGGACGACGAGAACTCGCAGACGCTGTTCCTCGGCTATACCGTGGCGGCGCTGCGGCTGAAAAAGCAGCTGGCGGAGCGGGGCGTGGCGGTCGACGCGGAGCATCCGCTGCTCGTCTATCTGCCCTGCGGGGTCGGCGGGGGACCGGGCGGCGTCGCCTTCGGCATCAAGCTGGTGTTCGGCGACAATGCGCACTGCTTCTTCGCCGAGCCGACCCATTCGCCCTGTATGCTGCTGGGCATGGCGACCGGCGAGAACGAGCGGGTCTGCGTGCAGGACTTCGGCGTGGACAACCGGACCGCCGCCGACGGGCTGGCGGTGGGGAGAGCCTCCGCGTTCGTCGGGAGCCTGATGCGCCCGTTCCTCAGCGGGTGTTATTCGCTCAGCGACGAGAGAATGTATAAAATGCTCGCCCTTTTAGCGGACACGGAGGGCGTGTATCTGGAGCCGAGCGCGCTGGCGGGCATGTACGGTCCGGTGCTTATGGAGAAGAACGAAGCGTTCCGCGAGTACGCCGCGCGCGCCGGACTGGAGGAAAAGCTGCCGCAGGCGGCGCAGCTCGTGTGGGCGACCGGCGGCAGCATGGTGCCGCGCGCCGAGATGGAAAGGTATTACGGCATAGGCAAGGCGCTTTTGTGAGCCGGACGGCGGAGCGCGGAGAAAGAAAAAAGCCTTGAGGTCGGGAGGCCTCAAGGCTTTTCTTTGCGTTTTGCGGGTCAGGGGAGGGAGAACAGGCGCTTGCCGTTCTCGCGCGTGAGGGCGACGACGTCCTCCGTGTCCATGCCGCGAAGCTCCGCGAATTTTGCCGCAACGCGGCGGAGATTGCGGGAATCGTTGCGCGTGCCGCGCACGGGGACGGGGGAGAGGTAGGGGCTGTCCGTTTCGAGCAGGACGCGGTCGAGCGGGACGGTGCGCGCGACCTCGACGGTCTTTTTCGCGTTCTTGTAGGTCAGAGGACCGTCGAAGCCGAGATACCAGCCGAGCCGCAGAAGCTCCTGCGCGGTCTCGACGCTGCCGGAGTAGCAGTGGAACACGCCGCGCACGCGGGGGAACTCCTTCACGAGGGCGAGACAGTCGGCGTGCGCGTCGCGGTCATGCACGATGACGGGGAGAGAAAGCTCCTGCGCGAGCGCGAGCTGGTCGCGGAAGACCGACTGCTGAAGCTCGCGCGGGGGATTCTGCTCCCAGTAATAGTCCAGCCCGATCTCGCCGATGGCGACGACCTTGGGGCTTTGCGCCCAAGTGCGCAGCGTGTCGAGACTATGGCGCGTGTAGGGCGCGCAGTTTTCGGGATGCCAGCCGACGGCGGCGTAGACGTGGGGGTATTGCTCCGCGAGTTCCACCGCGCGGCGCGACGAGTCGAGGTCGCAGCCGGGGTCGACGACCAGCCCAACGCCCTGCGCGGGCAGGGAGGAGAGCAGCTCGCCGCGGTCGGGGTCGAAGGCGGCATCGTCGTAATGGGCGTGGGTGTCAAAGATCGGATTCATGGCGCGGCAGGTCAGCAGAGCTTGGCGCCGGCGGGGATCTTATCGTCCACCATGATGAGGTGCAGGACCTCCTCGCCCTTTTCGGTGTGGACGGCGGAGAGCAGCATACCGCAGCTCTCAAGCCCCATCATTTTGCGCGGGGGGAGGTTGACGATGGCGACGAGCGTCTTGCCGACAAGCTGCTCCGGCTCGTACCACTTGTGGATGCCGGAGAGGATCTGACGGTCGGTACCGGTGCCGTCGTCAAGCGTGAAGCGCAGGAGCTTCTCGCTCTTTTTCACGGCTTCGCACGATTTGACCTTGACGGCGCGGAAGTCGGACTTGCAGAAGGTGTCGAAATCGACCTTTTCCTCCGCCGGCGGCTCGATCTCCAGCGCGGGGAGCGCGGCTTTCCTCTGTGCCTCCTGAAGCGCGTCCAGCTCGGCGAGCGCCTGCTCCATGTCGATGCGCGGGAAGATGGCCTCGCCCTTGCGGACGGTGACGGTGGGGGGCAGGCTGCCCCACTTTGCGGCGCTCTCCCAGCTGCGGCAGCGCTCGCACGCGCCGATCTGGGCGAAGATTTTCTCACAGGAGTCGGGAATGAACGGCGTGAGCAGGACGGTGCAGATGCGGATACTCTCAAGCAGGTTATACATGACCGTGGCAAGGCGGGCGCGGTTGGCTTCGTCCTTGGCGAGCGCCCAGGGCGCGGTCTCGTCGATATACTTATTGGCGCGCTGGATACACTTGAAGATCAGCTCGAGCGCGTTCTGGAACTGGAACTTTTCCATCTCGGCTTCGTACCTGCCGCGGAGCGCCGAGAGGCGGGCGATGAGATCGTCGTCGAGCGCGTCCGGCTGACGGTCCTCGGGCAGGGCGCCGCCGAAGTACTTCTCGACCATGGCGGTCGTGCGGGAGACGAGGTTGCCGAGGTCGTTGGCGAGGTCGACGTTGATGGTGTTGATGAGCAGCTCGTTACTGAAGCTGCCGTCCGAGCCGAAGGGGAAGGTGCGCAGCAGGAAGAAGCGCAGCGCGTCCACGCCGAAGCGCTCGGCAAGGACGTAAGGGTCGACGACGTTGCCCTTGGACTTCGACATCTTGCCGCCGTCCATCACGAGCCAGCCGTGGCCGTAAACGTGCTTGGGCAACGGCATATCCATGCTCATGAGCATGGCGGGCCAGATGATGGAGTGGAAGCGGACGATCTCCTTGCCGATGAAGTGAACGTCGGCAGGCCAGAACTTGTCGTAGTCGTCGTATTTGTCGTTCATAAAGCCGAGCGCCGTGCAGTAGTTGAACAGCGCGTCGACCCAGACGTAGACGACGTGACCGGGGTCGAAATCGACGGGGATGCCCCAGGTGAAGCTGGTGCGGGAGACGCAGAGGTCCTCAAGACCGGGCTTGATGAAGTTGTTGACCATCTCGCTGACGCGGGAGGCGGGCTGGAGGAAATCGGTATCCTCGAGCAGGTGCTGCACGCGGCCGGCGTATTTGCTCAGGCGGAAGAAGTAAGCCTCCTCCTCGGCATCCTCGACGGGTCTGCCGCAGTCGGGGCACTTGCCGTCAACGAGCTGGCTCTCGGTCCAGAAGCTCTCGCAGGGCTTGCAGTACTTGCCCTTGTAGGCGCCCTTGTAGATGTCGCCGTTGTCGTGCATCTTTTTGAAGATCTTCTGCACGGCGGCGACGTGGTAATCGTCGGTCGTGCGGATAAAGCGGTCGTTGGAGATGTTCATGAGCTTCCACAGATCGAGGATACCCTTTTCGCCGCAGACGATATTGTCCACGAACTGCTGCGGGGTGACGCCCGCCGCCTTTGCTTTGTCCTCGATCTTCTGACCGTGCTCGTCCGTTCCGGTGAGGAACATGACGTCGTAGCCCGTCAGGCGCTTGTAGCGCGCCATCGCGTCGGTCGCCACGGTGCAGTAGGTGTGGCCGATGTGGAGCTTGTCTGAGGGGTAGTAGATGGGGGTGGTGATATAAAACGTCTTCTTATCCATTGATGCCTTCCTCTTTCCTGCCCGCGCCGAATGAAAGCGGGGCGACGTTATTCTGTTAGTTTACCACCGGCGCGGCGGTATTTGCAAGGGGGATCACAAGGAATCGTCCTCGTCGATCCACTTCCGCACGGGAATGATGTCGTATTCCTCCGCCGTGCGGCGGACGACGACCTCGTCCAGCCCCGCGTTGATGATCATGCGGCGGCACATGGGGCAGCTCGTCGCGTCGTGCAGCAGCTCGCCGCTGCGCGCGTCGCGCCCGACGAGGTAGATCGTTGCGCCGACCATGTCGCGCCGCTGGGCGGAGATGATGGCGTTCGCCTCGGCGTGGACGCTGCGGCAGAGCTCGTAGCGCTCGCCGCGGGGAACCTTGAGCTGCTCGCGCGTGCAGTAGCCGAGGTCGACGCAGTTCTTGCGCCCGCGCGGCGCGCCGTTGTAGCCGGTGGAGATGATCTCGTCGTTCTTGACGATGATCGCGCCGTAGACGCGGCGCAGGCAGGTCGCGCGTTCGAGCACGGTCTGCGCGATGTCCAGATAGTAGTTCCGCTTGCTGACTCGCTCCATGATGATTCCTCCTTGTTATTTTTGACGGTTATTATACTCCTTGTAGGTTAAAAACGGGGGTGTATTCCTCCTTGGCGCTGGAGAGCTCCTGACAGAAGCCGTCGGTCAGACCGCAGTCGCGCATATACTGCACCGCCGTGCGGTACTCGCGCTCGTTCAGGCGCCGCGCGAGCGCGCCGGTGGAACCGGGCTGCGGGGTGTACTGGCTCATGAGCGAGAAGAGGACGGTGCGCGGCGGAAAGTGCGAGGAGACATAGTCGATGACGCGCTTGGTATTCTCCGGCTGGCCGGGCAGGACGAGGTGGCGCACGATGACGCCCGAGCGCAGCAGCCCGTCCCCGCCGATTTGGTAGGCGCCGGTCTGGCGCACCATCTCGTCGATAGCGGCGGCGGCGACGGGGAAATAGTCCGGCGCGGCGGAGAGAGCGCGCGCAGGGCGCTCCATGGCGTATTTGAGGTCGGGGAGGTAGATCTGGATCTTGCCCGCGAGGGTTTTGAGCGTTTCCACGCGCTCGTAGCCGCCGCTGTTCCACACGACGGGGACGGGGAGGGGAGGCTCGAGCGCTTCGCGCACCCACGGGGTAAAGTGCGTGGGCGTGACAAGGTCGATGCAGTGCGCGCCCTGAGCGATCAGCTCCTCCATGATAGCGCGCAGGCGCGCGGGGGAGACGGGCTTGCCGAAATTCTCGCGGCTGATGCGCCCGTTCTGGCAGAACACGCAGCCGAGGTTACAGCCCGAGAAGAAGATGCAGCCCGCGCCGTTCGTGCCGCTGAGGACAGGCTCCTCCCACATATGCAGCATCGCGCGGGCGACGACGGGACGGGCGGGCATACGGCAGGCGCCGCCCGCCTTCGCTTCCGTGCGTTCCGCCCCGCAGCGGCGGGGGCAAAGCTCGCAGCGCATCAGTCGCCCGTGCCCTGACCGTTGAAGTCGGGCCCGAGGTCGCCGAGCATCCAGTGCCTGCGGCACAGGCCGATGTACTGGTCGTTCGCGCCGATGACGACCTGTGCGCCCTCCTTGAGGACGCGGCCGTGAGAATCGAAGCGCGCGTTGAAGGCGGCCTTCTTGCCGCACCAGCAGATGGTCTTGACCTCCTCTAACTTGTCCGCCATGACGAGCAGCTCGTAGCTGCCGGGAAAGAGGTCGCCCTTGAAGTCGGCGCGCAGACCGTAGCAGAGGACGGGGATACCGCAGTCGTCCACGAGGTGGACGAGGTAGAGGACCTCCTCCTTCGTCAGGAACTGGGCTTCGTCGACGATGATGCAGGCGTTCTGCTTGAGGGCTTCCTCGTCCATCGCGCGCATCTCGTGGAAGTAGACGCAGGGGTATTCCAGCCCGATGCGCGAGTGCACCATGTGGTCGCCGTCGCGCGTGTCGAGCTGGGGCTTGCAGAGGAGCGTTTTCTGCCCGCGCTCCTCGTAGTTGAAGCGCGCCATCAGGGCGTTGGCGGTCTTGCTTGAGCCCATCGCGCCGTATTTGAAGTAAAGCTGTGCCATGGTCGTGTTCTCCCTTTCAGAGCCGCGCGCGGACGGGCGCGGCGAATTTTTTGAACGCGGAGGGGATCGCGGCGGCGTCGAACGCCGCGGCGTCCGCCCAGAATAGCGTGTCGTTTTCGCCGGTCACGTCGGCAAAGTAGCCCTTCATGTCCCACTCGACGTGGGTGAAGATATGCTTCGCGCTGCCGGCGGGCGCGGCGGCTTTTGCCGAAAGCCCCAGCTGCGCGAGCGCGAGGCGGACGCCCGCTTCATCGAGGTTTCCCAAAACGCTCGGGAATTCCCAGAGCGAGGCGAGCAGCCCCGTGTCCGCGCGCTTATGCAGCGCGACCCTGCCGCTTTGAAAGAGCAGGAGCACGGTGCGTTCCTCGACCCGGCGGGGCTTTTTCCCCGCGCGGACGGGGAGGACCCCGGTGAGAGCGTTTTTGTATGCTTCGCACAGCGCTCGCGCGGGGCATAGATCGCACTTGGGCGCGCCGCTGGGCAGGCAGACCGTCGCGCCGAGGTCCATCATCGCCTGATTGTACGCGCCGGGACGGGCGCGGTCGATGGCGGCGTTGAGCTGCGCGGTGAACCGCTTTCTTACCTTGGCGTCCGTGATATCGTCGGCGCAGCCGCTGACGCGCGCGGCGACGCGGAGAAGGTTGCCGTCCACCGCGGCGGCCGGCTCGCCGAAGTTGATGGACGCGATGGCGGCGGCGGTGTACGCGCCGATGCCGGGGAGGGTCGAAAGCGCCGCGGCGGTGCGCGGCAGTTCGCCGCCGTAGTCGGAGACGATGAGCCTCGCGGCTTTTTGCAGGTTGCGGGCGCGGGAGTAGTAGCCGAGCCCCTCCCAGAGCTTTAGCAGGCGTTCCTCGGGCACGGCGGCGAGGGCGGAGACGTCCGGCAGCTCCGCCATGAAGCGGGCGAAGTACGGGATAACGGCGCCGACGCGCGTCTGCTGGAGCATGATCTCCGAGACCCACGTGCGGTATGGCGTGACGGCGGCGCGCCACGGCAGGTCGCGTCCGTTCAAGCCGTACCACGCGAGGAGCGGGGCGGTCAGCCCGCTTAAGTTTTCCCAGTGTTCGGTCATGTCATTTATTGAAGCGGGCGGCGAAGCCGCAGCGGCGGCAGAGCTCCTCGGCGGGGGTGCGCCGCGAGAAGCCGTCGCGCAGGGCGATCGCGCGGGGAGAGTTCAGAATTTCGTCAAGCGGCTGGGTGAAGAGGTTCCCCAGCGGGAGATCGCCCTCATGGTCGAGGCAGCAGGGGACGACGGTGCCGTCACAGAGCACGCCGAGCTGGTCGCGCAGGGCAAGGCAGAACTGCGCGCCGGACTCGCCTGCCGAAAGGTCGGGCCAGGCGAATCTGCCCGCGCGCTCCAGATACAGGTGGTCGCGCAGGAGGAAGCTGCCGCTTCGCGTTTCGCGCCAGGCGCTGCCCGCACGGGCGCGGAGGAAGGCGAGGATCTCGCCGTTGCGCGCGTCCGCGCCGCCGTCGTTCCAGAGGCGGAGGGCGACGATGACGCCCTTTGCGGCGGCACGCCCGGCAAAGTCCCAGACCTGCGTTAGGTACGCAAGCTCCTGCTCGTCCGTGCCGGCGTTGCCCTCGAAGCTGTGGAGCGAGACGCTGAGCTTGTGCAGGCTCTCGGCTGCGAGCAGCTCATCGGAGCGCTTTTGAAGCAGCGTGCCGTTCGTCGTGACGCAGACCTTCATGCCCCGCGCGTGCGCGAGGGAGAAGATCGCCGGCAGTTCGGGGTGCAGGAGCGGCTCGCCCATGAGGTGGAGGTAAACGTACTGCACGCTTCCGGCGAGCCGCGAGAGGACGAGGTCGAACTCCTGCGCGCTCATCGTGCGCGGGGGACGCTTCGTTTTGGGGCAGAAGGAGCAGGCGAGGTTGCAGCGGTTCGTGATCTCGACGTAGGCTTTTTTCAGCATCGCGCGGCTCCTTTCGTGCGGTCGTGGGATAAACAAAACCATCATATCATAATTTGCGCGGTTTTGCAAAGTCTTTTCCCTTGCGCGGCGGGCGGGCGTCTGCTATAATCCTACGGGAGAGCTTCCGACCGCCGGTGCGAAAGGAGAGAACGATGACCGTTACGTTTATTGCCCACAGCGCGTTCCTCGTCGAATGGGACGGCTTTTACACGCTTTTTGACTACACCTATGAGCCGGACTACACCGGACCGCTGCCGGAGCTGAAGCCAGACAAGCCGCTGCTCGTCTTTGCGAGCCACAGCCACGAGGATCACTTTGACGCGAGGGTGTTCGGACTTCTGGAGAAGTATCCCGGCGCGCGGTTCTTCGTCTCGCGCGACACGCGCCTCACCGAGCGCAAGCGCAGGTGGCTGAACATCTCCGACGAGGCGTTTGCCCGCACGACCGTGCTGCGGCCCGACAGTTTGCTGCTCACCGACGCGGCGGGCGGGGAGCTGAGCGTGCGCGCGATCAAATCGACGGACATCGGCAACGCCTATCTCCTGCGCGCGGAGGGGAAGATGGTCTACCACGGGGGCGACCTCAACTGGTGGCACTGGGAGAGCGAGGGGAAATCCTTCTGCAACGACATGGCGGTGCATTACCGCGAGGCGGTCGCAAAGCTCGCCGCCGCGGTGCGCGACGAGGCTGCCGACAACGGCATCGCGCCCGAGATCTTCGCGGCGATGGCGCCGCTCGACCCGCGGCTCGGCGAGAGCGCCGAGGGGCTGGGGATCGAGTATCTGCTCTCAGCCGTGAGGGTGCGGCACCTGTTCCCCATGCATATGTGGAAGCACTTCGAGGTCATCGAGCGGTATCTTGCCGCGCACGAAGCGCAGAGAGACGTGGTCGCGCGCATCACGCGCGACGGAGAAAAATTTGAGATATGAAAAAAGCTCCCTTCCGGATTGGCGGAGGGGAGCTTCTTTTTTTAGTCTGTGATCCACGGGTGGGCGCGGTAGGACTGCTCCGCGCTCATGCCGAAGTAGCGCAGGTCCGTGCGCCCGTACTGGTCGCCCCAGGTGGTGTCGATATGGTACTGCGTACCGTCGAGCGTGGCGACGGTCCAGATGTGGCTGCGGTTGGCGAGGGCGGTGCAGTCGATGCCCTCAAGCTTCAAGAGAAGATTATAGGCGCCGGTGTAGCCGTCGCACACGGCGAGACCGTTCACGAGAGCGCCGTATGCCGTGTGGCTGAGGGAGACGTCCGACGCGCTGCCGTCATAGCGGCAGTGGTCGCACAGCCACTGGAAGTAGGTGCGCGCGACATCGTACTGGCTCATGCCGGAGTGGAGCGTGCCGCTCTCCCAGAGGGAATCGTGAATTTTGATGGCGGCGGCGAACGCTTGGGCGCGGCAGGACGAAAGTTCCGCGTCCGTGCAGGCGGAGGAGGAGAAGGTCAGCTCGACCTGCCCCGTGGAGTAAAACGTGCAGTTGACGGAGTTGTACATCTGCTCGCAGTACGCCTTGATGCAGGAGAGGAAGCTGTCCGCCAGCGCGCCAATCTCCGCAGAGGAGAGCGGCGCGGGATAGGTCAGCGCGATCGTGTTCGTGCCGCGCGCGAGCATATCGCGTACCAGCGCGTCGACCGCCGCAGTATCCCCGGCGGAGGGGGCGGCGGAGACGCTCGCCGGCGCGGCGACCAGATCGCGGAAGCTGCTCGCGGAGACACTGTGGAGGGGGGACACCGTCCACGTGAGCGTCAGGCGCGTTTCCGGCTCGACCACGCGCGTCAGGAGCGCGGCGACCTCCGCGCGGCTCACGCTGCGGCCGGGATAGTAGCTGCCGCGTTCGTCCATGCCCGAGAGCAGACCGCGGCGGTACATGAGCAGGATCTCGTTGCGGTAGGGGGTCTGGGCGGTCACGTCGGTGATGAAACCGCCGCTGGCATAGGCCTCGGTCACGAGCTGGGCGTTCGGCTCGTCGTACCACTCCTCCGGCAGGGCGAAGGCGAAGATGCCTGCCAGCTGCGCGCGCGAGGCGGGCAGGAGATAAAAGCCCTCAAAGCTGTTGTCGAGCAGATTCTGGCTCTTTAAGTACGAGACATACGGCGCGTACCACGCCTCGTTTTCCTTCGCGGCGGGGATGACCGCGTCGCTGCCGGTCGTGTAGATGGCGCGCAGGCGCGCGGCGATGGTCAGAAGCTCGGCGACGGTGACGCTGTCCTCCGGGGCGAAGGTGCCGGCGCCGCGCCCGTTGAGCAGACCGTATTCGTAGGCGGAGACGACGGCGGGCGCGTACCAGCTGCCGTCCGCCACGTCGGTGAACGCCGCACCGTAAGCGCGGACGGGGGTGAAGCGCGCGGCGGTATCCGCCGCTTCAGCATTGTAGGCGCCGGCGGCGATGGAAAGCGCCAGCACAAGGGACAGCAGGGCAGTGCGCAGTTTCATGGAAGATCTCCCTCTTTCTTTCTTTCTTTCTTATGGGATCAGGATATTCATATCCCCGGCGGTGATATCGTCCACATAGGGGTTGAGCATGGCGTTGGTCATCGTGAGCACCGCGTCGGGGTCGAGCGTATAGACGGACATTCCCTTGTACCAGCCTGTCCCATCGCCGGGGAGGGTGGCGAAGGTGAGCGCGTCCGTGCCGCCCATCGAGAGCGCCTCGTTGCCGAGCCAGACAAGGTTGCCGAGCGTCAGATCGGTCTTGACGTATTTGAGGAAGACCTCCGCCATGGCGGGGACGTTTTCGAGCTTCAGCAGCTTCTGCGCCACAGCCTTCAGGAACGCCTGCTGCGTGCCGATGCGTCCGATATCCTCCGTGCCGTAGCCCGAGCCGTCGTTATTGTGGCGGAAGCGCACGACCTCCATCGCCTGCTGACCGTCCAGATGCTGCATACCCTTTTTGAAGTGGATATGGAGATCCTGATAGGGGTCGTCGTAGTTCATGTCGACCGGCACGTCGAAATCCACGCCGCCGATCTGATCGACGAGCTGGATAAAGCCCTTCAGGTCCACGGAAACGTAGAAGTCCACGGGTATGCCGAGGAGCTCCTCGATCTCCTCGCGCAGCTCCTGCGTGCCGCCGTTATTGTAGGCGTAGTTGAGCTTGTGACCGTTTGCCATCAGCGTATCGCGCGGGAGGCTGACGAGGTCGATGGTCTTATTCACCGCGTCGAAGCGCATGAGGATATTGGTGTCGCTGCCGCCGGCGTCGTTGTCGATGCCGGAGAGCAGGATCGTATAGCAGTACTGCTTGCGCGCGGCGGCGTTGGAGACGGTCACCGCGCCGCCGTCTTCGGACTGCGCGGCATCGTCCTGCTGCGTATCCTCCTGCGACGGGAGATCGTCCGCCGGCTCGGGCGCGCGCACGAAGCACCTGACCGCCGCCGCGACGGCGACCGCCAGAAAAAGCAGCGCCAGAACCGTCGCAGCCGCGTGCTCGCCGCGGCTGCCGGACGGCTTCTTCCTGTGTTTTTTTTGCTGCTTGCCGCTGCCGGCACGGGACGGCTCGCCGCCGTGCGCGCGCTCGTAATAGTCTTGCTCTTTCATTTCGTTGATCCGTTCTTCTTTTCTTTTGGTTTACCGCAATGGCGGTCCGCGGCGCGCGGGCAGGGTATCTGCTATTTTAGACGAAAGGCGTCGAAAAAAGTTTCAGAAGCCCTTGTATTTTTTCCGCGTCGCCATGCCGCCGCGAATGTGGCGCTGCGCCTTGTTCTCGTCGAGCACGGTCTTGACCTGAAGGTAGAGCGCGCGGTTGAACTGCGGCAGACGGTCCTGCAGGTCCTTATGCACCGTGGATTTGCTCACGCCGAATTTTTTTGCCGCGGCGCGCACAGTAGCGCGGTTCTCGATGATGTAGGCAGCCAGCGCGCAGGCGCGCTCTTCCATGTTTCCCCTCATGCAGCACACTCCTATATCCCATGTTGCTCCATCTATATGCGCGCGGGAGGGGAAACATACGGCGCGGCGGCAGAAAATGCACGCGCACGGGGGAAAGGGATTACAGCAGGAGCATCAGCACGGGAATGACGACGAAGCAGGCGAGCGTGGAGAGCGCCGCACCCTGCGCGGCGAACTGCTCGTCCGCGCCGTATTCCGAGGCGGCGACGACCGTCTGCGTCACGACGGGCATCGCCGTTTCCACGGCGAGCACGCTGCGCGCCAGCCCCTCGACGCCGAACAGCGCGCACAGCATGAGCGCCAGCGCCGGAGAGAGGACGAAGCGGAACAGCAGCATCGCGGTTTGGTCGCGGTCGAGCCGCAGGTGGCGGAGACCGATCTCGTGGATAATATAGCCCGTGAGCAGCAGCGCCAGCGGCGTGACGAGGGCGTTCATATACTTGCAGTAGCTCATCACGAGGGAGGGGAGCTTTGTGTCCGTGAGCACGAGGGCGAAGCTGACCAGGACGCCGAGGACGGCGGGCGTGGTGATGAATTTGCGGAGCAGGCGGCGGTCGAAGCCGCCGCTCTCGCCCGCCCAGCGCACGAGAGAGAGCCCCACAAGCTGCACGAAGCTCGTGTTGACGAGATAGTAGAGCATCACATAGGGTGTGCAGGCTTCGCCGAACAGCTCGGTACACATGGCGAGCCCGACGAAGATGGCGTTCGACACCGAGCACATCATCATAAAGACGCCGAGCCTGCGCCGCGGCAGGCGCAGCAGCTTCCCGACGGCGAACGAGAGCAGAAAGACCGCGGTGGTACCCAGAAACGGCACGAGCAGGAAACGGTACGACTGCGCCAGCAGCTCGCGCGTGAGGTTGTTCGTAAGCCCGTAGACGCACATACAGGGAATGGCGACGGTCATTGTGAAGCGGCTGATGAAGGACTTCGTCTGCGCGCCCATCCAGCCCTTGGCGGCGCAGAGGTAGCCCGTCGCCGTCAGCAGCAGAATGATGGCGACGGAGGAGATCGCGTGAAGGAAAGCGTCCATGACACACCTCGGAAGCGGAAAATCGCTGTAACATATTAGTATATCAGCTTTGCGGAAAAAGGCAAGCGGGGAAAACGGCGGTTGAAAAGCCGGCCCCGATGTGGTATGATGAAAAAAGAATTTTTGCGGGGAGGCGCTTACTATGAAAGCGGCACTGGTCATTATGGCGGCGGGCATGGGCTCGCGCTACGGCGGCAGCAAGCAGGTGGACGGCATCGGCCCGAACGGAGAGATATTGATGGAATACTCGATCTTCGACGCGCTCCGCGCGGGCTTTACCAAGGTCGTGTTCATCATCAAGCCGGAGATGCGCGGGCTGATGGAGGACATGGTCGGCAGCCGCCTTGCGGGGCGAAAGACCGCGGCGGGGGAAAACGTCGAGGTCTGCTACGCATATCAGGATTTTTCGAGCATACCCGATTTCTATAAGGTGCCGGAGGGGCGCGTGAAGCCGTTCGGCACGGTACACGCGCTGCTGTGCGCGCGGGAGTGCGTGAGCGAGCCGTTTGTCGTCATCAACGCCGACGACTACTACGGCGCGGACGCGTTCAGGACGATCTACGCGGAGCTCGGCAGGCTCGCCGGGAGCGGCGAGGGTACGATGGTCGGCTACAGCCTTGCCAACACCGTCAGCGAGCACGGCACGGTCACGCGCGGCGTGTGCCATGTGAACGGGCAGGGTATGCTCGACCGCGTGGTGGAGACGTTTCACTTAAAGCCCTGCGGGGACGGGAAGATCAGGGATATTCAGGAGGACGGAGACGGTCCGGTCTACGCGCCGGACACGCCGGTGTCGATGAACTTCTGGGGCTTTACGCCGTGGCTGTTTGAAAAGCTGGACGGTTATTTCAGGGACTTCCTCCGCGCGCTGCCGGAGGGGGAGTGCAAGGCTGAGTGCCTGCTGCCGAGCATGATCGGCGCGCTGATCGACCGCGGTGAGCTGCGCGTTTCGGTGCTGCGCTCCGACGCGCGCTGGTTCGGCATGACGTATCACGAGGACAAGGAGACGGTGCAGCGGGAGCTGCGGAAGCTGCACGACGCGGGCGTGTATCCGAAAACGCTGCGCGAATAAGACGAAGAAAAGAGGACGCCTCCGGACATACTAAGTCCGGAGGTGATCTTTATGCCGCGAAGGAAGCGGGAGCTGCCGCGCGATCTGACGCCGATGCTCAAGGCGCGCTTCGGGCAGCCGGACGACTGCGCCGATCTTGTCAACAAATACGGCACCTACAACATTCAGCCGACGGCGGACACGGAAAATCTTTTTCCGCTCATTGCGCCGGGGCTGCCGGAGCAGTGGAAGCGCATGGCGATCGGGAAGAACGAGCTGGAGCGCTTCAACGGCGCGGAGCTGCCGCCGCAGTAAGGCGCGCAGCGCGCGGAAATCCCCGCCCCGATCGGAAGGGGCGGGGATTTTATCATAAATGCACAAAAATGACTATACAATATCGCATGGAGTGTGGTAAACTGTAGAGGAGAGGATCGCCGCGCGGCGATAGTTTCGCCGGCTCGCAAAATACATAGAGGAATGTACGGGCGGTGACGAGAGAGCCGCCGGCATTCCGGAAAGGAAGCCGCCATGTATTCAGGGATCCACAACTTCTCCGAGATCGGCAAGCTGAACAAGGTGCTGCTGCACCGTCCGGGCGAGGAACTGGAGGCGCTGACGCCCTCCACCCTCGGGAGGCTCCTGTTCGACGATATTCCCTACCTCAAGATCGCGCAGGAGGAGCACGACCGGTTTGCCCAACTCCTGCGCGACAACGGCGTGGAGGTCGTCTACTATGAGGACGAGGTGGCGAAGGCGATCGCCGACCCCGCCCGCCAGATCCAGCTGGTCAACGACTTCCTCAACCTCAGCAAGATCCACGCCAAGGGGCTGCGCGCAGCCATGACGAGCCTGCTGCTCGACCTGCCGCCCAGACAGATGGTCGTCAAGCTCATCGCGGGCATCAAGCGCAGCGAGGTCGCCACCGGAACGGCGACGTCCCTGATGGATCTGGTGAACGAGGGCTATCCGTTCGTTTCAGACCCCATGCCGAACCTTTACTTCACCCGCGACCCGGGTGCGTGCGTGGGCGAGGGCATCAACATCCACCGTATGCACACGCCCGCCCGCAAGCGCGAGAGCCTGCTGCTGAAATATATGTTCCTCTACGACCGCGACTTTGCCGCGCCGGACAACAAGCTGTGGTACGACCTGTCGGACAGCTATTCCATCGAGGGCGGCGACGTGCTCGTGCTGTCGAAGGAGATCGTGGCGGTCGGGCTGTCCGAGCGGACGACCGTCTCCGGCGCGGAGACGTTTGCGCGGAACCTTTTGCAGAACTCGGGCTTTAAGAAGGTGCTGGCGTTCGACATTCCCGAGTCGCGCGCGTTCATGCACCTCGACACGGTGTTCACAATGGTAGACTATGACAAGTTCACCATACACCCCGAGATCGAGGGACCGCTGAGCGTTTACGAGATGACGCTCGATGAGCACGGCGAGCTGCGCTTCGGCGCGCTCAGGGAGGAGCTGGAAAAGATACTTGCCCTTGAGCTGAAGCTGCCCGCGGTCGATCTGATCCGCTGCGGCGGGAACGATCTGCTCGCCGCGCAGCGCGAGCAGTGGAACGACGGGTCGAACACGCTCTGCATCCGTCCGGGCACGGTCGTTACCTATGAGCGCAACTATGTGACCAACGAGCTGCTTGCCCGGCACGGGCTGAACGTGCTGACCGTGCCGTCGTCGGAGCTGTCGCGCGGGCGGGGCGGTCCGCGCTGTATGTCCTGCCCCGTCAACCGCGACGATCTGTAGGGCGGGAGATGCCGAAAAGAAAGGCGAAGCGGGGTGACCGCTTCGCCTTTTCTGCTGGGGTTAGTCTGTCAGACATTGCCGATGGTGGCGACCATGACCGCCTTGATGGTGTGCATACGGTTCTCCGCCTCGTCGAATACCTTGGAGCGCGGGGAGAGGAAGACCTCGTCGGTGACCTCGCGGATATCGTAACCGAGCTCCAGCTGGGACTTCGCCATGGCGGTGTCGAAGTCGTGGAAGGAGGGCAGACAGTGCAGGAAGATGCAGTCGGGGTTCTCCGCTGCCTTCATGACCTCGCCCGTGACCTTGTAGGGCGTGAGCAGCCTGACGCGCTCGGGGATCTTGTCCTCCTCGCCCATGGACGCCCAGATATCGGTATAGAGGGCGTCGGCGCCCTTGAGGAGCGCGCGGTCCTCGCCGTACTCGACGATGGCGCCGGTTACCTTGGCGACCTCGCGGCAGTAGTTGACAACGCCGGCGGCGGGGGCAAGCTCCCTCGGTCCCCAGCCGGCGTAGTGCATACCGAGCTTGGCGCAGATATACATGAGGCAGTAGGCGACGTTGTTGCGCGTGTCGCCGCAGAAGACGAGCTTGCACTTGCTGAGCGGCTTTTTGGTGTTCTCCATGAGGGTCAGGATGTCGGCGAGCGCCTGGGTGGGGTGGTCGACGTCCGTGAGCCCGTTCCACACGGGAACGCCCGCGTTGGCGGCGAGCCCCTCGACGACCGTCTGGTCGTAGCCGCGGTACTCGATGCCGTCGAAGAAGCGGCCGAGGACCTTCGCCGTGTCGACCATCGTTTCCTTCTTGCCCATCTGGGAGGATTTGGAGTCGAGGAAGGTGACGTGCGCGCCCTCGTCGTAGGCGGCGACCTCGAAGGCGCAGCGGGTGCGGGTGGAGGTCTTTTCAAAGAGCAGCACGATGTTCTTGCCGGCGAGCAGGTCGCCGCGGAGGCCGGCGCGCTTTTTCGCCTTGAGGTCGGCGGCGAGGGAGAGCAGGTAGCGGATCTCGTCGGGGGTGAAGTCCTTCAGCGTGAGGAAAGAACGGCCTTTCAGATTAACGGGCATGGGGTGATCCTCCTTTTCATGGTTTACGCGCAGAATCCGACAAAAGTGTCCAAATAACGCTGCTTCTATTATAGCGTTTTTAGTTAAAAAAGCAAGGGAAACGCGGAGGGGCGGGAAAAATGCGCCGCGCGGACGGCGGCGGAGCTCTTTTTGCCGGTTTCCCTTGTTTTCCGAGGGGAGATGTAGTATAATCTATCGGAATATTTTACGGCGTCCGCCAGCGGGCGGGCAAAACCGCAAAGGATAGAGGAGAAGAAGCCATGAACATGATCCGCAGCGCCAAGAATCAGATCGCCGAGCTGACGGCGGAGGCGTACCGCGCCGCCGTGCGGGAGGGGCTGCTGCCCGACGGCATCGAGACCGTTCCCGCCGTGGAGATCCCCAAGGACACCGCCAACGGCGACTATACCACGACCTTCTGCCTTGCCGCGTCCAAGGCTATGCACAAGAATCCCCGCGAGGTGGCGAAGATCCTGACCGAGCACATGGAGCTGGACGGCACCTACTTCACGAGCGTGGAGATCGCGGGTCCGGGCTTTTTGAACTTCCGCCTCGGCGGGAAATGGTATGCCGACGTCCTGACCGCCGTTGAGGGGGAGAAGGAAGGCTACGGGCGCGACAGCTGGCTGGACGGCAAGAAGTACATGGTCGAGTTCGTCTCCGCAAACCCCACGGGTCCCATGCACATGGGCAACGCGCGCGGCGGCGTGCTGGGCGATACGCTCGCGGAGGTGCTCGACTGGTCGGGCGCGAAGGTGTGGCGCGAGTTCTACGTCAACGACTTCGGCAACCAGATCGAGAAGTTTGCCAAGAGCATCGAGGCGCGCTACATCCAGCTCATCAAGGGTGAGGACGCGGTCGAGTTCCCGGAGGACGGCTACCACGGCGACGATATCCGCGAGCTGGCGAAGGCGTTCTATGACGAGCACGGCGAGAGCTATCTGGAAAAGTCCGTCGAGGAGCGTCACGCCGACATGGCGCGCTTCGGGCTGGAGCGCAACATTCCGAAGATGAAGAGCGACCTGGAGCGCTACGGCATCAAATTCGACGAGTGGTTCTTCGAGTCCTCGCTGCACACGAGCGGGTATGTCAAGGACACGGTCGAGGAGCTGCACAGGCTCGGCTGGACGTATGAAAAGGAGGGCGCGCTCTGGCTCAGGACCGCCGACATCATGCGTGAGCAGTACCGCAAAATGGGCAAGAAGGACGCGGACATCGACAAGCTCGACCTCAAGGACGACGTTCTGCGCCGTGCCAACGGCTTCTACACCTACTTCGCGGGCGACATCGCGTATCACCGCAACAAGTTCGCCGTGCGTCATTTCGACAAGGTCATCAACATCTGGGGCGCGGACCATCACGGACACGTCGCCCGCATGAAGGGCGCGATGGACGCGCTGGGGCTGAACGGCACGGAGAGGCTCGACATCGTGCTGATGCAGCTTGTCAAGCTGGTGCGCGACGGCGAGGTGGTGCGTATGTCCAAGCGCACGGGCAAGACCATCTCGCTCTCGGACCTGCTCGACGAGATCCCCGTCGACGCCTGCCGCTACTTCTTCAACGCCAAGCCCGACACGCAGATGGAATTTGACCTCGGGCTTGCCGTGCGCGAGGACAGCGAGAATCCCATCTACTACATCCAGTACGCGCACGCGCGCATTTGCAGCCTTTTGAGGACGCTTGAGGAGGAGGGGCACGGCGTCAAGTCCGGCGCGGTCGACCTGTCCGTGCTCTCGAGTGAGCCGGAGCGCGCGCTCATCAAGGAGCTGTCGTCCTTCCCGGAGGAGATCCGCATGGCGGCGCGCGACTATGACCCGAGCTATATCAACCGCTATCTGATGCGGCTCGCCGGCGCGTTCCACAGGTTCTACAACGCCTGCCGCATCAAGGGCGAGGACGAGAGCGTCATCGCCGCGCGGCTCAAGCTGGCGGGCGCGACCCGTCAGGTGCTTGCCAACGGGCTGGGCGTGATCGGCTGCTCCGCGCCGGAGAAGATGTAAGATGCAAGAAAGTGCATACAAAAAAGAAAGCGTCCGGCGAGAGCCGGACGCTTTTTCCGCGTATTACAGGAGCTTTGCGAGGAAGGACCGGAGACGCTCGCTCTGCGGGCGGTCGAAGATATCGGCGGGGGAGCCTTCCTCGATGATCGCACCCTCGGACATGAAGACCACGCGGTCGGCGACCTCGCGGGCGAAGCCCATCTCGTGCGTGACGACGACCATCGTCATGCCGCTGTCCGCCAGGTCGCGCATGAGGTCGAGCACCTCGCCGACCATCTCGGGGTCGAGCGCGGAGGTCGGCTCGTCGAAGAGCATGACCTGGGGCGACATGGCGAGTGCGCGCACGATGGCGATGCGCTGCTTCTGCCCGCCGGAGAGCATCGCGGGATATTCGTCCGCCTTGTCGGCAAGACCGATGCGCTCAAGCAGCGACATTGCCTGCGCGTCCGCCTCCGCCTGGGAGTGCAGCTTCAGCGTTACGGGCGCGAGGGTGATGTTCTTCTTCACCGTCATGTGCGGGAAGAGGTTGAAGTGCTGGAAGACCATGCCCATCTCGCGGCGGTGCAGGTCGAGGTCGACGTGCCTGCCGTTGAGGGCGACATCCTTGAAGTAGATGATGCCGGAGGTCGGCTTTTCCAGCAGGTTCAGGCAGCGCAGCAGCGTCGATTTGCCGCTGCCGGAGGGACCGATGATGGCGACGACCTCGCCCTTGCCCACGGTCAGGTCACAGTGATGCAGCGCGCGGACCGCGCCGTTGTTATAGTCCTTGCAGACATCCTCCACGCGGATGAGAGCCTCAGTGCTTGTCGCCACGGCGCATCCTCCTTTCCAATGCTTCGATCGCCTTACCGGCGGGGAAGGTGATGCAGAAATACATCATCGCCGCCAGCACGTAGGGCGCGAGGGAGATGTAGGTGCTCGTCGCCACGGTCTTGGCGGCGAACATCAGCTCGACCATGCCGAGCGTGGAGCAGATGGACGATTCCTTGACCATGGTGACGACCTCGTTGCCGATGGCGGGAAGGACGTTCTTGACCGCCTGCGGCAGCACGACCAGCCGCATCGTCTGCACGCCGGACAGCCCCAGCGAGCGCGCCGCTTCGGTCTGCCCCACGTCCACTGCCAGAATACCCGCGCGGAAGATCTCCGCGACGTAGGCGGAGCTGTTGAGCGCCAGCGCCACGACGCCGGGGATAAAGCGGGAAATGTCGATAAAACCGAAGAGGAAGGCGCGCGGGATATGGATCGCGCCGAAGAGACCGAAGTAGATGATCGACAGCTGCACGAGCAGCGGCGTAGAGCGGAAAACGGCGATGTACGCGCCGGAGAGCGAGTGAACGAGCTTATTCTTGCTCAGGCGCATGAACGCGAGACACAGCGCGGGGATCACCGCCAGCGCGACGGATACCACCGCCAGCAGCAGCGTATAGCCGAGCGCCTGCAGGAAGTAGACGCCGTACTTCGGCAGGAAAGAGAAGTTGACGAACGACGCCGGCGACATACCGGTGAACAGTTCGCTCCACCATGCGGCAAAGTCCATGGAAAGGGCTCCTTTCGAGTCGGTTTTTCAAAGAGGAGCCAAAGAGCAAAGCCGCAGGGGGCCTTGCTCTTTGGCTATGAGAGATAATGAGAAGAGAGCGAATAAAGGGGGTCAGGCTTCGGGCGCGTCCGCGGAGACCTCGACAGCCACACCGCTCAGAGCGTCCGCGGCGGCGATGAACTCGTCGATCTTATTCTCGGAGGTCATCTTGGCGATGGCGGCGTTGATGCCGGGCAGCAGACCCTTGGGGTCGCCCTTGGCGACAGCCACGCAGTAGGGTGCGGCGCTGCCGAGTTCGGAAGAGGCGGGGGCGATGGCGAGGTCGGGGTTGGCGTCGGCATATTCCTGAGCCACAGCGCCGTCGAGCACGATCGCGTCGATCTTATCGTAGACCAGCTCGTTGACGAGGTCGGTCACGAGGGAGAGGGAGACGAGGTTCGCGCCTTCCATCTGATCGGTGACGATGCCTTCCTTGGTGGTGGCGGTCTGCGCGCCTACGCTCTTGCCGGAGAAGTCAGCGAGGGTGGCGTACTGGTCGGCAGCGTCAGCCTTGACAAGGATCATCGGGGGGATATCGGTGTAGTAGGGGTCGGAGAAGTCGGCGGAGTTCTTGCGCTCGTCCGTCGCTTCCATCGCAGCCATGACCATGTCATAGTCGCCCTTGGCAAGAGAGGTGAGCAGATAGTCGAAGCTCATGTTCTCAACCTGAAGCTCCATGCCCATCTCGTCGGCGATGTACTGCGCGGCGGAAACGTCGATGCCGGCGTACTGCATATCGCCGTTATCGTCGGCGTACATGAACTCAAAGGGGGCATAGTCGGCGGAGGTGCCGAGGACCAGGGTGCCGCCGGTCTGCTCGGTGTTGCTGTCGGTGTTGGCATCATCGGTGGTGTTGGTGTCGTCGGTCTTGCTGCCGCAGGCCATCAGGGAAAGGCTCATCATCAGAGCCAGCATCAGTGCAGTAAACTTTTTCATGGGGTAGCTCCTTATCATCTTATTTTTAGTATTGGGTTGAATGAGACTGGATTTTCATGCGTTTCAGAAACGATAGCGCAAGTATAATTGTTTATTTATTCGTTGTCAATGGGTATAGATTCAAAAAACAGGAAAAAGTTTGGAGGAAAACTGTGCGATTTGCACAGAACAGCGAATAAAGAATGAATATATACAGAAAAAATATTTATTCACGCCGCGCATCGGCTCTTGCGTGCGCGGCGCGCGCGGGCTATACTGGGGGAAATGAAACGGGAGAAAGGAGGAGCGCGCGATGAAGATCCACGGACTGCAAAAGCTGACGCTGCTCGACTATCCGGGGAAAACGGCGTGTACGGTCTTTCTCGGCGGCTGCGACCTGCGCTGTCCCTACTGCCACAACGCGGAGCTGCTGGACGGCTCGGCGGACGCGCTGATGGAGGAGGACGAGCTGCTCGCCTTTCTGGAGACGCGGCGCGGTCTGCTCGACGGCGTTGCTGTCACGGGCGGGGAGCCGCTGCTGCGGCCGGAGCTGCCGGAGCTGCTCGCGCGGATCAGGGAGAGGGGCTTTGCCGTCAAGCTCGACACCAACGGCACGCACCCGGAAGCGCTGCGGCGCGTGGTGGAGGCGGGGCTGGTGGACTACGCCGCCATGGACGTGAAGAACAGCCCCGCGCGCTACGCCGAGACGGTCGGCGTGCCGGACTTCGACCTCGCCCCCGTGCGGGAGAGCGCCGCGTTCCTGCTCTCTGGCGCAGTGGAGTACGAGTTCCGCACGACGGTGGTGCGCGAGCTGCACGACGAGGAATCGTTCGAGGAGATCGGGCGCTGGCTGCGCGGCGCGGCGCGCTGCTTCCTCCAGCCCTTTGCCGACCGCGACAGCGTACCTTTCGCCGGACTGCACGCGCCGGACGAGGCGGCGCTGCGGCGCTACGCGGAGATCCTGCGCGGGAACGTGCGGGAGGTGGCGGTGCGGGCTGTGTGATAGAGAGAAAATTAGATAAAAATAAGAGCAGCATCTTGTGCGAAAGGTAGTTTCCCACAAGATGTTGCATTTGTCACTTGTAAAGAGCCACAAGATACGGTAAAATATGCCCGTTAACGCAAATGTGCCGCGGCGCATAATCAGCACCGGCAGAAAAGGGAGGAAGTCACAGTGTATCATGTTGTCAAGCGCGACGGGAAGATCGCCGAATTCAATATCGGCAAGATCAGCGCCGCCATTACCAAGGCCTTCGATGCGCAGCAGCGGCCGTATCACCCCAGCGTGATCGACATGCTGGCGCTGCGCGTTACGGCTGATTTTGCCGACCGCATCAGCGGCGACGCCGTCACCGTAGAGGACATTCAGGACAGCGTGGAGAAGGTCCTCTCCGAGGCCGGCTATGCCGACGTTGCCAAGGCGTATATCCTGTACCGCAAGCAGCGCGAAAAGGTCCGCAACGTCGGCTCGACGCTGCTCAACTATAAGGATCTGGTGGACAATTATCTCCAGATCAACGATTGGCGCGTGAAGGAGAACTCGACCGTCACCTACTCCGTGGGCGGGCTGATCCTGTCGAACTCCGGCGCGATCACCGCCAACTACTGGCTCAGCGAGATCTACGACAAGGAGGTCGCCGACGCGCACCGTTCCGCGCAGCTCCATATCCACGACCTGTCGATGCTGACGGGCTACTGCGCGGGCTGGAGCATCCGCCAGCTCATTCAGGAGGGGCTCGGCGGCGTGCCGGGCAAGATCACCTCGTCCCCCGCGAGCCATCTCTCCACGCTCTGCAATCAGATGGTAAACTTCCTCGGCATCATGCAGAACGAATGGGCGGGCGCGCAGGCGTTTTCCTCGTTCGACACCTATCTTGCCCCCTTCGTGCGGGTGGACGACCTCACGCAGAAGGAGGTCAAGCAGTGCGTGCAGTCCTTCGTCTACGGCGTGAACACGCCGTCGCGCTGGGGCACGCAGGCGCCGTTTTCCAACATCACGCTCGACTGGACCGTGCCGCGCGACCTTGCGAACGTCCCCGCGATCGTCGGCGGGCGGGAAATGGACTTCACCTACGGCGACTGCCAGAGGGAGATGGACATGGTAAACAAGGCGTTCATCGAGATCATGATCGAGGGCGACGCCAACGGACGCGGCTTCCAGTATCCGATCCCGACCTATTCCATCACGCGCGACTTCGACTGGAGCGAGACGGAGAACAACAAGCTCCTCTTTGAGATGACCGCCAAGTACGGCACGCCGTATTTCTCCAACTATATCAATTCCGACATGGAGCCGAGCGACGTGCGCTCGATGTGCTGCCGCCTGCGGCTCGACCTGCGCGAGCTGCGCAAGAAATCCGGCGGCTTCTTCGGCTCGGGCGAGTCCACCGGCTCGGTCGGCGTCGTGACGATCAACCTGCCGCGCATCGCGTATCTGGCGAGCGACGAGAAGGACTTCTACGAGCGGCTCGACAAGCTCATGGACATTGCCGCCCGCTCGCTCAAGACCAAGCGCACCGTGATCACCAAGCTGCTCGACGCGGGGCTGTACCCCTACACGAAGCGCTATCTCGGCAGCTTTGACAACCACTTCTCCACCATCGGGCTGATCGGCATGAACGAGGTGGGGCTGAACGCAAAGTGGCTGCGAGCCGACCTGACCGATCCGAGGACGCAGCGCTTTGCCAAAGAGGTGCTCGACCATATGCGCAGCCGCCTGAGCGATTATCAGGAGGAATACGGCGACCTCTACAACCTTGAGGCGACGCCCGCCGAGTCCACGACCTACCGCTTTGCCAAGCACGACAAGGAGCAGTTCCCCGATATCATCACCGCCAACGAGCACGGCACGCCGTACTATACCAATTCCTCGCACCTGCCCGTGGGGTACAGCGAGGACATCTTCTCCGCGCTCGACATTCAGGACGAGCTGCAGACGCGCTATACCTCCGGTACGGTGTTCCACGCCTTCCTCGGCGAGAAGCTGCCCGACTGGAAGGCGGCGGCGGCGCTCGTGCGCAAGATCGCAGAGAATTACAGGCTGCCGTATTATACCCTCTCGCCGACCTATTCCGTCTGCCGCAGCCACGGCTATCTCACGGGCGAGGTCTACGTCTGCCCGCACTGCGGGGAGAAGACCGAGGTCTACAGCCGCATCACCGGCTACTACCGTCCCGTGCAGAACTGGAACGACGGCAAGGCGCAGGAGTTCAAGGACCGCAGGGTCTACGACCTTTCACGCTCCCACCTGACGCACAGCGGCCCGCGCCAGGAGACGGCGCGGGAGGAGGAAGCCGCCGCGCCCGCCGCGCCGGAGAGCGGGGAGCTGCTGCTCTTTGCCACGCACACCTGCCCCAACTGCGCGCAGGCGGAGCAGCTGCTCGGCGAGGCGGGGGTCGTCTACCGCAAGGTCTTTGCCGAGGACGAGCGCGCGCTCGCGCGGCAGTACGGCATTATGATGGCGCCCACGCTCGTCGTCACCGGCGATGGGGAGGTGCGCAAGTACCGCGGCGTCGGCGCGGTGCGTGAGTTTATCGACGCCGCGCACGCGGGCTGAGAGAAGCCGGTCAGGAAGTGAAAAAGCGCCCCCGCAGGTATACTGCGGGGGCGCTTTTGCTGTTTTCACTTGTTCAGCCGCCGAGGTACGCCTTGCGCACCGCATCGCTCGCCATGAGTTCCGCGCCGGTGCCGGAGAGGGTGATGCGTCCCGTTTCCAGCACGTAGGCGCGGTCGGCGACGGAGAGCGCCGCCTGCGCGTTCTGCTCCACGAGCAGAATGGTCGTGCCTGCGGCGTGCAGCTCGCGGATAATGTCGAAGATCTGCTCGACCAGAATGGGCGCCAGACCCATCGACGGCTCGTCGAGCATCAGCAGCTTGGGTTTCGACATCAGCGCCCTGCCCATGGCGAGCATCTGCTGCTCGCCGCCGGAGAGCGTGCCGGCGATCTGGCGGCGGCGCTCCTTCAGGCGCGGGAAACGCTCGTAAACGTCGGCAAGCCCCGCGTCAACGGTGGAGTTGGGCTGGGTGTAGGCGCCCATTTCGAGGTTGTCCTCTACCGTCATTTGCAGGAAGACGTGGCGGCCCTCCGGCACCTGCGCAAGACCGCGCTCGACGATCTTGTGCGCGGGTACGCCTTTGAGGTCCTTGCCCTCGAAGACGACGCTGCCCGTTTTGGGGTGCAGCAGACCGGAGACGGTGTTCAGCACCGTGGATTTGCCCGCGCCGTTCGCGCCGATCAGCGTGACGACCTCGCCCTCGTTGACCTCGAAGGACACGCCCTTGACGGCGTGGATGCTGCCGTAGTAAACGTGCAGGTCGCTGACCTTCAGGATCTCGCTCATGCGCCCGCCTCCTTTCTCTTGCCGAGGTACGCTTCGATGACCTCGGGATTCGACTGGATATCGTCGGGCGCGCCCTTGGCGATGATGCGCCCGAAGTTCAGCACCGCGATGCCCTCGCAGATGTTCATGACGAGGTTCATGTCGTGCTCGATGAGCAGCACGGCGATCTTGAACGTGTCGCGGATGGAGAGAATATTCTCCATCAGCTCCGCCGTTTCGCTGGGGTTCATGCCCGCGGCGGGCTCGTCGAGCAGCAGCAGGCTCGGATTCGTCGCCAGCGCGCGCAGGATCTCCAGCCGGCGCTGCGCACCGTAGGGGAGGCTGCCCGCCTTGGCGGAGGCGAAGTCCTCCATGTGGAAGATGGACAGCAGCTCCATCGCGCGCTCGTGGACGACGTGCTCCTCGCGCCAGAAGCGCGGCAGGCGCAGCACGCCCTCGGGCATCGAGTAGCGCATCTGCGTGTCCATGGCGACGGTGATGTTATCCTCCACGCTCAGCTCGCTGAACAGGCGGATATTCTGGAAGGTGCGCGCGATGCCTGCGCGGTTGATCTGCGCGGTGCTGAGGGAGTGAATGTCCTTGCCGTCGAGCAGGATCGTGCCGTGCGTCGGCTGGTACACCTTGGTCAGGAGGTTGAAGATCGTCGTCTTGCCCGCGCCGTTGGGACCGATCAGACCCGCGATCTCCGTGCGGCCGATGGTGATGTTGAAGCCGTCCACGGCTTTCAGTCCGCCGAAGGTGATGCCGAGGTCGATGCATTCGAGGATCGGGCTTTTGTCCGCGTCGCGCTCGGGCAGATACGCCGTGCTGCGCACGACGGGGATCAGCTTGGTTTTCTGCGTCATCGGTCATTCCTCCTTTTCCGCTTCCGCGGCGGCCTTGCGCCGCGCGGGGATCAGCCTTGCAAAGAACGCCTTGCACTGGGGGTTGTTGGTCGCCAGCATCACGAGGATCAGCACGATGGCATAGACGAGCATACGGTAATCCGAGAACTCGCGCAGCGCCTCGGGCAGGATCGTCAGCGCGGCGGCGGCGATCAGGCTGCCGCGGATATTGCCGAGCCCGCCGAGCACCACAAACACGAGAATGAGGATCGAGGTGTTGAAGCTGAACTTGCTCGACTGGAGCGAGGAATAGTTCAGCCCGTACAGCGCGCCGGCGGCGCCGGCGAGCGCCGCGGAGGTGACGAACGCCATCAGCTTGTACTTGGTGAGGTTCAGCCCGATGGACTGCGCGGCGATGGCGTTGTCGCGGATCGCCATGATCGCGCGTCCCGCGCGCGAGCGGGTGAGGTTCAGCACGATGACGAGCGTGAGCATCACGAGGACGAAGCCAGCCGTGAAGGTGGCGATGGTCTTGGTGCCGGTCGCGCCCTGCGCGCCCTTGATGATGGCGTAGCCCGCCGCGTCAAGCCCCAAATCGGAGACGGTCTTGTTGCCGGCGGGGTTGAAGATGATGTGCAGCCCCGACGAGTCGAAGCCGACGATCAGGCAGTTGATGAGCTCCTTGATGATCTCGCCGAAGGCGAGCGTCACGATGGCGAGGTAGTCGCCCTGAAGACGCAGCACGGGTGTGCCGATCAGAAGTCCCGCAACGGCGGCGAACAGCGCGCCGGCGAGCATGGCGGCGGCGAGCCGGACGGGTGCGCTTGGGATCGCGTCCAGCAGGCTCTGCGAGACGATGACGCCGGTGAACGCGCCCACGCTCATAAAGCCCGCGTGACCGAGGCTCAGCTCGCCGAGGATACCGACGGTCAGATTCAGCGAGACCGCCATGGACATATAGCAGCAGATGGGAACGAGCAGACCGAGCATCGTGCGGCTGAGGAGCCCGCCGCTCTGCATCATCAGCACGGCGATGAAGAGGACGGTCACGCCGAGGTAGGTCAGAAGGTCGGAGCGGGTGGTCTTTTTCAGGGATCTGAATTTGTTGAGCTTCTGCGTCATGTCCGCCACCTCACACTTTCTCCGGCACATATCTGCCGAGCAGTCCCGCGGGCTTGACGAGCAGCACGACGATCAGCACCGCGAAGACGATGGAGTTGGCGAGATTCGTCGAGATGTATGCCTTAGCCATCGCCTCGATGACGCCGAGCAGAAGCCCGCCGAGGAACGCGCCGGGAATGGAGCCGATGCCGCCGAACACGGCGGCGGTGAACGCCTTGATTCCGGGCATGGAGCCGGTCGTCGGCATCAGGGAGGTATTGAACGAGCACAGCAGGACGCCCGCGACCGCCGCGAGCGCCGAGCCGATGGCAAACGTCGCGGAAATGGTGGCGTTGACGTTGATGCCCATGAGCTGTGCCGCCGCCTTATCCTCGGAGCAGGCGCGCATTGCCTTGCCCATCTTGCTCTTGCTGACAAAGACCGTCAGCGCGGTCATGATGACGATGCAGACGGCGATGGTCAGAAGCGAGATATAGGAGACGGTCAGCCTGCCGCCGAACAGCTCGAGCGAGCCGGAGACCACGGGGGGATAGGAGCGCGCGGCTGCTTTCCAGATGAGCAGCGCGGAGTTTTGCAGAAAGTAGCTCACGCCGATAGCGGTGATGAGCACCGCAAGGCTCGGCGCGCTGCGCAGCGGCTTATAAGCGAGCCGCTCGATCAGGACGCCGAGCACGGTACACACGACGACCGCCAGCAGCACCGCGGCGATATTGGGAAGCCCCAGATAAAACATCGCGCAGAAGGAGATGTAGCCGCCGACCATGATGATATCACCGTGGGCGAAGTTCAGCATTTTGGCGATGCCGTAGACCATCGTGTAGCCCAGCGCGATGATGGCGTACACGCTGCCCAGACTGATCCCGCTGATCAGATAGGATAGAAATTCCATGATGGACACCTCTTTTTCAGTCGGTTTTTCTGTGGCAGAAACAAGGGCGGCTCCCATGACCCGCCGCCTTCGTTTCCACCATAGAATGGGGCGGAAGCTGCCGGGAGCCTTAGCTCCCGACAGCCCTGCCCGGAGGAGAGGAAATGCGGAAATACTGCGCTCAGCCCTCGACGTACACGCCGTTTTCGATGATGTAGGCGACGGGAGCCTTGGAGACGGCGCCCTCGGAATCCCACGTCATGTCCTTGCCGGTCAGACCGGTGAAGGTGATGCTGGGCATGACCTCGACGAGCTTCTCGCAGATCTCGGCGGCGGTCATATCGTCTGTGCAGCCGGCAGCTTCAAGCGCTTCCTTGACGATGTAGACACCGTCGTAAGCATCGGCGGCGAACTGGTTGGGCTCCATGCCGTACTTCTCGGAGTAAGCCTTGACGAAGCTCTGGGTCTTCTCGTCCTCAACGGTGGTGGAGAACGGGGTCAGGAGCATGACGCCCTCGGCGAGGGAGGCGTCGAAGCCGGGCATGGTGAGGATACCGTCCATGCCGTCCACGCCGAAGAAGGTGGGAGCATAGCCCATCTCCTTAGCCTGACGGAAGATGATGGAGGAGGGCTGGTAGTAGATGGGGAGGAAGATGAGGTCGGCGCCGGCGGACTTGGCGGCGGCGAGCTGGACGGAGAAGTCGGAAGCGGTGTCCGCGGTGAAGGTGCCCTGATAGACAACGGTCAGACCCTTTGCATCAGCCTCGGCGACGAAGGCGTCGCGAATACCCTGAGAGTAGGCGTCGTCATTGCGGTAGATGATGGCGATCTTGGCGTCCGGCATTTTCTCAGCCATGTAGTCGGCGGAGGCGATGCCCTGATTGGGGTCGGTGAAGCAGACCTGATAGACGCAGTCCTTACCGGCGGTCACGTCCTTGGCGGAGGCGGACGGCGTCAGCATGAAGGTGCGGTCACTGTTGCAGACCTCGGAGACGGAGAGGGAAGCGCCGGTGGTCGTCGGTCCGACGAGGACCTGCATCCCCCAGTCCATCAGGGTGTTGTAAGCGTTGACGGACTTCTCACCGTCCGCCTCGTCGTCCTGACCCTGGAACTCGAACTTGATCTGGCTGTCGCTGGCGTTGATCTCCTCGACGGCGAGCTCGGCGCCGTTGAGCACTGCCTGACCGTAGATCGCGGCGTCGCCGGTCTTCGGACCGATGGAGCCGAGCTTGAAGGTCTGGACGCCGCCGCTCTCGCTGCCGCTGTCCTCGCTGCCGCTGTCCGTGCTGCCGCAGGCGGCCATGGTGAATACCATGACGGCTGCCATGAATACACACATAAACTTCTTTTTCATCGTTTTTTCTCCTTTGATCATTTGGTATGGGGTTGGAATGTTTATACAAAAAAGCGGTCCCGCCGGGTGGCGGAACCGCTTAGCTGTATCGAAGGAACTCGATTCAGTGAGCAGCGATCCGTTTCAGATCCGGCGAAAAGCTCTGCTGCGGCAGAAGAATTACCAGTACCGGCAGGTACAGACCTACGAGGGTAATGGAGCGGGAAAGCAGAATGGACGCCATAATCATGGCGTCCATCATAATAATCATGCCGCGGGAGAAGCCCTGAGAGGCGCAGAAAGTGCCAGCCTCTGCACGGAAAGCAGAAGCGCGCTTGCCCATATTCACTTTTGCAGAAGCAAAACGGAACATTGTATGACAACCTTTCATGTTTCCCTCATATTTGATGGGCTTATTGTAGCGCGGGAAGCCGGAGAAGTCAATATTGCATATTCAACAAAGAAAAAGGGGACAGCTGCCCGAGCAAACACGCTATTGAACAATTCGACGAAAAACGCTGCCGGAAAATGGACAAAATGGAGAGGATATCCGACGGAATTAGCACTCTTGCGACGCAAGTGCTAAATGTTTACGAAAAGGTCACAAATGCCTGCGAAATTCTGCTATACTCTATTCCAAATATGATAACAGGAGATGCTTTTATGGCAAAGAAACAATTCAAGGCGGAATCCAAACGCCTGCTGGATCTGATGATCAACTCCATTTACACGCATAAGGAGATCTTCCTGCGCGAGATCATTTCGAATGCGAGCGACGCCATCGACAAGCTCTGCTACGTTGCACTGACGGACGATAAGGTCGGCATGAGCCGCGGCGATTTCGCCATCACGGTGTCGGCCGATAAGGAGAACCGCACGCTGACCGTGTCCGACAACGGCATCGGCATGGACAAGGAGGAGCTGGAGAACAACCTCGGCGTGATCGCCTCGTCCGGCTCCTACAGGTTCCGCAGGGAGACGGAGGGCGAGGACAAAAAGGACGCCGATATCGACATCATCGGTCAGTTCGGCGTGGGCTTTTACTCCGCGTTCATGGTCTCGGACAGTATCACCGTCGTCACGAGGAAGTACGGCTCCGACAAGGCGTATCGGTGGCAGTCCTCCGGCGCGGACGGCTACACCGTCACGGAATGTGAGAAGGAGAGTGTCGGCACCGACGTCATCCTGCACATCAAGGAGGATACCGACGACGAGAAGTACAGCGAATACCTCGACGGGTACAGGCTCTATTCCCTTATTAAGAAGTATTCCGACTATATCCGCTATCCCATTCGCATGATGACCCCCGTGCAGAAGGTCAAGGAGGGGAGCGACCCCGAAAAGCCGGAGTATGAGATGGTCGAGGAGCTGACCACGGTCAACTCCATGGTCCCGCTCTGGCAGCGCAAGAGGAGCGAGGTCACGGACGAGGAGTACGCCAAGTTCTATTCCGAGCTCACGCGCGAGTTTGACAAGCCTCAGCGCGTCATCACCGTATCGGCAGAGGGCGGCGTTACCTACAAGGCGCTGCTGTTCGTTCCCTCCAGCCGCCCGCTGAACTTCAACACCGAGGATTTCCGGAAGGGGCTTCAACTCTATTCCGCGGGCGTGATGATCATGGACAAGTGCGACGCGCTGCTGCCCGACTATCTGCGCTTCGTGCGCGGCGTGGTCGATTCGCCGGACCTGAGCCTGAACATCTCCCGCGAGCTGCTGCAGCACGACCGTCAGCTCAAGGTCATCGCGCAGAATCTGGAAAAGAAGATCCGCGCCGACCTTGAAAAGTTCCTCAAGGAGGACCGGGAGGGCTATGAGAAGTTCTACGCGAACTACGGCCGCCAGATCGGTTACGGCATCGTGGGCGAGGGCGGCGAGAGCCGCAGGGACGCGCTCAAGGATCTTCTGATGTTTTATTCCTCCACGCAGAAGAAGCTCACCACGCTGCGCGAGTATTTTGAGCGCATGAAGCCGGAGCAGAAGTGCATCTACTATGCCGCGGGCGAGAGCGTCGCGGCGGTGGACCGGCTGCCGCAGACGGAGCTTTTGAAGGATAAGGACTACGAGGTGCTCTACCTCACGGGCGACGCCGACGAGTTTGTACTTCAGGCGCTCGCGAAGTACGAGGACAAGCCCTTCCGCTCCATCGTGGACGGCGACCTTGAGCTCGGCGGGGAGGAGGAAAAGACCCTCGATGAGAAGGAGGAACTGATGAAGTTCGTCAAGGAGACGCTTGGCGATAAGATCAAGGAGGCAAGAGTTTCCCGCCGTCTCAAGACGCACCCGGTCTGCCTGACCGCGGGCGAGGGCTTCAGCTTCGAGATGGAGAAGTATTTCAAGAACTTCCAGATGCCCGAGCCGATCAAGGCGGAGCGTATCCTCGAGCTGAACGTCAGGCACCCGGCGGTCATGGCGATGGAGACGGCGCTGCTGACCGACCGGGCGAAGGCGGAGCTGTACGCGAAGCTCCTCTACGATCAGGCGCTGCTGATCGCGGGGCTTCCGCTCGACGATCCGGGCGAGTATACCGATATGGTCGCGCAGCTGATGAAGTAAAGAAAAGGACGCAGGGCGCGCGGAGGGGATCTCCGCGCGCCCTTTTCACGCCGTCAGCATGCCCCGCTTATACTGGCATACAGGCGGCACCCCGCCTGACAAACCGTAAAGGCGATGAGACCTTATGCACAGACCGCTTGTCTGCGCGGCGCTCGGCACGCTCTTTCCCTTTCTGATGACCGTACTGGGCGCTGCGACAGTATTCTTTTTCGCCCGCGCGCCGCGCGATGGGATACAGCGCGCGCTGCTGGGCTTTGCCGCGGGCGTGATGACGGCGGCGGGCGTGTGGAGCCTGCTGCTGCCGGCGCTCGCGCTTTCGGAGGCGGAGGGGAGCCTCCCACCGCTCCTGCCGGCTGTATGCGGCGTGCTGCTCGGTGCGCTGTTCCTTGCGGGAATGGACATCCTCGGTGAGCGCGCGCGGCGCGGTGGGGAGGAGGACGCCGCCTGCCGGAGCGACCGCCTGCTGATCTCCGCCGTCACGCTGCACAATATTCCCGAGGGAATGGCGGTCGGGCTTGCCTTCGTGCTCGCGCCGGACGCGGAGGGGCTGGCAGCTGCCGCGGCGCTGGCGTTCGGCATCGGCGTGCAGAATTTTCCGGAGGGCGCGGCGGTCGCGCTGCCGCTGCTCGAAATGGGGCGCACGCGCACGCGCGCCTTCCTGACCGGTGCGCTCTCCGGCGCGGTGGAGCCGGTCTTCGGCGTTGCCGCGGCGCTTGCCGCCGCGCGCGTGCAGGCGCTGATGCCGTGGCTGCTGAGCTTTGCCGCGGGTGCGATGCTCTGCGTCGCGGCGCAGGAGCTGCTGCCGCGGGCGCACAGCCGCGCGGGGACCTGCGGCTTTTTCGGCGGGTTCCTGCTGATGATGGCGCTCGACGTTGCGCTGGGCTAAGCCGCTGCGCCGCCGCATAGGATAGCGCGAGGTGAAACTGCTATGCTGATCCACGTTGTCAAGCGCGGCGAGACGCTCTCCTCCATCGCCGCGCGCTACGGCGTCCTGCCCGCGATGCTCTCGGCGGATAACGGTTTGTCCTCCGCCGAGCCGCTGCTCGCCGCGGGGCAGGCGCTCGTCGTGCGTATCCCGCGCACGCTCCACACCGTCGCGGCGGGGGAGACGCTCTATTCCGTCGCGCGGCGGTACGGGGTGAGCGTCAGGACGCTCCTGCGCCGCAACTTCTATCTGCACGGACGTCCGGCGCTGCGCGCCGGAGATGTGCTTGCGATCGACTACGAGGATGAGACGCCGCTCGCCGTCCTCGGCGTCAACGCCTACGCCTATCCCTTTATCGGCGAGGCACTGCTTGCGTCCGTGCTGCCCTACCTTACCTATCTCACGCCCTTTACCTACGGCGTTACGGCAGAGGGAGGTCTTGTTCCGCCGGAGGACGGCGCGCTGCTGTCCGCCGCAGCGGAGGCGGGAGCCGCGCCGCTTCTGCATCTTTCAACGCTCACTGCCGAGGGCGGCTTTTCGAGCGAGACCGCCGCCGCGCTCCTGCGCAGCGCCGATGCGCGCGCCGCGCTGACCTCCGCCGTCGTGCGGACGGCGGAGGAGAAGGGCTACTACGGGCTCGACGTGGATTTCGAATATCTGCCGCCGGAGCTGCGCGAGACCTATGCCAATTTTATCGGCGGGCTGCGCGATGCGCTCACGCCGCTCTCGCGTCCCGTGCTCGTCGCCCTCGCGCCGAAAACGAGCGCCGACCAGAGCGGACTGCTCTACGAGGCGCACGATTACGCCCTGCTCGGCGAGGCTGCCGACGCGGTGTTCCTCATGACCTACGAGTGGGGCTACGCCTATGGCGAGCCGCAGGCGATCGCGCCGCTGCCGCAGGTGCGCGCCGTGCTTGACTATGCCCTCACCGAGATCCCCGCGCGGAAGATATTCCTTGGCGCGCCGCTCTACGCCTACGACTGGACGCTGCCCTACGAGGCGGGCGTCACGCGGGCGGAAACGCTTTCCTCCCGCGCGGCGGTCGAGCTGGCGGCGCGCACGGGCGCGGAGATCTTCTTCGACGAAACGGCGCGCTCGCCTTATTTCACCTACACCGACGCGGCGCTGCGCGGCCATATCGTGTGGTTCGAGGACGCGCGCAGCATGGACGAGAAGCTCCGGCTTGCCGCCGAAAGGGGCTTGCAGGGCATGGGCTTCTGGAATCTCACGCGCGAGCTGCCGCAGCTCTGGCCGCTGCTCGACGCACGCATTTCCATCGAGACGCTGTGACGCGCGCTCGGAGCAGATCTTAAATCTTTTTGAAAAAGGGAGAAATTGCGCGAAGCGGTAGCCAAAAAGGGGAAGGATATGCTATAATGGTCGAACACTCGAAAAGGAGGGTTTGCTATGAAACGAATCCTGGTGCTGCTGCTCTGCGCGCTGCTGCTGTTGCCGCTGCTGACCGCCTGCGGCGAAAAGGAGACCACGCCGGACGGCGGCGACGCTGTTGTTGACAGCGAGGGCGGCGAGAGCGCCGAGCCTGACGAGCAGCCGGCTCCCGCTGACCCCTACGACGCCGTGCGCAGCTACTGGTCTGCCGATCAGCTCACGCAGGCGTGGGGACCGGAGCAGGTGGTGGAGCATCTTTTCTTCCACCCGATCATCGCGTACCCGCAGTGGGCGTTCCACGACTGCGGCGCGTCGCAGTCCGAGCGCTACGGGCTGGACGACTGGATGGTGACGGTCGATGAGTACAACAAGATTTTGCAGTCCGTCTATGACAAGGGGTACATTCTGGTTGCGATGGAGGACGTGTGGAGCGAGGTGACGGACGAGTCCGGCACGCACATGGTGCGGAACACCCTCATGCTGCCGGAGGGCAAAAAGCCGCTCGTCATCAGCTTTGACGACGTGAACTACTACCCCTATATGCTCCAGCAGGGCTTCACGAGCAAGCTCGTCGTGGGAGAGGACGGCGAGATCTGGGCGGAGTGTACCGATCCGTACACCAAGGAGACGTTTTTGACCAAGGAGCTTGACGCGACACCGATCCTTGACCAGTTCGTCTACGAGCACCCGGACTTTTCGCTCAACGGAGCGAAGGCCATCTTCTCGCTGACGGGCTATCAGGGTATTCTGGGCTACCGCACGCAGGACGACCGCGACATCGCGCAAGACAGCCCCGACCGCGCGGCGTTCGAGGCGTACCGCGCGAGCGAGATCGAGGCGGTCAAGCCCGTGATCGAGCGCCTGAAGGAGACCGGCTGGACCTTCGGCAGCCATACATGGGGACACATCCGGCTGGACAGCAAGCCGCTCCAGACCGTCATCAACGACACCGAGCGCTGGGCGGACGAGGTCGGCAGCCTTGTCGGACCGACGCAGATTCTGTTCTATCCGCACGGCGGCCGTCCCGACGGCGACGACTGGCATTCCACCGGCGAGCGCTTCAAGTACCTGCAAAGCCAGGGTTTCCGCATTTTTGCGAGCGTCGGCACCAGCTCGTTCAGCTATATCAAGCCGGATATCTCCGCCGTCATCTGCGACCGTCTGCACCCGGACGGCACCACGCTGCGCCACTCGCGCAGCCGTTATCTGCAATTCTATAACGCCGAGGACATCATGGATACGTCCGTCCGTCCCGACCTCGGCGTAGACTGGTAAGGAGGCGTTTCTATGGCGACCTTGGAGGAACTCAAGGCGAAGGCTGCTGCCATGCTGGACATGGCGTATGTGCCGTATTCCCGTTTTCCCGTGGGCGCGGCGCTCGAATGTGAGGACGGCGCGGTCTTTACCGGCTGCAACATCGAAAATTCGAGCTACGGGCTGACGAACTGCGCCGAGCGTACCGCGGCGTTCAAAGCCGTGAGCGAGGGGCACAGGCGCTTCAAGCGCATCGTCATCGCGGGGCGCAGCGACGACTATTGCTATCCCTGCGGCGCGTGCCGCCAGGTGCTCTACGAGTTCGGTCCCGAGATGGAGGTCGTGTGCCTGAACAGGGACGGGGCGGAGAAGCACCTGCACATCAAGGAGCTCCTGCCCTGCGGCTTCGACCAGACGTGGCTGGACATGAAGAAAAAATGAGAAAAAAGGAGGAGCGGCACAGCCGTTCTTCCTTTTTTGCGCCTTGGCAAGCGCCTCAGCTCGCGGCTCCCGCCGCGCTCGTGCAGAAAACGTAGGTCGCGCTGCCGCTGTAGTCCTCCGCGTTCCAATCGGCGTCCACAGCGAAGATGCCGATGCTCGGGAACAGCGTGACGGCATATGTCCCGTCGTCCTGCAGCTCAGCGGTGAGCGTTTCGGAGCTTGCGTCGGTGTCGCCCCGGCATTCCTCGCTCCAATAGCGCAGGGAGACGGACGGCGGCGCGCAAACGCCGAAGTCGAGCGTCACGGCGTAAGCCGCCGCCGACACCGCGACCGGCATTTCCAGCGCGGGCATACTCTCGCGGAGCGACTCGTCGAGCGGGTGTACGCCGCAGGCGTCCACGCCCGCGTATCGGCCGAGACCAAGGGCGTATTGCCAGTGGTAGCCGCCGCCCATCGCCGTGATGCTCGCGCCCTGCGCGTTCGTCACGGTCAGCTCCGGCGGCTCGGTGAGCGCGGTTTTTGCGCCGCAGCCCGCGAGCGCGGCGAGCAGCGCCGCGCACAGCAGCAGAGAGAACAGTCGTTTCTTCATGATGGCAGCCTCCTTATTTCGCTCGGTCATCACTTTAGACGCGGGGCGGCGGGAAAAAGTTCCCGCGGCGGAGCGAAAACAAAGGACGCGGCTCCCGCCGCGCCCTTTGCGCTTCTTAAAAGTCCGCGTTGCCGACGGTGCGGGGGTGCAGCTCCACGTCGCGGATATTGCCGATGCCCGTCAAATACATCACCATGCGCTCGAAGCCGAGACCGAAGCCCGCGTGACGGCAGGAGCCGTAGCGGCGCAGGTCGCAGTACCACCAGTAGTCCTCGGGATTCATGCCGAGGTCGCGGATACGCTGCTCGAGCAGCTCGATGCGCTCCTCGCGCTGGCTGCCGCCGATGATCTCGCCGATGCCCGGCACGAGGCAGTCCGCCGCGGCGACGGTCTTACCGTCGTCGTTCAGGCGCATATAGAACGCCTTGATCTCCTGCGGATAGTCCGTGACAAAGACGGGGCGCTTGAAGATCTGCTCGGTGAGGTAGCGCTCATGCTCGGTCTGGAGGTCGATGCCCCACTCGACGGGGTAGTCGAACTTCTGCCCGCTCTCCTTTAAGAGCCTGACGGCTTCGGTGTAGGTTACGCGGCCGAAGTCGGAGCTCTCGACGTGCTGCAATCTTTCGAGCAGCCCCTTATCGACGAAGCTGTTGAAGAACGCGAGATCGTCCGGGCAGCGCTCCATCACGCGGCGGATAATGTGCTTGACCATCGCCTCCATGACCTCAAGGTCGCCGTCGAGGTCGCAGAACGCCATCTCCGGCTCGATCATCCAGAACTCGGCGGCGTGGCGCGCGGTGTTGGAATTCTCGGCGCGGAACGTGGGACCGAAGGTGTAAACGTCGCCGAACGCCATCGCAAAGTTCTCGGCGTTGAGCTGACCGGAAACGGTCAGGCTCGTCTTCTTGCCGAAAAAGTCCCTGCTGTAATCGACCTTGCCGTCGGGCGTGCGGGGCGGATTCTCCATATCAAGCGTCGTGACCTGAAACATCTCGCCCGCGCCCTCGCAGTCGGAGCCGGTGATGATGGGGGTGTTGACGTAGACGAAGCCGCGGCTCTGGAAAAATTCATGCACGGCATACGCCGCCGCGCTGCGCACGCGGAACGCCGCGGAAAAGAGATTCGTGCGCGGGCGCAGATGCTGGATCGTGCGCAGATACTCAACGCTGTGGCGCTTTTTTTGCAGGGGATAGTCCGGCGAGGACACGCCCTCGACCGCGATCTCCGACGCCTTGACCTCGAGCGGCTGCTTGGCGCCGGGCGTGAGCGCGACCGTGCCGCGCACGATCAGCGCCGCGCCGACGTTCTGCGCGGCGATCTCCTTATAATTGGAAAGAGTATTCGCGTCCATCACGACCTGCAAATTGCGGAAGCACGAGCCGTCGTTCAGCTCGATAAAGCCAAAGGTCTTCATATCGCGGATGGTCCTCGCCCAGCCGCAGACGGTGACGCTCTCGCCGCCGAAGCGCTCGCTGTCGGCAAAGATCGCGGCAATTCTTACTCGTTCCATGGTAAATTCCTTCCTTTTTGAGGTCTTTTCAAAGATTGGCTTATTATATGCTATTTTTCGTATGATTTCAAGCCCTTTCCCTCGTTGACTTTTCCCACGCGGTCTTTTATAATAGGAGCATCAATGATTAAAGGAGGGGTGCTTATGCTTGTGAACCCGTATCTCGACGTCGCGCCCGAGGTCGCCGAAGCCCTCGCCGCCGGCAAGCCGGTCGTGGCGCTCGAGTCCACCATTATTTCGCACGGTATGCCCTACCCGCAGAACGTTGAGACCGCGCTCGAGGTCGAGCGCATCATTCGCGACGCGGGCGCCGTGCCAGCGACGATCGCCATTCTCGGCGGACGGCTCAAGGCAGGTCTGTCGAGGGACGAGATCAACTACCTCGGCAGGACGGGCGCGCGCGTGCCCAAGGCGAGCCGCCGCGATCTGCCGATCCTCGTCGCGCAGGGGAAGGACGGCGCGTGCACCGTCACCACCACCATGATGATCGCCGACATGGCGGGCATCCGCGTCTTTGCCACAGGCGGCATCGGCGGCGTCCACCGCGGCGCGCAGGAAACGTTCGACATCTCCGCCGACCTTGAGGAGCTGGCGAACACCTCCGTCATGGTCGTCTGCGCGGGGGCGAAGTCTATTCTCGACCTTGGGCTCACGCTTGAGTACCTTGAAACACACGGCGTCACCGTCATCGGCTACGGGACAGACGAGCTGCCCGCGTTCTATACCCGCGCGTCCGGCTTCGGCGTGGACTACCGGCTCGATTCGCCCGCGCAGCTTGCCCGCGCGTTCCACGTCAAGCGCGCGCTCGGCCTGCGGGGGGGACTGCTCGTCACCAACCCGATCCCCGCCGAATACTCGATGGACAAGGCCGAGATCGACGCGGCGATCGCCGAGGCGGTCGAGGACGCGAAGCGCGACGGCGTCCACGGCAAAGCCACCACCCCTTACCTCCTCGCGAAAATCAAGGAGCTCACGGGCGGGGACAGTCTCGACGCCAATATCCAACTGGTTTACAATAACGCCCGCCTCGGCGCGGCGGCGGCGATCGAGCTGGCGCGGCTCGGGGGCTGACAAAAATTTTTTTTGCGCGAGGCGGAACTTTCTGCCCCGCGCCTGCGTCTAAAAGGAGGAACGCGCGCAGGGAAAATGAAGTTTTTATGAAGACTGCGTTTTCCTGTTCCCAAACCGGCGAAAGCATGGTAGGATAACGAACAGACCGCCCCCGGCGCGCGGGGCGGCGCGGACAAAAACGAAAGGAATGAGAAGAAACATGAGGAAGAGGTTTCTTTCCCTGCTCCTTGCGCTGACGATGGTGCTGAGCCTGACCGTCGTTCCCGCAAGGGCAACGGGGGATACTATGTCGATCGCCACAGCTGCGCCGACCATCGTGGTGGGGCAAACCTGCACCATCACCGCCGGCGCTGTGCCGTCGGGAAAGACGCTGGCTACTAACTATCCTCAGTGGACAAGCGACTCGACGAGCAACGCTACTATTGAGGGGAGCAGCAATGGTACTTCCGTGACCGTGAAGGCGGTTGCAAAGGGTGTGTCGACAATTACGATGAAGTATAAGTTCACTGACGATAGCGAGCAGGAGAAGACGGCTACCGTTACCGTTACCGTTATCACCGCGCAGGAGGCGTTTGAGAATGCCGCTAAGACTGTGACTTATCAGGGCAGAACGTATAACGTGACCAGCAGCGGGAGTGGTGAAAGCAAGACGTACTCCGTCGCCGTTGAAAAGTTCACAAGTGACCCTGAGTTTTCTTCGGAGAACCTAAAGGGCTACGCCACCGGCTACTCCGCTACCAGCAGCTATACAGGTAATACGCTGACGATTAAGGCGTCCGATGCAGAGAATGCTCCGAGCGTGAATGTTAGCGTCACCACAACGAGCATTGAGACGACGACGAATAATAATCTGACCCTCGACAAGAGCAGTTCTATCACGATTCTGGAGGGGCAGAAAGTCGATGTGACCGCTACCTATAACCGGTTGAACAAGCAGAATGTTACCTATGCGTGGACCAGAACGCCGGCCAGCGCCGGGTTGGATAACAGCACGAGCGCTAAGGTTACGTTCAACGCGCCGGAGTCGGTTTCGTCGGACACGGGATATACTCTTACCTGCACCGTCAAGGAGGGAAGCAGTGTAGCCGCGACGAAGTCCATCACCATCACGGTGAAGGACGATCCGTAC
>CAVDWO010000011.1:0-46171 GCA_963612845.1 Alistipes onderdonkii
GTCGTCCTCGGCGCGCCGCTGCGAGCGCTGCGTGTCGAAGCCCTCGGGATAGCGCGCGGCTAACTTGTCGAGATTCGCCTGCAAAATATCGTCCAGCTCCATGCCGAGCGCGGTCGCCGCCTCGGCAAGATACCACGCCACATCGCCCAGCTCCTTGGCAAGGTGCGCCCTGTCCAGCTCGTGCCCCTGCATGAGCCACTTTTTCACAAGGTCGATGGCTTCGCCGCTCTCGCCGCAAAGCCCCATCACGCTGTTGACGAGCACGTCCCTTTGGGACAGCGCGGGGTTGAGCGTCGCCATCGCGCGCTTTTGATAGTCGTTCGCCGTCACGTCCGTTCCCTCCTTTATTCTCCCGCGCCGAGCCTGACCGCGCGGCGCACCAGGCTCATCGGCGGCACGGGGCGCGGCAGCTGCATGGTAAACACCATCTGCGGGGTGCGCGGCTCCGTGAGCGCGCAGCCGTCGCCGTCGCGCATCACGGGCGCGGTCATCGTGAACGGGCGGCAGTCCGGACCGACCAGCTCGACCTCGTCCCCCGCGGAGAACTTGTTGCGCAGGCTCAGCGTCGCCGTCCCGTCCGCGCCGCAGGCGGTCACGACCGCGCAGACCTGCCAGTCGCGGATATAGCGCGAATCGTCGTAATACTGCCCGGGGCTGCCATAGTAAAAGCCCGTCGAATAGTGCCGGTGGCTGACGTGCTCCACCTCGTCGCGCCAGACGGGGTCGATCTCTCTCCCCGCCGCCACATCGTCGAGCACATGGCGGTACGCGCCCGTGACGATCGCGGCATAGTAGGCGCTCTTCGCGCGCCCCTCGATCTTGACGCAGTCAATGCCCGCGTCCATGAGGTCGTCCAGATGGTCGATCATGCACATATCGCGCGAGTTCATGATATAGGTCCCCTTTTCGTCCTCAAAGACGGGGAAGTATTCGCCCGGGCGCTTTTCCTCCATCAGCGCGTACTGATAGCGGCAGGGCTGGGCGCACTGGCCGCGGTTACTGTCGCGTCCGGTCATGTAGTTCGAGAGCAGGCACCTGCCCGAATAGCTCACGCACATCGCGCCGTGGCAGAAGGTCTCAAGCTCCAGCTCCGCGGGGACCTTCTCGCGTATCTCGCGGATCTCCTGTAAAGACACTTCCCTTGCCAGCACCACGCGCTTCGCGCCTAAATCGTACCACGCGCGGGCGCACACGTCGTTGGCGACGGACTGCTGCGTGGAGATGTGCCGCTCGCAGTGCGGCGCGTACTTCCCCGCGAGCGTAAACGCGCCGAGGTCGGCTAAGATGAGCGCGTCAACGCCCGCGCCGTCCAGCTGCTCCAGATACGCCGGCAGGCGCGCAGCCTCGCCGCAGCGCGGCATGGTGTTCACCGCCGCGTGGACGCGCACGCCGTGCTCATGCGCGAACCTCACCGCTTCCGGCAGCTCGTCGGGCGTGAAGTTCCCCGCGAACGAGCGCATTCCGAAGCTCGTGCCCGCGAGGTACACCGCGTCCGCGCCGTAGAGCACCGCCATCTGCAATTTTTCCATATCGCCCGCGGGAGCGAGCAACTCAGGCTTTTTCCTCATATCCGTCCTCTTTCAAAGCGGCAGCATGGCTCGCGCCACGCTGCCGCGCCGTATCCTGCCTTACCCCGCGTACTGGCTGGAGCTGACGAAGCTCGCGTGCTCGGCGTAGGTCTTGAAGAAGTGGTGCACGCCGTCCTTGCCGAGAGCGTAGAAGTAGTAGTTCGTGCTCGCCGGCTCAAGCGCCGCCTTGATGGACGCAAGCCCCGGATTGGCGATGGGCGTGGGCGGCAGCCCCTCGTACAGCGAAAGGTTGTAGGGCGTGTTGTAGCTCAGGTCGCTGCTCGTGAGCGTGCCGGTGTAGCTGTCGCCCAGACCGTAGATGAGCGAAGCGTCGATCTGCAGCTTATGGTACGTCTCGCCGACGTTGTTGAGCCGGTTGTAGATGACCGAGGCGATATTCTCGCGGTCGGTGCCGTCGGTCTCCTTCTCGATGAGCGAGGCGATCGTCAGGATCTCGCTGAGCGAATACTTCGACGCGTCGATCTTCGCGGTCAGCTCGTCGTCGAGCTTCGCGTCGAAGTTCGCCAGCAGGCGCGAAAGCGCGTGCACGGGGTCCTCGTCCACGAAGAACTCGTAGGTGTCGGGGAAAAGATAGCCCTCGAGCCGCGTCAGATCGCCCTTCTTGTTGCTGTCGATAAAGGCGTAGTCGAAATCGCCGTTCTCCGCCGCATCGCGCAGCTCCTCCTCGGTGCTCACGCCGTACTTCGCCAGCAGCGAGATGATCTGCCGGACGTTGTAGCCCTCGGGGATCGAGATCTTGACGGTGTTCGCCGTGAGCGAGGCGTTCTTGTTGCTCATGCGGCTGATGAGCGCGTCGTAGTCCATGTTGCTGTTGACCTCGTAGGTGCCGACGCCGATGCGGTCCTCTGCGCTGCGCAGCCTGCCGAAGAGCTTGAAGAACCACTTGTACTGGATCAGCCCCTCGTCCTTGAGCTTCGTCGCGATGGTGTTCAGGTTATCCTCGCGCGTGATCTCAATGGTCGTCTCGACCGGCGCCTTGTTGAACGAGCACATATCGTTCGCCAGCAGCCAGCCCACCCCGGCGAGGATCGCCGACACGGAAAGCACGAAGACCAGCCACAGCGTGAATCTGCGGCGGCGCCCCTGCTTTTTCCTCCGCGCGCGCGCCGAAGCGTCCGGCGCGGCACGGTGCTCCGCGCCGCGGACGCTGCCTGCGTCCCAGCGGGAGGTATTGTATTTTTCCTCGTGGCTCATGGGATTCTCCTTTCACGGCGGGTCGATCAAAATTTTCTCACTTTTTTCCGCGGTCAGGCTCCTATCGCCGCCCGCGTGCATAGGATAGGGCAGAGCATGACAAGTGAGGTGAAAACGACATATGTGCAACGGCAACAACAACTGCTCCTGCGTGTGGCTGATCCTGATCATCATTCTGATCCTCTTCGGATGCGGCGGCTGCGGCAATTCCTGCGGCTGCGGCAGCAGCAACAGCAGCGACTGCTCCTGCTGCTGAGGGGCAAACCTCCTGTGAAGACGGGGCGCGCAAGCGTCCCCTTTTCACTTGTCCCGCGCGCGGTCAAGCCCTCAAAAGCTCCGCTGCGCGGCGGTAGATCTCCTCATGGATTTCCTCCGCGGGGCGCATCGCGCCGCCGCTCGCGCAGTCGACGCGCTGCCAGGAGCAGCGCTCGGCGACCTTACGGGCATTCTCGCGGCAGGCGCGAAGGTACGCCTCGTCCCGCTCGTGAATGTCGGCGCTGGTGTTCGTCGCCCGCTCGCGCGCGCGCATCAGCTCCTCCGTCAGCTCCGTCGGCACGTCGAGGTAAAAGACCAGCGACGGCTCCGGCAGCCCTAAAAGCCCGTACTCAAAGCCGAAGAGCCAGTCGAGATACCGCTCCCGCTCGCCGTCCGGCAGCTTGCCCGCCTGATGCACGGCGTTCGAGGTCGTGTACCGGTCGGCGATGAGCAGCCCGCCCGCTGCGTAGTAGCCGCCCCAGTCCTGCTTGTAGGAAGCGTAGCGGTCTACGGCGAAAAACGTCGATGCGGCGTAGGCGTTCACATCGTCCGGATGCGTGCCGAATGCGCCGTGCAGATACATCTCAAGCGGCGCGGCGGAGGGGTTCCCGTAGCGCGGGAAATCCAGCTTGCGGCAGTCGACGCCCTCGCGCCGCAGCCGTTCAAAGAGCAGCGCGCTCTGCGTCGCCTTGCCGGAGCCGTCCGTCCCCTCGAATACGATCAGCCTCCCGCTCATTTCTTCCTCTCCCCCACGGCGTGGACCAGGAACAGCGGCAGCTTCATCATGCGCCCGAGGCGCGACGGCTCCTTGACCAGACGGTAGAACCATTCCAGATTGTGCCTGCAGTAAAACTCCGGCGCGCGCTGTGCGGCGCCCGCGAAAATATCCATCGAGCCGCCCAGCCCCATCAGGAGATGGCAGCCCGTCGCCTCGCCGTACCGCGCCATGAAAAGCTCCTGCTTCGGCGCGCCGAGACAGACGAGCGCCATGTCCGCGCCGCTCGCCCGGATCTCCGCGGCGACGGGCGCATCGTCCTTGAAGTACCCGTCGTGCGTGCCGGCGATCACAAGCCCGGGGAAGCGCTCCGCGAGCCTTTCCGCCGCGCGCTCGGCGATGCCCGGCTTCGCGCCGAGCAGGTAAACGCTCTTGCCGCGCTGCGCGCAGCGCGCGAGCATCCCCGTGCCGAACTCGATGCCCGGCACGCGCTCCTTGAGCGGCGTGCCCAGCAGCTTCGCGCCGTAGAGGACGCCGATGCCGTCCGGCAGGACGAGGTCCGCGCCGTTGACCGCCGCGCGCGCCGCCGCGTCCGCGCGGCAGACCTCCACGATCTCGGGATTGGGCGTGACGGCGTAGTGCGCGCCCTCGGAGCATAAAAGCTCCTCCCCGCGCGCGAGCGCCTCGTCCATCGTCACATTGTCGAACCCGACGCCTAAAATATCGATCCGCATTTCATTTCCTCTGCACTCAGATTTTCAACTAAGCTATTATATCACGGTTTTTCCGCGCTTTCAACCGTATTCGTCCCTTTCTCCGGCAGCTGCGAGAGCACGACCGCCGCGAGCATCAGCGCGCAGCCGAAATACTCGCGCAGGCTCATGCGCTCGTGCAGGAATACCGCGCCGGACACGACGGCGAAAAACGACTCCAGGCTCAGCAGCAGCGACACGACCGTGGGGTCGCCGTCCTTCTGCGCGAGGATCTGGAGCGTATAGCCGACGCCGCTTGAGATCACGCCGACGTACAGCAGGTACGGCAGGCAGCTCTCCACCGCCGCGAGCGTGGTCTGCTCGCCCGCGATCAGCGCGCCGACACCCGAGAGCGCCGCCACGACGACGAACTGCGCCAGGGAGAGCGCGATGCCGTCCACCCGCTGCACATAATGGTCCACCGCGAGGATCTGCGCGGAGAAGGCGAACGCGCAGAGGAAGATGCAGAAGTCGCCGCGGTTGAAGGACATATCCCCGCCGCCGTCAATGCAGAGGAAATAAAGCCCCGCCAGCGCGATGAGCACGCAGAGCCAGACGCTCCTTTTCGCCTTTTTCCCCAGTGCCGCGCCCAGCACCGGCACGAGCACGATATAGAGCGCGGTGATGAACCCCGCCTTGCCCGCGCTCGTCGTCTCGATGCCGAGCTGCTGGAGGTTGACGCCGAGCGTCAGGAACACGCCGCAGACCAGCCCGCCGCGCAGCAGCGTGCGCTTTTCCTCCGCGCTGTAAGGCGCGCGCGGGCGGACGCGCCGCAGCACGAGCAGCAGCGCCAGCAGCGCCGCAGCCGCGGGCAGGGAGCGCAGCGCGTTGAAGCTGAAAAAGCCGAGATGCGCCGCGCCGAGGCTCTGCGTGACGAACGCGCTGCCCCAGATGAATGCCGTGATCAGCGGCAGGACGACCTGCCGCACCTTTCTTCCGTTCATGGACCTTCTCCTTACTGCTTGGTGATATGCGCCCCCGCCGTTTTGAGCATCAGCTTCTTGGTGCCCACGGTGTCGAACGCGACCTCGATGAGCGCGTCGCCGCCCATCGGCGTGACGGACAGCACCATGCCGCCGCCGAAGCTCTTATGCTCGATGCGCTCGCCCGCGGCAAGCTGCATCAGCGGCGCGCTCTCCGCTGTCCTGCGGGGCGCGCCGGCAGGCGCGCTCCTTGCAGGACGGCTCTTCATCACGCCGTCGTACCGCGCCGCACCGCGCACGCCGTGTCCCGCGCCGATCTCGCCGTAGAGCGTGTCGGCAAAGCCGGGCGCGCCCGCGCCCGGCGCCTGGCGGCCGACCCAGTCGGCGTTCGCCGGCGGCACCTCGTCCAAAAAGCGCGAGGGCGTGCTCGCGCTCGTGCGGCCGAACAGCATACGCTGGCGCGTGCAGGTCATCGTCAGGTGCTCCTTCGCGCGCGTCATGGCGACGTAGCACAGCCGCCGCTCCTCCTCGACCTCCTCGTCGTTGTAGCGCACGCGCTCGCCGGGGAATACTCCCTCCTCCATGCCCACGACGTACACGCACGGGAACTCCAGCCCCTTCGCGCTGTGCATGGTCATCATCGTCACGCAGTTGTCGCCCGTCGTGCTGTCGAGGTCGGTGTAGAGCGCGATCTCGTTCAAAAAGCCCGCGAGCGTCGCGTCCTCCGGGTCGTTGTCGAGGAACGCGAGGACGTTCGACTTCAGCTCCCGCACGTTTTCGAGCCGCGCGCGGCTGTCGATATCGTTCTTCTCCTCCAGCGCGCGGACGTAGCTCGTCCTCTCGCAGACAAGGTCGTAGAGCGCAGGGAGTTCCTCCGTCTCCGCCGCCCCGCGCAGACCGTCGATAAGCTGGGCGAAGCGCTCGAGCTTGCCCGCCGCGCTCCGCAGCGCGGCATACTCCCCCGCCGTGCGCAGGACCTCGATCATCGGCACGCCCTGCTCGCCCGCCAGCGCCTGCACGCGTTCCACGCTCGTCGCGCCGATGCCGCGCGGCGGATTGTTGATGATGCGGCGCAGCCGCAGATCGTCGCTCGGGTTATTGATAACGGCGAGGTACGCCAGCATATCCTTGACCTCGGCGCGCTCGAAGAACTTCATGCCGCCCACGATCTGGTACGGCACGCCGTTGCGCTTGAAGGCGTATTCGAGCGCGTTCGACTGCGCGTTCATGCGGTAGAGCACGGCGCTGTCCTTCCAGCTCCGCCCGCGGTTGAAGTCCGACATGATGCTGCCGACGACAAAGTTCGCCTCGTCCTGCTCGTTGAAAACGGTCTTGATGAGCACCCTGTCGCCCGCGCCCGCATCGGTCCAGAGGGTCTTGCCCTTTCGCCCCGTATTGTTCTTGATGACGGCGTTCGCCGCATCGAGGATATTCTGCGTCGAGCGGTAGTTCTGCTCAAGGCGGATCGTGCGGCAGCCCCTGTATTCCTTCTCGAAATTCAGGATATTCGTGATGTCCGCGCCGCGGAACTTGTAGATGCTCTGGTCGTCGTCGCCGACGACGCAGATGTTGCCCCTCTCCCCCACGAGCTGCTTCATCAGAAGGTATTGCAGGCGGTTGGTATCCTGATACTCGTCGATGAGTACGTAGCGGAACCTCCCGCGGTAATAGTCGCGCACGTCGCTGTTCATCCGCAGCAGCGTCACCGCGTGGAGCAGAAGGTCGTCGAAATCCAGCGCGTTCGCCTCGGCGAGCTTGCGCGCATAGCGCTCGTAGACCGCCGCGATGCGCTCGCGCCGCCAGTCGCCGCTGCCGCGCCAGCGGCGCGCGTAGTCCTGCGGCGTTTCCATCGCGTCCTTCGCGTTCGAGATCTCGGCGAGCAGCTCGCGCGGCGGGAACGCCTTCTCGTCCAGCTCCATCTCCTTGACGATATCCTTGAGCACGCGCCTGGCGTCGTCCGTGTCGTAAATGGTAAAGTCGCGCGAAAAGCCCAGCCGGTCGATGTCCCGCCGCAGGATCCGCACGCAGGCGGAGTGGAAGGTCATCGCCCACACGCTCTCCGCCCCCGGGATCCCGAACGCGGACAGCCTGTCGCGCAGCTCGCCGGCAGCCTTGTTCGTGAACGTCACCGCCAGCACCGACCACGGCGCGGCAGGCTCAAGCGCGCAGAGACGCACCATGCGGCTGCGCTCGTCGGGGGTCGGGCGCTCGGGATAGCGCTCCAGAAACGTAAGGTCGTCCTCCGTCGCCCACGGCGGCACGTCCGCGCTGTCGCTCCCCCGCCCGTAGGTCAGGAGGTTCGCGACGCGGTTGATGAGCACCGTCGTCTTGCCGCTGCCCGCGCCCGCGAGCAGCAGCAGCGCGCCCTCGGTCGTCAGCACGCCGCGGCGCTGTTCGGGGTTCAGCCTCGCAAAATCCCGCGCGATCGCCGCTTTCCTCGCGGCGGCATAGCGGGCGTTAAAATCGCTCATATCGTTCTCACCTTTTCCAAAAACTTCCCCTATCTTACCCTGTTTTTCGCGCGCGGTCAACCGCCTTTTATGAAGAAAAATGGAAATTTTGTTCGATTTCCTCTTGACAGGAACGGTTGTTCGATTTATAATAGCTCTCGAACAAAAGTTCTAACCGCAAGGAGGATATCTGAAATGGCTGTTTCCACTCTGATCTTCGTGCTCATCGGCGTCGGCGTCTTCACCGCGAACGTGATGAAGCTGCTGCTCTGGCTCGACCGTCCGCAGCCCCGCCGCCGGACGAAGTACGCCCGCTGAGCGCATAAAAAAGCGTCCCGCCGCGCGCTCGCGCGGTGGGACACGATATCCGTTTTTGGGGACGGACGGCGGCGCTACGCCCCGTCCGCAAGTTCCCGTCTCAATTTTTCCAGCGCCCGCCGCTCCAGACGCGACACCTGCACCTGCGACACGCCGAGGATCCGCGCCGTCTGCTCCTGCGTCAGCCCTTTGAAAAAGCGCAGCAGGATCGTCATTTTCTCGCGCTCCGGCAGCGCGTCGATCGCCGCGCGCAGCGCAAGGCGCTCCACCATGCCGTCCTCGGGCGATTCGCCGCCGAGGACGTTTTCGAGCGTCAGCCCCTCCCCCGTCTCGCGCTGCAAGCTCTCCGGCGCGGCGGCAGCCAGCTCGCACTGCGCGATCTCCTCGGCGCGCAGCCCCGTCTGCTCCGACAGCTCGGAGAGCGTCGGCTCGCGCCCGAGCGCAAGGCTCAGCCGCTCCCGCGCGGCATAGACCGCCGCCGCCTGCTCGCGCAGACCGCGGCTGACCTTGAGCGCGCCGTCGTCGCGCAGAAAGCGGCGGATCTCTCCCGCGATCTTCGGCACGGCGTAGGTCGAGAACTGCGTCCCAAATGTAAGGTCAAATCCCTTTACAGCTTTCAGAAATCCAAGGCAGCCGAGCTGGTACAGGTCGTCCGGCTCCACGCCGCGCCCGTAGTAGCGGCGCACGACGCTCCAGATCAGTCCGCTGTTCTCGCGCAGCACCTGCTCGCACGCCCGCTCGTCGCCCTGCGCGGCTGCCTCCAGCAGCTCCGCGGTGCCGTTCATCGGCGCGCCGCGCGCAGCGCGATCCTGCGCTTCATCGTCACGACCGTCCCCCTGCCCGCCTTCGAGCGCACCGCGAGCGAATCCATGAAGCTCTCCATGATCGTAAAGCCCATGCCGCTGCGCTCCTCGCCGCCGGTCGTGAAGAGCGGCTCGCGCGCCTTCTCCACGTCCGCGATCCCGCAGCCCCAGTCGCGCACGGTGATCTCCAGCACGTTCCCCTCGAAAATGCACGCGCGCAGCGCGATCCTCCCGATCTCGTCCGGGTAGGCGTGTACGATCGCGTTCGTCACCGCCTCGCTGACGGCGGTCTTGATGTCGCCCAGCTCCTCAAGCGTCGGGTCGAGCTGCGCGGCGAACGCCGCGACCGCACCGCGGGCGAAGCCCTCGTTGACGCTGCGGCTCGGAAATTCGACGGCTATGTAGTTATTCGGCTTCGGTTTCATGCCCTTTTTCCCCCTCCTCAAGCGGTACGACGCGGAAGATTCCCGCGGCTTCAAACACTTTTTTTGCCTGCGGCGGCACGGCGCGCAGCACGGCGCCGCCGTCGAGCGCGCGCATTCTTCTCTGCGCGCGCATGACCACCGCGATCCCCGACGAATCCATAAAGCTCACGCCGGAAAGGTCCAGCACCAGCCTTTCCGGCAGTGCCGCGTCCAGCGCCGTTTCCATGTGCCGCAGCGCGTCCTTCGCCCCGTGATGGTCCAGCTCCCCGCGGAGCGTGAGCGTCAGCTCGCGCCCGCTGTCGTTCGGAATGATCTCCAAGCTCTCTCCTCCCTTCTCGCTCCGGCAGAGCGCCGGCATTGCAGTCAGTATAACCTGTCCCCCCGCGGCGTTTCTGTCGAAGCGCGGCGGGCGGCTTGATTTTTTTGCTTCGCCGCCTTGCCATTCGCGCCCGCACGCTGTATAATGGGGAAAATAACCGAAGGAGTGCTTCCCATGCGCAGAGCCGACCGCGAGATCACCGCGCCGAACGATATTCTATCTATCATCAATGACTGTAAAGTGATTCACCTTGCCATGATTGACGGCGGTGAGCCGTACCTCCTGCCGCTGAATTTCGGCTACGCTTACGAAAACGGCGCGTTTTCCTTCTTCTGCCACAGCGCGCGCGAGGGGCGGAAGCTCGACATTCTGCGCAGGAATCCGACCGTCGCCTTCGAGATGGACTGCCGCGGCGCGCTCGACGAGCACGCCGCCGCCTGCCGCTGCGGCTACTACTTCGCCTCCGTCACCGGCGTCGGTCGCGTCGAATTTCTGGACGGCGAGGAAAAGCTCGCCGCGCTGACCGCCCTCATGCGCCACATGGCGGGGCGTGAGGACCGCTTCACGCCCGAGCAGGCGCGCGCGGTCGAGGTCTTCGCCGTCCGCGCCGTCAAGCTCAGCGCCAAGGCGCGAGCGCCCCTCGGCGCGCAATAAAGGAAAACCGCCGCTGTGCAAAAATTTGCACAGCGGCGGTTTTCTATTTTCGATTTTACAGCCCGCGCTCCATCGGCAGGTACGCCGAATCGCCGCGCGGGACCTCCGCACCCGTCAGCGCAAAGCCGTTCTTCTCCCAGAACGCCCTGCTCTGCGGGTTGCCCGCATCGACCGCGAGCCGCACCCTGCGGAACCCTTCCCGCCGCAGCCCGTCCAGCAGCTCCCCGACCAGCGACGAGCCGAAGCCGCGCCCCTGCCGCCCCTTTTCCACCATGAAAAAGCCGATGTGGGCGGCGTCCTCCTGCGGATAGCGCTCGATCAGATCCAGCACGGCGGCGAGCGTCCCGCCGTCGAAAAAGCCGAGGTAGTGCTTGTCCTCCGCGCTTTTCCCCGGCGGCAGCGCCGTCATATCCGCCAAAATGCTCTCCCGCGTCGCGCGCGGCGGGTGATAGCGGTAGAACTGCCCGTTCCCCGCGCAGAGCGTCAGGACCGCCTCCGCGTCCGCCGCGGTCAGCGGGCGGACGGCGCAGCCTCCCGAAAAATGCTTCGCCGTTTTTCTCACTTTTTCATCGCCGCGGCGGAGGCGTCCAGCTTCTCGATGAGCGCGCGGAGCTTCTCCGCGTCGGCGCGCGCGCCGTTCACGACCGCCTCGGGCGCCTTGGCGAGGAAGCCCTCGTTCTTGAGCTTGCCCTCGATGCCCGCGAGCTGCTTCTCGGCGTTCGCCTTCTCCTTGGCGATGCGCGCAAGCTCCTTTTCAAAATCGACCAGCTCAGCCAGCGGCATGAAGATGCGCGCGGCGTGGGTGTCGACCTCGACCTTCCCGCCAGCGTCGATCGCGGTGTCGGCAGGCACGACGGTCACATCGCTCGCCGAGGCGAGGCGCGTGAAGAACGGCACCCCCGCGCGGAACGTATCCGCCTGCGCGGTGGCGACGGTGTAATGCACCTTCTTCGACGGCGCGACGTTCATCTCGCTGCGGCGGGCGCGGATCGCGGTGATCGCCTCGATGACGGTCTGCATCGCCTCCTCCTCGGCGGGGAAGCTGAGCTTCTCATCATACTCCGGCCACCGCGAGAGCATCAGGAACTCGCCCTCGTGCGGCAGCGCCTGCCAGATCTCCTCCGTGATGAACGGCATGAACGGGTGCAGCAGCTTGAGCGTCTCGATGAGCACATAGCACAGCACGTTCTGCGCGTTCTCGCGCACAGCGGGATCGTCGCTGTTCAGGCGGTTTTTCGTCAGCTCGATAAACCAGTCGCAGTAGTTGTCCCAGATGAAATCGTAGATCTTCGCGGACGCGACGCCGAGCTCGAAGGCGTCCATATTGTCCGTGACCTCGCGGATCAGCGTGTTGAGCTTGGAGAGGATCCACTTGTCCTCCAGCTCGAGCTGTCCGGGCAGCTCCACGCGGTTAATCGTCAGGTTCATCATCACGAAGCGGCTCGCGTTCCAGATCTTGTTGCAGAAGTTGCGCATCGCCTCGCACTTTTCGACATAGAAGCGCATATCATTGCCCGGGGAATTGCCGGTGATGAGGTTGAAGCGCAGCGCGTCCGCGCCGTATTTCTCCGCCATCTCCAGCGGGTCGATGCCGTTGCCGAGCGACTTCGACATCTTTCTGCCCTTGTCGTCGCGCACGAGTCCGTGGATAAACACGGTCTTGAACGGCTCCTTCTTCATCTGCTCCATGCCGGAGAAGATCATGCGCGCGACCCAGAAGAAGATGATATCGTAGCCCGTGACCATGACGGACGTAGGGTACCAATAGTTGAGGTCGGGCGCGTCCTTATCGGGCCAGCCCATCGTGGAGAACGGCCAGAGCGCGGAGGAGAACCACGTATCGAGCACGTCCTCCTCGCGCGTCAGGTGCTTGCTGCCGCACCTTTCGCACTCCGTCGGGTCCTCGCGCTTGACGTTGATATGCCCGCATTCGTCGCAGTACCACGCGGGGATCTGATGCCCCCACCAGAGCTGGCGGGAGATGCACCAGTCGTGTACGTTCTCCATCCAGTTGATATAGGTCTTGGTGAAGCGCTCGGGCACGAACCTGATCGTCCCGTCGTTCACGACGCGGATCGCTTCCTTCGCCAGCGGCTCCATCTTCACGAACCACTGCGCGGAGATGAGCGGCTCGACGTCGTTGTGGCAGCGGTAGCAGGTGCCGACGTTGTGGGAATACGGCTCGGTCTTGATGAGGTAGCCCTGCTCCTCCAGATCGCGGACGATCGCCCTGCGGCACTCGTAGCGGTCCATGCCGTTGTACGGTCCGCCGTTTTCGTTGATGGTGCCGTCGTCGGCAATGACGCGGATGACCTCAAGGTTGTGGCGCAGACCCACCTCAAAGTCGTTGGGGTCGTGCGCGGGCGTCATCTTCACCGCGCCCGTGCCGAAGCCGATCTCGCAGTACTCGTCGCCCACGATGGGGATCTCGCGGTTCATAATGGGCAGGATGCAGGTCTTGCCGATCAGGTGCTTGAACTTCTCGTCCTCGGGGTTGACCGCAACGCCCGTGTCGCCCATCATCGTCTCGGGACGGGTGGTGGCGACGACGATATCGCCGCTGCCGTCGGAAAGCGGGTAGCGGATATACCAGAGGCTGCCCGGCTTATCAACATACTCCACCTCCGCGTCGGAGAGCGCGGTCAGGCAGTGCGGGCACCAGTTGATGATGCGGCTGCCCTTGTAGATCAGCCCCTTGTCGTACAGCTCGCAGAACGTCTCGCGCACGGCGCGGGAGCAGCCCTCGTCCATCGTAAAGCGGGAGCGTGACCAGTCGCAGCTCGCGCCCATCTTCTTCTGCTGCTCGACGATGCGGTTGCCGTACTTTTCCTTCCACTGCCACACGCGCTGCAAAAACTTCTCGCGCCCGAGGTCGTAGCGTGTCAGCCCCTCCTTGGTGCGCAGCTCCTCCTCGACCTTGATCTGCGTGGCGATGCCCGCGTGGTCGGTGCCGGGGAGCCACAGCGCGCTGTACCCCTGCATACGCTTGAAGCGCGTCAGGATATCCTGCAGGGTCGCGTCCATCGCGTGCCCCATGTGCAGCTGGCCGGTGACGTTCGGCGGCGGCATGACGATGGAAAACGGCTTCTTGTCCGGATCCGGCTCCGCGCGGAAGCAGTCGCGCTCCATCCACATCTGGTAGATGCGGCTCTCGACCTGCTGCGGCTCGTACACTTTCGGTAATTCTTTCATCGGTTTTCTCCTTATTCCAAAGCAAATTGCTGAATTGACGGCGCTGCGCCCCGCGGCGTCTCCGCACGAAAAAAAACGCCCCGGGCAGCTTTGGCTGCTCAGGGCGAACAAAGGTCCGTGTTACCACCTGAATTCCCGCTCGCGCGGACGCTCGTGACTCTGTAACGGGAGTTCCCGTCCGGCTTACTGGGGGCGTCCCGTTCGGCGCGGCGGCTCCGAGGCGACTTCGCCGCCGCCGTCACAAGGGCTTGCACCAAACGCCCTCTCTCTTCGCTTCCGGCTGCGGATACTGCTCCTCATCTTCGCTTTTCCGCTCTGCATCATACCCTTTTTCCCGCGCTTTGTCAACTCATTTTGATAATTTCCTTGCGCAGGCGCGCGATGATGCGCTTCTCCAGCCGCGAGATATAGCTCTGCGAGATGCCCATGAGGTCGGCGACCTCCTTCTGCGTCTTTTCCTCCTGCCCGCCGAGCCCGAAGCGCAGCGTGATGATGCGCCGCTCCCGCGGGGCGAGGGCGTCCACGGCGCGGGTGAGCATCTGGCGGTCGGCGTCGTCCTCGATGGGCTTGAGGACCATGTCCTCCTCAGTGCCGAGAATGTCGGAGAGCAGCAGCTCGTTGCCGTCCCAGTCGGTGTTGAGCGGCTCGTCGAAGCTGACCTCCGCGCGCTGCGGCGCGATCTTGCGCAGATGCATCAGGATCTCGTTTTCGATGCAGCGCGAGGCGTAGGTCGCGAGCTTGATATTCCTGTCGCTTCGGTAGGTATTCACCGCCTTGATCAGCCCGATCGTGCCGATGGAGATGAGGTCCTCGATGTTGACGCCGGTGTTTTCAAAGCGGCGCGCGATATAGGCGACCAGCCGCAGGTTGTGCTCGATGAGCGTGCGGCGCACGCTCTCGTCGCCCGCGTCCATGCGCGCGATGAGCGCCGCCTCCTCCTCGCGCTCCAGCGGCGGCGGGAGCGTGTCGCTGCCGCCGATGTAGAAAACGCCCCTGCGCGCGATCAGCCCCCAGTCGATGAGTCGGAAGCGCAGCCTAAGCCAGAGCTTTTTGAACATTTTTCGTCTCCTTTCTCTCCGATCCCTCGCACCAGAGCCCCGCGCAGCCGGCGCCGCCCAGCGAACGCTCCGACAGGGCGATGGCGCGCGGTCCGAGCGGCACACCGTCAAGTGTTATACCTTCACAGTAAAGCAGCGGCAGGCTCCCGTCGGCGCGATCCAAGCTGCAATAGTGAATGCGCGGCAGCGCGCGAAGCTCCTCCTCGCTGAGCGTGCCGCCGAAAATATGGCGATCGACGACCGGTACGCCAAACCCCGTTTTCGTGTCAGTCAACGTGTTTCCGGAATCACGCAGCAAACGCAGCGAAAAGGGGGTTTCACGGTATGTAATCACGGCATCAGCCGTCGGATTTCCGGCGTTGACTGCACTTTCGCGAAACACGATGCCGAAAAGCAGGTAGGAAAGCCCCGCGGCGAGGAAAAACGTCCCCCACGGGAGCCGCGCGAAGGCGAGGTTATACGCGAGCGTTCCCGCGCCGCCCGTCCACTGTCCGAGCAGCACCACCGCGCCCGCGAGCGCGCCCGCGCAGAGGAAGAACAGCAGCGTCAGCTTGAGCGCGCGTCCGCTGCCGTAAAACGCCGCCGCGCCGACGGCTGCCAGCGCGGGCAGCAGCAACAGCGGGCTGCTCGGCAGCAGGAGCTGAACGGCGGCGTAAGCGCCGCCGAGCGCCGCGCCGAACGCGAGCCGGCGCCGCGCGATGTGCCGTCCGGCAAGGCGCGCCGTGCAGAACAGCAGCAGATAATCGACAAGAAAATTGAACAACAGCACGAGATCCCAGTAGACGACCATCGCTCTCCCCCCTGACAAGTCCCCATTATAGCGGCGGGGCGGGGTGGAAAAGGGCGAAACGGCGTCCGCCCCGAAAAAACGCCGCCAAGTCCCCGCGCGGGCGCGAAAAGGGACGAAAAAAAGCGTCTCCCGAACGGGAGACGCCCTTGCGCGTTCTGTTTGCCGCGGCGTGCGGCGCTCAAAGATAGGGGACGACCATCGACGTCACGAGCGACAGGACCATGACGACCACCAGCCCGATGGCGATGATGCGCGTTTTCTTATTCATGGGGCTCCTCCCTTTCCACGATTTTTTTGATGCCCTTCTCCGCTCTGGCGCGCGGGAGCATCACCTCGCGTCCGCAGCGCGTGCATTTGAGCTTGATGTCCATGCCCACGCGCGTCACCAGCCAGAGCTTTTCGCCGCAGGGGTGCGGCTTCTTCATTTCGACTTTATCGTTCAACCTCAGATCCATGTGCTCACCCCTTGATCGCTTCCCAATACTGCGCGGCGGCGCGCTCCACCTTATTGTCGCCATAGCGGTAGTACTGCGCGTTTTTGAGCTCGTCGGGCAGGTACTGCTGCTTCACCCAATGATTCGGGTAGGCGTGCGGGTACTTGTAGTTCTGCCCCTGCGCGCCGCCGGTGGAGTCGGCATGGACGTTCTGGAGGCAGCGCGGGAAGTTTCCGCTCCTGCCCGCCTTGACGTCCGCCCACGCGGCGTCGATGCTCTCGACCACGCTGTTGGACTTGGGCGCGGTGGCGAGCAGGATCGCCGCCTGCGCGAGCGGGAGCTTCGCCTCCGGCAGACCGAGCTGGAGCGCGGAATCGACGCACGCCTTGACGATGGCGGCAGCCTGCGGGTACGCCATGCCGATATCCTCGCTCGCCGAGCACAGAAGGCGGCGGCAGGGCGTGGCGAGGTCGCCCGCCTCGAGGAAGCGGGCAAGATAGTGGAGCGCCGCGTCCGGGTCGCTGCCGCGCAGCGACTTCATCAGGGCGGAGGCGCAGTCGTACATCGCGTCGCCGCCCTTATCGTAGCGCATGGCGCTGCGCTGGGCGACCTGTAAAGCATCTTCGCTTTTCAGTGTCAGCGTGCCGCGGACAGCTTCCGCCGCCTCGTAGAGCAGCTCGCAGGCGCTCACCGCCTTGCGCACGTCGCCCCCGCACTGCTGCGCGATGACGCGCGGCACGTCGTTCTCCCACGAGAGCGGCAGCGCGCTGCGCTCTTTCAAAATACCGAGCGCGCGCTCGACGGCGGGGAGCGTCTCCTCCGCGCTGACGTTTTTGAACTCGAAGACCGTCGAGCGCGAGAGCAGCGCGCCGTAAACGTAGAAATAGGGATTCTCCGTCGTGGAGGCGATGAGCGTGATGGAGCCGTTTTCCATAAATTCGAGCAGGCTCTGCTGCTGCTTTTTGTTGAAGTACTGGATCTCGTCGAGGTAGAGCAGGATCCCGCCCGGCGCCATCATCGTGCCGACGTCGGAGATGATGCTCTTGACGTCCTGTAAGCTCGCGGTCGTGGCGTTGAGGCGGTAGAGGGTCTTGTTCGTGCGGTTGGCGATGATGTTGGCGATGGTGGTCTTCCCCGTGCCGGAGGGGCCGTAGAAGATCATGTTCGCGCTCGAGCCGGACTCGATGAGCCGGCGCAGCAGCGCGCCCTTTGCCAGCAAATGCTTCTGCCCGACGACCTCGTCGAGCGTCAGGGGGCGGATCTCGTCCGCCAGCGGTCGTTTGGTATCCATAGCTCTCATTCGCTCCTGCCGTGTTTTTGCGCGTTTCGATGGCGTGCTCTGATTATAGCACGGATTTTTCCCCTTGCACAGACTTTTTGTGTCGATTTTTCGCGCGGGACGTGTTATACTGGCGGCAGACTCAAAAGGAGGGGTATGCCATGAAATCACAAGCCGCCGTCCGCCGCATCGTGGACGCGCTCAAGCGCGTCTATCCCGACGCGCGCTGCTCGCTGGAGTATGAAAAGGATTACGAGCTGCTGTTCGCCGTGCGGCTCTCCGCGCAGTGTACCGACGCGCGGGTGAATCTGGTCACGCCGTCGCTCTACCAAAAATTCCCGACGCTCGAAGCCTTCGCAAACGCCAGCTATGAGGAGGTCGGCGAAGCGATCCGCTCCTGCGGATTTTACCGCACGAAGGCGAAGGACATCGTCGAATGTGCGAAGCTGCTGCTGGAGAAGCACGGCGGGCGCGTCCCCGGCACGATGGAGGAGCTGACGGCGCTGCCCGGCATCGGACGCAAGACGGCGAACCTGATCCTTGGGGACATTTACGGCGAGCCGGCTTATGTGTGCGACACGCATTGCATCCGCATCACGGGGCGGCTCGGTCTGACGGACGGCAGCAAGGACCCGCTGAGCGTGGAGCGGCAGCTGCGCGCCGTGCTGCCGCCCGAGGAGTCGAACGACTTCTGCCACCGGCTGGTGCTTTTCGGGCGCGACCGCTGCACCGCGCGCAGGGCGAACTGCGGCGGCTGTCCGCTCCGAGAGGAGTGCGACTACGGCAGGGCGCAGGAGCAGGAGCAGGAAAAATAGGACGGTACCCGCACGGCGCGCGCCGCGCGGGTATCTTTTTTGCGGAAAATCGAAAAGGGACGGGCGGCGGGACACAAGTTTCCGCCGCGCGGTCATATACTGATACGGAAGTACCGTATGGCGGAGGGACGACGATGGACGGAAAAACGATGAAGCTGGTGGAGAAATTCAAGAAGAATCAGGAGCTGGCGCAGAAGATCATGTCCGGCGAGGACGGGCGGCAGCTCATGGAGCTGCTGACGGCGAGCGACGGCGGCGAGGCGCTCCGCAGCGCCGCGCAGCAGGCGGAGCAGGGCGACACCAAGGCGCTCTCCGCGCTGCTCGGCGGGCTGATGCAGAGCCCGCAGGGGGCGGAGCTGATGCGGCGGCTGAACGAGACGGCGAAGCGGTAAGCGCTCGAGGGGGACCGGCGGCATGAGCGAGTGGGAGGAAAAACTGAATACCCTGCTCTCCGACCCGGACGCCATGGCGCAGGTGATGGGCATGGCGCAGAGCCTGTCGCAGCAGCTCGGCGCACAGAACGGCGGCGCGGCGGCGCAGACGGCGCAGGAGACGGCGGGCGCGGAGCTTTCGTCGCTGCTCGGGGGCATCGACCCCGCGGCGGTGCAAAAGCTGCTGCCCGTGCTCCGTCAGCTCGACCGTCCGGAGAGCGGCGAGACCGCTGCCCTTTTGCGCGCGCTGAGACCCTTTCTCAGCCCGAAGCGGCAGGACAAGGTCGAGCGCGCCGCGCAGCTCGCGCGGCTGATCTACATAGGGAAATCATTCCTGCTGAGCGGGGAGGGCTGAGCGATGTATAACCGGTATCTGCGCAACGACGAGGGCGTTTACACGCGCCTGCCGATGCCCGAGACGCCGCCGGAGGAGCCGCGCAGGACCCCTCCCCCACCGCCGCGCAGGGACGACGCTCCCCCGCCTCCCCCGCCGCCGCGGGAGGACGGCGCGCATGGGGCACGCGCGGGCGGGCAGCTCCTTGAGCGGCTGCTCGACAAGCTGCCGCTCAAGGACGTGGACAAGGGCGATCTGCTGCTTTTGCTGATGCTCTTTTTCCTCTTTGAGGAAAAGGCGGACGACGAGCTGCTCATCGCGCTGGGTCTGCTGCTCATTTTATAGCGCAAAAAAGCCCCCGGGACGGGGGCTTTTGTTATTCATCTGCTTCGTCCGGTGAGGGCTCGGCGGCGCGGAGGACGGTGCCGTCCGGCAGGGTAAAGACCTCGTCGGCGATCGCGTCCTCCGAGATCGTGAGCCCCGCCATGCGGTAGACGACCTCCTCCCCGCGCAGCTTTTCCGCCGCGCAGAGCAGCCCGCTGCTCACGCCGACCCAGTAGCGCTCGATATAGCCGGAATCGTCCGGCGCGGTCTCGACATAGATGCAGTCCGTCCCGTCGAGCAGGCGGTAGTCCGCCGCGGCGATGCGCGCCGTGTCGAGCCGCAGGAGGTCCTCGTAGGTCGGGATCCCCTGCTCCTCGTCGGCGCTGAAGGGCGTGACGTTCTCGTAGCAGAGCGTGCCGCTGCCGTACCAGAGCCAGATGCGCCCGCCGCCGCTGATGGCGTGGCTCGTCTCGCCGCTGCTGCGGGTGATGTCAGCGCGCGTCCACGCACCGTCCGTCCAGACGGAGCAGCGGTCCACGCCACTGCCGCCGGAATAGCAGCGCTCGATGGTGATCTCGCGGCTGTAGCGCGCGGGGCGTTCGAGCGTGGCGATGACGCTCTGCACCGTGTCGGTCCGCACGTTCACGCGCGAGGCGTCCGTCTCCGCCCACTCGCCGCTCTCGGCGCTGTCCGCCGTTTCGCTCGGCAGGACGATGCGTGCGGGGCGGTGCAGCGCGCCGCGCGCCAGAAAGAGCACGACGAGCAGAACGAGCGCGGCAACGGCGGCTCCGATCGGGGTCAGCTTGTGTTTTTTCACGCTGCTCAGCGCTCCTTTCTTCCATCTCTGCCGTCCGGCGGCTCAGGCGTTGAAATCGGCGGGGCGCTCCGCCCTGCGGCCGAAGTGCCAGAGGATCGCGTCGGCGATGCGCGCGCAGGCGCGACCGTCGCCATAGGGGTTGACGGCGTGCGCCATCGCGTCGTAGGCTTCCTTGCTGCGCAGCAGCTCGTTGCCCATGGCGAGGATATCCTCATACCGCACGCCGCAGAGCTTCACCGTACCCGCGGCGACCGCCTCGGGCCGCTCGGTCTCCCGCCGCATGACGAGCACGGGTTTGCCGAGGGCGGGGGCTTCCTCCTGCAAGCCGCCGCTGTCAGTCATGACCATGTAGCAGCGCGCCATGAGGTTGTGCATCTCGTCCGCGCTGAGGGGGGCGGTGAGCCGGACGTTCGCCACGCCGTCGAGATGGCGGTGGGCGCACTCCTGCACGACGGGGCTGAGGTGGACGGGATAGACCAGCTCGCAGTCCCCGTTTTGGAGGGCAAGGTCGCGCAGGGCGGACATGATATTCTCCATGGGCTGCCCGTAATTCTCGCGGCGGTGGCAGGTGACGAGCACGAGCTTCCTGGAGGGGTCCAGCTCGTTGAGGGATTCCGTTGTAAAGTGATAGTCCTTGCGGACGGTCGTTTTCAGTGCGTCGATGACGGTGTTGCCCGTGATGAAGAGCCCGTCCGCCACGCCCTCGCGCAGGAGATTGTCACGGTTGTTCTTCGTGGGGCAGAAATAGAGGTCGGCGATGGCGGTGACGAGCCTGCGGTTCATCTCCTCGGGATAGGGGGAGTATTTGTCGTAGGTGCGGAGACCGGCTTCGACGTGCCCGACGGGGATCCGGTGGTAAAAGGCGGAGAGCGCGCCGGCGAAGGTCGTGCTCGTGTCGCCGTGGACCAAAATCATGTCGGGCTTCAGCTGCTCGATAGCGCCGTCCATGCCGAGCAGGCACTTGCTCGTGATGCCCGAGAGAGTCTGCCGCGGGGTCATGATGTCAAGGTCGCAGTCCGCCCTGATGCCGAAGACCTGCATGACGCTGTCGAGCATCTCGCGGTGCTGCGCGGTCACGCAGCAGAGGCTCTCGATCTCGCCGCGGGAGGCAAGCTCCCTGACGAGCGGCGCCATCTTGATGGCTTCGGGCCGCGTGCCGAACACGCTCATAATACGCAGTTTTTCCATTTATGCGTCCTCTTTTTTCTCGTCGTTGGGGGCTTGGGGGGACGGAGCTTCCCCCTCGGCGGCGGTCTTTTCCGCCTGCTCCGCGCGGTCGATATCGCGGCGGAAGATGACGCGCGAGGCGAGGAACGCCGCGACCGCCAGCGCCAGCAGGAAGAGCATCGCCTTGACCGCGCCGCTCGACGTGAGCACCACGGCGGAGAGCCCGAGGATACTGCTGATGACGTACAGCGCGGCGACCGCCTGCTTCTGGCTCAGCCCCATGTCGATCAGGCGGTGGTGGATATGCCCGCGGTCGGGCGCCATGGGGTTCTGCCCGTGGGCAAGGCGGCGGACGATGGCAAAGAGCGTATCGAACATCGGGAGCCCGAGGATCAGGAACGGCACGGCGAAGGAGACGACCGCGTAGTACTTGAAAAGCCCCTGAATGGAGACGGTGGCGAGCACATAGCCGAGGAAGGTCGAGCCGGTGTCGCCCATGAACATTCTGGCGGGGTTGCGGTTATAGGGCAGGAAGCCCAGGCACGCGCCCGCGAGCGCCGCCATGACGAGGGCAATGTCCCCCTCGGAGACGAGGAGGGCGATGACGAGCACCGTCACCGCGCTGATGGTGGACACGCCGCAGGCGAGCCCGTCCAGCCCGTCGATGAGGTTGACGGCGTTGGTGATGCCGACGATCCACAAAACGGTGACGGGGACGGACAGCCAGCCGAGGTCCCAATACGGACTGTCGGCAAAGACGTTGGGATTCGAGAGCGTTTCGATCACGACGCCGTGGAACACGGCGATGAGCGCGGCGGCGATCTGCACGCAGAACTTGAAGTACGCGCGCAGAGGGGACATATCGTCCACCACGCCGAGCACGACGATGACCGACGCGCCGAGCAGGATCCCCTGCAGCTCGCCGTCCACACGGACGAAGAGCAGGAGGCTGACAAGAAAGCCGAGGTAGATCGCAAGCCCGCCGAGGCGCGGCACGGGCTTTTTGTGCATACGGCGGCTGTCCTTCGGCACGTCGATCGCGCCGATGCGGTAGGCGAAGGATTTCACCAGCGGACACATGAGGAAGCTGACGGCGAAGGCGCACAGCACCGCCGCGCCCACGCTGAGCAGCAGCTCGTTCGGGATAACGTTTGTCATGTTGCTCTCCCCCGCCCCTTACCTTGCAACGAAGCCGACCTTCTTGCAGACCTTGCGCAGCGTCTTCTCCGCGACGAAGGACGCCTTCTGCGCGCCCGCGCGGTAGACGGATTCGAGGTACGCCTTGTCGGCGAGGATGCGCGCCGCCTCCTCGCGGATCGGGCGGAGCGTTTCGATGACGGCGTCGCCCACGGCGGGCTTGAACGCGCCGTAGCCCTGACCGGCGAACTCGCGCTCGATCTCGTCAAAGCTCCTGCCCGTCACGGCGGAGTAGATGGTCATCAGGTTCGCGACGCCGGGCTTGTTCGCCGGATCGTAGCGCACGCAGCTTTCCGTGTCGCTGTCGGTCACGGCGCGCTTGAACTTGCGGCGGATATCCTCGGGCTTTTCCATGAGGTAGACGGAGCCGTTGGGGTCCTTGTCGGACTTGGACATCTTGCTCAGCGGGTCGCTCAGGCTCATCACGCGCGCGCCGACCTTGGGAATGTACGGCTCGGGCATCTTGAACACGTCGCCATAGATGCCGTTGAAGCGCTGGACGATGTTGCGGCAAAGCTCGACGTGCTGCTTCTGATCCTCGCCCACGGGGACGTAATCCGGCTGGTAGAGCAGGATATCCGCCGCCATGAGCGCGGGATAGGTGAAGAGTCCGCCGTTGATATTCTCGGCGTTTTTGGCGGACTTGTCCTTGAACTGCGTCATGCGGGAGAGCTCGCCGAACATCGTGTAGCAGTTGAGGATCCAGCCCAGCTCCGCGTGCTGCGGCACGTGGGACTGGATAAAGAGCGTGTTCTTCTCGGGGTCGAGCCCGCAGGCGATGTACTGCGCGAGCTGCTCGAGCGTGCGGCGGCGCAGCGCCGCGGGATCCTGACGGACGGTGATCGAGTGCATATCCGCCATGAAATAGTAGTTGTCAAATTCCTCCGCGCGGTCCGACCAGTTCTTGATCGCGCCGAGGTAGGAGCCGAGCGTCAAGTCGCCGCTGGGCTGGATGCCGGACAGCATCACCTTTTTGCGCGCCGCCTGCTCCATCGTTTCCGTGTTTTCCATGTTTTCTCTCCGATCTGTTTGTTTTTCTCGTTCTATCTCGAATCGCGCCGTTTGGCGCAGCTACCGATCCAATTTGTTATGTTACCATATTCGCGGGGAAATTACAAGCGCCGCCTGAAAATTACGCGCGAAAAAAGACGCCCGGGGAGGGCGTCTTTCTTTACCGCTTGGTCTGCTTTTTCTCGCCGATGAGCGCGTAGAGCGTATCGAGCGCGTCGGACAGGCTGCCGAGCCGGTCGATCAGGCCGTAGGCGACCGCCTCCTCCCCGTAGAGGACGCTGCCGACGTCGGAGGCGAGGTCCTGCGTGTCCATCATCAGCGAGAGGAACTTCTCGCGGCTGATGCGCGAGTGCTTCGTCACGAAGCGGACGATGCGCTCCTGCAGACGCTCGAAATAGTGGTAGGTCTGGGGCGCGGCGATGATGGTGCCGCTCGTGCGGACGGGGTGGACGGTCATCGAGGCGGAGGGGGCGATCATCGTCGCCGCGGGCGCGACCGCCAGCGGAACGCCGATGGAATGTCCCCCGCCGAGCACGAGCGAGACGGTCGGCTTTTTCATGCCGGAGATCAGCTCGGCGATGGCGAGCCCCGCCTCCACGTCGCCGCCGACGGTGTTGAGCAGGAAGAGCACGCCGTCGATCTCGTCACTCTCCTCAAGATAGGCGAGCAGGGGCATGACGTGCTCGTATTTGGTGGTCTTCTGCGTGTCGGGCAGAAGCATATGCCCCTCGATCTGACCGGCGACGGTCAGGCAGCAGATGGTGCCGCGGCGGTTCTTGATCGTGACGGCGCCGAAGTCGATGACCGGCTGCGCGGGCGGCTGGGGCTGCTCCTGCGGCGGTCTGGTTTCGCTTTTCATGGCAAGTCCTCCCGATATGGTGTTGCCCTTAGGATTTGCCGAAAGCGCGCAAAGCATACCCGCGCGGGGCGGCGTCCGCCACCGTTATTTTTCCGTGCCGAAGAAGAACAGCGCAATGGTGCCGGGTCCGACGTGCGAGCCGGTGACCGGCTCGTAGCAGACCGTGAGACATTCGCCCGTGAAGCCCTTGCCGCGCAGCAGGGCGAGCAGCTGCTCCGCGCCCGCGGGACTGTCGGCATGGGCGATGCCGATTTTCTCGTTCTTATCGAGCGCGCGCTTGTCGAAATACTCCGCAAGCTCGGCGCAGGCGCGCTTCATGCCGCGCACCTTGCCGCAGGCGACGATATGCCCCGTCTCGTCCCCGCGCAGGATCGGCTTGACGCCGAGCATCGTGCCGACGAGCGCAGCGGCGCTCGAGATGCGCCCGCCGCGCTTTAAGTACGCGAGATCGTCCACCGTGAAGAACTGGCACATCTGCGCGCGGCGCGCGAGGAGGTATTCGCCGATGGTGCGGCAGGACTGCCCCTGCTCCGCGCGCTCCGCCGCCTCGAGCACCAGAAGCCCCTCGCCGAGCGAGGCGGCGTAGGTGTCGATCGTCATGAGCTGGCGGTCGGGATAGCGGTCCATCAGCTCGACCGCCGCCATGGCGGCTGCCTGCGCCGTGCCGCTGATGCCGCCGGACATACCGACGTAGAGCACGTCGTCCCCCTGCGCGAGCGCCTGCTCGAAATAGCGCGCCGCCGCATCGGGGTTGACCATGGAGGTCCTGACCTGCGCGCCCGCGCGCATGGCGCCGTAGAACTCCGCACCGTCGAAATCCGTATCCTCGGGATAGAGCATTTCCTTGCCGTTGACCGTGTAGGAAAAGGGAATGACGGTGATATGGTGCCGCAGCAGCAGCGCGGCGGGCAGGTTTGCCGAGGTATCGGTAAAAAGCCTGAGCATGGGGAGCCCTCCTTTCCGCGCGGTCACGCCTGCTCGAAGACCGCCTTCATGCATTTATAGGTCATGTAGCAGTCGAGCTTGGCGACGGTCTCATACGGCGCGTGCATCGAGAGCACGGGCACGCCCGCGTCGAGCGTGTCGATATTGCGCTGCGCCATGAACTTGGCGACGGTGCCGCCGCCGCCCGCGTCGGTCTTGCCCATCTCCGCCATCTGCCAGAAAACGCCGTTGTCGTTCATCAGCTTGCGCACCTTGCCGACGACCTCGGCGCTCGCGTCGGACGCGCCGCCCTTGCCGCCGGAGCCGGTGTACTTGCACAGTGCCACGCCGTAGTTGACGAAGGCGGAGTTGCGCTTATCGTAAACGTCGGCAAAGTTCGGGTCGTAGGCGGCGGTCACGTCGGCGCTGAGGCAGAAGGAGTTGGCAAAGCAGTCGGCAAGCGCGACGCCCTGCGTGCGGCACAGGTCGCCCATGAACCACTCGAACGCCTGCGAGAGCATACCCGAGACGCCCTCGGAGCCGATCTCCTCCTTATCCGCGAAGATGCAGACGGCGGTCTTCTTGGGGGAAACGGCGTCGAAGATGCCGGCAAGCTCGGCATAGGCGCAGACGCGGTCGTCGTGACCGTAGGAGGCGATGAAGCTGCGGTCGAAGCCGACGTCGCGCGCCTTGCCTGCGGGCACGACCTCCAGCTCGGCGGAGATGAAGTCCTCCTCGACGATGCCGTACTTCTCATTGAGGAAGCGGAGCACGCCGAGCTTGAAGCGGTCGGAGCAGTCGTCCGCCAGCGGGCGGCCGCCGACCAGCACGTTCAGGCTCTCGCTCGGGATAGCTTCGTTGAGGGGCTTCTTCCCCTGCTCGCGCCCGAGGTGGGGCAGCAGGTCGTTGATGATGAACTGGGGCTCGCCCTCCTCGCCGCCGACGTGGACGGGGACGGTCTTACCGCTGCCGAGCGTCACCACGCCGTGCAGCTCGAGGGGGATCGTCACCCACTGGTACTTGCGGATCCCGCCGTAGTGGTGGGTCTTGAGGTAGGCGAGCTCGGCTTCCTCGTAGAGCGGGCGGGGCTTGAGGTCGAGTCGCGGGGAGTCGGTGTGCGCGGCGCCGATGTTCGCGCCATGGCTCAGATCCTCGCTGCCGATGACGGCGAGCATGATGCCCTTGCCGCGGTTGTTATGGTAAACCTTGTCGCCCGATTTGAGCTTCATGCCGGAGCGGTAGGGCTTGAAGCCCTTCGCCTCCGCCAGCTCGATGCAGTACTCCACGCAGAGGCGCTCGGTCTTGCCGCGGTCGAGGAATTTTTTATAATCCTCGCAGTAGGCGTTCATCGCCTTCTCGTCCGCCGCGCTCAGGCGGTCGTAGCCGTTTTTGGGCGCGTAGAGCAGCTTCTCCGCCAGCTTGTTCTTCTTCTCACTCATGTCTCATTATCCTCCTTCAGATGTTTGATGATCGTGTCGATATAGGTCTCCGCCGCGTGCTCCGCCTGACCGGCGGACGGCAGATCGTTGACAAATTCATAATCGCAGCGCGCGCGGAAATAGTCCTCGTCCCGCTGCGCGGCGATGCGCGACCGCGCATATTCCTCGCTGATGCCGTCGCGCGCCATGATGCGCCGCACGCGCGTCTCCTCCGGCGCGGTGACGGCGACGGTCGCGTCGCACAGCGCGGCAAGCCCGCTTTCGAGGAGCTTGATGGCGTCGAGCCCGATGAGCGGGGCATCCGACTCCGCCATTTTCCGCGCCAGCGCCCGTGGAATGTGTGCGTGGGCGATCTCGTCGAGCGCGGCGAGCTTTGCCCCGTCCCCGAAGACGATCGCGCCGAGGGCGCGGAGATCCGCGCTGCCGTCGTCCCGAAAGATGGCATCGCCGAAGGTCTCGCGCAGCGCGCAGCGCAGGGGCGCGTCGGTCTTCAGCATTTCGTGATAGAGCGCGTCGCAGTCGAGCACACAGGCGCCGCGCTTTTCGAGTGCGCGGAGCAGGCTCGTCTTCCCCGCGCCCGTGCCTCCGGTGATGCCGAGGACGAGCTTACCGTCGTCCGCGTCCTCCACATGGAAGCCCGCCGCCTTCTTGAGCCGGTTGCCGACGGCAAGACCCAGCCCCGCGCTGTCCGGACACTGCGCCCAGATATCGGTCACGGGCGTTTCGTCGAAGGTGCGCAGCGCGTCGAACACGCGCTGTGCCTGCGCGCGCTTGTCGCCGCTCGCGCCGAGGGGGTGGACGGTATGCCCGTCGAACAGGCGCGCAAATTCGTCGAAGCAGATGACGCCGGACTTCTCCCCCGCGTGCGCCAGCAGATAGCGGGCGCTCGCCTTCGGCGCGCCGGTCACGACCGTGACGGGCGCCTTGGGCGCGTAGTGGCGGTATTTCATGCCGGGGGCGCGGGGCTTTTCCCCGTCGGACAGCTGCTGCGTCACCGCCTTATCGACCGCCACCTCGCCGAGCGCGGCGCGCAGACTCTCAAGCGGCAGGCCGCCGGGGCGCAGGAGCCGCGGCGGCGTGACCGTGAGGTCGATGATGGTGGACTCCACGCCCACCTGACAGGGTCCGCCGTCCACGATGCCGTCGATCCTGCCCCACATATCCTCGCGGACGTGCTCCGCCGTGGTGCAGCTCGGGCGGCCGGAGGTATTGGCGCTCGGCGCGGCGACGGGTACGCCGGCTGCCGCGATGACGGCGCGCGTGACCGCGTGGTCAGGGCAGCGCATACCGACGGTCTCCAGCCCGCCGGTCGTGCGCAGGGGGACGCAGGGCTTTTTCTTCAGGATCATCGTCAGGGGTCCGGGCCAGAAGCGCGCGGCAAGGCGGTACGCCGTCTCGGGTACGTCCTCGCAGTAGCGCGCGAGCCAGCCCGCGTCGGGAATATGCAGGATCAGCGGATTGTCCTGCGGGCGTCCCTTGGCTTCGAAAATGTGCAGCACAGCGGTCTCGTCCAGACCGTTTGCGCCGAGACCGTAGACCGTCTCCGTCGGGAGGGCGAGAAGCCCGCCGCGGCGCAGGATCTCCGCCGCCTGCGCGACGCCCTCCCTGTCCGCCGCGGTGCGGAGGGATAACCATTTTGTTTCCAAGCTACTCTCTTCTTTCTCAGTTCTCCGCGCCCGCGCGCAGCTTTTCCGCCTGCTCCTGCATCGTGAGCGCGTCGATGATGGGGTCCAGATCGCCGTTCATCACGGCGGCGATGTTGAAATTCTTCGCCTCCCCCGTCAGGCGGTGGTCGGTGACGCGGTTCTGGGGGAAGTTGTACGTCCTGATGCGCTCGTTGCGCATACCGGCGCCGACCTGCGCGCGGCGCTCGCTCGTGATCGCGCCCTCCACACGCGCACGCTCGGCTTCGCAGAGCTTGCTGGCGAGCATCGCCATGCACTTGGCGCGGTTCTGGAGCTGGGAGCGCTCCTCCTGGCACGAGACGACGATGCCGCTTGGCTTATGGATCAGGCGGACGGCGGAGCTGGTCTTATTGACGTGCTGGCCGCCCGCGCCGCTGGCACGGTAGACCTGCATCTCGATATCCTCCGGACGCAGATCAACGTCCACCTCCTCCATCTCGGGCAGGACCGCGACGGTCGCGGTCGAGGTGTGGACGCGCCCGCCGGACTCGGTCTCCGGCACGCGCTGGACGCGGTGGACACCGGACTCGAACTTCATGCGGGAGTAGGCGCCCTCGCCCTTGATCATGAAGTCCGCCTCCTTCACGCCGCCAAGCTCGGTGTCGTTATAGTTCAGCAGCTCGACCTGATAGCCGCGCTTTTCGGCGTACATGGCATACATACGGTAAAGGTCGGCGGCGAACAACGCGCTCTCCTCCCCGCCGACGCCGCCGCGCAGCTCGACGATGACGTTCTTGCCGTCGTTCGGGTCGCGCGGCAGGAGCAGCACGCGCAGCTCGTCGAAAAGGCGCGCCTTCTCCGTCTTGGCGGCGGAAAGCTCCTCCTGCGCCAGCTCGCGCAGCTCGGGGTCGGACGTGAGCGCGAGCGACTGCGCGATCGTCTCCTCGCAGGCAAGGTAGGCGCGGTACGCCGCCACCACGGCTTCAAGCTCCTTGCGCTCGCGCGTGAGCGCGCGCAGCCGTGCGGGGTCGGCGTAAAGCTCCGGCACCTCGAGCAGCTCGCCGAGCTCGTCATAGCGGCGCGAGAGCTGCTTCAGCTTCTCCCACATCAGCCCCTGTCCTCCGCGATGAAGTCCGCGCAGGTCTTGATGAAGCGGTCGCGCCAGAAGTGGTAGCCCGCGGAGCCGGGGCGCAGCGAAACGTCCGCCACGTGGGGCGTTTGCAGGTAGAGGTCCATCTGGCGGTACACGTCGCGGTAGAGCTCCTCGCTCTTGTGCGTGATGACGTAGGCGGTGTTCCGCAGCTCGTAGCCGCGCCGCTTGAGGAAGCCGCGCATAACGCTTGAGCAGCGCCCCGCCCAGATCGGCGTGCCGAGAATGACCAGCTCATAGTCGGCGAGCGGGCGGGCGCACTGCGGGCGCGAGACGGGGCTCGTGCGCTTATGCACCGCGTCCATGCAGCAGCGCAGGAAGCCCAGCGCGCCGGAGCGGTCGGCCTTGTCGTGAATGGCGAGACACTCACAGTCGAGCGCGGCGGCGATCTCCTCCATGGCGAGCTTCGTGTTCCCCGTGCGGGAATAGTAGATGCAAAGGATCTTATCGTTCATGCTTGACCTCCGTTCAGCAGGAGCCAGCCGAGGGCAAATGCCTCCCGCACATAGTAGTTGAGCTGTAAGCCGTCGTAATACGCGGTGCGCGGCAGCGTCGCCGCGACGCCGTGGGCGCCGTCCGTTCCGGCGATGCGTCCGGCGCGGTAGATATGATAATCGTTCGTGACGAAGGCGAACGACCCGCTCGGGTCGATGCCGTGCTCCGCCATGAGCGCATAGCTGAAGGCGAAATTCTCCCGCGTGCTGGTGGAGCGGTCCTCGCGGTAGACGCGGCTCTCGTCCACGCCGCGGGCGATGAGCCAGTCCGCCATGCAGTCGGCCTCGGAGATGTCCTCCCCCGTCCCCTGCCCGCCGGAGCAGATGATGGGGATATCCGGCTTGCCGGCGATGAAAGCGAGCGCGGCTTCGAGCCGCGAGGTGAGCATCAGCGACGGCTCCGTGCCGTTCACGCCCGCGCCGAGGATCACGACGCACTGCGCGTCCTCCGCCGCGGGATCGGTGTGCGCGCCGCCGACGACGAGCGCTTCGAGATACGCGAACGCCAGCGCTCCCGCGCACAAAAGCGCGAGCAGCGCGCGCATCGTCCACCGCGCCCAGCGGCGGTCACGCAGCCGGTCGAGCACGGCGAAGACGATCACGGTGAGCGCGGCGCACCAGAACAGCAGCCCCGCGAAGCGCACGCCCGGAATACCGCGGCAGACCGTGCCGAGCACGGCGCAGACGGCTGCGAGCGTCCACAGTCTTTTCTGTCTCTTCATGGCGGTCCCTCATTCGCCCGCCTGCTCGGCGAGCGTCTCCCACTGCTCCAGCAGCGCGGCGAGCTTCTGCTCAGCCGCTTCCTTTTCCTTGTAGATCTCGGCGTAGCGCTCATAGTCACCGCCCGCCTCTTCGAGGCTCTGCTCCAGCGCGGAGACGGCGCTCTCCTGCGCGGAAATTTCCTTCTCGCAGATCGTGAGCTGCCGCCGCGCCTGCTGGGCGGAGCGGTTCGGCTTCGGCTTTTCTGTAATGGTCTTTTCCTTTACGGTCTTTGGCACGTGGTCGGTCTTGTTCTGCGCCTCCAGCGCCTTGACCTGCCGGTAGCGGGCAAAGCCCATCGGATAGTCGGTGATGACGCCGTCCGAGAGCTCCCAGATGCGGGTGGCGAAGCGGTTGATGAAATAGCGGTCGTGGCTGACGAAGAGGAGCGTGCCGTCGTAAGATTCCACCGCCTCCTCGATCCACTCGCGCGAGGCGATGTCGAGATGGTTGGTCGGCTCGTCGAGGATCAGGAGGTTCACCTCCTCGTCCATCAGGATACAGAGCTTCAGGCGGCTCAGCTCGCCGCCGGAGAGGACGCTGACGCTCTTGAACACGTCCTCGCCCGTGAAGTGGAAGGCGGCGAGCCGGTCGCGCGCGCGCTGGGGCGTGATGTCGCGCTTCGACCATAGCATCGTATCGACAAGATTCCGCTCCGGCACGTCGAACGTGACGATCTGCGGCAGGTAGGCGGTCCGGACCGCGGGTCCGAACTTGATCCTGCCCCCGTCGGGGGCTTCCTCGTCCATCAGCAGCTTGATGAGCGTTGATTTGCCCGTGCCGTTGTCGCCGAGGAGGGCGATGCGCTCGCCGCCGCGCGCCAGCAGGTCCACGTCGTGGAACAGCACGCGGCCGCCGAAGCTCTTGGACACGTTCTTCAGGGAAAATACCTCGTCGCCGTAAAACTCCTGCGACTTGAATTGCGCGCTCAGCGCCCGCTCCTTCGTGGGCTTGTCCGTCGTGCGCATACGCTCGATACGCTTTTCCATCGAAAGGGCGCGGCGGTAGGTCTTGTCCATGCCCTTGAAGGCGAACATACGCAGCTGCTCGGCGCTCTTTTCGAGCTGGGCGATCCTGGTCTGCTCCTTTTCGTACCGGCGCAGCTTTTCCAGATAGCGGCGCTCCTTTTCCACGGCGTAGAAGCTGTAGTTGCCGCTGTAAAACTCCGCCCTGCCGTCGAGCACCTCGATAACGCGCGTGACGGTGCGGTCGAGGAAATAGCGGTCGTGCGAGATGACGACGACCGTTCCCTTGAACGACGAGAGGTACTGCTCCAGCCATTCGATGGCGTGGAGGTCAAGGTGGTTGGTCGGCTCGTCGAGCAGGAGGATATCGGTGTCCTCTAAAATAAGGCGCCCGAGATTCACGCGCGTTTTCTCGCCGCCGGAGAGCGTGTCGAACAGCCGCGCGCGCAGCTCCGGCGGAATGGAAAGCCCGTTGGCGACCTTGTTGACGGGAGTCTCGGTATCGTAGCCGCCGAGCCCCTCGAACTTTGCCGAAAGCTCGCCGTAGCGGCGCAGAGTCTCCTCGCTCTCGTCGCCGCGCGCCATCTGCGCGGAGAGGGCGTTCATCTCGTCCTCCAGCTTCCGCATACGGGAGAAGGCGCTCCTGAGCACGTCCTCGACCGTATAGCCCGGGGGGTAGACGGGGATCTGCGAGATCAGACCGAGCCTTCTGCCCGAGGCGATGCTCACCTCGCCCGCGTCATAGTCCAGCTCGCCGGTCAGGATACGGAAAAGCGTCGTCTTCCCCGCGCCGTTCTTGCCGAGCAGACCCACACGCTCGCCGGAGTCGATCTGAAAGGTGATGCCGTCCAATATTTTCTTTTCGAGGTCAAAGGACTTGACAAGTCCCGCAACGCTGATGTCGATCATGCTTTCGTCAGTTCCTCTACGATCTTCTCAAAGTGCATGGAGTGCGACGCCTTGACGAGCAGCGCCGTCCCCGGCGCGAACGCCGCCCGGATAGCGGGCATTGCGTCCTCCGCCGTTTTGTACCATTGTATGGAGGGGTTCCCCTCTGTAAAGTATTTTGCCTGTTCACCGATGGCGATGACAGGGTCGATGCCAAGTTCTTTGGTGAGTTCACCGATTTCCTTATGCGCGCGCTCGGTGAGTTCGCCGAGCTCCGCCATGTCGCCGAGGACGGCGGCTTTCCTGCCGCCGCTCGCCGCCAGAACGCGCAGCGACGCCGCCATGGACTGAGGACCGGCGTTGTAGCAATCGTCGAGCAGGCGGCGGTCCTCCGGCAGCGGGACGACGCGCATACGCGAGCCGGACGGCGCGTAAGCGGCGACGCCGCGCTCGATCTCCTCCACCGTCTCGCCGAGGCGCTCGCCGATGGCGGCAGCCATCGCCGCGGCGTAGACCATGTGGACGCCGGGAGCGGGAATAGCGAGCGCATAACGCGCGCGCGCCGTCGTCACCGTGCATCGGACGCCGCCGACGCCGAGGTCCTCGACCTCGCTGACGCGGACGTCGCAGCGCTCGGACAGACCGCAGCGCAAGATCTCCTGCGGCAGCGCAACGGTGTTGAGCAGCTCGTCGTCGCCGTTCAGGACGGCGAGACCGTTTTTCGACAGATTTTCAAAGATCTCGCACTTCGCCTTCAGGATATTTTCGCGCGAGCCGAGGTATTCGATGTGCATATCGCCGACGTTGGTGATGACGGCGATATCCGGCTTTACCATCTCGCCGAGGTAGCGGATCTGCCCCGCGCGGTCCATGCCCGTTTCGATGACCGCCGCCTGATGCGCACGGGAGAGCCGCAGCAGCGTCTGCGGCGTGCCGATCTCGTTGTTGAAGTTCGCGGCGGTCTTGAGCGTGCGGAAGCGCTCGCCCAGCACGGCGGCGATCATCTCCTTGGTCGTCGTCTTGCCGACGCTGCCCGTCACCTGCACGATGGGGAGAGCGAACCGCGAGCGGTACCACGCCGCAAGCTCCTTGAGCGCGAGCAGCGTATCGGGTACGGCGATGTAAAACTTCCCGGGCAGCAGGGTCTGCGGCACGCGCGCGCACAGACAGCCCGCCGCGCCGGAGGAAAGCGCCTTTTCGATATAGTCGTGCCCGTCGAAGCGCTCGCCGGCGAGTGGGAGGAACACCTCGCCGCTCCTGACGGTGCGGCTGTCGGTATTGACGCCGGAGATCATTGCCGATCCCTCGCCCTGCAGGAGCGTGCCATGCACCGCCGCGCACAGCTCCCTGACCGTGATGGGTTCCATTCAAAGCCCCCTCTTTTCCTTCATGGACTCCTCCACGATGCGCTCGCAGAGGCGCGCATAGCCGATACCGGCGGCTGCCGCCTCCTGCGGGAGCAGGCTCGTAGGCGTCATGCCGGGGAGGGTGTTGATCTCGAGGAAATAGGGCGTGCCGTCGGGCGGGACGATGAAGTCCGCGCGGGCGTAGACGCTCAGCCCGATGAGACGGTAGACCGTTTCGGCGGCGGCGCGCAGACGCTGCTCCCACTCCCCGGGAATGGGGGCGGGGCAAAGCTCCTCCGCCGCGCCCGCCTGATATTTGTTGGCATAGTCGTAAAAGCCGGTCTTGGGAATGATCTCGATGGCGGGCAGCGCCTTGCCCGCGAGGAGCCCGACCTGAAGCTCGCGCCCCTCGACGTACTGCTCGAGCACGACCTGCGCGCCGAAGGCAAGGCACTCCCAAAGCGCGGCGGTCAGCTCCTCCCCCGTGCGGGCGATGGAGACGCCGACGGACGAGCCGTTGGCGACGGGCTTGACGACGCAGGGCAGCTCCGTTTCCGAAGCGAGACAGGCGATGTCGTCCGCCGTATAGCGCACGGTGCGCCAGCGCGGGGTTGTCACCGCGTGAGAGACGAGGCGCTTGGTGAGGTCCTTATCCATGGCGATGGCGCTGGCGAGGTAGCCCGCGCCGGTGTAGGGTATCCCGAGCAGGTCGAACGCCGCCTGCACGCGCCCGTCCTCGCCGCAGGTGCCGTGAAGGGCGAGAAAGACAACGTCCGCGCGCGCGCACGTCTCGAGCACGCCGGGACCGAACATACTGCGGCTCTCCCCGGCGCGGCTCGCGCGCACGGCGGCAAGGTCCGGCTCCGCCGCGGCGACGGAGTAATCCGTGCAGAAGCCGTCCGGCGCGTCGAACACGTCCGCCCTGCCGCAGGGCGCAAGACCCAGAAACATATCCACCAGAATTGCCTGATGACCGAGCGAACGGAGGGCGCGGCAGATCTTGTTGCCGCTGGAGAGCGAAACGTTCCGCTCCATGCTCAGTCCGCCTGCTAAAACTACGATACGCATTGCTGTTCTCTCCTTTCCCGAGGGGGGCAGCTATTCTCAACACGCCGGCTGCGGGAGCCGGACGCCGATCCATACCATTCTATGCTATACTGTACCACAGCTTTTCCCCAAATACAAGCAAAAGAGAACGGCGCGGCGCGCCGTCCTCTTTCGTTCGGTATGCTCTTTTTTCTCTCAGCCGAAGATCGCGGAGAAAAGCCCCTGCGGCGCGCGGCTCTCGCTGAGCGTGATCGCGGCGCTCAGCAGCTCCGCAGCCTGCGCGCGCGTCACGCCGGAGCGCAGCTCGTCGGCGGAGAAGCGTCCGCTCTCCAGCACGCTGACGGATTGCAGATTCGCCACCGCCTGTGCGCACCATGCGTCGGCGGCGTCGTAATCGGAGAGGTCCACGTCCGTCACGCGCAGCAGGCGGTTCAGGACGACCGCCGCTTCGTTGAGCGTGATGGCGTCGCGGGCGCGGAACGCCGTACCCTCGGGCGTGCCGGTGCCGGAGATGATGCCCGCGTTCAGCGCGCTGACGGCGTAGCCCTTCGCCCACGAGGGGATATCGCCGTCGTCGCAGAAGCCCGTCATGCCGGTCTGCTCCGCCTTCAAGCCCATCGCGGCGAGCGCCATGGCGACAAATTCTCCGCGCGTGACGGTGCGCTCCGGCTCAAAAAACCAGCTGCCGCCGAGCTTCGTGCCGATCAGCACGCCGTGCTCGGCGAGGTCGACCGCCGCGGTATAGGCGGCATTGCCGTCCATGTCGGCGTAGGTGACGCCGCTCGCCGCGCGCTCAACGGTGATGCTGACGGTTGCGGGCAGCGAGACGTTCCCCTCCGCGTCGGCGGCGGTGTAGGTGAAGCTGTCCGTGCCGAGCTTGCCGCCCGGCGTGTAGACGAAGCCGAGACCGTCCTCCGTCAGCGACGCGGTCCCCTTCTTCGGCTGCGAGACGATTTCGAACGCGAGCGCGCCGCCCTCGTTGTCCACGGCGCGGAACGCGCCCGTATAGGGAACACCGCGGTAGACGCGAAGCTCCAGATTCTCCGCCACCGGCGCGCCGTCGGCGGAGCGGCTCTCCTCCTTCTCCCTGCCGAAGAGCGCCGAGACGCCCTGAAGCGGCAGGAGCGTCAGCAGCAGGAGCGCCATAACGAACGGCAGCGCGCGCCAGAGCCTATCTTTCCTTGTATCCATAAGCGCAAATCTCCTTATTTAGAATTGGTCTGCGCCTATTTTCTGCGCGGCGGGCAAAAAATATGCAAAAGACGGCGGCAGAGCGGAAAAAGCGCTTGACTTTCCGCACGCGCGCTGTTATACTTGGAAAGCCGCTTTGAATGGGCTTAAAGCTCCGGTCCTGCCGGACGCCCCCGACAGCGAGTCCGTAATTAAGGAAAGAGGTGCAAGCAATGCAAGCGATCATCGTTACCGGCGGCAAGCAGTATGTGGTGAGCGAGGGCGACACCCTGTTCATCGAGAAGCTCCCCGTCGAGGCGGGCGACGCCGTGACCTTCGATCAGGTCCTGGCGATCGTTGACGGCGAAAACACCAAGTTCGGCACTCCCGCGGTGGAGGGCGCGAAGGTGGAGGCTACCGTCGTCAAAAACGGCAAGGGCAAGAAGATCCGCGTTTACAAGTACAAAGCCAAGAAGGGCTATCACAAGCGCCAGGGTCACCGCCAGCCGTATACCAAGGTCGAGATCGGCAAGATCACGGGTTAAGGTATGACTACCGTTACGTTCCTCACGGAGGGAGCGCGCATCACCGGCTTTGACGCAAAGGGTCACAGCGGCTACGGCGAAGCGGGAAGCGACATCGTCTGCGCGGCGGTCACAAGCGCCGTGCGGCTGGTAGAGAGCACCGTGAACGACGTGCTCGGTCTCGCCGCCTCCGTCAAGGTACATGAGCGCTCCGGCGCTGTGGAATTCAGGCTCCCCGGCGGGCTGTCCGCCGCGAACGAGAGCGCGTGTCAGGCGCTTTTGACGGGTCTGATGCTGCTCTTTTCCGAGCTGCACAGCGAATATCCGGACAACATCGAAGTCATGGAGGCGTAAGCCTCCTGTTCCGATCATCTTACAGAAAGGATGGCACATCACCATGCTGAACATCGGTCTTCAGTTTTTCGCCCACAAGAAGGGCGGCGGCTCCACGAAGAACGGCCGCGACTCCAACGCCAAGCGCCTTGGTCCCAAGCGCGCTGACGGTCAGTTCGTTCTCGCCGGCAACATTCTTGTGCGCCAGCGCGGCACCCATATCCACCCGGGCGTCAACGTCGGTATCGGCTCTGACGATACCCTCTACGCCAAGGAGAGCGGCGTGCTCCGCTTTGAGCGTCTCGGCAAGGATCGCAAGCAGGCTTCTGTTTACCCCGCCGAGTAATTGAGCAAGGAAGGACCCCGAGCGGCTGCTCGGGGTCCCTTTTTCCGTGATACCCCCGTTTTGCAAAGGAGACGAGCATGATCAAGGCAGTTCTCATCGACATTGACGACACGCTGCTGGACTTTGGTCTGAGCGCGAGAGCCGCCATGCGGCAGGGCTTTGAGGAATACGGTCTGCCCTTTTCCGAGCGCGCCTACGGCGCGTTCACGCGCGTGAACGACGCGCTCTGGCAGCAGATCGAGCGCGGCGAGCTGACGACGGACGGGCTGTTCGCGCGGCGCTGGAACGAGATCTTTGCCGCGCTCGGCATCGAGGAGGACGGTCCCCGCTTCGAGCGGCGCTTCCTCGCGCTGCTGCACGCCACCGCGATCCCCGTCGAGGGCGCGGCGGAGCTGTGCCGGTATCTGAGCGGCAGGTACGTTCTCTGCGCGGCAAGCAACGCCTTTTACGATCAGCAGCGCGACCGGCTGCGCGCGGCGGGAATGCTGCCGTACTTCTCTCATCTCTTCATCTCGGAGCAGCTGGGGCTGCGCAAGCCGGACCGGGCGTTTTTCGACGCCTGTCTCGCTGCCCTGCCCGGCGTGAGCGCGAACGAGTGCGTGATGATCGGCGACTCGCTGACCGCCGACGTCGCCGGCGGCAAAAACGCCGGCATGGGGACGATCTGGTTCGACCGCGCGCACCGTTCCGTTCCGGCGGACTGCGCGGCGGATCACGCCGTCAGGACGCTCGCGGAGATCAAAACGCTGCTGTGAGCGGCGGACGCTTTTCGTTTTTCTTGACGGGAGGGCGGAAAACAGCTAAACTGGTAACGCAAGGAACTACAAGGAGGTGCCGATAAAATGGCGGCAGCTTTTATTGATAAGGCGCGCATTTTCTGCAAGGCAGGCAAGGGCGGCAACGGCGCGGTGGCGTTCCACCGCGAGAAGTACGTCTCCGCGGGAGGTCCCGACGGCGGAGACGGCGGCAACGGCGGCAGCGTCGTCCTCGTGGTGGACGACAATATGTCCACGCTGATGGACTTCCGCTATAAGCGCAAATACGTCGCCGACAACGGCATGGACGGGCAGGGCGCGCGCAAATACGGCAAGCAGGGCAGGGATCTCACGATCCGCGTGCCGCGCGGCACGGTCGTGCGCGACGCGGAGTCGAACGAGATCATCAAGGATATGTCCGATTCCGAGCCGTTTGTGCTCTGCCGCGGCGGAAAGGGCGGCTGGGGCAACGCGCATTTCGCGACGCCGACCCGTCAGGCGCCGCGCTTCGCCAAGTCCGGTCTTGAGGGCGAGGAGCACGACGTGGTGCTTGAGCTGAAGCTGCTGGCGGACGTGGGGCTGATCGGCTTCCCGAACGTCGGCAAGTCCACGCTGCTGTCCGTCGTGTCGAAGGCGCGGCCGAAGATCGCAAACTATCACTTTACGACGCTCTACCCCAACCTCGGCGTGGTGTATGTGGACGAGGGGGTCTCGTTCGTCATGGCGGACATCCCGGGCATTATCGAGGGTGCCGCCGAGGGCGCGGGGCTGGGGCACGACTTCCTGCGGCACATTGACCGCTGCCGCCTGCTCGTACACGTCGTTGACGTGTCCGGCAGTGAGGGGCGCGACCCTGTCGAGGACTTCGACGCGATCAACGCGGAGCTTTCGCAGTACTCCCCCGAGCTTGCTACCCGCCCGCAGATCGTGGTCGCGAACAAGACGGACATCATGGAGGACGAGGGACTTCTTGAAAAGCTGCGCGCGCACGTCGAGCCGATGGGCTATCCCCTCTTTGCGCTCTCCGCCGCGTCGCACAGCGGCACGCGCGAGCTGGTGCTCAAGATCGCGGAGAAGCTCGCGACGCTCCCGCCCGTCACGGTCTACGAGCCGGAGTACGTCCCCAAGCCCGTGAAGATCGACGCGAGCGAGCCGCTCAGGATCACCGTTGAGGACAACACCTATATCGTCGAGGGCAAGTGGCTCGAACGGCTGATGAGCAACGTCAACTTCGGCGACTACGAGAGCCGTATGTACTTCAACAAGATGCTGCGCGAGAACGGCGTTTTCCAGCAGCTTGAGGATAGAGGGATACAGGACGGCGATATCGTCAGTATGTACGAGCTGGAGTTTGAGTACCAGCACTGAAGCGACGGGAGATGAAAGCCATGTCCGGCGGCATCTGCGAGGACTGCATCTATTACAGCTACGACGAGGAGGGCGACAGCTATTACTGCGAGCAGCAGCTCGACGAGGACGAGATGGCGTCGTTTCTGCGCGGCGGGCTTAAGGGCTGCCCGTTCTATCACGGCGGGCAGAGCGACTATTACCTCGCGGGGAAGCAGTAAGAATAACGAAAGGAGCACGCGCAGGCGTGCTCCTTTTTTATGGCTCCCTTGCGCCGGGCAGAAAGCGCTGTCCGCCCTCCTCCGCGCGGAGCTTCCCGCCGGAAAGCTCCGTGAGCGCGGCGGAAAAGTCCGCCGCCCTGCCGCTCGGCAGGAGGAGGGAAAGCGTCACCTGCGCGCCGTAGCCGCTCGATTCGATGCGTCCTTCGCAGCTCTCGACGAGCTGCCTGACGCGCTCGAGCATCGGGTACGGGCACGCGAGCGTCAGCGCGGAGAAGGGCTGCATCCGCGCCTTGCCCGCCTTGTCGAGCGCGTCCTTGGCGGCTTTGGCGTAGGCGCGCGTGAGCCCGCCCGCGCCGAGCAGGACGCCGCCGAAGTAGCGCGTGACGACGCACACGACGTTCTCCACGCCCTCGCGCTGAAAGACGTTCAGCATCGGCTGACCGGCGGTGCCCTGCGGCTCGCCGTCGTCCCCGTAGCGGACGGCGCCGCCGTGCAGGACGAAGCACCAGCAGTTGTGGCGCGCGTCGTAGTATTTCTTTTTCATCTCGTCGATGCGCGCGCGGGCTTCCGCCTCGGTCTCCGCGGGGAAAACGTGGCTGATGAAGCGCGAGCGCTTTTCCTCAAACTCGCTCTCCGCGCTCTCATAGGGGACGAGGTATGAGCCTTCGCACGTCATTGCTCCCAGTCCTCCTTCGGCTCCCGATAGCCCTCGATATAGTCCCTGACCTGACCGATGACGCGCGGCACACAGACAGCGGCGACGTCGATGGTCTCGCCGTATTCGACGGATTCGACCTTCGCTTCGCGGTAGAGCATATCGAGCAGGGCGCCCTTGTCGTAGGGCAGGTGGAGCGTCACGCGGCGCGTTCCCTTGTCGAGCAGCTTGTCGATGCGCGCGAGCAGGTCGCCGATGCCCTCGCCGGTCTTGGCGCTGATGTTGACGCTGTCCTCTCCGTGGGGACGAATGTCGCCGAAGAAGAGGTCGGATTTGTTGTAGACGCGCAGGCACGGGATCTGCTGCGCGCCGAGCTCCTCGATCAGCTCGTCCACGATCTGCGCCTGTTCGAGCCAGTTCGGGTCGGAAATGTCGATGACGTGCAGCAGGAGGTCGGCGAACTCCAGCTCCTCGAGCGTCGCCTTGAACGCCTCGATGAGCTGGTGCGGCAGCTTGCGGATAAAGCCGACCGTGTCGGAGATGACGACGTCGAGCGTGTCGGACACGGTGAGAAGGCGCGTGGTGGTGTCGAGCGTGTCGAACAGGCGGTCGTTGGCGGGAATACCGGCGCCGGTCAGCGCGTTCAGCAGCGTCGATTTGCCCGCGTTCGTGTAGCCGACGATGGCAACGACGGGGATCTCGTTCTTGCTGCGGCGGTCGCGCTGCGTCGCGCGCACGCGGCGCACCTCCTCAAGGTCGGCTTTGAGCTTGTCGATCTTGCGGTGGATATGGCGGCGGTCGGTCTCAAGCTGCGTTTCGCCGGGACCCTTCGAGCCGATGGGTCCCTTGCCCGAGGTGCCCGCCTGACGCTCCAGATGCGTCCACATACCGACAAGACGCGGCAGCAGGTACTGGTACTGCGCCAGCTCGACCTGCAGGCGCCCCTCCTTCGTCTTTGCACGCTGGGCGAAGATATCGAGGATCAGTCCGCTGCGGTCGAGCACCTGCACGCCGAACTCCTCGCCCAGAACGCGCATCTGGGAGGGCGAGAGGTCGTTGTCGAAGATGACCATCGTCGCCTCCTGCGACTTGACCAGCTCGCGCAGCTCGGCGACCTTGCCCTCGCCGATGAAGGTGCGGGGATTGGGGGACGGCAGCGTTTGCAGCGCGACGCCGACGCTCATGCCGCCCGCCGTTTCGACGAGGGCGGCAAGCTCGTCCATGCTGTCCTCGTCGGCGTTTTCCTTTTTGTCGAGCCGCGGCGAGGACAGACCGACTAAGACCGCCCGGTCGCGCGGCTCGGCGGTGGGATTTTCTCTTTTTTCTTCCATAGTTCTGTTCCTTCCGTTTTCCTGTACCGCTGCCCCCGGCGGCGCGGCGGTGAGGAAAAGGCAGCTCCGCCGTAGCAGAGCTGCCTTCTTGTGACTGAACTCAGTTGAGACCGAACTTCTTGTTGAACTTGGCGACGCGGCCGCCGGTATCGACCAGCTTCTGCTTGCCGGTGAAGAAGGGGTGACACTTAGAGCACACTTCCACCTTGATATTCTGCTTGGTGGAACCTGTCTCAATCACATTACCGCAGGCGCAAGTAATAGTAGTCTGCTGATAATTGGGATGGATTCCTTCCTTCATTGCTCGTGTTCACCTCTTTCCGATCCAAGTGTGCTTTTTCAAAAAGCCAGAAAGGATAATATCACGCTTTGCGGGAAAATGCAAGCATTATTTCAAAAAGGTGCGAAAAAAGCGGTCATTCCTCCCCGCGCACGGCGCCCGCGCCCTTGAGCGGCAGCACAAAGCGGAAAAGGAAGACGTTATTCTCCACGCTGAACTCGCAGAAGCCGCCGTGCCGCTCGGCAATGGTGCGGATACTGCGGCAGCCGTAGCCGTGCCCCGCGCGGCCGGACACGGGCAGCCCGTCGCGCAGGACGATCCTGCCGGCGTAGGGGTTTTTGATCTCGATGAGGAGCTTGTTGAGCCGCACGGCGCTGTAAAGCGAGATCCAGCGGTCCGCCTCCTTCAGCTCCGAAACGGCGCGCAGCGCGTTTTCCAGCCCGTTGGAGAGCACGGAGCCAAGCTCGGTGCTGGAAACGTCCAGCTCCGCGGGGAGCGTCACGTCCGCCGTGAGCACGGTATCCATGCGCGCCGCCTTGCCCGCGTAGGACGAACAGAGCAGGTTGAACATCTCGTTTTCGCAGAAGCGGCGGGGCGTGAACGCCTCCACGTCCGCCTGCACCTGACGGATATAGTCCGCCGCCTGCCGCGGCTTCCCCTCCTCCAGCAGCCCCTCCAGCACGTTCATATGGTGGCGGATATCGTGCTGGTAGACGGCGGTCTGCGCCTGCGAGTCGTTCAGCAGGGCGATCTGCTCGCCTGCCGCGTCGAGCTGGCGGGTGAGCACGGTCTGCGAGGTCTCAAGCTCGCGCCGCTCGTTCAGCCCGCGGTAGACGTTGATCAGCATGAAGTAGAAGACGAACGCCTCGATCGTCGGGAAATAGCGCACGAACACGCCGCCGGAGGCAAGCACGGAGGAAAAGTCCACGTTCAGCGCAGCGAAAACGTAGCAGTAGTAAATGAAGGGAACGACCGAAAATTGCAGGAACAGGCGGTCCGTGCCGTATTTGAGCAGGTAGTTGAAGCCGCTGCGGAAGACGCGCTTGATCAGCAGGAGCACCGCCGCATAGGAGATCAGGTTGCTCAGCAGCAGCGCCCATGACGAATCCTGCGCGAGATAGACGGTGACAATGTCGCTGATGATGACCGTCGGCGCGGTGAATACGAAGGCGGAGAGGATCATAAACGCCATCTTGATCGGACCGCACCGCGTCAGGTAAAGGAAAAGCAGATAGAACGGCAGGTGCATCGTCAGCCACATATACCGGCTCGCGTACAGCGAGCCGACCTGCGCGCGCAGGAGGTGGTTGAAAACCGCGAGCGTCACGATCACCATGGGCGCAAGGCAGCGCTGGCGCGGCGTGAGCTCCTGCCAGCGGATATCCATCATCATCCACAGCATTGCCCACACGAACAGCAGCACCAGCGCCGGAGAATAGGTCGTAAGGTTCATGCGCTCACCCCTTCCGCTCCGCGAACAGCAGCTTCATATAATCCTTCTGGAGCTGGGAATACAGCAGGCGCGACACCGGCAGCTCCTGCCCCGAAAAGGTGCGCACGCCCGAGGGCGACAGCTCCTCGACCTGGAGCATATTGACGATGTAGGAGCGGTGGACGCGCATGAATTCCGGTCGGGAAAGCAGCTCGTCCTCATATTCCTTCAGGGCGCCGAAGGTCTCGCGCACCTGCCCGTCGGTCAGGTTGAAGAAAAGGTGCTTGTCCCTGACCTCCACATAGGTGAGGCGGGAGAACGGCACGCGGATCAGCGTACCGCCCGATTTGAGCATCAGCCCCTCCTGCGGACGCTGCTCGCGCAGCGAGAGCTTATCGAGCACAGGAAAGAGCAGCTTCGCGCTGATGGGCTTGAGCAGGTATTCCATTGCGCGCACGCCGTAGCTCTCGTAGGCGAAGCCCGGGGAGGACGTGAGGAATACCAGCTCGGCGGCAGCGTCGAAGCCGCGCAGCTCGCGCGCGGCGTCCATTCCGCTCAGCCCCGGCATCATCACGTCGAGCAGGTAGAGCGTAAAGCGCTCGGCGCGCGCCGCCTCCAGCAGCTCGTCTGCGCTGCGGAACGCCCGCCAGTGCAGCGGGGTGCGGCGGGAGGTCTGCCATTCGTCCAGAAGGGTGCCGAGCTTCTCCAACTCCTCCGCCTGATCGTCGCACACGGCGATATACATATCCGCACCCCCTTCTTTTTTACGCTATCTTACCACAGAGGGCGGCGGATTTCCAGCCCTCTTTGCGCGCTTTGCCGCATTTCGGGTCGAAAAATGGTACATTTCGGGTAAAGCGGCGAAAAAGCGCGAGACGCTGTGCTATATTTACGGTGAAAGTTCACAAGCCGGCGGTGAAAGGAGTTGATGCCAGATGCCCCCGGCCGCATGGCTGATCGCAGGCGTCGGTCTGCTGCTCTGCGCGCTGCTGTGGCTGCTCAGAGCGGAACGCCTTCTGCGCGAGCGCAAGCAAATCGTTGACGGCGCTGCCGGACAGCTCGCCGCCTGCCGCGAAAGGGCGGCGGAGCGGTACGATCCGCAGTGCATGGAGGTGCTGGAGCGCAGCGAGAGCATTTACCGTCAAGCCGTAGACAATTACAACGCACTTTTCTGCAAGCTGTGGGTCCGTCTTCCCGGGACGCTGCTGGGCTATGCCCCGTGCTCCGAGGACGGCTCCTCCGGGCAGATGATTTAAGTTTATCCCACCGGCAAAACGATATTCAGGAGAAGGAGAACAGAAAAATGGATAAGCGGAACAACATGAAAAAGGCAGTATTCGATGTGTTCGGCGTCGGCTCGGGCGGCGAAGAGTCCCCCGCGCCCGCGGAGGGCAAGCGTCTTGCCGAGAGCAAGAGCGCGGTGCCTGCCGCGGAAAAGACCGCGCCCATCCCCGCAATCATCAAGCCCAAGCCCGCCGCGAGCTTCCTTGCCCCCGGCACGAGCTTCGAGGGCTCGCTCCGCACCGAGGGCGACATCGAGATCGCCGGCGGCTTCAAGGGCGACATCTCCACCGAGGGCGTCGTTCTGCTCCGCGCCGACATTCAGAGCAACATCACCGCGGGCAGCCTGAATCTCTCCAACTGCGTCCTCACGGGGGACGTGGTCTGCTCCGGCACGGTCACGGTCAGCGAAGGCTCGAAGGTCTTCGGCGGCGTCACGGCGAAGGAGCTGCTCTGCGCCGGAGAGATCACCGGCGATCTGAAGATCAGCGGCAACACCGCGCTGGAGGAACGCGCGCAGGTCAACGGCAGCGTCGTCACGGGGACGCTCTCCGTCATCAAGGGTGCGATCATCAAGGGCAGCCTTGAGATGCATACGGACGGCTCCGGCAAGTAAGCGGAGCGCCGTCTTGCAGTAAGGCGGCGGAGGCGGCGCGTCCCGTCCCCGCCCAAGCACAAAGGAGAGCCTATCATGCACAGCATCGCCACACAGCAGCCCGCGGCGCAGCTCCAAGCCGATGCGCCGCAGCTGGATATTGAATCGACTGACCCGCCGGAGACCGGCGCGAGCGCGAAGGAGCCGTATTTCGGCAGCGTGCTTTTCTTCAAGCATATGCTTCTGGTCACGGTCATCGTGCTGATCGCCGTCCCGACGGCGCTCGCCGTTCTGTTCGGCACGCGCCTGCACGCATCACAGGAGCGGCTCGACGCGCTGGCGGAGCAGCTGTCCGCCGCGGAATCGTCCCTGCTCGACGCGCAGGAGTCGCTGAAAGAGCTGGAGGAGAGCAGCGCGCTGCTGCCGTCCCCGCTGGAGGCTGAAACGCCCGCGTACACCGAACTCTATCCCGAGCTTTACGCTGAGGGCGCAGACTACGGCTCCGTGGACGTTGAAAAGAGCGTCTACCTGACCTTTGACGACGGTCCGTCCGCGCGCACGGACGAGATCCTTGCCATTCTCGACAAGTACGGCGTCAAGGCGACGTTCTTCGTCATCGGCACCTCCGACGAGGCAGATCTCCAGCGTATGCGCGATATCGTGGCGGCGGGACACACGCTCGCTATCCACAGCTTCACCCACAATTACCAGACGATCTACTCCTCGGTCGAGGCGTATCTGGAGGACTTCAACCAGATGTACTGCCAGATCGTGGAGGCTACGGGCATCAAGCCGCAGATCTTCCGCTTCCCCGGCGGCAGCATCAACAGCTACAATAACAAGATCTACCAGGAGATCATCGCGGAGATGACGCGGCGCGGCTTTGTTTATTTTGACTGGAACGCCGCCAACGGCGATGCCGCCTCCGCAAAGCTCCAGAGCCCCGCCACCCTTGCCGCCAACGCGCTTGACGGCATCGGCAAGCGCCGCGTGATCGTCCTGATGCACGACAGCGGCGGTAAGACGACGACCGTCGATGCGCTGAGCGCCATCATCGAAGGCTACCGGGACGCGGGCTACACCTTCGCTCCGCTGACAGCGGAGACGCGCCCCATCACCTTCGGTTACCACGAGTGGAACGGGTAATATCAGAAACAAC